>CAYJGL010000010.1:0-33032 GCA_964369695.1 uncultured Clostridium sp.
CTACATCATTTTTTGCAACCATCATTAAATCTGCAAGCTCATCTATTATTATAACTATTTGCGGTAATACACCTTTTGTTTTTTCTTCATCTTTTTCTTTTTCAATAGCTGAATTATATCCTTTTAAATCTCTTACACCTTTTTCTGCAAAAAGATTATATCTATTGTCCATTTCTTGAACCGCCCATGCTAATGCCCCTGCTGCTTTTCTAGGGTCTGTAACAACTGGAATAAGTAAATGTGGTATTCCATTATATACTGATAGTTCAACAACTTTTGGATCTACCATTACGAATTTAACTTCACTTGGCTTACTGTTATATATTATACTTGTTATAATTGTATTAACACAAACACTCTTTCCTGATCCTGTTGCACCTGCTATTAAAACATGTGGCATTTTAGCTATATCTGCAAGTTGAATATTTCCGCCTACATCTTTTCCTAATCCAACAGTTAATTTTGATGTGTTTCCTTCAAATTCCGAACTTTCAATCACTTCTCTAAAATGAACTGCTTCTCTTTTTTCATTTGGAACTTCTATACCAACTGCTTGTTTACCTGGAATAGGAGCTTCAATCCTTATTGTTTCTGCTGCTAAATTAAGAGCTATATCATCTGATAATTTTGCAATTTTACTAACTCTTACACCTTCTGCTGGTTTTAATTCATACCTTGTTATTGCTGGTCCTACTGAAACATTTTCAACTTTAGCAGAAACTCCAAAACTATATAGTGTTTTTTGTAGTTTTGTTGCTGTATCTGTCAAAGCTTTAGCACCACCTTTTAATTGCTTTTTACTTGGTTTTCCCAAAAGTGCTACTGGTGGATATTCATAATGTTCATCTTCAACTGTTATTGTATGTTCTAATTGAAGTACTTCTTTTTTCACATCTTCTTTTTGTTCTTCTTCTTGTTTGAATAAATTACTCTCTATAACATCCGGCTCTATTTGTTTTAACTTACTATCTTTATTTACTTTATTATTCTTTCCAACTAACTCTATATCATCTTTACTATGATTATATTTCTTCAAAACTGTATTTTCATCTTTGTTATCCACAAGTTCTCCACCGTAATTGATTTTTATTTGATTATCAAGTTCTTGTGTTTTCGATTGTTTCATTTTTCTTTCTTGTCTTTTTAACTTATTTTGTTCTTTTCTCTCTTCTTTTTCATCTATTGTTGCATTTCTTCTTTCTTCTTTTTCTTCTCTTCTTATTTCTCTTCTTTCTTCAATATTTTCAGCTAAATCATTTATTATTTTCGATAAATCTATTCCAAATGTAAATACAATTAAACCTATTGCAGCTCCTATAACCACTATAACTGCTCCTATATTACCTATTAACTGAATAACTGGTATTGCAAGTAAAGCTCCTAGACTTCCACCACCAATTCCTTGTGTTCCAAAATCGTATGCAGTTTTTAATGTTTGTGAAAAATCATCTGTTATAGCCATTTCTCCTGTTACAATTTGAAATACACTAAAAGTTGCAGAAAGAAGTAATATTATTACTGTATATTGTAATAATTTTATTTTAACTTCCGATTTACTGATAGCTATTTTTATTCCTAAAATAAATAAACCTATTGGTAATAAGTATTGTGTTATACCCATCATACCACCTAATATTTCATATAGTTTATTACCAACTATTCCAGATTTAGTATATATCAAAACAGCTAATAATATACTAATCATCATAACTATAACTATTGATATATTCATTTTTACTGTATCATCATTTTTCTTTTTATATCTTCTTTTTTTCGCCATCTGTTTCTCCTTCTATTGCTAATATATGTTTAAAGCCAGATTCAAAAGTCGTAGTTTTATGACTTCTGCTTCTGACTTTTAATCTTAACTATTTTAATTCTTTTCTACTATTTTGTATAGTTTTAAGTGTATCTTCCAACGATAATTGCATTAAATTAATTGCTGCTGTCATATCTTCACCTAATTTATTTAAAGTATCTCCAAGTACAGCTTCTGTGTTTAATAATAATGAATCTGCATATTCTTTTGTTCCTTTTGATATTTCTCTAGACATTTCATTAGCTGTTTCAATTATTTCTGTTTTTTGATCATAAGCTTTTCTTGTTATTTCATGTTCATCAATCATCGCTATTATCCTATTTTCAGCTTCTTTAACAATTCCGTCTGCTTCTTTTTGAGCTTCAACAAGTATTCTTTCTCTTTCTTCTCTTACCCATTTAGCTTGTTTAAGTTCATCTGGTAACTTTAACCTTATTTCTTGTATAAGTTCTAGCATTTCATCTTTGTCTACAACACTTTTAGTTGTAAATAACAAATTTCTGCTTCTTTCTAATAAATCTTCTAGCGTTTCTAATAAAGTAAATATCTCCATTTTTACCCCTTCCATTTTAATCCTTTTTAGTTAAAAAGATTAAACTTACTCTTCCATATTTTCTTTTATCTATTATATTAATATCCATTGTATTTATTTTTTTTAATACATTTTCTTCATTGTCAGTTTCAATAATTATAATATGATCTTGGTCTAATAAATTATATTTTAAAATCAATTCTATTGTTTCTTTAATCAGATTAATATTTTCGTACGGTGGATCAATATATATTAAATTGAATTTTTGTTTTTCTAACAATTTTAACATTTTGTCTGAACATGAATTAAACACTTCTACTTTATCTTCAAAATGAACTTTATTAATATTCAGATTAATTATCTCACAAGCTTTTTTCGAACTATCTGATAATACAACCCTGTTTGCACCTCTGCTTGCAGCTTCCAAACCAATAGCACCACTACCTGCAAAAACATCTAAAAAATCACTTTCTAGTATATCCATTTGAATTATATTAAACAATGATTCTTTGACTCTGTCTAAAGTAGGTCTTGTATTCTTGCCTTCTAAAGTATGTAATTTAGTTCCCCTAGCTTTACCACCAATTATTCTCATATACTTCCTTTCATAGATAACACTATTTTATACTATTTTTCCCTATTGTCAATATAATTAACACAATTGTAATATATATTTAATAGTTCTGTAATATTAGGTGTTATATTACAGAACTATTTCAGTTTTATGTCACTATATTTGTTTAATAGATTTGAATTGTTTATATTCTTCTAATAAAAAAGACAGAACTGTATGTTCTGTTATGTTATCTATATATCAGTTTTGCTCATATCTTTTATTAATTCCAATTGTGATATTAATAAAGATTCCATTTTAGCTTTATATATTTCAAATTGTTTTTTTATGTCATCAAGCTCTTTTGTTTTTAGTATAATTTGAGAATTCAACTCATCTACTTGCTTTTGTGCACTAGATTTTGCATCATTGACTATTTGTTCTGCTTGTTGTGTTGCAACTCTTTTAACATCATCTGCTGTTTTTTGAGCCATAACTAAAGTATTTTGCAATGTTTCTTCAATAGCTCTATATTTAGTTGAATTTTTTTCTAAATCATCGATTTTTTCTTTATATGTAGATGTTTCTTTATACAACTTTTCATAATCTTCTGTTAAATCATCCAAAAAGTCATCAACTTCATCAACATTATATCCATTCATCATTTGTTTTGAAAATCTTTTATTTTCTATTTCTAATGGTGTAATCATTTTTCCTCCTTACGCAATAAATGATTTCACTATCCATTCATTCCGTTGTTTTTTAGCCATGACACAGAAAGTTTACTTTTCATTTCTTCTCTTGCCATTTCATTTGTTATCTCATAGTTTGATGGTGCTACTAAAAATATAGAATTAGATACTTTTTGTATATATCCATCTAAAGCGTATACTCCACCACTAATAAAATCTACTATTCTTCTTGCAACATCTTTATTAACATATTCTAAGTTAACTATAACAGATTTTTTTTCTTTTAAGAAACTACATATTTCATCTGATTGTTCAAAAGTAGTAGGTTGTGATATAACCATTTTTATAGCACTTTGATTTGTCATTGGTACAACTTTATTTTTTCTACCAAATATCCCTCTTGCTTCTTCTTCATTATCATTTTCTTCTTCTACTTCTTCATAATCATATATATCTTCATCGTATTCTTCGTTTCCAGCTTTATCTCCTCCAAATATATCCCAAAATTTATCAACTAAAGCTCCTGCCATAATAAACCTCCTAAAAAATTTTCCTTTGTTTTAATTATAAATACAGTATCTACTTTTTTTTATTCATTGTCAATATATTTATTGTTTTTTTTTAATTTTTAATATAATTGTAATACTGCTGTAATATTTTTGTAATATTACAGCAGTTCTAGCTCTTGTAAATTAGGTTCCAGTAATATTTCATCATATACTGTTATTTTTTTATAATTTATTATTTCTGTTGTGCTATATCCCATTTCTTGTAATTCTTCATTTGAGTATGGTTCAACAATTGAATATTTTTCACCTTTTCTTTCTACTTTAACTAATAACTTACTTAAATATCCTGCTCTATTTCTTACTATATAACTTAACCCATCTTCTTCAGTTATAGCCTCATTTGGTACTTTTAACCCTGTGTCGTTCCACCAAATTAAGTCAAATGTTATTTTTCTATAATCTGTTAATAACTCTATACCTTCTTCTAATTCTAATACTAATAGTACTTTTTGATTGTCTTCTTTTTTCATACTAACTATCTTAGAATCAACTTCTTGACCATTTACTAATCTAACTTTTACATTATCATTTACTTCTGCCGTTTGAGCTTCACTTGATGTTGATGTTGTAGCTATATAATATTTAAAATTATCTATAACTTTTCCTTTTTCTTCATTGGTTGTTATTATTTGCCCTGTTTTTAATTTTAGTTCTTCTAAATACTCGCTACTTAAATTAGAAAAATTTGATGGTGTTAATATTTCTTCATATCCATCTACTTTATATGATACTATTCCACTAATTGGTGCTATTACATATTCAGAACCAGAATTCAATTGACTTTCATATTTTTTTCTTTCTTCTATTAAAGTATTTAAATATGTTCCAGCAGGACTTAAATCTCCTGCTATTTTAGCTTTTTCTAATATGAGTTCATCTATTTCTTTTTTATATTCTTCTATTTCTGATAAATTTGTTGAGTTGATAATTTGTTCTAATTTTACATTTATTTCATCTTCTAACTGTTGCATATCAGAAGAATATATTGTTGTTTCCTTCAACATAGCTTCTTGTATTTTAATATCCAATTCGTCGATTTGCTTTTTTAAATTTTCTTCATTTTCACTATAATATCTGAATATTTCTTCACCTTTTCTGGCTTTTTCACCTTCTGTTTTAATTGGATCGATTCCGTTTTTATAATTTTCACCTTGTACTACAATTTCATTTCGGATAACATAGCCAATATTAGTTTCTTGTTGATATAAACTTCCTTCTTCTACAGTAAAAATATTTGTAGGCTCTAATATTAACAAATATATTGTATACACTACATATAAAACTATTAAAAGAATAGTACTTAATATTATTATTTTTTTTGATATTGACTTTTTTTTAGTTTTACTTTTTTTCTTGTTGTTAATTTCTTTTGTTTTTTTCTCCAACTATATTTTCACCTCTTTACTATTTGCATATAATTTCAATATTTGTATTAATATCGTTTTCTCCTGTTAACCATATTGTTTGCTTATTTTTTCTAAACCATGTCATTTGTCTTTTAGCATATCTTCTTGTCTCCATTTTTATTTTTTCTACCGCTTCTTCTTTTGTAATATTTCCATTTAAATATTCTACAATTTCTTTATACCCTAACCCTTGCATTGCTGTTGGAAAAATCTTATATTTATCTAAAATTTCCTGAACTTCTTCTAATAGGCCATCAGCTATCATATTTTCAACTCTCATATTAATTCTATCATATAACGTTTTTCTTTCCCAATCAATAGCATATACTGCATAATCAAATTCTACTTCTTTTTGTCTTGACTCAACTTCTAATTCAGTTTTATTTTTTCCTGTAGAATTATATATTTCCAAAATTCTAAGTATTCTTTTCTCATCATTAATACTTATTTTTTGTACTGCTAATGGATCAATTTCTTCAGCTTCTGCATATAATACTTTTAATCCTTCTTTTTTCACTCTTTCTTCCAGATATTCTCTGTATTTTTCATCAAACTCAATGTTTGGATATTCTATTTCATAAATAAGACTATCTAAATACAAACCTGTACCACCTACTACTATTGGAACTTTTCCTTTTTCTAATATCTTTTTTATAGCTTTTTTTGCGTCTTTTTTATATTCCGAAACACTATATCTTTGATTAGGTTCTATTATGTCTATTAAATGATGTGGTATTCCCTGCATTTCTTTTATAGTTGGTTTTGCTGTACCTATATCCATGTATTTGTATATTAACATAGAATCACATGATACAATTTCTCCATTTATTTTTTTAGCTAATTCAATAGATAAAGCTGTTTTTCCTGATGCTGTCGGTCCACATATAACTATCACTTTTGGTTTTTGCATTTTTTCCCCTTACTTTCTAGCGAATTTTCTTTCTATATCGTCTTTTGACATCTTTATAGCGGTCGGTCTACCATGTGGACATGTAAACGGATTTGGAAGTTTTAACAATTTATCTAATAATATCTTAATTTCAGATTCAGCTAAAGACATATTACCTTTGACTGCTGCTTTACATGCAACTGTAGCTATAAATTTTTCTTCTTTTTCTTGTTTGGCTGTTCTTGCAACAGTATTAATTTCATCTAGAGTTTCAATGAATAGTTCTTTTGTGTCTAGTTCAAAACATACTGTTGGTACTCCTGTTAATTTAATAGTGTTGTCTCCAAATTCTTCTAAATTAAATCCTGCTTTTATAAACATTTGCATATTTTCTCTAGTTATATCCATTTCTTTATGTGTCAAAGTTATAATGTCTGGAAGTAATAACATTTGTGAATCTTTTAAAATACTACTGTAATAATTTTCTTTAATTTTTTCATACATTATTCTTTCGTGTGCTGCATGTTGGTCTAATATATACATTTCTTTTTCTATTTCTAATATAATATATGTTTTAAACACAACTCCAATTATTTTGTAAGGTTGTATTCCTGTTTCTTCATCAATCTTTTCAAATACACTTTCTTGTGCTGAATTTAATATATCTTTTAATATTTTTGATTTTTCATCTTCTTGATTAATATCTGTTTCTACAGTTGCTGTTGGTAATTTACCAAACATTTTTGCATACATCTCATTAAAATCATCTGAAACTATTTTAGGATTATCATTTAGGTTTTTCATTTTTTGTTTAATCTCTTGAAACTCCTTTTGAACTTCTTCATTATTGATTTCTTCGATAATTTTATGAGCATTATCTATATCTTCAATATTGTTTTTTTGTTCTATATCTTCAAATTTTTCTTTGTTTATCTCTTCTTTTTGTAATATGCTTTCATTTATTTCTTCATCTAGTAAATTCTCACTTTGTGGTATACTTAATCTAATAGTTTCATCTATTACAATCTCTTTAGATTCGTTTGATTTTCCTAAATCATTTATCTTATTCTCTTCTATTTTATTGCCTTCCATTTTTTGTTCTTGAAAATCAATATTTACTTTATCATCAGTCGCTTTTATATTTTCTGCTTCTTCAACTCTATATTCTTCAATATCTTCTTGTAATTTATTTGCTTCTTCTAGATCTTCAACTTTTTTAATTTCTTCTTGTCCTTCTTTAACATTCAACTCTTTTTCAATTTTTTCTTTCATTTGTTTTAATTGTAACAATATATCTTCAGTATTTATAGGGTCATTAATATCAGTTTTCATTGTATTTAAATTTATATTTGGCTCTATATTACCACTAATATTTGGAGATACTTGTATAGGATTAGATATGCCTATTTTAGTATTTACTATCTCTGTTTCTCCACTTTGATTATCTGCTTCATCTTTTTCTTCAATATTATTTCTATGATTATATAATTTTTCAATTAAAGTTTCTGAACCTTCCATTTGTTTTTCTTCGTTGTTTTTTCTAAAAGAAAATAATCCTGTTTTTTCTTTTTTTATATCTTTGTTTTCTTTATTTTGTTTTATTTCCAATAATCGTTGTTCAAAAGTCAATGCTCTATCTATAGATTTTTTTTCTTCTATAGGCCTACTTACATTTGCTACTAATTCAGATTTTAATAACGTGTCTTTTATTCCATGTAAAATAGCCTGAAATACTTTACTTTCTTCTACAAATCTAACTTCTAGTTTAGCTGGATGAACATTAACATCTACTTTTGACGGATTCATTTCAATGTTTAATATTAAGAAACCAAATTTACCTAACGGTATTAACCCTTTATATGCTTGTTCTGTAGCTGCTGATAAAGTTTTATCCTTTACAAATCTTTTATTAACAAAAAATAGTTGGTTTGATCTATTTGATCTTGCTATTTCTGGTTTTCCTATAACTCCTGATATTTTATAGTCTTCGTATGTATATTCTAGTTCTATTATTGCATTTGCTACATCTTTACCATATATACTATATACTACATTTTTAAGTTGATTGCTTCCATTTGTTTGTATTACAGTTTTCCCTGCACTTATTAATTTTATAGATATATGTGGATTAACTAATGCTATTCTTGTTATTACATCTTCAATATATCCTGCTTCTGTATAATCTTTTCTTAGAAACTTATATCTAACTGGTGTATTAAAGAATAGATTTTTAACAGTTATTGTTGTACCTTTTTGACAAGCCGCTTCTTCTTTTTCTAATATATTCCCAGCTTCTACAACAATCTTATTTCCGATTTCCATATCACTTGTTTTTGATACAAGTTCTATGTTAGATATCGCTGCAATACTTGCTAAAGCTTCTCCCCTAAACCCCATAGATGTTACTGTTTCTAAATCGTTTGCACATCTAATCTTACTTGTAGCATGTCTTTCAAATGCAATTTCTAAATCATCTTTTTCAAATCCTTTTCCATTATCTATTATACGTATATATGATATACCACCATTTTTTATTTCAACAGTAATATTAGTAGCTCCTGCATCGATTGAGTTTTCTACCATTTCTTTAACAACTGATGCTGGTCGTTCAATTACTTCTCCAGCTGCTATTTGGTTGATTGTTAACTCATCTAATAATACAATGTTTCCCATATTTAATCCTCATTTCATTTTATCTTTTAGTTTTTTCAATTATATCATTTATTTTTAATTTTTGCATACTTTTTATATATTTTTTAATATTTTTTTATACAAATAGAAAAAGCAGATTTAAAATCCACTTATTACTGTGTATATAACATGAAATATTAAAAATTTTATCTTATTTTAAATAATTTCTAACATTATATCCATTTTTTATAATCATAAATTTGTTAATTCTAGGAGATATTGCTTTTTTAGGACATCTATATATACAACCTAAACACATCATACATTTGAATCTAAATTTAGGTTTTCCTATTTTTGATTTATATATATTTTGTGTAGGACAATTTTCCCAACATATACCACAAGAAATACAATTATTATTAGCTTTTAAATCAATACCAAATAGTGGTGTCGCTATTTTTTCAACACTCGCTACTTTTGTAATTATTCTAGACTTAAATGGTATTTTAATTTCATCTGTTTTATCTTCTAGTATATCTTTGCCTATTTCTTGTATTTGATTATTTGCTTTTTTAATAATTTCTTTAGCTTGTTCTTTAGATATTTCTTTAACTAAATTAGGTGGCATTGCTATAATACGATTTAGCTTTATTTTAATGCCTTTTTTATTTGCTATTTTAATAACACAATTATTTACAGCTTTATTTAAAAAGGTAGTATTACATCCAACAGCTATATAGCTAATACTTTTTATATCATTCTTTTCATTTAAAGATTTTAAATATTTAATTATTACTGTCGGAGCATTAAAAGCATGTATTGAGTACATAATAATTAAATGCTTTGATTTTATAGGTATATTTTTATTCATTTTATTAAAATCTACAATATTTAACTTTTGTTTTTGCTCTAATATCTTTTTTAGCTCTTTAGCTACATATTCTGTATTACCAGTTGGGCTTAAATATATTATATCTGCCATACTCTCTCCTAATACTAATTTTTTATTTGTTTACTACTTAATTCAATTATTAAATCCATATTATCATCTTCTGCCATTTTATTTTTTCTTATCATATTACATTTTTTACATCTAAAAACTATTACATTTCCCTTTTTACTATCTATTTCTAAACTTACAGGTTCTAAAATTCCATGACAAGATTCTTCCCTATCTCCTGGGTTTTTATCAACATGTTTTGAATGTAAACATCTTGGACAATGATTTCTACATGAATAACCTAATTTATCTACTTTTTCTCCACAATTTTCACATATAAATTGTTCATCTATTTTTGTAAAGTTTCTACTTTTCATTTTAATATTCAAAATCTCCTCCCCCTATAAATTCTTTTAACAGTGAATTTGTAGGTATATATTTGGGTGATATTCTTTTAAAATATTTTACTAGTTCAATCAATCTTTGGGCTTCAGCATATTCTTTTTCTTGTTTAGTTATTTTCTCTAATAACGGGAGTACTATACTTTTAAGTGCTCCTAACTCATAAATTAAAGATGTATTAAATATTACATTTGCTCCTTCCGCATAAGGAAATATATTCTCTATTTCTCCTTTTCTAACAAGATGCCAATTTTTTATTGTATGAGAAGCACTATATCCTCTAAATTGACTATCTCTAACTATTCTTCTAATTAATCTAGTATCACTTGTTGAAATCCTATTATATCTGTCCATATTTAAAACTGCTAATGCACTAATATATATTTTATATTTTTGTTTTTTGTTTATACTTTTTGTTAATTCATCATTTAAACAATGTATGCCTTCAATAACTAAAACTTGATCTTTTTCTAACCTTAACTTTTTTCCCTTATATTCTTTTTCACCTGTTTCAAAATTAAATTGTGGCATCTCTATTTCTTCACCATTTAAAAGTTTTGTTAAATGATTATTAAATAATTCTAAGTCTATTGCATGTATTGATTCAAAATCCAAATTCCCAAACTTATCTTTTGGTGTCTCTGTTCTTTCCACAAAATAATTATCAACTGATATTGTTACTGGTTTTATTCCGTTAATTCTAAGTTGTATTCCTAATCTTTGTGCAAAGGTAGTTTTCCCTGATGATGATGGTCCTGCAATTAGTATCATTTTAACTTCTTTTTGTTTTTTTATATCATCTGCAATATTTGCAATTTTCTTTTCATGTAAAGCTTCATCTATCATTATAACTTCTTTAATTTTATTGTCTTCTACTTTTTGATTTAGCCTATATATTTTATCTACATTTAGTATTTGATGAATATTATCATATTCTTCTAACGCCCATGCAATTTTTTTCCCTTCAATAAATTTCGGAAGCTCTATTGGATTTTCTGTATTTGGATATCTTACTAAAAATCCATTTCCATATTTTATTAATTCAAATACATTTGCAATTCCTGTTCTATTTGCTATTGTACCATAGCAATAGTTATAATAATTATCACAATAATACATACATATTTTTCTATTTGAATTTAAATTTAATTGTAATCTTCCTTTTGATGTATTTTCTTTTTTATATAATTCTATAGCGTCTTCTCTTGTTAAATATTTTTGTTCTATTTTATAATTACTATTAACTATGCTCTTCATTTCATTAGTTATTTCTTTTACTATATCATTTGTAATTTCAGTGTTTTCAATTTCGCAATACATAGCATCTCGTAATTGATAATTTACTGATAATTTTTTATTCGAATACAACCTTTCAAAAGCCATTGCAAGTATATATATTATTGTTCTCCTATATATCTTACTTCCTGCTTTAGAAGAGATATCTATTAATTCTAATTCTCCTTCTTCTTTTAATTCTTTACCTAAATTTATATATTCATTATTAAAAATTCCTGCTATTATTGAATATTCCGAATTTATTTTATTTTTTTCAATAAATTCATACACAGCTATATTCTTATCCATTTCATAATCTTTGTTATTAAATAATATATTCATTTTTCCTCCTATGTTTTATCTAAAATCTTTATAAAAGTATTTTATCTTAAATTCAAATACCTGTCAATTATAATTTTTCTAAATATTAGTATACTCTTATTTATACTTTTTAATATATTAAGTTATATATTTATTTTTCATGGATATACTTTATATAAATAAAGATATTTGGAGGTATATTATGAATTTTTCTAGAATAAACGATATATTGAGTAATAGTGAAAAATGTGATGTATTTTACAATAATAGATTAGTATGGATTCAAAATTCTAATGCAACTACAGCAACAATAGGATTTGTAGACAATTTTGAAGAAAAAAACGTTTCAATATCAGAACTCTATGAAAAATAGAAAAAATAGGAGATGTCGCGTTGGGGACTGTCCCTAACGCGACATTTATGTCGTTTTTGGGACAGGCCTCCTTTAATCTCCTATTTTTTCTATTACTTATTTTACTATTCCATATTTTATTATTCCATATTCTTATCTCTCATTTGTTTCACTATAGCTATAATTGTATATGTGTTTCACAATATTTACATTTATATTTTCCTATTTGACCTTCTATTTTTTCAAATTTTTGATTTATTGTATTTTCTACTGTTGTTATACATCTATTGTTCATACATTTATATTTTTGGCTTATTTCTTCTGGCTTTTCATTTGTATTTTCAAATTCTTTTTTATTACTTTCACTACTTTTATTTCCTTGATTTTCTAAAACCTTTAATATTAATGCCATTCTAATATATTTTCCATTTAATACTTGTTTAAAATAACAAGCTCTTGGGTCATCATCTACTTCTACTGATATTTCATTAACTCTAGGTAGCGGGTGCATTATACATAAGTCTTTTTTAGCTCTTAACAGTTTATTATTATCTAATATATAGCAATCTTTTAATCTTATATAATCTTCTTTTTTCAAAAACCTTTCTCGTTGTACTCTTGTCATATATAAAACATCTAATTCTTCTATATATTCTTCTATATTCTCAGTTTCACAAAATTGTATATTTTTATTGTTTTCAATTTCTTCTTTTAAGTACTGTGGAATTTTTAATTCATCTGGTGATATTAGAACAAATTTTATATTAGTATATCTGGACATTGCAATTATAAGAGAGTGTACTGTTCTTCCAAATTTCAAATCTCCACATAGTCCTATTGTCAAATTATCTAATCTATTTTTTTCTATTTTTATTGTTAATAAATCAGTTAATGTTTGTGTTGGATGATTATGCCCCCCATCTCCTGCATTTATTATTGGAACTGTTGATTTTCTCGATGCAACAAGTGGTGCACCTTCTTTAGGGTGTCTCATCACTATTATGTCGCTATAACATGCAACTGTTCTTATTGTATCGGAAAGAGATTCTCCTTTTGATGTTGAACTTGAACTTGCTTCTGAAAATCCTATAACACTCCCACCTAAACTATGCATAGCTGATTCAAAACTAAGTCGTGTACGTGTACTTGGTTCAAAAAACAATGTTGATAATATTTTATTTTTGCATATCTCTGAATATTTTTCTTTGTTTTTAATAATATCTTTTCCAATTTCTATTAATTCATCAATTTCTTTTACAGTTAAATCTTTTATATCAATTATATTCTTCATTATAATTCCCACCTTTTCTTTTTAATAATTTATATTTCACCTTATTTATTTCTATCAAATTTATATTTTTTTGTCAAACAAATTAAGATTAAAATATTAATTTATTTATTAAAAGCCCTATTTACTCAAATATTTTTTTGTTCATTCCATAAAAAACTCTTAGTAACAAACTTTTCTTGTACTAAGAGTCTTTATATAATTAATATTCTTATTTTATATTTCTATAGATCTACATATATTTTTCCACTAAAATAATATGTGCTTTTTTTCTAATCTACTATTCTTCTTCTTTAGAAGTTTCTTCTCCTAAACTTTGTTCAAAAGCTTTAACAAAGTTTTGTCTTACTTTTTCTTCTATTTCTTTTAACATGTCTGGATGCTCTTTTAAATATCTTTTAACATTTTCTCTTCCTTGCCCTATTCTCTCAGTATTATAGCTAAACCATGATCCTGCTTTTTCAACGATATTTAAATTAACAGCCATATCTAAAATATTTCCTTCTTTAGAAATACCTTGTCCATATACAACATCAAATTCTGCTTCTCTAAATGGTGGTGCTACTTTATTTTTAATTACTTTAACTCTAACTCTATTTCCATTTACTTCACCATCTTGTTTTATCATTTCTATTTTTCTGATATCCATTCTAACAGACGCATAGAATTTTAATGCTCTACCACCAGTTGTTGTTTCTGGATTTCCAAACATAACTCCAATTTTTTCTCTTAATTGATTTATAAATATTAATACTGTTTTTGTTTTATTTAATGAACCTGCAAGTTTTCTTAAAGCTTGTGACATAAGTCTTGCTTGTAATCCCATATGAGAATCTCCCATATCTCCATCTATCTCAGCTTTTGGAACAAGTGCTGCAACAGAGTCAACAACAATTACATCTAATGCTCCACTTCTTACTAAACTTTCTGTTATTTCTAAAGCTTGTTCTCCTGTATCTGGTTGTGATACTATTAAATTATCTATATCAACACCTAATTTTTTTGCATAAACTGGATCTAATGCATGTTCTGCATCAATAAATGCTGCTTCTCCACCCATTTTTTGTGCTTCAGCCACTATATGAAGTGCTAAGGTAGTTTTCCCTGACGATTCAGGACCATATACTTCTATAATCCTTCCACGCGGTACTCCACCTATACCTAAAGCTATATCTAAACTTAAAGCTCCTGTCGGGATTGCTTCAATTTCCATTGCTTTAAATTCCCCTAATTTCATTACTGAACCTTTTCCAAATTGTTTTTCTATTTGACCCATAGCCATTTCTAATGCTTTTCTTCTTTCTGAATTATCACTCATGTTTTTCTCCTCCTATTTTAACTAAACTTTTGTTTGGTATTTTTATTATATACCAAAAATTTGTTTTGTCAATACTTTTATTAAAATTTTATTTTTTATTTATACCATGACTCTATTCCATAAAATTGATAAAACCAATTTGTAGCTATTTCTCCTGATAATTCATTATTATATGCCACTGTTAATTTATCATTGTATAGACTTATATATGGTACATCTGTATTATATATTTCTATTATTCTTTTATATTTCTCTATTAAAATATTTTCATCTTTTGTATTTTTTACTTCTTCTAATATATTAGTTATTTCTATATTACTATAATTCGCAACATTATTTACACCTAAGAATGTTTCCAAACTAGGACTTGGAGATAATGTTATTTCACTAAGTGCCATATCATAACTTCTACTATCTAATAATCTATAATATTCATCATCATTTGCTAATTTAATATTAACTCGTATACCTTGCAACTCCAATTGACTTTTTATATTTTCTGCTACTATTACTTTTTCATTATCATTTACTTTTACAAGAAGTGTAAATTCAATTCTATTCGTTATATAATTTTCCGTCTTTTGCCAATATGAATTTCTATATACCCATCCATTTTCAACTAATATCTGTTTTGCATATTCTTGATTAAATCTTGTATCCTGTCTCATATTTTGATATAGCCAATTCCCATAATCTAACGGAAAGTCACTCTGAATTCCAGTATTTCCTAATGAATTTTGTATATTATTGACATCTATAGAATATGATATTGCTTGTCTAACTTCTTGTTTTGACAATATATTACTTGTTGTATTTATTGCTAAATAGGTATGCTCTCTACCTTTTATTTCTTTAGGATTATATCCAATAGTACCTATATAGTCTTTTATATTTGGATTTGATGTACTTATTTCATCAAGATTTCCTAATTTAAAACTATTATATAATTCGCCTACTGATGAGTATAAATTTATAGTTATTTTATTAATGTTTAATTCTATATCTTTATTCCACCAGTTTAAATTTTTTTCAAGCTCAATATACGAACTTTGAATATCTTTAATTTTATATTTCCCTGTTCCTATTGGAGTTTTATTTTTTTCTGATGTAAAAAAATCTTCACCTTCAAAATTATCTCGCGAAATAATTGGAAATGTTAAATTATATTCAAAAAATGGTATTTCTTTATCTAGTTCAATTCTAATTGTATAATCATCTACAACTGTTACCCCTGTTATATTTTGTACATTATATGTATAAATCGATTGTGATTGTTTTAATATATCAATTGTATATTTAACATCATAAGCTGTAAATTTTTGTCCTGATGACCACTTAACATTTTCTTTTAATTTTACAAGATAACTATTGTTTTGCTCCTTTGCCCACTCTGTTGCAAGACAAGGCTCAGCTTTATAGTCTTGTGTTAAAGTTATTAATGGGTCGTATATTAATTTAGATATATCTTGTACATTTTTATTATTACTAAGTATTGGATTTATCGTATCAAATTCTGCTATTCCTAGTTTAATCTCTCTTATTTGATTTTCTTCTTCATTACTTGCAATGTATTCTTGTTCTCTTTTAGCTTCTTCTTCATTTCCCCTTATTATATATATAGCAAGAATAACTAAAATTACAATAAAAATTATAAAAACATATTTAATATAACTTGATTTCATACTTCCCCCTATTCTTTTGATATAATACATTAATTTTTATAAATTTTCAATAGATTTTTTAAAAGCCATACAAATTTCACATTTGCATGACTTTTATTTATTTTCTTTTAATTAATTTCTTGACTCTATAATTAATTTTATACCAGTTCTATCTTCTCCTTCTACTTCAACTTCTGCGAACGCTGGTATACATACTAGATCTACGCCTGCTGGTGCTACAAATCCCCTTGCTATAGCAACTGCTTTTACTGCTTGATTTAATGCTCCTGCCCCTATTGCTTGCATTTCCGCTCTACTTGTTTCTTTTACTAATCCAGCTATTGCTCCTGCTACTGAATTAGGGTTTGATTTTGATGAAATTTTTAAAATTTCCATTTCTTTCTGCCTCCTATTAATTTAATTTTTGTTGTAATTTTTACAATTATAATTTTACAATATTTGGAAATTATTGTAAAGCATTTTTATTGATTTTAATAGACTTTCCATCGCGCCAAACCCTTTTTTTCGACACAGATACCTTATTAAATATTTATTCTTTTAATATCTCTTACTTTATTAGTTTTATCGTCAATGTCAAAAATTACTCCATTAAAAATACTTTCTCCTTGAGCTATTCTATATCTCTCTGGAAGTGTTGTTTCAAATCTTTTTATAGAAGCTTCAATCTCCATTCCTATAACTGAATTTTTAGGACCTGTCATCCCTATATCTGAAATATATGCTGTACCTTTTTCTAATATTTTTTCATCTGCTGTTTGTACATGAGTATGTGTTCCATATAAGATTGTTATTTCACCATCTAAATAGTATGACATTGCTATTTTTTCTGCTGTAGCTTCAGCATGAAAGTCTACTACAATTATATCAACTTTATCTTTTACTTCTTTTATAATATCTTTAACTTCTTTAAATGGATTTTCTGATAATATATTCATATCTACTCTACCAATTAAGTTTATTACACATATTTTTTTATCATTCCAGTTATATATTCCATACCCTTTACCACAAACACCTTTTGGATAGTTTGCTGGCCTTAATAATTTTTGATGATCAATAAACTTAAATATATCTTTTTTTCCCCATGTATGATTTCCCATTGTTATTACATCTACATTTTGATCTAATAAATCATAAAAGTTTTTTTCTGTTATCCCCATACCTTCTGCTGAATTTTCACCATTAACTATAACAAAATCTATATTTTCTTCAATTCTAATTTTACTTAATATTTTTTTACACTCTTTTATCCCTGCATTACCAACGATATCTCCTACTGCTAATATTTTCATAATACCTCTCTTTCTATACATAGTATAATACTATATATCTTAAAATTAATCAAGACAAAAAAATAAGACCTTATTTCTAAAGTCTTATTCCTTTTTATTTTGCAAAATCACTTAATCTGATTTCTCTTATTAAATTTACTTTTATTTGTCCTGGATAATCCATTTCATTTTCAATTTTTTCTGCTATATTTCTTGCTAAAACTGTCATTTGATCATCTGATACTTTTTCTGGTTTAACAACAACTCTAACTTCACGTCCTGCTTGTATTGCAAATGATTTTTCTACACCTTCAAAAGAATCTGATATTTCTTCTAAGTTTTTCAATCTTTTGATATATGTTTCTAATGTTTCTCTTCTAGCTCCTGGTCTTGATGCTGATATTGCATCTGCTGCTTGAATTAAAACTGCTTCTAAAGTCTTTGGTTCAACATCACCATGATGTGCTTCAACAGCATTTATTACTATACTATTTTCTTTAAACTTTTTAAGAACTTCTACACCTATTTCTACGTGTGTTCCTTCCATATCATGATCTAAAGCTTTTCCAATATCGTGTAATAACCCTGCTCTTCTTGCAACTTTAGGATCTAAACCTAATTCTTCTGCCATTATTCTTGCTAAATTAGAAACTTCAATTGAATGGTTTAAAACGTTTTGTCCATAACTTGTTCTGTATTTTAACTTACCTATTAATTTAACTATATCTGGATGAAGTCCTATAACACCTGTTTCTAAAACTGCTCTTTCTCCTTCATCTTTTATTGTAAGTTCCACTTCTTCTTTAGCTTTTTCAACCATTTCTTCTATTTTAGAAGGATGTATCCTTCCATCATTGATTAATTTTTCTAAAGCAATTTTTGCAACTTCTCTTCTTAATGGATCAAAACCTGACAATACTACTGCTTCTGGTGTATCATCAATTATTAAGTCAATTCCTGTTAATGTTTCTAAAGCTTTAATATTTCTACCTTCACGACCAATTATTCTTCCTTTCATATCATCACTAGGAAGTGATACTATTGATACAGTAGTTTCTTGAGAATGATCTGCTGCACATTTTTGTACTGCATAAGCTAATATTTCTTTAGCATTTTTCATACTATCTTCTTTAGCTTTTTGTTCTTTTTCTCTAATTATCATTGCTTTTTCTGCTGTTAATTTTTTATCTAATTCAGATAATAGCATTTTTTGTGCTTCTTCTTTTGTTAATAATGATATTTTTTGAAGTTCTGATATTTCTTGTAAACGTAACTCTTCTACTTCTTGTTTTTGTAATTCAATTGATTCAAATTCTTTTTCTAAGCCTTTTTCTTTCTTTTCGAAATTATTTGCTCTTCTTTCTAAATTTTCTTCTTTTTGAATTAATCTTGATTCTTGTTTTTGAATTTCGCCTCTTCTTTCTTTAATCTCTTGATCTAGTTCTTTTCTATTACTCATAATTTCTTCTTTAGCTTTAAAAATTTCTGCTTTTCTAAGATTTTCTGCTTCTACTTTTGCTATATCAACTAATCTTTTAGCTTCATTTTCTGCTCCTTGAATTTTAGATTCTGCAACTTTTTTACGGTATACATTACCTACTATCATACCTATCACAAGTGAGATTAAGACAGAGACAATAATGATTATAATATCCATTATTTCTACACCTCTTTCTTATTTAATTTTCAATGTTCGAATAAAATATATATATTTATGTATGTATTTATTTTCAATATATTTTTTCCTTCTTTTCTATTTTATCCTTATTATTGTAAACTGTCAAGTCTTTTTTGGTAATTGGCAATTTATACTAACATAAAAAAGACCTATATCTAAACATATAAGCCTTTTAATTTTTATCCTTGTGGTTCTACTAAACCGTAGTTTTTACCATCTTTTAATTTATGTATAACATTTACTTTGTTTGTATCTATGTTTATAAATACTAAGAAACTATTTGCTGGTTTTTCTTTTAGTTTTAAAACTGCATCTTCTGGTGATAAAGGTTTTATATCATAATATGTTGTTTTAATTATTTCATCTTGTATTTCTAATATTTTTTTATCAACTAATTCCATTGATTTAAAAGATGAATCTCTCATCATTTTATCTTTTTTAGTTTTTGCTTTTCTTATTTGACCTTCTAATATATCAATATCTTTATCTATTGATGCGTACATGTCTTTATCTTCTGTTACAGCTCTATACTTTTCCCCATTTACCATAACACAAATTTCTGCTATTTGTGCATGATGTTCTGTTTTTAGTGTAACATCTGCCTCTGCACTTTCAAAATATTTATCAATTCTATCTAATTTTTTTTCCACGTAATCGTGTATTGCCTCTGTTATCTTTAGTTCCTTTCCTGTTATCTTTATTTTCATAAAAATCGCTCCCTTCTCTTTTTGATATTGTTTGTATATTCTTATTATATACTTATTATTTATATTTTTCAACTATTTTTAGAATTTCAATATAGAAATTTATCTCTCTATTATTTAAACATACTTTCCAACTTATATTCTTTTTCAAGTTTTTGGCTAAAATATAAATTTGATATTAACTTAAATTCTTTTAATGCATCATCTTTTAATTCAAAATTATATATTTTTTTAGCTGGAGATGTTAATGTATATATAATAGCATTTTTTGTACTTTCTATTATTTCAATTGCTGATTCATCTTGTTTTCCACAATTAATACACTTAAATCCATTATCCTTTATACTAAAATATTTAAAGTTGTCTTTTCAGGTGTATTTAGATAATTTATTTAAAATTTATGAATTTTATTGAATTTATTAGTTTTTCATGTTATAATTTATGTATACTAATTTCGAAAGGGGGGTCTTCGAATGAAGCCCAAAATAAAGTACGTTGCAAAAATTATACTAACCATAATAACAGTAATGGTTAGTATCCCACTAGTTTTTTCTCAAGAAGAAATAATTTTTCTTCTTGAGAAAAATGAGTTGCTTTTACTAGCAGCTCACGGAGTTGGAATTATAATATCAATTATCTTTATCTTTATTGATAAAGATAAAGATAATTATAAAGATATAAACAATTTCCGTACAAAGTTACGGAAATTATTTACAATTACTATAATTCCAATTTTAGTAATGTTTTGTGTTTTAGAAGCACAAACATTACTAACCTTATTAAAGAATGCTCTTTCAACCAATTTGGTTGAAATACTCATTCTTTATGGATTATTTTTAGTTGCGTTTACAATATTGTTTAACAACAGTATTGATGATGATGAATAAAAATAATCCCCCGCATAACTTTATTGTTTTGCGGGTTTTTTATTTTACTTATATATCCATATTATTTAAACATACTTTCCAACTTATATTCTTTTTCAAGTTTTTGGCTAAAATATAAATTTGATATTAACTTAAATTCTTTTAATGCATCATCTTTTAATTCAAAATTATATATTTTTTTAGCTGGAGATGTTAATGTATATATAATAGCATTTTTTGTACTTTCTATTATTTCAATTGCTGATTCATCTTGTTTTCCACAATTAATACACTTAAATCCATTATCCTTTATACTAAAATATTTAAAGTTGTCTTTTTCTTTACAATTTTTACATTCTTGTATGTTAGGTGTATATCCTAATATTTTTAATAAACGCATTTTAAATATACTTAAAATTAAGTCTAAATCTTTTTCACTCTCTGATATTATATATAATGTATTTAAAACTAATTGTAATATATTAAAACTATTTTGATTCTCATGTACAACGTCTTGTACAATTTTACTTATATGTACTGCATATTTCAACTTGTCTAAATCAATTCTTAGATTATAGAAAAATTCTATTGAATTTACCGAGTTTATGTGATATGTATTTCCACCTTTATACATCAAATATTCAGCAAAACAAAACATTTGTGTTCCAGCTAAAAGAGCACTTTTGGGTCTTCTTGCTCCTTTAGCTACACATGATATTTTACCTAAATTTGGTGTTAATATTGTAAGCATTTTATCAAAATCTCCCATATCATTTTCTGCAAGTACTATTCCATTTATTTTCGCATTTGCCATGTATCCCCCATTTTTTCTTTTATATTTCCATTATATCCTTCTTGATTTATACCATTTTCAAATCTTTCTGCTGCTTTCATTTCTAAAAACATATTTATATCTCCTGTTTTTTTAAAATTTTCCCAAGCTATATTTCTGTCCATTAAATCCACTCCTTTAAAGTTTTACTTTAATCTTATCTTTTGTATTTTTTTGAATTTTATTCATAATATATTATATTATTTTAATTTAAATTTATCTACAATAGAATTATTTTCTAACCAATCTTTTTTTACTTTTACCCATGTTTTTAAATTAACTTTTTCTCCGAAATTTTCTTCCATATCTATTCTTGACATTTTTCCTATTCTTTTTAGCATTTCCCCATTTTTCCCTATTATTATTCCTTTATGAGAATCTCTTAAACAATAAATTGTTGCTTCTATATCATATATCTTTTCTTTATTTTTATTTTTTCTTAGTTTCATTTTTTCTACTTCAATAAATATACCATGTGGTACTTCATCTTTTAATACTCTTAATGCTTTTTCCCTTATTGTTTCTTCTGCTAATTGTCTTAATGTTTGATCAGTATATTCTTCTACATCATAATATATAGGACCTTCTTCTAAGTTTTCTTCTATTTTTTCTAATATAGTTTCTTTATATTTAATATTTTCAGCTGATATTGGTATTATTTCTTGAAAATCATACTCTTTTCTATATATATCTATTAAACTAAGTAGTGTATCTCTTTTTACTAAGTCAATTTTATTTATTATTAATATAGTTTTTCGTTTACTCTCTTTAATTTTTTCTAATATTATTCTATCACCTTTACCAATTTCTTCACTTGTTGCTTCTATTAAAAAAAGTGTTAAATCACTATCAACTAAAGTTGTAAAAGATGTTTCTACCATTACTTCATTTAATTTTGTTTTTGGTTTATGTATTCCAGGTGTATCTATAAATATTATTTGTGAATTTTTCCTATTTACAATTCCTTTTATTGCTGTTCTTGTTGTTTGAACTTTATTTGCTATTGCCGCAATTTTTTCTCCTACTAGTAGATTTACTAATGTTGATTTTCCTACATTCGTTCTTCCTATTAGCGATACAAACCCTGATTTAAATTTTATTTCTTCCATTATTATTCCTTCCAATTTTATTTCTTTACTTCATATTTTATTTTTGTTCTTTTATTATACACTATTTTTATGCTAAATTTGTAGAATTTTTAAAATTAATCAAAAAAGTTATTTATCATATTTGACAAATAACTTTACAATTATTAATATTTATTCTATTAAGCATAAGCCTGACGTTTTTTAAAACTAAGTAATTTAGTAATTTCACTTTCAGTATTCTTAGCTCTCTTAGTTTTTCTTGCTCTTTCTTGTTCAATTTCTCTTTTTTGTTTTTCGGCCATTGATTGACAAATTGCTTTTTGATATGTGAAATGTGTATCTTGTGCTATTTTACTCCAGTTATATTCGTTTCTAACTTTATTTTTCGCTTTTCTAACCATATCTGACGCCAATTTATGATCATATAGTACTTCTAATATAGAATCAGCTAATGAGTTTGCATTACCACAATATGCTTTCATTCCATTTTCTCTATGTGCTACTATTTCATTTAATCCACCTATATCAGATACTACTACTGGATTTTCTGCAAGCATAGCTTCTAATGCTACTATTCCAAATGGTTCATATGTACTTGGAAAAACTGAAATATCAGCAGCTTTGTACATTTTTTGAACATCTTTACCTTTCATATATCCTGCAAAATATACTTTATTTGAAATCCCCATAGCTTCAACTTGAGCTTTTAGCTCGTCTATCATTCCACCTTTTCCACATATTACTAATTTTGCATCATTATATCCTTGTAATATTTTAGGCATTGCAGCTATTATATGTTGTATTCCTTTTTCATACACTAATCTTCCCATAAATAATATTATTTTTTCATTATCCATTGCATATTTTCTTCTAAATGTATAATCTTTATCAACACCATTAAATAGTGTCATATTAACACCATTTGGTACTACATTTATTTTATCATATGGAAGTCCAAATAATCTTTGCAATTCATTTTTCATATAATTACTATTAACTATAACTTCTGCTGATTCATAAGTAAGCATCCATTCTGTATCATTAATATATCTTTGTTGTTCATCTCTTATTCCACTATTTCTTCCTGCTTCAGTTGCATGAATTGTTGATATTATAGGAATTTCATATGAATTTTTTAATGTTTTTGCAGCATAAGCAACTAACCAATCATGTGCATGTATTACATCAAATTTTCCTTCTTTTGCAATTATCTCATTTGCTTTTGCTACCATATTAAAGTTCATTTGCATAATCCAATCTATAAAATTGTTTGGATTAATCATATAATTTTCTATTCTATATACTTTTACACCTTTATCATCTTCAAATACTGGTACATCATCTCCGTCTCTATATGTTACTACTGTAACATCATGCCCATCTTTTAATAAAGTTTTTGATAAATCATGTACTACTCTTGATATTCCTCCTACAATTCTTGGAGGATATTCCCATGCTAACATTAATATTTTCATTAACATTCTCCTTTAATTTATTTTCTTTTGTCTTAATACAATTATGTATTTTATCATTCCTAATTATTTTATATGATTTTTACTTAGTTGTAAATATTTTTTGCATAAAAAGTTTTATAAATTTTTACATTTTTTTGCAAATTTTGTAAATTTTTTATATAAAAAAATAAAACCTTAATTTTATACGGCCTTATTTTATATATTAATTAGCTTTTTATTTTATTACATCAAATTCTTTTGCAATAAAACTGGTATCATAATTACTTGTTTTAAAGTTTTCATTGTCTAGTATTTGTATTATAAAATCTGTATTTGTTGTTATTCCATCTACAACAAGTTCAGATAAAGCACTTTTCATTTTAGCAATTGATTCTTCTCTTGTTTTACCATGAACGATTATTTTTGCTATCATCGAATCATACGTAGGCGGAACTTTATATCCATTATATATTGCTGTATCAACTCTTATCCCATTCCCACCAGGTAAATGAACTCCTTGAATTGTACCTGCACATGGCATAAAGTTTTTGCTTGGATCTTCTGCATTAATTCTAGCTTCTAAGCTATGACCTGTAAATGTCAGATTTTCTTGTTCAAAAGATAATTTTTCTCCACTTGCGATTCTAATTTGTTCTTTTATTAAATCTGTTCCTGTTACCATTTCGGTTACTGGATGTTCAACTTGTATTCTTGTATTCATCTCCATGAAATAAAAATCATTATTTTTATCTACTAAATATTCTATTGTTCCTGCATTAGTATATCCTATTTCTTTAACAGCTTTTACAGATGCTTCACCCATTTTTTTTCTAGTTCTTTCAGATAATATAGCTGATGGTGTTTCTTCTAATACTTTTTGATTTCTTCTTTGAACAGAACAATCTCTTTCCCCTAAATGAACTACATTTCCTTTTTCATCTGCTAATATTTGAATTTCAACATGTCTTGGATTCTCTATGAATTTTTCTATGTATAAACTATCATCATTGAATGATATTTTAGCTTCTTGTTTTACTATATCATACGCACTTTCTAGTTCTTCTTGAGAATTAGCTATTCTAATACCTCTGCCCCCACCACCTGCTGATGCTTTTAATATTACTGGATATTTAATCTTTTCTGCTAATTTAATAGCTTCTTTTTTTGATTCTATAAGACCTTTTGAACCTGGAACAACGGGAACTCCTGCTTGTTCCATAGTTTCTTTGGCTTTAGATTTATTTCCTAGCAAATTGATTAATCTATAGTCTGGCCCTATGAATTTTATATCCATTTCAGCACATAATTTTGCAAATGTTGCATTTTCTGATAAGAAGCCAAAACCTGGATGTATACTATCTGCACCTGTTAAACATGCTGTTTCTAAAATTGTTTTCATGTTTAAGTAGCTTTTATTTGAAGGTGCTGGTCCTATACACACTGCTTCATCTGCAAGTCTAGTGTGAAGTGCTGTTTTATCTGCTTCTGAATATACAGCTACTGTTCTTATTCCCATTTCTCTACAAGCTCTTATTATTCTAACAGCTATTTCCCCTCTATTTGCAATTAAAATTTTTCTTAACATATCTTTATCCTTTCCTTTATACTACTGCAAAAGTAAGTTCACCTTTAGCTGCGATTTTTCCATCAACTGTTGCAATAGCTTCTCCAACTCCTATAGGCCCTTTTCTTTTGATTATTTTAACTTCCAATTTCAATACATCACCAGGTATTACCATTTTTTTAAATTTCAATTTGTCTATTCCTGCAAATAGTGCATTTTTTCCTTTGTTTTCTTCCATAGAAAGAATTGCAACAGCTCCTGTTTGAGCTAATGCCTCTGTTATCAATACTCCTGGCATAATTGGTTGTTCTGGAAAATGTCCTTGAAAATACCATTCATTTATACATACATTTTTATATGCTACTGCACTTTCTCCTGGTGTATATTCTTCAACTCTATCAATCATTAAAAATGGAGCTCTTTGCGGTATTATTTTTTGTATTTCATTTATATCTAACATATTTTTCATTCCTTTTTATTATTTTATTTTGAATAATGGTGTTCCAAACTCAACCATCTCTTCATTTTTAACACAAACTTCAACAATTTCACCATCAAATTCTGATTCTATTTCATTCATAAGTTTCATGGCTTCAACTATACAAAGTGTTTGCCCTTTTGATACTTTATCTCCAACTTTTACAAATGCTTCTTTGTCTGGTGATGAACTTTTATAGAAAGTTCCTACCATTGGACTTTTGATAATTTTATAGTTTTCTTCTTTTTCTACATTAACTAAACTAGTTTGTTTGTCTGGTACTACTACTGGTACTGACATTGGAGCACTTGCTTCTATAACATTTGTTACAGGTGCAGATACTACTGTATTTTTATTTTTTGCCATACTTATTTTTATTCCATCTGGAAATTCTATTTCTAAAGAATCTATTTTTGAATCTCCCATATCATCCATTAATTTTTTTATATCTTTATATTCCATTTTTATATCCTTCTTTCAATTAAAATTTTAAATTTATCTAATATTAATCTTGATATTTTTTCAATACTATACTAGTATTGTGTCCACCAAATCCTAATGAATTTGACATTGCATAGTTTACTTCTACATTTCTACCTTCATTTGGAACAATATCTAAATCACATTCTTCATCTGGAACTTTATAGTTTATTGTAGCTGGTACATAACTATCTTGAATCGCTTTAGCACATACAATAGCTTCTATTGCTCCTGCTGCTCCTAATAGGTGTCCTGTACTAGATTTTGTAGAACTTACTAATACTTTTTTAGCATTTTCTTCACCTAGTGCTGTTTTTATCGCTTTAGTTTCACAAGCATCATTTAAAGGTGTTGATGTCCCATGTGCGTTTATATATGTAATTTCTTTTGGATCTATTTTTGCATCTTTTATTGCATTTTTCATAGCTCTTGCTCCACCTTCTCCATCTGGAAGTGGTGATGTTATGTGATATGCATCTGATGTTGCTGCATATCCAACAACTTCTGCATAAATTCTAGCATTTCTTTTTTTGGCATGTTCTAATTCTTCTAATATTAAAACACCTGCACCTTCTCCCATTATAAATCCATTTCTTTCTTTATCAAATGGTATACTTGCTCTATCTTTATCAGTAGCTTTTGATAATGCTCTAGCATTTGTAAATCCTGCTATTGATGATGGAGATATACTTGCTTCTGTTCCACCTGTTACAGCTATATCTTGATATCCATGTTTTATTATTCTATAACTTTCTCCTATACAATGTGTACCTGTTGCACAAGCCGTTACAATTGCTATTGATTCTCCTTTTGTACCTAAGTCTATAGCTACATTTCCTGCTGCCATATTAACAATTCCTGTCGGTATGTATAACGGAGATATTCTATCTGGCCCTTTTGTTAACAACTTTTTATTTTCTTGCTCTATTGTTTCAATTCCACCAATACCAGCTCCTAATATCGTTCCTACTCTTTCCATATCTTGTGTTTCTTTATCTAATCCACTATCTTTCCAAGCTTCTCTTGCTGCTATTATGGCATATTTAGAAAATTTATCTAGTTTTCTACATTCTTTTTTATCTAAATAATCTTCTTCATTAAAATTTTTTAATTCTCCTGCTAATTTCACTTTATATTCTGTTGTATCAAATCTTGTTATTTCATCAATACCACATTTACCTTTTTTTAAACTTTCCCACATTTCATCTGTATTATTTCCAATTGGAGTTAATGCTCCCATTCCTGTAATTACAACTCTTCTTTCCATTTCTTTACCTTTCTAATTCTTTATTTAACAATTTTTAATATTTTTTATTTTAATTACATTACCATTCCACCATCAATATTTATAACTTGACCTGTTATATATGAACTTTCATCTGAACCTAAAAAATATGTAAGATTTGCAACTTCTTTTGCTGTCCCCATTCTTTTTAATGGTATTTGATTATGTACCGCTTCTTTTATATTCTCTGGTAAAACATCTGTCATATCAGTTTCAATAAACCCCGGTGCTACTGCATTTACCCTTATATTTCTCGAAGATAACTCTCTTGCTAAACTTTTTGTAAAACCTATTATCCCTGCTTTAGATGCCGAATAATTACATTGCCCTGCATTACCAGTAACTCCAACAACAGAAGACATATTAATTATACTACCACTTCTCTTCTTCATCATATATTTAGTAACAATCTTAGAAACTATATATGTACCTTTTAAATTTACATTTATTACACTATCAAACTCTTCTTCAGACATTCTCATAAGCAAATTGTCTTTTGTAATACCTGCATTATTTACAAGAACATCAATTTTACCAAACTTATCAATAGCTTTTTTTACAACTTCTTCAACTTCAGAACTATTAACAACATTTGCTTTCAATATTAAAGATTTAACACCTTTTTCTTCAAACTCTTTTTCTAATAACGATACATCAGTCTTGTCAGAAACATAATTAATAACAACATCATATCCCTTATCTGCAAACTCCAATGCTACTTCTTTACCAATACCTCTTGAACCACCAGTTACAAAAACCACTTTATTATCACTCATCAAACTTCCACCTTACACCTTTCTATTGTGTCGCATCGGGGACTGTCCCCAACGCGACATTCATGTCGTTTTTGGGACAGGCCTCTATTATTTTCATATTTATTTTCATATTTATTTTTTTGTTTATTAACTTTTTTAAGTACTACATTTTTATACTTTTTTTATATTAATTCAAGTTATTTCTATTTATCAATATAATTTTCTAATGTTTCTACATTATTTATATTATATACTGTTGCTTCTTTATTGTCTTTTTTTATAAATCCTGTTAATACTTTTCCTGGACCTATTTCAATGTATTCTTCAACACCTTCATTTTGCATTAATTTTATTGCTTTGTCAAGTCTTACAGGTTTGATTATATGGTTTGCTAATATCTCTTTTATATTGTCTTCTTTTTGATATATACTACCATCCATATTTTTTATAACTTTTATATCTGTTTCGTTAAATTCAATATTTTCTAATTCTTTTTCAAATGCTTTTTTTGCTTCTATTAATTTTTCTGTATGAAATGGACCACTTGTGTTTAATTTAATTATTCTTTTAGCTCCTTGTTCTTTTAATCTTTCTATAGCCATATCTATTGCTTTTTCTTCTCCTGATATAACAGTTTGTGATGAACAATTATAGTTTGCTGGAACTACAAAATATCCTTCTTTTTTTATTTCTTCACATGTTTTTTCTATTATTTCATTATCAAAATTAAGTACAGCTCCCATTGCATATTTTCCTTCTGGGAGTAAATTTCCCATATAGAAACCTCTTTTTTTGATTAATTTTATTCCATCTTCAAAACTTAATATTCCTGAATATATTAATCCAGTATATTCACCTAAACTTAATCCTACAACATATTCAGCATTTATATTATTTTGTTTTAGAACTTCTAACATAGCAAGTGATGTTGTTAATATAGCTATTTGTGTATTTTCTGTTTTTAATAATTCTTCTTCTGGACCTTCAAAACATATTTTACAAATATCTATTCCTGATATCCTTGTAGCTTCTTTATATATTTTTCTAGCTTCTTCATATTTTTCATATATATCTTTACCCATTCCAATTATTTGAGCACCTTGCCCTGGAAATAAAAAGGCTTTTTTCATTTTCTTATCTTCCCTTCGTTTTCTATATATTTTCACTTTGTATTTTAACTTTAATATTGTACACTATTTTTTGTTTTTTTTCTATTAGTCTAAGTGGTCAAAAAACCATATTAAATATATTGAAAAATAAAACTACTAACTAATTTATACACCCCTAAGTACATAAATTAATATAAGTAGTTTTATTTTATATAGCTTTTTTTATATAGCTTTATTTTATATAGCTTTAATTTACTATCACCTGTGTTTGCTCTGGATTTTCTAATTCAGTTTGTTCTGTTTGTTCATCTTCTTTATTTTCTTCTACTTTTTTCACACCAATTCTATCTAAATATTCTTCAGCATCTCTTGCTTCATCATTAATAGAAATATAATAATGTCTTTCTCCGCCTTCTATAGTCATATATATATCATCTGCTACTGTTTTTATTATTTCTTCCCCTGAAGAATTTACAAGTCCATATTTTTCATTTTCTGAAACAACTAACATATTATAGCTTGGAATTATTAACATACTCATTGCATTTCTATCACTTTTTACTTTATATCCTATATCATCGTATTTAAATTCTGTTAATTGTTTACCTGTTTTATCAAACAGTGCCCATTTTTCTTCTTTTTCTACTGGTATTATATTATCTATTAATAAATATTCATTTTTAATTTCTGGTTGATCATATTCATTAATATTTACACCTATTTTTTCATATTCGGTGTGTATTATTGTTTTTCCATTTGAATCTATAACTCCATAATTATTATTACTTGATACTATATATAGTTCAGTTTCATAATCTAATACTTCTATGCTACTATAACTAGCCGGTATTATTATTTTTGCATTATCGTCTATTATTCCCATTTTACCATTAGTTTTTATTAAATAATCTTTACTTTCACTTAAATATGTTATATCTTCATATTTTGGCTCTAATACTATTTTATTATTTTGTATATCAACCACACCTAATTGACTTCCATTAATATCCAATACAACTAGCCTGTTATCTATGATAGCTTTTTGATTTTCAAATTTTTCACTAATCCCAGAATATCCTTGTTCTAATGCCCATGGAGTATAACTTTCAACTAAATATGTCAATGTAAAAACAGTAATGGTATTTGTTGATGTATTATAGTCAAATGTTATATTAAAGGCTTCTGAAATAGTATCACTCGAAGCATATAATGCTCCATTTATTGTTTTGACCTTATCTGCTGTTTCTATTATTTTGTAATTTCCTGAACCTGTTGTTAAATTTAAAACTTCAATCTGTGCTGAACCATTTGTAAAGTTTACTGCTTCGTTATCTGATTTTATATAACATTTATTACTATCTTCTGATCTATCTTCATAGTGACCATTGTAACTTTCTGTAGATCCTAAATATTTTGAGACTTCTTTAATTGGCATGTATACTTTTCCATCTTCTTCAAATACTAGTAATTGTTCAAATCTTATATTAGCTTGTCCATCTAATGTTACTCTTAAATCAGATACTTTCTCATATAATAAATATGCTCCTATTGCAAGTATCATAATAACTATAATAATTATAATTGCAATTATTATTTTTTGAATTCCTTTTGTATTTACATTTTTATTTTTTTGATATTCTTCATCAATTAAATTCATTTGTACCCCCCTATTTTATATACCCATATTTTTTATAAAATTCTTCTTTAAAAGTTCCTAAATTATCATTTTCTATCTCTATTCTAACTCTTTCCATTAAATTAGTCAAGAATCTTAAATTATGAATTGATAATAATCTAACTCCCAAAATTTCATTTGCTTTTATTAAATGTCTTATATACGCTTTTGTATAATTTCTACATGTATAACAATCACATTCTTCATCTAATGGTGTGAAATCTTTTTCATATGTTGCATTTCTTACAACTACTTTACCATTCCATGTCATTGCTGTTCCATTCCTTGCAATTCTAGTAGGTAATACGCAATCACACATATCAATTCCTGAAAGTGCAGCTTCTATTAAATAATCTGGTGTTCCTACTCCCATTAAATATCTTGGCTTATCTTCTGGAAGAAGTGGTGCTGTATATTTTAATATATCAATAAATTCTTCTTTCGGCTCACCTACACTTATTCCACCTATAGCATATCCCGGAAAGTTTAAATCTACTAAGTCTTTAACACTTTTTTCTCTTAAATCTTTATAAAATCCACCTTGAACTATTCCAAATAAGGATTGTTCTTCCGTATTTTTATGCGATTCTTTACATCTTTTTGCCCATCTAGTAGTTCTTTCCATTGATTGTTTTGTATATTCGTAACTTGCTGGGTATTCAACACATTCATCAAATGCCATTATTATATCAGCACCTAAATCATTTTCTATTTCCATAACAGATTCTGGTGAAAAGAAATGTTTACTACCATCTAAATGAGATTTAAATTCAACACCTTCTTCTTTTATTTTCCTCAAATCACCTAAACTAAATACTTGAAAACCGCCACTATCTGTAAGTATAGGTCTGTCCCATTTCATAAACTTATGGAGTCCACCCGCTTCTTTTACTAATTTGTTTCCTGGTCTTAAATATAGGTGATATGTATTTGATAATATTATATCTGCTTTTATATCATTTTTTAATTCTTCAGGTGTTAAAGATTTTACTGTAGCTTGTGTTCCTACTGGCATAAATACTGGTGTTTGTATATCTCCATGTGGTGTATGTATCACTCCTCTTCTTGCTCCTGTTTGTTTACATGTGTGTAGTAATTCATATGTTATTGCATCTTTCATTTTT
>CAYJGL010000011.1:0-32879 GCA_964369695.1 uncultured Clostridium sp.
GATGTATAACTAAATGTTTAGGAATTTTATTTCCCGTACATTTGTTATACACCCACTAATTTAAAATTAAAAGATATAGATTGCATTTTGATTTGCTTATCTATATCTTTATTTATATTATTAATTATTTATTATAACCACCGCTCTAGTTGTAGTTGTTACACCATTAGATAATAGATTATAGAACATTCCAGGCCATGTATTATAAGCTTGTGCATGTGGACCACCATTTTTTATAAGGAAAGGATTACTGCTATCAAATATTTTAAAATAATCATAATACCATCCTTTTGTTTCAAATATTACTCCACCATTATATAGTTGTTCATTCTCTGAAGTATTTGAAGCAAAAACAGTCTTATATTTATTTCCAATAGTATCTAATCCATTTATTTGACTTCCACCAATATATATCATTTCTTCACCATTTATTAATGTTTCATTTGTTCCATTAATATAGTATGCTGCAACATGCTGTTTAACTGTTCCATGCATATCATATACTCCATAAACATTGCCAGTTGTGGAATTTAACATTCCATATTCCCCATTATATCTATTTATATCTTCTGGATAATCTAATATCCAACCTCCATTATGAGTTGATCCTGCAGTTCCTGTTATATAATGCCAATTGGGGTGAAAATTATTATCTCTTAATTCTGTTCCGTTTCTTCCATATTGACTATGACCTAAATATGCTACAGCTCCCCATTCACTATTTTTAATCATGTGAGTATCATCTTTTTCAGTAAATCCAAATAAATTACCTTCATTATTTAAATCTAACATCCTTTGATAACTTGCTCCTATATCTGTTTCCATTTTCATAAATCTATTAGGAACAAATAAGGTATCTCTTGTTGCTTGATACAGTGCTTCTTGATTTGATTCTGAATATTTAGAAATCCAAAATCCTGATATTTCTGAATCCCACTCTCCATATAAATATTCTCCAGTATCTGGTTGACCATTATTATTATAATCTCCATTTTGAAAAGCTGGATGCACTGTATATCCTATTTCTGGGTTTACTTGATTACTCGGTATAAACTCTATATCTATTTGTTTAGCTCCATTTGGAGTTGCTAATATATCTTCTCCATCTTTTAATAACTCTTCTACACCTTCATCTAATATTTTATACTCAAATCTTGGAATCCATACCCAATATCCTGTTATTCTTCCACTACTGTCTTTGGTTATAGCATTTGCCCATTCAGAAGTTCCACCATTTTGTGTCATACTTTCTTGTATTTCATAATTATACCACTTCGGATCTGTTTCAATAGTTTCTATAAATTGTTGCTCTTCTTCATCATATTTTACAGGTATCATATTTTCTCCAAGCTCTGGAGGATTTGGTTCGTTTCTTAAACCATATTCAAATTTAATTTCTTGAATTTCTTCTTGAGTTAAATTCAAATCATCTAAATCTTCTTTTATATTTTCAAATGTTTCATATGTTGTTAGATCTAATGTTTCTTGTTCTAATAAATTTACTCTTACAATTTCATCTATGTTTGCTTTTTTTGAAGCATCACTAGCTTTAATTGCTTGTGATATTATGCCATTTTCTCCTGTTAACATAGCAACAGAAATTCCTGCAAGAATTAATAACACTACTATTGTAACTACTAATGTAATAAGTGTGATCCCTTTATTTTTATTTATATCTTTCATTTGTATTTTTCCTATTCTTTATATATTTTTATATAGTATACTTAAATAACTTTCTTATTATCCAGTATATTTTTCTTTTTTCTCGTAATGAGTGTGTAATAGTTTATGAGATTTATGACTTCCAGGTTTTTCTAAATATTCTGCATATATTTTTTTAACTATCGGATTATCATGAGACTTTCTAACAGTACTTTCTTCATCTATAGAATATAGGCAACTTGCTCTTAATTTTCTAACATCAACTTCTTCTCTTAATTTAGATGATTTAATTGGTTGTCCGCCACCCATTATACATCCACCCGGACATGCCATAATTTCAATAAATTGATAATCAGCTTTTCCAGATTTAATTTCATCTAATATTTTTTTGGCATTACCTAATCCACTTGCAACCCTAACATTAATTTTAGTATCATTAATATTTACTTTTGCTTGCTTTATTCCTTGACCACCTCTTACAGCTTCAAAATCTACTTTATCTAAACTTTCACCTGTTAAAGTATCTTGTGCAGTTCTAAGTGCAGCTTCCATAACTCCACCTGTTGTTCCAAATATTGCAGCAGCTCCTGTTGCTTCTCCCATAGGACTATCGAATTCAGAGTCTGGTATATTCACAAAATCAATATTTGCTTCTTTAATCATTCTTGCTAATTCCCTTGTTGTAATAACATTATCAACATCTGTGTTGCCATCTACTTCCATCTCTGGTCTTTGACTTTCTGATTTTTTAGCAACACAGGGCATTACTGATAATACATACATTTTTTTAGGATCTATTCCTTCTTTTTCAGCATAATATGATTTTAATAATGCTCCAAACATTTGATGTGGTGATTTACAACTAGATAGATGTGGTAATAATTCTGGATAATTCATTTCTATATATCTTATCCAACCAGGACTACAAGATGTAATCATTGGTAGAACTCCCCCATTTGTTACTCTTTCTATAAATTCGTTTGCTTCTTCCATTATAGTGAAATCTGCTGCTGTATTTGTATCAAATACTTTGTCAAATCCTAAAGATTTTAAAGCTGTTACCATTTTACCAGTTACATTTGTTCCTATTTCCATTCCAAATTCTTCACCAAGTGCTGCTCTAACAGCTGGTGCAGTTTGAACAACTACATAAGTATCTTTATCTTTTAATTTCTTCCATACATCATCAGTTGTTTGTTTTTCATGAAGTGCCCCAACAGGACAGCTTTGTATACATTGACCACAATAAGTACAATTTACATTTTTTAAACTTTTGTTTTCAGCTGTTGCTATACAAGAATCAAATCCCCTATTTGCTGTATCAATACTTCCTACTTTTTGAACTCCCTTACATGTTGCAACACATCTTCTACATAAAATACATTTACTAAAATCTCTAACAACAGATGGTGATAAGTCATCTATTTCAAATTCTTTTTTACTACCTTCAAATTCAACTTTATTCATATTAAATTTAGTTGCTAAAGTTTGAAGTTCACAGTTTCCAGAACGGATGCATGTTAAACAATCTCTATTATGATTTGATATGATTAAATCAAGTATTACTTTTCTTGATTCAATTATATCTCCAGTGTTTGTTCTAACTACCATTCCATCCTCTGCTTTTTGTACACATGAAGTTGCAAACCCACGTCTTCCTTCAACTTCTACTATACACATTCTACAATCTCCAACTTCATTTATTTCCTTTAAAAAACACAGTGTTGGGATATCTATTCCTGCTTTTTTAGCAGCTTGCAATACTGTATATCCTTTTGGCACAGTTACTTCTTTATTATCTATTTTAAGTGTAATCATTTCATTTTCCATTAAATATTTCCTCCTATTTTAATTAAATCAAATCTATATTAGTTTCCAATTGCTTTAAATGGACAACTTGGAATGCAAGAACCACATTTAATACATTTTTCTTGATCTATAACTCTTAATTCTCTTTTTTCTCCAGCTATCGCGTCAACTGGGCAAGATTTTTGGCATAAACCACAGCATTTACATTTTTCAGGTATTATAACTATCTTGCTAAGTGCTTTACATTCCATTGCTCTACAATTTTTATCTACACAATGTTCAACAAATTCATCTTTAAAATATCTCATTGTACTAAGTACAGGGTTTGGAGCTGTTTGACCTAGTCCACAAACACTTGATTTAATAATATTTATACTTAATTTTTCTAATTTATCTAAATCTTCTAATTCACCATTACCATCACATATTTTTTCTAATATCTCATGCATTCTTTTTGTACCAATTCTACAAGGTGTACATTTACCACAACTTTCACTTACTGTAAAGTCTAAATAGAATTTTGAAAGTCCTACCATACATTTTGTGTCATCCATTACAATAAGACCACCTGACCCCATCATTGAACCAATTTCTTTTAATGATTCATAATCAATTGGTGTATCTAAGTGTTCAGCTGGAATACAACCACCTGATGGACCACCTGTTTGAGCAGCTTTAAATTCTCGTTTATTTGGTATTCCGCCACCAATTTCAAATACTATTTCTCTTAGTGTTGTTCCCATAGGCACTTCAACTAAACCTATATTGTTTACATTTCCACCCAAAGCAAATACTTTTGTTCCTTTTGATTTCTCTGTACCAATTGATGAATACCAACTACTTCCATTCAAAATTATTTGAGTAATATTAGCATATGTTTCAACATTGTTAATTAAAGTTGGTTTTCCCCATAAACCACTGTTTGCTGGGAATGGTGGTTTTAATCTAGGTTGCCCACGTCTACCTTCAATTGATTCTAAAAGAGCTGTTTCTTCTCCACAAACAAATGCTCCTGCTCCTAACCTTATTTCCATATCAAAACTAAATTCAGTTCCAAATATATTGTTTCCTAATAGTCCATATTCTTTAGCTTGATTAATAGCTATTTTTAATCTATCAACAGCTATTGGGTATTCTGCTCTTACATATATGTATCCTTTATTTGCTCCTATTACATAACCTGCAATAGCCATAGCTTCTAATATTGTATGTGGATCACCTTCTAAAATACTTCTGTCCATGAATGCGCCTGGATCACCTTCATCAGCATTACAAACTACATATTTTTGTTCATTTTCAGCTTTTTTAGTGAATTCCCATTTCATTCCTGTTGGAAACCCAGCTCCACCACGACCACGAAGTCCTGAATCTTTTATTACATCTATTATATTATCCCTATTTGCTTCTTTTAATACCTTTTCTAATGCTAAATATCCATCAAAAGCAATATATTCATCGATTTGCTCTGGATCTATTACACCACAATTTTTTAATGCTATTCTTTTTTGTTTTTTATAGAATCCTAATTCATCTAACCTATCTACAACTGTACCGTCAACATCTTTGCATAGTAATCTTTTAACTTTTTCTTTTTTTTCAATATGTATTTCAATTATTTCTAAACAATCTTCTGGTGTTACCATAGCATAAAAAGTATCTTCTGGTCTAATTATTACTATTGGTCCTTTTGCACAAAGTCCAAAACAACCTGTTTTTACAACTCTAACATTTTCTATATTTTTTTCTTTTAATATATTATTAAAGTTTTCTAATATTTTATCTGATTTTGCAGATGTACAACCTGTACCATGACAAATTAGTATATGTTTTTCTCTTGTGTCTGCTTCTGTATTTATTCTTAAATCTAACTCTTTTTTCTTTTTTTCACGTATCGCTTTAATTTCTTCAAATGTTTTCATAGACTTAAACCTCCTTATTACTTTCTAATAATTCATCTAATACTTTATCCAACTTTTGTACAGTTCCTTTTCCATAAACTTCACCATTCACAGTAAAAACTGGTGCTAATCCACATGCACCTACACATCTTGTTTCTTCTATTGAAAACATACCATTTTCAGATGTTTTACCAGGTTCAATTTGTAGTCTTTCTACTAATCTGTCAAGCATTTTTTGAGCGCCTTTTACATAACATGCTGTTCCCATACATATAGATACATTATATTTTCCTTTTGGTTCTAATGAAAATCTAGAGTAAAATGTTACAACACCATAAACTTCTGCAAACGGCATTGATAAAAATTCTGCTAATTCTTTTTGAACATAATTAGGTACATATCCATAATGATCTTGTATTTCATTTAATATCTGAATTAAATTATCCTTTATAGGTTCATAAGTTTTAAAAATCCCTTCTAAAAATTTATCTTTTGGCTTTCCACCACATTTACAACAGTTACCACAATTAGTATTTTGGTTTAAATCATTTTCCACAATAATTCCTCCTATATTTTAATATATATTCGCATTATATCAGAGAATATTTATTAATACAATTAGTTTAATATTTTTCTTTAGGAAATTACGGATTATTATTGCTTTTTTAAATTAAAAATGCAATAATATGTATATAAATCATGAAAGGAGGATGTTTTATGTACTCAACAAATACAAATTTAGAAACAATAAATACTACTGGTATGAATAATGCTATAGCTGGTTTTTTTGCAATATTTATGATTATGTTTTTTGTACTTATATTACTTTCTTTAATACCTAATATAATTAGATTAATTGGACAATGGAAAGTTTTTACTAAAGCTGGTAAAGGTGGATGGGAGGTTTTAATACCATACTATAATATATATACTGAATTTAAAATTTCAGGTGTCTCACCTTGGTTTTTATTGATATATCTATTACCAATTATATTAATGCCATTTTATTTCATTACAGGATTTACAAGTGGAGTAATTGAAGGAACTACTGGTAGTCCTAATCTTTTCTTATCAGTATTCCCAGATATCATTAATATTTTAGTGTGTTTAGTTAGTTTAGGTTTATCTGTCTATTCATCATTCAAATTAGCTATTGCTTTTGGAAAAGGTGTTGGATATACTGTTGGATTAATTTTTGTTCCATGGATTTTTTATCCAATTATAGGATTTAGTAAAGACATTAAATATATTGGACCAAACGGAAGTAATCAAAATACTACTTCTAACAATACTGATAATTCTGATTCAACTAACACTACTATCACTACTCAAATACCAACTCAAAATTCTAATGCTAATCTTAGTATAGATCAAACAATTGATGAACCAAGTATTAGTCCTGAAACAGTAGAAAATGACTTTAATCCAATTGACTCTAAAGATGACAATAAAACAGATTAATTAAATAGTATAACAAAAAACTATCTCATAGTATTACTACTAAAAGATAGTTTTCTTTTTATTTAATTCATTGTAACTGTACCAACAATACTGTTAATATCATTAATGTCATATTTTTTCATATAATCTTCTATTCCTTGTGCTGTTATTGCACCAGTATATGGATTTACAAAATTTCCTGCTCCAATTGAAATCGCATTAGCTCCTGCTAACATAAATTCAATTGCATCTTCTCCATTCATAATTCCACCCATTCCTAGTACTGGAATTTTAACCGCATTTGCTACTTGATTAACCATTCTAACTGCTACTGGTTTTACACATGGACCAGATAACCCACCTGTATTATTTGCTAATACTGGTTTTCTTTTATGTATATCTATTTTCATTCCTAATAATGTATTTATTAAAGATATTCCATCTGCTCCAGCTTCTTCTGCTGCTTTTGCAATACTTGCAATATCTGTTACGTTTGGTGTCAATTTAACTATTAAAGGTTTTTTTGTTAAAACTTTTTTAACTTCACTTGTTACTAATTTAACACCTTCTACTGTGCTACCAAAAGCCATGCAGCCTGCTTTAACATTTGGACAAGATACATTTAACTCTACACCATCAATATCTAATTCATTTAATATTGTACATAATTCAACATATTCTTCTACTGTGCTACCACATGCATTCACAATTATTTTCGTGTCAAATTGTCTTAAAAATGGTAAATCATTTTTGGCAAAATATTCAACACCTGGATTTTGAAGTCCTATACTATTTAGCATTCCACCTGCTACTTCTGTTACTCTTGATGGTTTATTTCCACTTTTTGGTTTTAAAGAAGTACCTTTTGTAATTACAGCTCCTAGTTTGTTTAAATCATAAAATTCACTTATTTCTCTACCATATCCAAATGTACCAGACGCAACTGTTACTGGATTTTTCATTTCAATACCTGCAAAATTTATTTTTGTATTCATATATTATTTTGTATGATGTATTTATCTACAACATACACTCCTTTCTTTTAAATTTATAATCTATATATCAACATAAGTAGCATCAAATACTGGACCTGCTTTACAAACATGTACATACTCTGGTGCTTCATTACTACTTGCTGATGTTTTAACTGCACAACCTAAGCATAATCCTAGACCACAAGCCATATTTTCTTCTATAGATATTTGACATGGTATATTCTTTTCTTCTGCAAGTTTTTTAACAGCTTTTAACATTGGCATTGGACCACAAGCAAATATACTATCTACTTTTCCACTTTCAATATCTTGCTTTAGAAAATTAATCGCAAAACCATTTCTTCCATAACTTCCATCATCTGTTGATATTACTAACTCAGTTGAAACGCTTTTAAATTCATTTTCTAAAACTACAAAATCTTTATTTCTAAATCCTAAATATGTAGTCACTATTTTCCCTTTTTCTATTGATTGTTTCGCAAGTTGATATAAAGGAAAAACACCTATTCCGCCACCTATAATTCCTAATTTTTCACTTTTACTAGAATCAAATTTCCCATGTCCTAATGGACCAATTATATCTAAATCTTGTCCTATCTGTATTTCTGAAAGATATTTAGTACCTTTTCCTTTTAGTTGTATTATAAATTCTATTATTCCGTCTTCTTTTTTTATATTGTGTATACTAATAGGTCTTCTTAAAAAAGGATCAATACCTTCTGATACTCGTATCTCAATAAATTGTCCTGCTTCTGACTTTTCAGTTATACTAGGTGCTTTTACACTAAATTTAATTATATCTTCTTTTATATTTACCTTATTAACTATTTTTGCTAAAAACATTTCTGGCATAAAAATTCCTCCTAAATTATATTATATTTTTTATCTATATAGATTACATTATTTTTGATTTAATTCATCTCTCATCCTAAGTGCTTCTTCTCTAGTTGCTAAATAGTATTCTTCTTCACTATATTTTTCTTTATATAATGGTGATTTAAATGCACACATTAAACTTCTTGATGCATTAACAATTCCACCTAAACCATTATTATCAAACCCTAGTAAAATATCTTCTACCTTACCACCTTGAGCTCCATAACCTGGTATTAAGAAAAATGTATGTTTACCTAATTCACGTATTCCTTCTAATTGTTTTGGATATGTTGCTCCAACAACTGCTGCAACACTGCTATATCCATATTCACCTCTTACATCTTCTCCCCATTTTTCAATAAGTTCAATAACTTTATTATATACTTCTTGTCCATCTTCTAGTTTTAAATCTTGTAATTCCCCTGATGATGAATTAGATGTTTTAGCAAGTATAAAAATTCCTTTGTTATATTTAATACAATCTTTTACAAACGGCACTACAGAATCTGAACCCATATATGGATTTACAGTAATAAAGTCCACATCAAATATACTTTCTTCTATATCTCCAATTTTAGTTTTTCCTAAATATGCATTAGAATATCCTTCTGCAGTAGAGCCAATATCACCTCTTTTAATATCAGCAATCACTATCATTCCTTTTTCTTTTGCGTATTTACATGTTTCTTCAAATGCTACCATTCCTGGTACTCCAAACATTTCATAAAATGCTATTTGTGGTTTTATTGCTGGTATAATATCACAAGTATTATCTATTAGAGCTTTGTTATATTCTATAATCGCTTTAGATACTCCTTCAAGAGTTTTTGGATATTTATCTGTTACTGCTTTTGGTAACATATCAAATCTCGGGTCTAATCCCATTACTGTTGGATTTCCTGTTTCTTTAATTTTATCTATTAATCTATCTATTGCTAATTTCATCTTTCATTCCCTTCTTCTACTTTCTGATTGTATTTTGTATTGTTTTCTTGTGGTTCTTCTTTAAAAATAAATTTAGTCCACTTTGGATCTTTATTAATTACTTCTTTCGCTATCTCTTTTAAATCTAAACCAGAAACATATTCTATTAAATCTATACATATTGATTCCTTAAGATTTATAGGTTCTCCTATCTTGTATTGCGCGTAACCTTTGATTTTTTCTGGTATTTCGCCTATATTATACTTTGAAATTAGTGATTTATTCAATTTATCATAATCATCATATAGCCCGCCTTTTGGCCAATACGGCATATATTTTTCAGTATTATAGAATATATAATCTGTTGTTAAGTGCATAAATTCGCCTAAAACAAAGTCATTTTTTTTTATATTATTGTTTTCTAAAAATTTCTCTAGATTGGAATAAGCTGCTGATGCACCATAATGAGATTTAGACTTTTCTTCTACAAGATCTGGCTGAATTACACCTTTTAAAAAGTCTTCTTCATTTATTTCTTTATTCTTTTTCAAGTATTCTTTTGCTATAGCTAAATGTATTACAAAACCCGGCATTTCTCTCTCCTAATTATTTATTTGTATCATCAAATACAACATTACCATTAACTATTGTATATTTAACTTTACCTTTTAATTCCATATCAATAAAAGGACTATTTTTAGACTTAGATACTATATCTTTTTCTTTATAAATATATTTTTCTTCCGGATTAAATATTGTTATATCAGCTATTTTATCTTCTTCAATAGTTCCTTTATCTAATCCCATTAATTTAGCTGGATTATATGATGTAAGTTTTACTAAATCTAAATATGAAATATCTCCAGTATCAACTAAATTCATAATTTCAGCAGATAATGCTGTTTCAAACCCAATAATTCCATTTGGTGCTTTTTCTAATCCTAAAGCTTTTTCTTCAGGAGAATGTGGTGCATGGTCTGTTACTATTGCATCAATTGTTCCTTCTTTTAAACCTTCTATTATCGCTAATCTATCTTTTTCATCACGAAGTGCTGGATTCATTTTTGCATTAGCTCCTGCTTCTAATACTTTTTCTACATTGAATGCAAAATGGTGTGTACAAGCTTCGCATGTAACTTTAACATTTCTTTTTTTAGCGTCACGAATCATATCTTTAGTTGTTTTTGTACTTATATGACATATATGTGCTCTTACATTATTTGTTTCAGATATTACTATTTCTCTTGCTGCCATTATTTCTTCTGCTTCTGGTAGTACTCCTTCAACTCCTAATTTTTCTGCTATTTTTCCTGCATGTATTGCTCCTGATGCTACTGATTTTTCTTCACAATGTGATGCAACAAAACTATTTTCTCTGTCAGCTCTAATAATCGCTTCTCTCATTATTCTACTATCTGTTACAGGTATCCCATCATCCGAAAATGCTATAGCTCCAGCTTTTTTCATCTCAGCAAAATTAACTAACTCTTCACCTTTTTCACCTTTAGTAGCAGATGCATATGGTAATATATTACATAAACCTTCTTCTTTGCATTTTTTAATTATTTCTTGCAAAATAATAGTGCTATCAGGTACAGGTTTCGTATTTGGCATAGGACAAATAGTTGTAAAACCACCACTAACGGCACTTTTGCTACCTGTTTTAATTGTTTCTTTGTGTTCGAACCCAGGTTCTCTTAAATGACAATGAATATCAATCATTCCAGGAATAATATATAAATTAGTACAATCAATAATTTTATCTGCTGTTTCCTTAATTTCAACAGATATTTTAGATATTTTTTCATTTTCAATTAAAATATCTCTTTTTTCAAAAATATTTGTTTTATAGTCAATTAGCGTTCCATTTTTAAGTAATGTTTTCATTCTTAATCCTCCTTATTAATTTTTTACATTTTACCATTTTACATCCTTTTTTTCAATAATTTTACATATTTTCCTTAAATATATTGAAAATTTTTTCACCTAATTGTATAATTAGACTAAATTTTTATTGGAGAGAATATATGAATAATTTAAAAGTATTAATAAATGAAGAAAAATTACAAAATAGAATTAAAGAACTAGCAAAAGAAATAGAAAAAGATTATATCAATTCTGATAAATTAATCTTTATATGTATATTAAAAGGATCAATTTATTTTACTACAGACTTATCTAAAAACATTAATAAAGATATTAGGTTAGAGTTTATTAAAGTTTCTAGCTATAGTAAAACTGAAAGTACTGGAAAAATTTCTTTTGATCTAGGTCTAAATTGCAATATTGAAAATCAGGATGTACTAATTATTGAAGATATTATTGATTCTGGTAGAACTTTAAGATGGTTATCTGACTATTTAAATGCCAAAAAACCTAAATCATTAAAAATATGTACTTTATTAGATAAACCAGATAAACGAATATTTGACTTAACTTCTGATTATACTGGTTTTACTATTCCAGATAAATTTGTTATTGGTTATGGTTTAGATTACGATGAGAAATATAGAAACCTACCTTTTATTAGTTATATAGATGATTAACATTATTATTAATTTATATTGTTAGAACTTAATATACAAAAAAAGAAGCAGATATATTGATTCATATCCACTTCTTTTTTGTTTTTTTAACTCATTTTATTTTCTCTATATCATCTTTAATATTTCTTCTTTCAAACAACTTACAATTTCTTCTTGCTTAACTTTTTTTATAACTTTACCTTTTTTAAACAAAATACCTTCATCAATTCCACCTGCAATTCCTATATCTGCTTCTCTTGCTTCGCCTGGACCATTAACTACACATCCCATTACAGCAACAGTAATATTAGATTCTAATGTTTGTAAAAATTCTTCGACTTCTTTTGCCATTGGTATTAAATCTATTTGAGTTCTTCCACAAGTTGGACAAGCTATAATTGTAGGTGATTTTGAATACAAGTTACAATTTTTTAATATTTCTTTAGCGACAGGTATTTCTTTTGTAGGATCATCTGATAATGATACTCTAATTGTATCTCCTATTCCTTGTCTTAATAAATATCCTATCCCTATACTTGACTTGATTGTTCCACTAAATTCAGTTCCTGCTTCTGTTACTCCTATATGCAAAGGACATTTAAACACTTTAGCTGCTTCCATATAGCTATCTATACATAAATCCAAATTTGATGCTTTTAATGATATTGCATAGTCTTTAAAGTCTAGTTCGTCTAAAATATCTGTATGTCTTTTAGCACTTTCTACCATCGCTTGTGATGTTGGTTTTCCATACTTTTCTAACAAATCTTTTTCTAAAGAACCTGCATTTACACCTATTCTAATTGGTATGTTCTTTTCTCTACATCCATCTACAACGGCTTTAACTTTATCTTTTGTTCCGATATTGCCTGGGTTTATACGTATTTTATCTACTCCTGATTTAATAGCTTCTAATGCAATTTTATAATCAAAATGAATATCTGCTACAATTGGTATATTAATATCTTTTTTTATATCTTTTATAGCTTTTGCATCTTCTATATCTAGACATGCTACTCTTATTATTTCACAACCCAATTTTTCTAATTCATTAATTTGAGCTACTGTTTTTTCTACATCTTTCGTCTTAGTATTACACATTGATTGAATAACTACTTTATCTTGTCCACCAATTTGCACATTTCCTACCGTTATTTTACTTGTTTCATTTCTTTTCATATCTAATTCCTTTTTAATTAATTTATTTCCTTTATTTAACCATATCTATATGTTTTTTTCAATATTTAATTCAATTTAAATAGTTTTTATCTTTTTTTATTGTTTTTTTTATTTTGTTTGATATAATATGTATATTATATTTTGAAAGGAAACTACATGAAAAATTTTTGCATAATTACAATGATGAAAATATTAAATATATTACTTAAAATTGCTAAGAAAAAGGGCGGGAATATATTAGGTAAAATTGCATATGATATGAATTCTAATATCTTTAAGTATTTTAAAATTAATTGCCCAATTATTGCTGTTACAGCTACAAATGGAAAAACTATGACTAATAATATTATTGTTCATTCTCTTAAATCTGCTAATTTTAAAGTTATTAGTAATACAGAAGGAAATAATATGGAGACAGGTATTTTATCTACTTTAATTAAAAATTCTTCTTTAACAGGAAAAATACAGGCAGATTATTTGGTTTTTGAAGTTGATGAAGGATATATACCTGTGATATTTAAAGATTTAAAACTAGATACCCTGCTCATACTTAATTTTTTTAGAGATCAATTGGATAGAAACGGAGAAGTTGAATCTCTTATATTAAAAATAAATGAGTTTTTAAAAGGATATGAAGGAAATTTAATTTTAAATAACGATGACCCTAATGTTTCAAGATTGAGTAGAGCTAATGAAAGTAATAAAAATATATATAATTTTAGTGTTGATAAATATGAATTTGCTACAAATGTCATAAAAGAAGCGGGAGAAGGAAAATTCTGTCCTTTTTGTAATACTAGATTAGAATATGATTATTATCAATATTCTCATATAGGTAAATTCAATTGTCCAAAATGTGAGTATGGTACTAATTCTATTTATAAGTTTGCCAGTAATATTGATTTAAAAAATAAATCTTTTAATGTAGACGGTATTACATATACAACTAAATTTAATACAATATATACTATGTATAACTTTGTTGCTGCTCTTTCTTGTTTATCACTATATAATATTAATACTGAAATAATACAAAAGAGTTTTTCTAGTTTTATTTTAAATAATGGAAGACTAGAATATTTAACTATTAAAAATTGTGAAACAATAATTAATCTCGCAAAAAATCCTACCGGTTCAAATGTAAGTCTTAGGATTTTAAATGAAGATTCTGATATTAAAGAATTACTATTTGTTTTAAATGATAATTCAGCAGATGGTAAAGATGTTTCATGGATATGGGATATTGATTTTTCTAATCTAGTTAATGTTTCTAGAATTATAACTACTGGATCTAGAGCTTATGATATTGCAATTCGCATTAAAACTGCTGGATTTAATTCTGATAAAATATTTGCATATACCGATATTACTGAAGCTGTTGAAAATTTATATTTAACTTCTACTAAAAAATATGTTATTGCTAATTATACAGCTCTGCAACCTACAAGAAAAGAAATATTAAAATTATAGTAAAAAAGCTGTGATGTATACTACTATATATCACAGCTTTTATTTAGCTTTGTGTGCTTTTGTATCTAAACTCATTGGGAGTTTCCCATTGTTAACTAGATAATCTAAATACATCAAATTTTCATTATATTCTCCGCTTGTTTTTTTTTGTTTCAAAATCAATTTATTTTCTATACTCATAGGCATATATATATTTGTTGTTACTATTTCTCCATCTGGATATCTAAACTCACATATTTTTTCATATTTTGGAGCTTCATTCATATTAAGTCTTTTTAAACATTCTTCAAATTTACTTTTTGGTATATGAACAGTAAAAGGGTTATTGAATTTTTTAAAATCCACCATTAACAAGATAAAATCATCTCTCAAATTTATATTTTTATCTTCAATAGTTCCCCAATTAATATTCGTATTAGTGGATAAATCTGATATCAAATATCTTAACATTATATCTTTAGTAATATATGCATTTTTATAATTATTAATTGCAACTTTATATTCTTCTATAGAATCTACAAAATCTGAATTTTCTTTGTTTTCTATGATATTTATGGACTTTAACTTTTCATTATAATCTTCATAAATATTCTCAAATATATATTGAATATCATTTTCTAAATTAATTTGTATTCTTTCATTAAAAACTTGTCTATCTCCTATCTCAGGATTATTTCTAATTGAATTTTCAATTTCAATATAAATTCTTTCTAATAATTTTGCTTTGTTACCTATTTTTTCTAAATCATTATAAGAAATATCTGTTTTTTCTTTTTTATATTTATCTTGCAATTTCAATTGTTGAATTATAAAAAAAGCTTCATTCACTCTTGCAAGTTCTTTGGTAAATTTATTATTCCAAAATGTAACCAACGGTAGTAATGTATTTAACTTTTTCTTTTTTAAAAAATCTTGAGAAAATATATTTTTTATTTCGGTTTCAATAGGATAATTGAAATCTATTTTATAAAATTTATTGTCTGTTCTTTTTTGGGATTTGCAATATCTCTCTAGTAAATTATATTCATTAAAAAATCCACCTATTGTTTCCATGTTTCTAATTAAAATTTCTTTCATATTATGTTCTGCAATTTGATTATATCCTTTTAAAATATTAAACAAGTTATCACTATCCTTTTCTGCAGAAAGAAGTTCTATTTTTTTTCTATTTTCTGAACTTTTTAGTATGGGGTACTCTTCTCTTAATCTACTTTTAATCTGTTGATTTCCATCTTTATATTTTTTCAAAACATTTTTCATCGTTTTAGCTGTGTTTTTAGTATTATCCAAGTATTTGCTATAATAGTTTTCCAATTCTTCAAATATAAGATTATAAGACCTTTCTAGATTAGTATCAAATAATGATGATTTCTTTTCTTCACTTCGGTTTCTAGTTTTGCAATTTTCTATATAACTTCCATAATATATTTCAAATTGTTTTTTATTAGACAATAATTTTTTTTGAGCTTCATATATTAGTATTTGTTGGTTTAAATCATACGAGCTTGAAATATATTTGTCATTATATTCATAAAAGGTCTTTTTACTTTCTTCAAAACAGTTATCTCCTTTTTTATTTTTAATAATTTCTAAAAGATTATTCACATTCTTTTCTTTTAAATATATCTTTTGGTCATATTTAGGTATAAAATTATTTATCTTTCTTTGTATCTTTTTCACTAATTCATCTAATATTACTTTTTTGCTATTTTCCAATTTTTTATCTCCATTTCAAATAATTTTATGCTCCCTTATACTTAATACTATACGTATCACACAATGTTAATAATCTATCTAATTTTTCTTCCTTAGTTTCTTCATATAAATAATTATTTATCTTTCCAGCTATATATTTGTCATCTGTTTTAATATATTTTTCACTAAAACAAATAAGATCTCTAATATTTGTGTATGTATATTTAGGCCAATCTATATTCAAATTTATATGGTATACAATATGGTTAATTATTATTTCACGAACTATTTCAATACATTTATCATAATTTTTCATCATTAGATTTTCCTTAAATTTATTATTTATCTCTATATTATTCATTATTATTTTTCTCCTAAGAATTTTCCAATTAATTGACTTCTACATTTATTTTCAAAAGTATCATCTAATTCAACTAAGTCTACTTCTTCATTATATTTTCTTTCCAAACAGTATTTTATTATATAATCTGTGAGCTCAGGATTTTTAGAAAGTAAAGGCCCATGAAGATATGTTGCTAAAACATTATTCTCAAAAAAACCTTCAAATTCATCTTCAAATTTATTTCCATTTCCTGATAAGACTTTTCCAAAAGGATTATTAATATTAAAAGTTTGTCCACCGTGATTTTCAAATCCAATGATTTTAATATCTTGGTTTTCTAACGTTGTTTCTATTATTATATTACCTATACATCTTTTTTTTCTATCATTATTAGCTTCTGTATAATAGTCAAAAATTTCTAATCCAGGAATAACATTTCCATCTACGTCTTTATAGTATTGACCAAACAATTGGTATGCTCCACATATTAACAGAAAAAATACTCCTTTATCTATTGCTATTTTTATATTCTCTCTTAACTTCATTAAATCTTCTGCTAATATTCCTTGTTCTTGGTCTGCTCCACCACCTGCAAAGACCAAATCATATTTTGTAAAATCTGGTATTTCATCTCCTATTGAATATGATGTTATATTACATTCAATATCTCTTTTTTCCAATCTGTATTTCAAAACTTGTATATTGCCGTAGTCTCCATATAATTCTAGTATATCTGGATATAAGTATAGTATTTCTAACTTTTTCATTTTTTCTCCATTCTTATGTAAAATTATGTAATCTTAAATATTATACCATATTTTTATATATATGAAAAGAAAATAAGTAAAACTCTATAATTTTTTAAAGTTACTTATTCTCTATTCTGTTTAGCTACATATCTAAACTTTTTTCTTTTTCTAAATTTATACTTCCTAAATCTAAAGTATTTAATTCCTTTTTTCCTTCAATTAATCTGTTTCCTGTTCTTGAAGTCATCCACTGACTATCTATAATTTCTCTTTCATCATTGGATATGTCAACATGTACTATTTTGTAGTATTTTTCTACTGTACTAACTAAATTTGTAATACCAGACTTTTCAATATCTTCTGCTATTATATTGTTTTTTTCAATATCTATTTTTATTTTACTATTTGAATCATTAGCAATTGTAATCAAATCTACCATATTGACTTCTTGTTTTTTATTTAATTTAAATATTAATTTATTCATAATCTCTCCTTTACCAAGAATTTCTATAAATAAATTATTTACAATTTTTAATAAATTATTCCTTTTAGCTCCCTATATTTTCTAAAAATTTTCAAACATTCTTCTCTTGATAATTGATTTATTTGAACTGTTTTAAAATCTGCCCCTCTTATTACGTCATATATTAAATTATCTCTAAACCCTAACATTGCAGCATCACTTCTTGTACATCCATAATATACCTTTTTTATATTTGCCCATATTGTAGCTGATAAGCACATAGGACAAGGTTCACATGTAGTGTATAATGTGCAGCCTGTTAAATCATGTGTATTTAGGTTTTTACATGCATCTCTAATTGCTAACATTTCAGCATGTGCTGTAGGATCTTTTTCTATTATTACCCTATTATTACCACTTCCAACTATATCACCTTCACTGTTTACTATTACAGCTCCAAAAGGTCCACCTTCTTTATTCTTTATCCCATCTTCTGCATTAAATTTTGCTTGTTTCATATATTCATTCATATCTAAACTCCTTTTATATGAAAATCTGTCAAAAGACAAATCAATTGACAGATTTTATTTATATTTATTATATGTACTTTTATAAATGTAATACACGTTGTTTTATTTCTTTAGTTTTTCCTACATTCCAGAAGTTTTCTCCTAAGTACCCACATGTTCTTCTTGTTACACTCATTTTGTTTTTATCTTTATTATGGCAATGTGGACATTCCCATTCTAAACTATCATTTATTATAATTTCTCCATCAAATCCACATTCATGACAAAAATCAGATTTTGTGTTAAATTCAGCATATTGTATGTTTTCATATATAAATTTAACAACTGATTCCATAGCTTCTAAATTATGTTGCATATTTGGAACTTCTATATATGAAATTGCTCCACCAGTTGATAACTTTTGAAACTCTGCTTCAAATGATAATTTTTCAAATGCATCTATTTTTTCTCTTACATCAACATGATATGAATTTGTATAATAACCTTTATCAGTAATATCCCTTACTTCACCAAATTTTTCTTTATCTATTCGTGCAAAACGATAACATAAACTTTCTGCTGGTGTACCATATAAAGCAAATCCGATATTAGTTTCTTCTTTCCATTTAGCTGTTATGTCTTTTAATTTTTGTATTAATTTAAGTGCAAAAGCTTGTCCATACTTATCTGTATGAGCTACACCCATCATTAATTTTGTTACTTCATACAATCCAATATATCCAAGAGATATTGTAGAATATCCACCTTTTAGTAGTTTATCTATTGTTTCTCCTTGCTTAAGTCTAGCAACTGCGCCATATCTCCAGTGTACTGGAGATATATCAGAAGATGTACCTAATAAAGAGTAGTGTCTACACATAAGTGCTTCAAAACATAATTCTAGTCTTTGGTCTAGCTCTTTCCAGAATTTTGTTTCATCACCATCTGCTACTAAAGCTATTTGTGGTAAATTTAAACTTACAACTCCTTGATTAAACCTTCCTTCAAATTGATATTTTCCATTTTCATCTTTCCAAGGAGATAAGAAACTTCTACATCCCATTGGAGAAAATACATTACCTTCATAATTTTCTCTCATTTTTTTGGCTGAAATGTAATCTGGATACAATCTTTTTGAAGAACATTTAACAGCAAGCTTAGTTAAATAATCATATTTTCCACCTTTTAAGCTATTATGTTCATCTAATACATATATCAATTTAGGAAATGCTGGTGTTACATATACTCCTACTTCATTTTTTATCCCTGTATATCTTTGTTCTAAAATTTCTTGAATTATCATTGCATTTTCTTCTATATATGGATCATTTTCTTCTAAATTCAAAAATACTGTTACAAAAGGAGATTGTCCATTTGTTGTCATTAATGTATTAATTTGATATTGTATAGTTTGAACACCTGCAGATAATTCTTTTCTTAATCTATCTTCTGCTATTTCTTTTATTAACTCTTTTGATAATTTTTTAGAATATTTTTTCTCTAATTCTCTTATAAACTTTTCTTTACTTTTTCTAAGATATTTTCCTAAATGCTTAATATCAACTGATTGACCACCATACTGGCTACTTGCTACTGCTGCTATTATTTGAGTCAAAACAGTACATGCAACTTGAAAACTTTTAGGTGATTCTATCATTTTACCATTCATTACTGTTCCATTATCTAACATATCTTTTACATTAATTAAACAACAATTAAATATTGGTTGTAAAAAATAATCCATATCATGAAAATGTAAAATACCTTCATCATGAGCTTTAGTTATTTTTTCAGGTAATAACATTCTTTTTGTTAAATCTTTAGAAACTTCTCCTGCTATTAAATCTCTTTGAGTTGATGCTATTACAGCATTTTTATTTGAATTTTCTTCCATAACATCTTTGTTTGTAGTTTTTATTAACCCTAATATAGAATCATCTGTTGTATTTTGCTTTCTAATTAAAGCTCTTGTGTATCTATATACTATATATTTTTTAGCAAGCTCATATTTATTTATTTCCATTAATTTTTCTTCGATTGTATCTTGAATATCTTCTACTAATATTCTTTTTTTACCTAAATCTTCTATATAGTTAATTATTTCTTTAATTTCATCTTTACTTGCTCTTTCTTTTGATCTTACCTCAGTATTAGCTTTTTGAATTGCAATTTCAATTTTCTCTCTATTGTAATCTACAGCTCTTCCGTCTCTTTTGATAATTTTCATTTTACATATCCTCCTTTTGTTTATTAAGCATATTATATACTTATTTTTTTATTTTTCTGTTGCAAATATCACACATTATTTTCATTTGATTTAAAAGCTACTATTTTTCCATATTTCTACAATATTTTTTTTAATATTACAATTTTATTACAAAAATATTACAAAAAAAGTATATTCTTATGTATATTTATTATTTATAATATTATATATAAATAATAAATATACAGTTGCTTTTGCAACAATTATATTGTATAATTTTTTTATTATTAAATTAGGAGATATATGTACATGCTGTTAAATTTTGATATAGAAAATTTTATAAAAATGTTAGAATCAAATTGTTCAAAGGTTACTAAAAAAACTTTCCATAAAAATGATATAATTACAAACTACATACAGAAAAGGAATCAATTATGTATCTTAATAGAAGGAAGTGCGGATTTAGTAAGGTATGATATTAATGGAAATAAATCTATAATAGAACATTTTTCTAAACATGATGTATTTGGAGAAACTTTTTATAATGTTTCAATTAATAACGAATTGTTTGTAGAATGCAAAAAAAAGTCTACCGTATTATTCTATAATTACGATGATCTTTATACAACTTGTAAACCTGACTGTAATTTTCATTTAGAATTATCTCAAGAAATACCAAAATTAGTTTTAAGAAAAATAATATCTTTAAATACTCGTATTGAATTATTAACAAAAAGATCTACACGTGATAAACTTTTAGGATATTTTAATATGATATCAGCAAAAAAACATAGTAATAAATTTATTCTAAAATATTCTTTAACAGACTTAGCAGATTATTTAAATGTTGATAGGAGTGCTATGATGAGAGAATTAAAATTATTAAAAGATGATGGCTTAGTTGATAAAATTGGAAATACTATTATCCTGTTATATAGATAAAATAACTATGATGCTTGAAATAATCAAACATCATAGTTATTCTTTTGATATATTATTACATTATTCACAACATTTATAACTTTGACAAATTGTTTGTTCTTTATTTTCCACTTCAAAATTTCCCTGTGAGCATACTTTAATACATTCTAAATTGCACATACAATCTTGAACATTATTGTTTACACATGTTGATATATCACAATTAATTTTTTGATTCTTTTCCATATTTACCACCTTAACATATATTTAAATCATTTCTGATTTATATTATTATTTGCTAAATATTTTTTTATATTCTAGATTTTTTTTATTTTATTAATTAATAACTCTGATTTCATATATTAATTTTTATAATATATTTACTCACATACTTCATCTAATCCCAAATACCAACTAATACCATTATTGTTTTCTTGTATATACTTATTTCTATCTATAAGTTCCGGATATGTTTTAGGTGATGGTAATATTGCGGGCAAATTTGGTAGCCAGTTTGCTGGCATTACTAAATTGCAGTTTTCTGAAGTTTGCAATGCTTTAATTGTTCTTAAAATTTCTGGTATAAATCTTCCAATATTCATAGGATATGATAATATCACTCTTATAATTCCTTTATCATCAATTATATATACATTTCTAACTGTTTCATAATTATTTATATTTGTAGCTATCATTCCATATTTTCTTGCTATCTCACCATTTCTATCTGCAATTATGGGAAATGGTAATTGTATTCCAGTTCTAAGTTCTATATCATACATCCATGCTAAATGGGAACTATTACTATCTACACTTAAACCTATTAATTTTGTATTTAACTCTGCAAATAAGTTATTCGCTCTTGCAAATGCTATCATTTCAGTTGTACATACTGGGGTAAAATCCGCTGGATGTGAAAATAGAACAAGCCAACTACCTAAATAATCTTTTAAATCTATATTTCCATATGTTGTAATAGCTTTAAAATTTGGTGCTTTTTGTCCTATTTTTACATTCCCATTTTCTAATAATTCATAATCCATAAACATACTCCTTTAATTCAAATTTGTATATTTTATGTATGAATATCTTTTATTGATACAATTATATATTATTATATATATTTCATAATTAGGAATTTTCTACTTTATTTTTAATTTTTTCTATTTTACTATTAATATTATTTACAAATGTTTTATCAAATATTATAGGGTTATCGTTAATATTGTAATTATCTTTCAACTGCAATATTCTTTTAACACTTCTATTTATTTGATGTTCCTTAATTTTGTTTTTCTCTATACTTTTTTCAATTTTTTTGAATATTTTATCGTTTTCAATATATTTGAATAATGTAATGTCAATTCCAGATTTTATTGATTTTAAAATAGGCTGATATTTCCCATATAAAACAATAACTCCCTTCATTCTCATATCATCTGTAATTAAAACTTTATTATATCTCATTTTTTTTCTAATATACTGTGACACGAGTTTTTTAGACATAGAACTTGGATTTTTTCTGTCAATACTATTAAGTCTTAAATGACTAACAAGCATTGTATCAGCTCCTTTTTTTATTACTTCTTTAAAAACAAAAATATCTGTTTTTTCTAAGTCACTTAAATTTTGCTTGATTCCTGTAACTAAAAAATGAGTGTCTTTTTTAACAGTACCATGACCTGGGAAATGTTTAATAACTGGAATAATATTTTCTTTTTTCATACTATTAACATATATGCTTCCATAATTTATAATATCATCAATTTTATCACTGTATGCTCTGTCTCCAATTGCATGATTGTCAGGAAATCTTTTAATATCAAGAACTGGTGAAAAATTCATATTTATGCCTGTTTTATTTAACATTTCTGCTGAGATTTTTGCTGAATTTCTTATATATTCTTCTCCACTCTTAGCTAATCTGTTTTGGCTTGGTAAATTCAAAAAATTAATTGGCATTCTATTCACTCTTCCAGCTTCTTGATCTATTGCAATAAGAATTGGTATTTTATTACTTTTGTTAATTTCTTTAATATAGTTTATAATACTAATCATTTCTTCATAATTTTTATAATTTTTCTTATACAACATAATACCACCAACTTTATATTTTAAAATCAATTCTTTTAATTTTGGTTTAATATTTGTCGTATCCATTCCAACCATTAACATTTGCCCTATTTTTTCATTTATACTTAAATTTTTTATACTATCATTTATACTCATATCTTCACCCCTTTTATATTAACATTATATATTTTTTAAATTTCTTTTTCAATAGATTTCTTGTTTTAATTATGGTATAATATAAAAATCAAATTTAAAGGAGATTATACACATGGCATTTGATGGAATTGTAACAAAATCGATAGCTTCTGAACTTCAAAATCTTTCAGGAGCAAGAATAGATAAAATTTTTCAACCAACAAAAAATAATGTTTTAATTGGTATGTATCACAAAAAAGAAAATCATTTATTAAATATTTCAATAGACTCACGGAAACTATAGAGTCCACTTAACAAAAAATCCTAAACCTAATCCTAAAATAGCATATAACTTTTGTATGGTTCTTAGAAAACATTTACTAGGTCTATCTTTAAAAAATGTCATTACTTCTAATCTAGAGAGAATCATAACTATAGAATTTGAAGGTTTTGACGATATTGATGATATAATTAGTAAAAAAATAATAATTGAACTTATGGGGAAACACTGTAATATTATTTTACTAAACTCAGATAATATAATAATTGATAGTCTTAGACATATTAATAATGAAAATTCTAGCCGAACTATAATACCACATTCTAAATATATTTCACCTGAGAATATCAAGCTTAATATTTTAGATTTTTACGATTTACAAAATTTTTATGATAAGTTAGAAATACTTAAACTTAATTACGCTGCTAATGAAAGTATAGCAAACATCATTTCAAATAATTTTAATGGTATTAGTAATTCTTTTTTAAATTATCATCTAAAAAATTTAAATGTTGATACATATTCTTACGAAAATATTAAAAAAATACATTCATATATTTTTGATATTATTTCAAAAATTGAAATTGATTCAAATGAATTAACTTTTACTAATATACTATGTGAAAAAACTAATATAACGAAAAAAATAAAGTCCGAATATATACTTGACTACGATTCTAATACTAACTCTACTTCTTCAGGTTTTGAAGATTCATTAAATACTTTTAAACTAAATTATATTTTAGATGATTTATATTATGAAAAAGAATCAAAAGAAGAATTTAGAAATTATAGAGATAGTATATTAAGAATGATTTTAGATGTATTAAAAAAATATACTAAAAGGTTAGAAAATATAAACGATAAATTAAAAACTTGTGATAATATGAATATATATAAACTATATGGTGAATTATTAACAGCAAATTTATATAAGTTTGCAAAAAATGATACAAATAAGAACAATTTAAAAGAAATAACACTAGAGAATTATTATGATAATAATTCTACTGTTTCAATAAAATTAGATCCTAAATACTCTATATCACAAAATACTAAAAACTATTTTAAAAAATATAACAAACTAAAAAATACTTTAGAAATTGTAGGACAACAAAAAATAGACACAATTAATGAATTAGAATATATTCAGTCTATTATATATTCGTTAGAAAACTCTTCTAGTTTAACTGATATCACTGAAATATATGAAGAAATATCAGAACATATTGTATTTAAAGAAAATACAAAAAAATATAGTAATAATTTATCTAATAAAAATACAAGAAAAAACGCAAATTCAAAAAAATCCAAACTAACTAAAAATAAAAAAGTATCTTTTAATCCTATTAAATACGATATACAAGGATATACTCTTTTAGTTGGAAGAAACAATAAAGAAAATGATTACTTAACCTTAAAATATGCAAATTCCAAAGATTTATGGCTACACACAAAAGACATTCCCGGAAGTCATTGTATTTTAATACTTTCAGATAAAAATATCTATCCATCAGATGAAATAATATATAAATGTGCTCAAATAGCAACAGAACACAGTAAAGCAAAAAACTCTTCAAATACACCAGTTGATATTTGCGAAGTAAAATATATTAAAAAACCAAACAAAGCAAAACCTGGAATGGTAATATATACAAACAACAAAACAATATATGTGTAAACATAAAAATGTCGCATTGGGGACAGACCCCAACGCGACATTTTTATGTTGATTTGTTTTACTTTTTTCTATTATTTCTTTTTTACTTTTTTACTTTGCTTTTTCTTGTTTACTATTTCAAATCTACTATCTTTATATATTATTTCTCGCCAACTATTTCTATATTATAATAATGTACATTATCTGTTGTAAAATTAAAATCTATTACTTGTTGCTCTTTATTAACTAAGTCTATTTGAATAATTTCTTCTTTTACTAATACATCACGTTCTGAATATAATGATATCTTCACAAATTTTCCTGTTAAATATTCATTTGTATTATTCGTATTTACAACTATTCCATTAATTCTACCATCTGTTTTAGTTGCTTGCGCTTGATATATCTGAACTTCTTCTAAATTATCCATTCTTTCTATATCTACATATGATGCATTTAACCCTATATATATTAAGAAATTTGAAAATATAAAAAATGCAACTATCCATATAATATATGTTCCTATTGTTTTAATTCTGTCCATTACTATCCCCTTTACTTCTAAACTAATTCTATTTTAGCATACTCAGTGTTTTATGTCAATTTATTCCTAAAAATAAAACCTATCTTTACGATAGATTTCATTTTTTATATTCAATGTATTTTTCTATTTTACATACCATTGTTCGTACTTAATAACTTTGTTGGAGAAACTGGTGCCAACCAAACTTTTCCTGTTCCTTTATATACATTTACTAATCCTTCACCAGAAGCAGCTGACCCAATTAGAGATTTACCCGAACGTTCTACTGTAAATTCCAAAGTTCCGCTCCAAGCTATAGCCATATTACCATCTACTTTTAATACATCGTTTTCTAAAGTTATTTCAATTAGTTCTTCTTTTGGACATGGAGATTCTAAACATAATACTCCTTGACCTTGAATTCCTAAATTAAATAGACCTTGTCCACCACCTATTGCTGAAGATAAATTTGAACGCATTATTGCTTTTTGTTGTAATGTAGATTCACAAGCTAAAAATAGCCCATCATCTAGAACAACTGACCCATTCCATTCAGCAACATCTACTAATAGTATATATTTATATGTTGGTTCTAATACTAAAAGTCCATTTCCTGTATATTCTGGTTTAATAGCACTTTCTCCTGTAACAGAACCACGAAGTGTTTTAGAAAGAAAATCTCCTACACCTTTCACTCCTGTTGTTGCATTTACATTTCCAACAGTCCACTGCATAGCTCCTGCTTGTAATGTAATATTCCCTTTTTCTAATTCGCATAATACTTGACGCCTCTTTACATTCATTTGACTTGAGAAATATGCTTGAATTGATTGTGATGGTGTTACACTTAAATCCCTTTGATATTCCACAACTGAGAAAGCTCCCAAAGAATTTATAACCTTTACATCATCATTACTTGTATAATTACCTATTTTATACATAATATAACCTCCTTTAAATTTTTTAATATTTTATTTATATATTTTTAAAATATCCCTACTATATCTCCATTTTTATCTATGTCTATATTTTCTGCTGCTGGGATTCGTGGCAACCCTGGCATTGTCATTATTTTCCCTGCTAATACCACTATAAATCCTGCTCCTGTTTTTAATTCTACATTTCTTACGTTAATGCTATACTCACCTTCACATTTTAAATTTTTAGGGTCATCTGAAAATGAATATTGTGTTTTAGCAATGCAAACTGGTAAATTCCCATATCCCATTTTCTCAATATTTAATATTTCTTGTGTGGCTTCTTCTGAAAATTTAACATCTTCTGCACCATAAATCTTTGTAGCAACTTTTTTGATTTTTGTCTTAATATCATCTTCTAATTTATACATATATGTAAGTTCAGATGGTTTTTCTGTAATTTCTACTAGCTGCTCAGCAATATCAATTGCTCCTTCTCCACCTTTTGCCCAACCTTCTACCAAGCTTAATTTAACTTGTTTTGCTTCTAATTCAGTTCTTAAAAATTCTATTTCTTTTTCTGTATCTTGTACATATCTATTTATTGCAACAATAACATTTAGACCAAATTTTTCTTTTAAATTTTCTATATGTCTAAATATATTTTCTAATCCTTTTTCCAGTCCCGAAATATTTTCTTCTTGAATTTTTTCTTTTTCTACTCCACCATGATATTTAATCGCTTTTATAGTTGCTACTAATACTACTGCATCTGGTTTTAATCCTGCTTTTCTACATTTTATATCTAAAAATTTTTCTGCTCCTAAATCTGCTCCAAATCCTGCTTCTGTTATTGTATAATCTGCTAATTTAAGTGCTAATCTAGTAGCTATTATACTATTACATCCATGTGCAATGTTAGCAAATGGCCCACCATGAATAATTGCCGGTGTTTTTTCTAATGTTTGTACTAAGTTTGGTTTAAGTGCATCTTTTAATAGTACAGTTAATGATCCTTGTGCATTTAAGTCTTTTGCATATATTGGTTGATTATTTTTATTATAGCCTATTAATATATTTCCTAATTTTTCTTTCAAATCTGATATATTATCAGCTAAACATAGTATAGCCATAATTTCAGATGCAACTGTTATGTCAAATTTATCCATCCTTGGAACAATATTTTTTTCATTTGATAATCCTGTATTTGCAACTCTTAATTGCCTATCATTTAAATCTACACATCTCTTCCATACTACTCTGTCAAATTCTAAATTATTTCCAAAATATATATGATTATCAATTAATGCTGATAAGAGATTATTTGCAGATGTAATTGCATGGATATCTCCTGTAAAGTGTAAGTTTATATCTTCCATTGGCGCTATTTGTACTTTTCCACCACCTGTTGCTCCACCCTTTATCCCAAATACCGGTCCTAATGATGGCTCTCTTAATGCTAATATTGATTTTTTTCCAATTTTCCTTAATCCATCAGCAACCGCAATTGACATAGTTGTTTTCCCTTCACCTAATGGTGTTGGACTAACTGCTGTAACTAATATTAATTTACCGTTTTTTTTATTCTTTGTTTCTTTAATAAATTCATCAGAAATCTTACATTTAAATTTACCATATTGCTCGATATTTTCTTCATTAATACCAATACTACTTGCTATTTCAGTTATTTTAGTTAATTTCACATTTCTTGCTATTTCTATATCAGTCATAATATTCACTCCTTTATACTTATAATAATAGTCCTGCAATCAAACCTATTGCTGCACCTACAAGTACTTGCTTAGGTGTATGCCCTAATAATTCTACTAATTTCCCAGAAATCTCAACACCTGACATGTGTGGTGTATTTACAATTTTGTTTAAAACTGCTGCTTGTTTACCAGCTGCTCTTCTTACTCCACAAGCATCATACATCACTATAAATGCAAATGCAAATGCTAATGCAAAAACAGCTGTATCAAGACCTTCATATTTTCCTATTAATGTTGCTAATGATACTACAACAGCTGAATGTGAACTAGGCATACCACCTGCTCCCATTATTCTTTTAAAGTTAAATTGTTTTGTTGTTATTAAATCATATATAACTTTATATAACTGTACAGCAAACCACAATGTAAGTGGTATCATTATATATTTATTTTGTATAAATTCCATTTTACTATCTTCTCCCTTTATTTCTTATGTTTGCATATATTATCTATAAAATCTTCTTCTTTAATTTCACCATTTTTATTAATTAAAATTGATATTTTCTTTTCTGTTTCTTCTAATACTTTATTACATTCTTTTGATAATTTAATACCTTTTTCAAATTCTATAACAGAATCATCTAAGTTCAATTCTCCATTTTCTAATTTTTTAACTATTTCTTCTAATTGTTTCATTTTATTTTCAAAATTATCTTCCATAACTCCTCCTAATTTTATTGAATTTTAGCTATACATTCTCCATCTACAAATTTTAATTTAATAATATCATCATTTTTCAAAGCTTTTTTACTTTTAATTATATTACCATCTTTTTCGGTTATTGTATATCCCCTTGATAATATTTTTAAAGGACTTAATGTATCTAACTTTGATATTAATTCAATATATTTTGATTTTTCTTTACCTATTCGTATTTTTAATAGATTATCTAATTGTTTTAGATATCCATCAATTATTATATAATTTTTATTAATATTTCTGTTTATCTCAGTCCAACCTGACGATTTCATACATTTTTCATAGCGTAATTTCATTATTTGAACTTTTTTATTTAATGCTTGTTTATATCTATTTGTATAGCTTTCTATCTTATTCTTCATCTCAAATATGTCTGCAACAGCAATCTCTGCCGCAGCAGACGGTGTAGGCGCTCTTAAATCTGCCACAAAATCTGCAATTGTAAAGTCTGTTTCATGACCTATTGCTGATATAATCGGTAATTTAGATTTATATATACTTTCTGCTACGATTCTTTCATTAAATGGCCATAAATCTTCTATTGAACCACCACCACGTGCTATTATTATTACATCTGCAAGGTTATTTTCATTCATTATTTTGATTGCTTCTGATATCTTTTCTGCTGCACCATTTCCTTGAACTGGTACTGGAAATAGTTTTATATGTACATTTGGATTTCTTCTTGTACTAACATTTATTATATCTCTTATAACTGAACCTGTCTCTGATGTTAGTACACCAATTACTTTTGGCATAATTGGTATTTTCTTTTTAATACTTTCATCAAACATACCTTTTTGTTCTAGCTCTTGTTTTAGTTTTTCAAACTCAGCATATAGATTACCTATACCATCATCAATCATAGCTTCAGCATATATTTGATATATTCCATCTCTTTCAAATACTGATACATTTCCTAATATTACAACTGTCATTCCATCTTTAGGTACAAAATTTAATTTTTGTGCATATGTTTTAAACATTATACATTTTATTAATGAATTTTCGTCTTTTAATGTAAAATACATGTGTCCAGTATAGTGATTTTTAAAATTAGATATTTCACCTTTAATCAGAACACTTTTTAAATATTCATCATTGTTAATCTTATTTTTAATGTATTTATTTAACTCTGATACACTTATTGCCATTTTACTGTAATCCATAACATGTCCTTTCAAATATAAATTAAACAAGTTAAAACGTTTCATTTCATACTATATATATTAATATTAAAACGAAACGTTTAATTAGTTTTACTTTACTATATTAGCTAAGATTCCATTTACAAATTTCGGAGATGAATCTTCACCGTATTTTTTTGCAAGTTCTACAGCTTCATTTATTACTACTTTAAACGGTAATTCCTTGTATTTTATTTCGTAAATAGCTAAATTCAAAATAGATAAATCAATTTTTGAAATTCTTTCAATTTTCCAATCTGATTTTAAGTTTTTCTCTATATTTTTTAATATCTCATCTTTATTTTTATCTATTCCATATATAGTATCTGTAATATACTCTTTTGTTTCTTCATCTTCTATATCATTACTTTCGATATATATATTTATTGCTTCTTCTAAATCTTTATTTTCACATATTTCCAAACTATATATTAGTTTAAAAGCTGTTTCACGAATTTTACTTCTACTCATTTTAGTTCCTTCCTATTGCTACATCTTATCTAAATATTCTTTTAATATATTTTTAACTTTATCTTTATTTCTTTGTACATAATTACCTATAAAAGCACATAATATTATTAAAACTATAGCTAATATTAAGTCATATAATCTTGTAATTAATACAAGTCCTGCTATTACAATTCCAATAAGTGCACCTTTATATTCTGTTATAAATTTTTTAAATGCTTCCATAACTTTCCCTTTCGATTACTTTAAACTTCTTCTATTGTTTTCTTCTTTTGTACTACTTTTTTAATATTTATATTAACTTCTTTAACATCTAAATCAGTTGCTGTTTTTACTTTTTCTTTTATCTTATTTTGAAGATTTACAGATAATTCTTTTATTACTATATCTGAATTAACAATTAAATTAATAAATACTTTTAATTGATTATCTTTGTCTAATGTAACTCTTGTTGTTACATCTTCTGCACTTTCAAAGTTTATTGCAACTGAATTAACTAGAGTTTCTATTGTTTCTTTTGAAATTAACAACTTCCCTGATTCGTTTTCTAATAGTATACCTTCTCTTTCTTTAATCTGTTGTTTAGAAGTTTTATCAAAGAATATACATTTAATCGAAATTAAAATAAACAATATACTTACACTTAAAATTATTCTACTACTTGTTTGGTCTTTAATAAGAGTTTCGGCTACTGTATTTACTGTATTTATTTCAAGTACACCTGTTACCATTAATATTAGAATTATTGCTATTATTAATATTATATTAGAATATAATATTAATGCTATTTTTTCAAAAATTTTCATTTTACCCAACTTTCCAAATCTATTTATTCGTTTATTAATTATTTTCTGTTTCGTCTACTACTTCTGTTTCAGTTGATGTTTCTGCATTTGTTTCTTTTGTCATATCTGTTCTAACACCTTGAACATTTACATTTACTTCTTCAACTTTTAATCCAGTCATATTTTCAACTGCTTTTTTTACTTTTGTTTGTATTTCAAATGCAATATCTGGTATTCTTGTTCCATAATCTACAATTATATTTACATGTATTTTAGCTGTATTTTCTGCTATATCTACTTTTACACCTTTAGATAAACTTTTTTTACCACTAAAAACTTCACTTATTCCACCTGCAAATCCACCTGACATACCAGCAACTCCTTGGATTTCTGATATTGACTTTCCTGCAATTACTGCTACTACATCATCTGCTATTTTAATTCCTTCATTTTCAGTTTTAACTTCTTCATCTAGTTTCACAACTTCCCCTTCAATTTCAACATTTGTTTCTTGATTTAAATTTTCTTCATTCATATTTTTTCCTCCTATTTTTTGATATCAAAAATGATATACTAAATTTTATATTAGTATATCAATTTACTACATATTTTACAACTGTTTTGGTATATTTTTTTATATTATTCAAAAATAGTATTCTTCTCTATTTTATTTCCCCTTAAAAAATCAAAGACGCTCATTTTCTTACTATTCTCTC
>CAYJGL010000012.1:0-7606 GCA_964369695.1 uncultured Clostridium sp.
AAGAGGTAGACAACCTTTATCAGCAGCATACAAACATATGGGATATGAAGAAGGAATTTGATTGTAAATGAGATTTTATCTTTGATTACAGATTTATATTCCGAAACAGAGAAATTAATAATTTTGGGGGTATATAACAAATGTACGGGAATAAAATTCCTAAACATTTAGTTATACACCCCGTTTTAGTGCTTTATATAAATTATTTTTAGCACTATCGACAAAGTATCAAAATATGCAACTTGATTTTTATTTAATTTTTATTATTTGTATCTTCATCTGTAGTAGTATTTATTTTTTTTAATTCTATTAATGCAATATGTTGCGTTAATTTTATAATCATTTTATTTTGTTTACTAAGTATAACTGAAAGATGTATACAATAACTAAAAATAAATATTATTCCAAATAGAAATAGTATAGATGGAGCATAGTAAACATTTAACAATGAAGCTATATAATTTAAAATATTTGGTGTTAAAGAAAGTATAATTAGAACTACACTGAAAAATATCCAAAATATAGAATGTTTTTCATCTATTTTATTTTTTTTGACAAGCCACAAAATATATATAAGAAGCAATATAGCTGCTATAATACTGACATAGTAAATCATATTAAGAAACACCTCCTTTTAAAAGCTCTATAAATAATGACAAAGAGACTTTTATCATATAGTAAATAGATTTTAACGGAGTAATAGAAGATTGTCCAGTAGTTCTATTATTCATTTTCATAGGAATTTCAGTAACTTTTAAATTTCTTTTTAAAATATTTAAGGTAGTAGTTGGTTCAGGATAATCGTATGGATAAGTTTTTGCAAAAATAGATATTATATTTTTGTTAACAGCTCTGTAACCGCTGGTAGGGTCAGTAATATTTTTTCTAGAGAATAATCTAATTAGTAATGTTATAATTCGTATTCCTAGCATTCTGAAAAATGTTTGTTCATAACACCCTTTTTCTAAAAACCTAGAACCTATAGCCATATCATATCCTTTATTTATTTCGTTAACTAGTTTTGGAATATATGAAGCAGAATGTTGTCCATCACCATCTATTTGGATAGCTATATCATAATTATTAATATAGGCATACTGGTATCCGGTTTGTACAGCCCCACCAATTCCGAGATTATTAGGAAGTGAAATTACATGATTACATACAGAAGAAGCATTAGAATATGTATCATCAGTAGAACAATCATTTATGACAACGCAGTCTACATCTTCGTTGAGTACAGATTGAACTGTGGATTTAATAGCATCTTGTTCATTATATGCAGGAATAATTATTAATATTTTTTGTTTGTTTTTTTTCATTTAATGTGCTCCTAAAATTTTATTTTTATATAAATTGAGATGTGATGGATAAAATAACACTATAATTTAATATGAATGCTCCAATTAGTACAAATTTTGTTAAATTCCAATTTTTATGAGATTGAAAGCTTATATTTCCTAATAGGAATAAAATAAGTGGCAATATTGGTAAGAAATATCTTCCTTGTACTCCTTCAATTATATGACTTCCAACGGTTGTCCATTGAATGAATAAACTTGTAAAAATAAGTCCTATAACACCAATACTAATAAGTGCAAACCATATATTTAGTGATTTAGGTAATAATTTACGTGGTTTTTTAGTTATAAAAGTACTAATTAACATTAAAGTTATGAATCCATAGATAAGTATTGCAGGTAATTTTACTAAATCTACCCAACCTAAATTTAGTCCAATCATATTTAATAGATAATAATCAAAGTTAGTAAATATAGTGTAAAGTAAAGTCCATAAATAAGATAGTGGCTGACTCAAGATAACTGATAATTGGCTTGAAGAACTATCATATAATGAAAGATAGTATGAGGCTATAGCAAGCCATACTAAGTTCAATATAGTACTAATAATTACTAGCGATCCGTTGAATATAAAGTAATGTTTTTTATCTTTAAATAGTTTGAATGGTAATATAAAAACTAAAAAGATTATTGGTAAATATACAATTTTACATAGTGCTAATACTGTACTTAATCCTAAAATAATAAAATAATCTTTCTTATGAACTTGTTCTATATTCTTATTTAAACGCATATTCAATATATAAGCAATTAATAAAAATGCTACAGATAATGTGATTGCATCAGGTGACAAAGAAGTAAATCCTTCTATTGCAATTGGGAACAATGCAATTAGAGCTAAAACTTTTTTTCCGAATGGGATTAGTTTTATAGCTAAATAAATAAAAGTAATAGAAACTATCATATTCATAAATCTACCTGCATACGCAAAAACAAGAGTTCTATCTGTAAATATATCTGCTATTTTTATACCTATAGCTTGTGGTAAATATTGTACAGGAGAATATACAGATACGGTTTTCATATCATAATTATGTCTTTCTTCTATATTATGAGTTATATTCAAACTATCAATTGTTGATCTATAATCAGTAGTTTCAATAGTCGAGAAAATAGCACCTACTGAAGAAGGTAATTCTGTCAATGCATGATTATCTTGTACATCTGACAAAAGATGACCTTCGGAGATTTCATATGCTCTGAACCAATGATATAATTCGTCATGATTTGTAAATGTAGGCATTGTGATTATAAAAAAGATATATATTGGTATAGCTAAAAATAAAAAAATATTTTCTACCTTCATATTCTGCTGTTTTAAAATATATATAGATATTAATAAAATTAATACAAAAGCTATAAATGCAATGGAAATAAAAATATAGAAATTAAAATCACTATAGTAATATTGTGTTAATCCTATATTTCCTTGTGTAGATGTTGAATCAATTACAAAAGTAAGATCAGGAGATTCACCATAAAGAGGAACAAAAGAGTGAGGAGCTTCGGATGTATATGAAATTTTTAGTGTAAAGTTTTTATTATAAGAATCGGGTATTTTATCAAATTCAAAAAGATAAGTTGGATTTGATTTTAAGTCAATATAAGTTATATCTTCTGAGTGTATGACTGTATTTGTAGAGTTATCAATTAAGGAAATTGAAGCTGTAGTATCATTAGATTGGTTTTCTCCAATTAGTTTAAATGGAATAGATACTTTGCTTAAATCTTCGTATGATCCAATAAAATTTTGGCTTACATAGGAAATTGAATCTGAAGTAGGTGTATTTGATTCAATAGAAGTCGTTTTTTCGAATGCAATATTTTTAATATTAAAATTATAGAATGCCACTAAAAAAAGTATTAAAAGTGATAATATTATTGCAATAAAATAGGTTTTATTTGATGTGTTTTTTATTGGTAAATTTTTCATAGTTTCTCCTTTTTTGTTGTTTTTTGTACATAATATAATATAAAAAAAAACTTGTCAATAAAAAAATAGAAATAACTAACACATAGAATATACTAGAAAAATACCAAATGAAAGATTGACAATGATGTATATTATGATATAATGAGAAAAATTTACATTGAAGAAAAAAGTAGAAGAGGGATAAAAAATGGAAAAAATAAAAATGATTTTTAAACAAAAAAGTCTATATGTCTTTTTTTTAATAACAATGATATATTTTGGTATATATTTAAAAATTCAGTATGCTCCGGACACATACAATGTGTTTGCAAGCGATTTAGGAGCAATGGTAAAACATTTTTTTTCATGTGGAAGATTCGTTACAGGGCTATGGTTATACGTTTCAGATAAAATATTAAATTTATCTGAAATTGGAATATATTTAACATCATATTTTATAGCTATTATAGCAATGACAATTTCTTTGAATAAAGTGTACAAAATATTTAAAGAAGAATCAAAAAGTAAGTTGTTAGTATTTTTAGCAACAATTTTAATATTGATAAATATATTTTCTATAGAGTTATTTGTATATATTGAAAAAGGAATAATGGTATTATCTGTCTTATTTTCAGTCTTAGCATTTGAACAAGTTGTAAAAATGTTAAAAGGGGATAAGAAAATAAAATGTATACTAATTGCAAGTCTATGGATGTTTTTAGCAAATGCATCATACCAAGGTGCAGTTGGAATATTTGCAGTATTGTCATTTATATATATATTAAAATATTCAAAAAATATAAAAGACTTTATATTAAGCAACATAAATATAGGAATAATATATATAATTCCAGCTGTTTTAAATTTACTAATAATAAGACTATTTTTTGCAAATGAAAGGGTTCAAGGTGAAATAATACTTTCAGAGTCAATACAAAAAATATTCGCATCTACAGAAAGTATGATATTTAAAACTTATGGTATAATACCAGAAAATCTATTGGTTATGCTTTCTATAGCATTAATAATAATAATAATAATATATAAAAGCATTAAAAGCAAAGAAAATAAATTGAAAAAAGCAGTATCAATATTAGGGATTTTGTATATTGTCTTAGGAACAATAATAATTACAGTAGCACCACAATTATTACAAGATACTTCTTCGATATGGTTTGTTCCAAGAAGTACATATCCATTTGCAGCAATAATAGGGATATTATTAATGTATTTGACAATCAAATACGAATTAATAGGGATAACAGAAAAAGTAATAGCAGTGATTTGTATAGTTTACATGGGAATACAGTTAAATAGTTTTATTAGTATAGTAATAGATAATCATATTGTGAATTATATAGACGAAAAAAACACAAAAAATATTATAGAACAAATTGAAAGTTATGAACAAACCACGGGGGTAAAAGTTGAAGAGATAGCTTTTTATAGGGATCAACAAACGTCATATACCTATGATGGAATAAAAACTATTGGGGATATGAATATTAAATCGTTATTTCCAGAATGGTCAGCACAGAAGATAATAGAATATTTTGGGAATAGAGATTTAATTTTAATTAATAAAAATGAAGAATTTATAGAGGTATTTACTAATTTTAATTGGGAAAATTATAGTGAAGAACAAATAAAATTCATAGATAATGAAGTTCACATTTGTTTATATTAAAGGAGAAACTGGATATGAAAAAGATAAGTATAATAATACCAGCATATAATGAAGAAGAATCTTTGGATATATTATATACAAGATTAAATCAATTAATGAATGATATGAAAAATTATCAATTTGAAATATTATTTGTAAATGATGGAAGCAAAGATAGAACTATTAAGATAATAAAAGAGTTAAGAGAAAAAGACAAAAGAGTTTGTTATGTGGATTTTGCTAGAAATTTTGGAAAAGAAATAGCTATGATTGCAGGATTAGACTATATAACTGGTGATTGTGCTATATTTATGGATGCAGACTTACAAGATCCGCCAGAAGTTATTTCTGAACTTGTTAAATATTGGGAAGAAGGATATGATGATGTATATGCAAAAAGAAAATCAAGACAAGGTGAAACATTTATAAAAAAAATCACATCAAAAATGTATTATAAACTTCTTCAAACTTTGACAAGAATTGAAATACAAAGAGATACGGGAGATTTTAGATTATTAGATAAAAGATGTGTAAATGCTCTGAGAAAATTAAGAGAATCTCAAAGAAATACTAAGAGTATGTTTAGTTGGATTGGATATAAGAAAAAAGAAGTTCTATATGACAGAGATCCAAGAGTGGCGGGTACGACAAAATGGAATTATAGAAAATTGGTTGATTTAGCTATAGATGGAATAACATCTTTTACAATAGCACCACTAAGAATATCCACATATATAGCTATACCAACATTTATTGTATGTGCAATATACTTTATATATGCCGTTATTAAAAGTATTTGGGTACACGAACCGATACATGCATATCAAGCTATTATATTGTTAATATTATTTTTTTCTAGTGTTCAAATACTGTTATTTGGTATTATAGGAGAGTATTTAGGAAGAATATTTAATGAAACAAAAAATAGACCATTGTATTTAGTTAATGAATATAATGGAATAAAAGAAAAAAATGAGAACTAAAATATATAAAATAAGCAATATTAGAAATATATATTGGAAAATTAGAAAAATGGAAGAGTGAATATATTGAAAGAAAAAATAATAGAAGTATATGAAAAATTAAAATCATTATATTGTAAATATAAAGAGATAATAAACTATTTGATATTTGGAGGATTAACAACAATAGTTAATTTTACAACATACTATATTCCGGCCAGAGTAATTGGTGTGGATGAAGTTGTAAGTAGTGGAATTGCCTGGGTGTGTTCTGTAATTTTTGCATATTTAACAAATAAAATATTTGTATTTGGTACAAAATTTGATGGCATAAAAACAGTTGTTAGAGAATTGATATCATTTGTAGGATTTAGATTTATATCTGGGATGTTATGTGATATAGTAATGTTTTCTATATTGTTCAGAGTAGTTGGAATCAATGATATTGTATCAAAAATAATAACTCAAGTGACAGTAGTAATTGTCAATTATGTATTTAGCAAAATATTTATATTTAAGAAGGAAGCTGTAAAGGTAGACCAAATAAAAATTTAACTTTATAATTATTACTAATTAAAAGTTAAATTGTAATAGATATAATTAAAATACTAACATTTAATTTGTTGGTATTTTTTATTTTCAACTAACCATATAATCATTAAAAATTGTAGTGAAATAATTGAAAAAAAAAAATTAGTATGTTATTATAATATTGTAGAATTTTGTAAACAAAAGAAAGGTGAAAAAATGAAAAAATATAGATATAAAAAAATAGTAGCAATAATATTATTAATGGTAATATGTATAATAAATTATGCACCAGCTGTTAATGGTGTTGTAAACACAATAGAAAATACAATAGAAAATAATAAAAAACTAGAGATAGAGAATAAACAATTAAATAATCCTATTTTAGATGATGGAGAATATACTATTGAGCAAATTAAAGATGAAAAAGAAATGGTATTAACTATTAATGAGGATAATCAATTAATTATGCAAGATAAAACTACAACTGATTTAGATATGCTTAAAATTGAATATATAGATAATGGAATTTACGAAATGAGTCTACCTAAAAACAAAGATGAATATATTAATATTAAAATTGTTTTAAAAGAAAATGAAAAAGAAAAAAATATGTATAGTATATTATCGCCAGAACTAGATACAGCTTTAAAAGTAGATAAAAATAATAATGTTGATTTTGAAAAAGTAACGGAAAATGAAATGCAGTTATTTAAAATAGAAAAAGTTGATGATACAAGTAATTCAACTGTTGAACAAGAAAATGATGTTCAGAAGCAAGAGAATACTAACAATTTGGAAAGTAATGTTATACAAGAAAGTACCACTATAAGAAAAGAAGAATTGAACAATACTGCAGAGAATGTTAGCAATAATTACAAGACTATAAGTAATATTAATACTTTGGAAAGTGGAATATATACAATTAAATCTGCAAAAGATACAAATATGGTACTAGATATTGATGCGGGTAGTCAACAAGATGGAGCAAATCTTCAAATATGGTGGAGTACAAATGTAGAACAACAAAAATTTGAAATTGAATATCTAGGAAATGGAGAATACAGTATTTCTCCAATACATTCAGGGAAAGTGTTAGATGTAGCAAGTGGTGGAATGTCTTCAGGTACAAATATATGGCAATATACATGGAATGGAACAGATGCACAAAAGTGGA
>CAYJGL010000012.1:7706-31727 GCA_964369695.1 uncultured Clostridium sp.
ATATTTAGACTTGAATAATGGAAATACAAAAGAAGGAACAAATGTTGAAGTTAATGCTGCAAACGATGCGATATCACAGCAATTTGTATTTGAAAAAGTAGAACCAGTAAAAGGTGAACAGAGTATAGAAGATGGAATATATACAATTAAATCTGCAAAAGATACAAATATGGTGTTAGACATTGGTGGCGGTAGCCTTGAAAACGGAGCCAACCTTCAAATATGGTGGAATACAAAAGTAGATCAACAACATTATGAAGTTGAGTACTTAGGGAATGGAGATTATAGTATATCTCCAATACATTCAGGAAAAGTGTTAGATGTAGCAAGTGGTGGAATGACATCAGGTACAAATATATGGCAATATACATGGAATGGAACAGATGCACAAAAGTGGATAATTAAAGATACAGGAGATGGAACATTTAATATTATATCTAAATTGAATGAATTATATTTAGACTTGAATAATGGAAATACAAAAGAAGGAACAAATGTTGAAGTTAATACATCAAATGGAGCAATATCACAAAAGTTTATATTAGAAAAAAATGAATTTATTACTGGACAAGAAACTATTTCATCGGGGAATTATAGGATTAGAGTTTCTAGTGATATGAATAAAACATTAGATATAGAAGGTAAAAGTATAGAAAATGGAGCAAATGTTCATATATGGGATTATGCTGGGAATTCCAATCAAGAATTTGAAATAAAATACTTAAATAATGGATTTTATGAAATTGTATCTAGTGTTTCAGGAAAAGCATTAGATGGTGGAATAAGTTTGTCAGATGAGAATGTATATCAATTCCAAAATGATGGTACATATTCACAACAATGGTATATAAAAGATTTGGGAGATGGAACTTTTAATATAATATCACGATTGAGTGGATTATATTTACAACTAGAAGAAAGTACAGCAAGCAATGGAACTAATATAACTGTTGGAAATGAAAATGAAAGTGAGCAACAAAAATTTGTTTTTGATAAAATAGAAGAAACATGTCCTCAGACAATTAAAAATGGTATGTATGAAATACAAATAGTTTCAAATCCGCAAAAAGTATTTGATGTTGGCGGTGGAAGTCTGGAAAATGGAGCTAATATACAGCTGTGGGGAGATGCTAATGTAGCACAGCAAAAGTTTTTTGTAACATATTTAGATGAAGGGTATTATACTATAAGAGCAGTACATTCAGAAAAATACCTTTCGATTGAAGGGAAAACATATTCTATTGATTCTAACATAGATCAATTTGTAGAAAATAGTCTTGATGCTACACAAGAATGGTTAATAAAAGATTTAGGGAATGAAACATACAATATTGTATCCAAATATAATGGATTGTACATTGATATAGATACGGATATACCAAGTGATGGAAGTAATATTCAATTAAATATAAAAGATAATAGTCAAAATCAGGCATTTAAATTTATTGAAACATCATATTCAAATGTGAAAGAAGGAGTATATCAAATAATGTTAGCGGAGCTTGATTATAAATCTTTAGATTTAGCAGGTGGTAGTCTTGAGAACAAAGCTAATATACAAGTATGGGATGGAGTTGATGTAAATCAACAGAAATTTGAATTGATATATGATTCGAAAAAAGATACATATAAGATTCAAGTAATAAAATCAAGAAAAAATTTACAGATAGAACCAAATACAAATGTTGAACAATATGAAGAAACAGATGAATTAATTCAAGAATGGAAAATAATAGATAATGGTGACGGAACATATCATATTGTTTCAGTAAGTAATGGGAAATATTTAACAATTGATGGATACGAAAATGGTCAAAATGTATATGTTGGAGACAAAAATGGCGACGATACACAGTTATTTAAATTAATTGAAACAACGATTGTAGATGAAAAAATAACAAATTATAGAAACATAGATCAAAACAAGTATCCTGGAATGAAAGAAGAACTAGATAAATTACAACAGAAATATCCTAACTGGGAAATTAATATTATGAATACTGGCCTAGATTGGAATACTGTTATTGCAGCGCAAGATCAGGTTATAAATGGAGTGCCAAAGAGCTTAATACACCAAAATTATGGTAGTGCTTGGCGAAATGGTGATGAAAAATATGATGTAAGTGGAAAGTGGTACAGAGCATCAGTTTCAGCAATTGAATACATGGTGGAAACTAGAAACAGTTTGGATCCCGCATGGATATTTCAGTTCCAAGATTTATCATCATCATCAGGGACCAGAGAAGAAATAAATAAAATGACAAAAGGGACTTTTTTAGAAGGTGAAAGTATAACAAATGCAATAATGCAAGCAGCTAACCAATATAGTGTTAGTCCATTCCACATTATATCAAGAATAATTCAAGAACAAGGAAGTGATGGCAGCGGTGTTATGAATGGGTATGAATATAATGTTAATGGTGAAATTATAAAAGTGTATAATTTATTTAATATTAATGTCAGTGGGAATGATTATGAGCAAGGGTGTCTTAATGGTGCTGAGTATGCATATCAAAGAGGTTGGTTTAGTATTGAAGAATCTATATTGGGTGGAACTGAATTTTTAAGAACTAATTATTTAAATGCAGGTCAAACAACTTTATATTTTCAAAAATTTGATATAATTGAAACAAATGGATATTATTCAAATCAATATATGCAGAATATAAGAGGTGCAAATGATGAAGGTAATATCATATATAATGAATATAAAGAAGCAGGAATACTTGATAGTAGCTTTGAATTTATAATACCACTATATGAAAATATGCCTATAAATCCAGCCCCAAGACCATAAAAATATTAAATAATAAAAAATGAAATAGGGGAACCTATTCATTTTTTATTTGTAAATTAAAAAAAATACGTTTAAGTTAAAAAGTTCGTGGTGTAGTATTTATTAATTGTTAGAATTGATAAAAATAACAAACAGTAGACAAGTTGACAATCTAACATTATGTGATTATTACATTATTAATGATAGAATAAAATTCAGTTTTTTTTACATAAATATTAAAGTGCGAAAATATGCTTGATAAACATATAAGTAATTAAATGAGAATGATAGGATATCATTGACATTATTTTGAAAAATGGTATACTTAATATGAAAAAAGAAGAGGTAATATATATGAAAAAAGTATTAATTGCATTAAATTCATTACAATTGGGTGGAATTGAAAAAGCAGGAATTATGTTATTAAATTATTTAGTTGAAAATGGATATGAAGTTACTGTATTATTAGAACAAAAAAAAGGTATATATTTAAAAGAGTTAAATAATAAAATTAAAATAATTGAATATACACCAAGTGAAAATTCAAATATTATTATAAGAAAAATAGTTAATATGCTTAAACGAATAAAATTTATATTAAAAAATAAGAATAAATTTGACTTTTCAGCAAGTTTTGCAACATATTCATTAGTGTGTTCATTTGTAGCTAGAGTTGCATCAAAAAATAGTGCATTATGGGGACATGCAGATTATTTAGAACTTTTTAAAGAAGAAGAGAAAATGAAAAAATTCTTTGAACAACTAAATTATAATGATTTTAAACATTTAATATTTGTATCAAAAGAAGGTAGAGATTCATTCATTAAGTTATTTCCAGATATGAAATCAAAGACATTTGAATGTAATAATTTAATTGATGGTAAGAAAATAGAAGAATTAGCATTAGAAAAAATAACTGATGTAAATAAAGAAGAATTTACTTTTGTCAATATTGGTAGACATGATGAAGTTCAAAAAAAAGTAACAAGAATAATAGAAGCAGCAGAAAAATTAAAAGAAGATAAAATAAAATTTAAAATATTATTAATTGGAGATGGAGAAGATACAAATTTATATAAAAAGCTTATAAATGAAAAAGAATTAAATGATGATATAACATTATTAGGAAGAAAAGAAAATCCATATCCATATTTTAAAATTGCTGATTGTGTGTTACTTAGTTCAGATTATGAAGGATATCCAGTAGTTTTTCTAGAAAGTTATATATTAAATAAGCCAATAATAACAACAGATATTTCTGGAAGTGATAGTATTGAAGGGAAATATGGTTATGTAGTTGGTAAAAACAGTGAAGAACTATATAATAAAATGAAAAAAATGATAGAAGATGGATATAAAATAAAAGAGAAATTTAATTATGAAGAATATAATAAGAATATAGTTAAAAAGTTAAATAAAATAATTTAAGGAGTACGAAATTGTATAATATAAGTATAATAATTCCAATATATAATACAGCTAAATATTTAGAGAAATGTATAAATAGTGTAATAGAACAAAAAATTCAAAATATGGAAATTATCTTAGTTAATGATGGTTCAACAGATGAATCAGAAGAAGTTGTAAAAAATATTATGTCAAAAAACGAAAACAACAAGAAAGTAGATATAAAATATTTTAAGAACGAGAATAATGGATTAGCAGAAACTAGAAATTTTGGAATCAAAAAAGCAAATGGTGAGTATATTATGTTTTTAGATTCAGATGATTACTTAAATATAAATATATTAAAAAATTTAGGAAAGTATATGGAAGAAGATATTGATTTAATTAAATTTAAAATGGAAACAGTAGATACAGAAGGTAATACTATAGAATTAATTGATGGACCAGTATTTGATAAAGTAACTGGCGAAAAAGCTTTTGAATTACTTTGCATAGAAGACAAGTTTTTAGATGTTGCTTGTATATATATATATAGAAGAGAATTTTGGAATGAAAATAATTTTGAATACAAAAAAGGTATGTATCATGAAGATTTTGGGTTAACACCACTAGTTATTTTAAAAGCAAATTCAGTTATTTCAACAAATAAAATTGGATATTATTATGTTCAAACAGATAATAGTATAACAAGAAATACAGAATATAATAAAATAGTGAAAAAAGCTAAGGATGTGCTAATTCACTATGATAATATGCTAGAAACAGTAAAAGGGTATTATTTAAGTGGTAAAAGTCAAGAATTGATAAAAAGATATTATACAAATAATGTATTATTAAAAATAGTAGAATTAAATAAAAATGACCAAAAAGAATATATTAAAGAAATAAGAAAAAGAAAATTATATGAAAATATAAAACCATATAATTTTAAACAATTAATAAAACAAATAATTATAAGGATAAGCCCTGCAATGTATTTGAAAATGAGGTAATATATGAAAAAAGTTAGTGTAATTGTACCTGTATATAATGTGGAAAAATATATAGAAAAATGTTTAGAATCATTAGTTAATCAGACATTAGAAGAAATAGAAATCATAATAGTAAATGATGGTTCAAAAGATAATTCTATTGAAATAATACAAAAATATGTAGAGAATTTTAAAGAAAAAATAATATATCTGGAAAAAGAAAATGGTGGATTATCTGATGCAAGAAATTATGCAATCCCATATGCTACAGGAGAATATATTGCATTTTTAGATTCAGATGATTATGTTGAAATAGATATGTATGAAAAAATGTATAAAAAAGCAAAAGAAGAAAATGCAGATTTAGTTGAATGCGACTTTTTCTGGGAATATCCAACAAAAACAAAACTAGATAAAGGTATTAGATATGGTGATGATAAAAAAGAAATATTAGAAAAAATACGAGTTGTAGCTTGGAATAAATTAATAAAAAAAGAAGTTTTATTAAACAGTAAACTAATATTTCCTAAAAACTTGAGATATGAAGATGTGGAATTTACATATAAACTAATATTAGAAATTAATAAAGTTGCTTTTTTAGAAGAACCAATGATACACTATATTCAAAGAGATAATTCAATAAGTAATGTTCAAAATGAAAGAACAAAAGAAATAATTACAGTACTTGAAAATGTAATTAAATACTATAAAGAAAAAAATATATATGAAGAATATAAAACAGTTTTAGAATATATATATGTCAGATATATATTTTGTAGTTCATTACTTAGAATGGTAAAAGTAAAAGATAAATTGACAAGGGAAAAATTATTAGAAGATGCATGGAATAGTGTTAATGAAAAATTTCCTAATTGGAAAAAAAATAGTATTTTGAATAATCAAAAAACAATCAAAAATATATACTTGAAATCAATAAGTAAATTTACATATAAAATGTATAGTAAAGTATTTAGATTAAAATAAATAAAAAATTGAAGGAATATAAATGGAAATAGTAAAAAAAATAAAAGGGTTAATTACAATTGAAAATTTAATATACATATATATAATATTAAATCCTATATTAGATATAGTTAGTTTTTTGACTAGAAATATATGGGAAACTACATTGTCACCAACAACAATTTTAAGACCTATAATCCCAACATTGATAATGATATATATATTTATTAAAGGAACTATTAAATTTAAAGTTAGAACAATTATCATTTCAGCTATATATTTAGTGTATACAATTATACATATATATTTATTCACAAAGAATATAACAGGAAGTAGTTATGGGGGAATATCGCTAGAATTAAGATATATGATTAATTATACATTTATGATTATGAATCTTTTCATATTTAATCATGTTTTTAAAAATAAAATAAATATAAGTAAATTACAAAAAAGTTTAATAATTTCAATGATAATATATATTGGATCAATGTATATTTCAATAATAACAAATACTTCAAGTTTCACATATCCTTATGAACAAATTGGATATAAAGGGTGGTTTGAATCTGGAAATAGTGTTAGTGCTATAATAATTCTTTCTATGTTCGGATATATATCATATATTAAAAATAAAGAACAGAAAAAATATATAAAAATAATATTACCATTAATAATATTAAGTGGAATATATTTAGTAGTATTAGTTGGAACAAGGACAGGTCTATTAGGTTTTTTAATAGTTATAATATCATACATTTTTGCACAAATAGCAATTACTCTAATAAAAAAAGTGAAGATTAATAAGAAGATAATTATAATATCTGTTCTAACATTATTAATAATAATATGTGGGTTAGTAATATTTGGTTCAAGTACATTAGAAAGAAGAGAATATATTGAATCACAAGAAACAGAGAGTAATTTAACAGGTGATTTAACAAATATATTAGCACAAATAAATAATAATACACTAGAAGAAGAATTTATGAATGAAGCTCAAAAACAAAGTATAATTGATTTAGGAGAAACTGCGAAAATATTAAATGTAGACAATACAGACCAAAGAATGCAACAATTAATATATAATGTACATTTAGTTGGAAATCAGAGTAACATAGCTTTGATGATATTTGGAAATGGGTATAGTTTGAATTTTAGAGAATTAATTATGGAAATGGAAATAATGGCAATATTATTAAATTTTGGTATTATTGGATTTATATTATATTTAGGACCATTTATATATATATTATTTAAATCAATAGTTAAAGGTGTAAAAAACATCAAAAAGATAGATGATGAATACATATTACTAATTCTCTCAATAGGATTTGCTTTCGCATTATCACTTTTAACAGGATATGTATTTTTTAATATATCAACAGTCACTGTTATAATAATTTTATTAACAATTCTTTCAAATAAATCTAATAATTTAGAAAAAGAAATAGAAATACAGGAGAGTAAATAATGAAAAAAATTATTTTTGGAATTACAAGTCTTACATTAGGTGGAGCAGAAAGAGTTTTGGTAGATATTGCAAATGAGTTATCTAATAAATATGAAATTGAAATATTTACTATATATGCTAAAGGTGAATTAGAAAAACAATTAAAAGAAAATATTAAAATAACTTCATTATATAAAGTTAGCTATAGCGAATTATCTAAGTTACAAAAGATGTTAGTTCCAATTAAAATTTTATGTAATAAAACTAAAATTTATAAAAGGTATATATTAAAGAGCTCAAGTGATATAGAAGTATCATTTTTAGAAGGAGCAATTACTAGAATATTCAGCACACAAATAGCTGAAAAATCAAAAGTAAGTAAGATAGCATGGGTACACAATGATATTTCTAAGGTGTTTGGTACAAGTTTAAAAGCTAAAATGAAAAAAGCTATAGATAGAAATATATATTCTAAATATGATAAATTAATATTTGTAAGTCGAGATAATTTAGAAAATTTTAATAAATATTCAAGTAAATACGAAAAATTGAAAGAAGTAGAGAAAAAATTAATATATAACTATATTGATGCAGATAGAGTTAAGGAAAAGGCAGAAGACAAAATTGAAGATGTATTTGAAGAAGATAGCATTAATTTTTTAACAGTAGCAAGATTAGTAGAACAAAAGGGAATAGATAGACTTGCTGCGGTTCATAAAAAGTTAATAGATAGTAAAGTATTTCATAAATTTTATATAATAGGTGATGGACCAGAAAAAGAAAGAATTCAGAAATTGATTAAGGAATACAATATTCAAAATACGTTTAAATTATTAGGAGCAAAAGAAAATCCATATCCATACATAAAAAAAGCAGATTATTTTTGCTTATTATCTAAATTTGAAGGATATGGAATGGTATTAGAAGAAGCAAAAATATTAGATAAAGATATTATAATTACTAATACAGCAGCAATAGAAGCAGTCAAAGATTATGATAAAAGCATAATTGTAGATAATGATGAAAATGGAATATATGATGGATTATTGAAGACTATAGAAAATTATGATAAGAGTAAAGTAAAAGAAATAGAAAAAGAAACATATAATAATCGTAATATATTAGAAAAAATAGAAGAAATTTTGGAGGGGAAAATTGAAAATTAGTGTATTAACAGCTACATATAATAGGGGAGATTATTTGCAAAATCTATATAATAGCTTGTGTAGAAATATAAGCAATCAATTTGAAATAGAATGGTTAATAATGGATGACGGTTCAGAAGATGATACAGAGGAAAGAATAAGAGAATATATTGAAACAAATAAAAAAGGTTTAACTATAAAATATTTCAAACAAGAAAATCAGGGAAAAATGAAGGCAATAAATAATCTAACGGAATTCGTAACTGGTGAATTAGTAGTTGATTGTGATTCGGATGACTATTTCACAGAAAAGGCTTTTATAAATATATATAATATATATATGAAGGATAAACAGTGTATAGAAAATGAAAAAATTTATGGATTGTGCTTTTTGAAAAATGACCAAAATAATAATAATATGGGAAAAGAATTTAAAAATAAAAAAACTACTATGTTTGACTTATATTTTAAAGAAGGAGAAACAGGAGAAAAATCTATAGTATTTATAACAGAAATCAGAAAAAAATATAATCACGAATTAGAAAAAGATGAAAGATTTATAACTGAAGCAAGAATGTATCATAAAATAGATGAAGAGTACAAGTTATATTGTTACAATGAAGTTATAATGAAATGCCAATATCAAGATGATGGATATACAAAAAATATAAAAAAGGAATTTTTAGAAAATCCTTATGGATATTATGAATATTTTAAAGAAATATTGAGTAGAAATACGAGAGGTATTAATTTAAAGAAAAGGATATATGTAATAAAGCATTATATTTTGTTTAAACAACTAACAAATTCAAGAGAAGGAGTGATAAATATTAAAAATTTATTTGATAAAATAATATATACAATATTATTTATACCGGGTGTTATGAAATCAAAGTTGTACATATTAAACGAAGTCGAAAAAGGTTAGATTAAAAACTATTCTAAGGTATTGAAAATTTGCAATATGTATGTTATTATAGTGAAAATTAATGATATCAAGATAGGGAGAAAAAATGAAGGAAGAGAATATTATAATTATTGGAGCAGGACCAGCAGGGTTAACAGCAGGATACCAGTTATTAGAAAAAGGGTATAAGGTAACGATATTAGAAGAAAGTAATAACATAGGTGGTATATCACAGACAATAAAATACAATAAGCATTATATGGATATAGGTGGACACAGATTTTTTTCTAAAGATAAAAAAGTTATGGACTTTTGGAAAAAAATAATGCCAATGCAAGGTAAACCGTCATTTGATGATAAAAAACTAGGAAGAAAAGTGGTTCTTGAAGAAAATGGGCCAGATCCGGATCAAGAAGATGAAGTAATGTTAATCAGAAGGAGAGTATCAAGAATATATTATAATAAAAAATTCTTTGACTATCCTATAACTATAAAGTGGGAAACATTTAAAAATATGGGATTATGGACAAGTATAGTGGCTGGATTTAGCTATATGAAATCTGCAATTTTTAAAAGAACAGAAAAATCTCTTGAAGATTTTTACATAAATAGATTTGGTAAAAAATTATATACAATGTTTTTTGAAGGATATACTGAAAAGTTATGGGGAAGACACCCAAGTCAAATTTCAGCTGATTGGGGATCGCAAAGAGTTAAAGGAGTTTCTATAACAGCAATTATAAAAGACATATTTGGTAAGATATTGAAAGGGAAAAATAGAAAAGTAGAAACATCACTCATAGAAGAATTTTATTATCCCAAATATGGACCGGGGCAATTGTGGGAAAAAGTAGCTTCTGAAATAGAAAAAATGAATGGAACGATTATAAAAAATGCCAAAGTTGTAAAATTAAACAATGATAAAAATAAAGTAAATGAAATAACGTATGTAAAAGATGGGAAAGAAGAAACTTTAAGTTCAGATGTCGTTATATCGTCTATGCCTTTAAAAGATCTAGTTGTGAGCTTGACAGACACTTCAGAAGAGCAAAAAGATATAGCTCAAGGATTACCATACAGAGATTTTATAACTATGGGAATACTTGTAAATAAATTAAAATTAGAAAATAAAACCAAAATGTCAACATTATCAAACATAGTTCCTGATTGTTGGATTTATGTTCAAGATTGTTCGGTTAAACTGGGAAGAATACAAATATTTAATAACTGGTCACCATATTTAGTGAATAAACCAGAAGACACAGTATGGCTTGGGATGGAATATTTTTGTAACGAAAATGATGAATTTTGGAATATGGAAGATAAACAAGCAATTGATTTTGGTATAGATGAACTAATTAAAATAGGTGTAATAGACAATAAAGAAGAAATTTTAGATACACATAGAGCTAAAATAAAGAAGGCATATCCAGCATATTTTGATACATATAAAGATATAGATAAGTTGATTGAATTTATTAATAAATATGATAATTTATACTGCGTTGGTAGAAATGGACAACATAGATATAATAATATGGATCATTCAATGGTAACCGCGTTTGAAACAGTAAATAATATTGTTAATAATAAAAAAGATAAAAGTAATGTGTGGTCAGTAAATACTGATAAAGAATATCATGAAGAAGAGAAAGGTAAAGAAAAAAATGATTAAATTTATAAAAGATAATAAAGGGAAAATCATTATACCGTTTTTGATTTCTTTTATATATTTATTTATGGTTTTATTTGCTGATATAATAAAAAAAGCCGATAGTTATCTAACTATTGGCTTAAATGCTCTAGTTATATTGATTATATCAGCAATAGTATCATTTTTATTTATATATTTTTTTTATAACAAAAAAATAAAGATAGAAGAAAGTAATAATAATAAAAAAATAATGATATCTTTTATAATTAGCTCAATACTAATATTTTTGATATTGTTGGTGTACATAGTAGCATATTCACCAGGTTCATTTTCGCCAGACAGTATAAATCAATATACACAAGCTGTAACTGAAGAATACAATGATTGGCATCCGTATATTCACACATTGCTAATATTTAAGTTACCGATAGCTATATTTGGAAATGCAACATCAATAATTGTTATGCAAATGGTATATTTTTCTTTAGCAGTTGGATATTTAATAAAAACATTGGTTAAATATAATATTCCTATTAAATATGTAATACTAACATTTATACTATTTGCAGTGAATACGGATTTAGGATTATTACTGATGAAACCATGGAAAGATATAGCTCTATTAATATTTTCACTAATATTAACTACTCAATTTGCAAATATATATTTTTCTAAGGGGAAATGGTTAGAGAAAAAAATTAATATTATATTATTAGGATTTGTATTTGTGATTACAACATTAGTAAGACATAATGCAATATTATTTACAGCACCATTAATTATAATAATGCTATTATTTTATCCGAAGCAAAAAGTTAAAATAGGAATTGTAAGTCTGATTTTTATAATAGGAGTTTTCTTAGCAAATGTGCCTTTAGCGAATTATTTAAAAGTAGCAGAGCCGGAAAATAGAACTACAGAGACAGTTGGATTGCCAATGTCAATTATTTCTAGCGTAGTACATACAAAGCCAGATAATCTAGGCCAAGAAGTATATGAATTTGCATATTCAATATCACCAGAGGGAAAATATGATACATACATTCATGATGGATGGAATCAAATCAAATTTACCGGAGTGAATACAGACGTAATTGAAGATGAAGGAGTGGTAAATGTATTGAATTATACATATCAATCATTTAAAGCTAATCCTTCTATAGCAATCAAAGGAATGCTCGAAGTAACAGATGTTGTATGGGATCCATATATTAAATATGAAGTTATGTATGAACTAGAGGAAAATGAGTTGGGAATCGAAATGCAGCATAATGAAAATGCTAAAAAAATTATAGAAAATTTAAGTAAGGCGATAGAGAATATATCAAAAATAGTTAATGTAGAATTATTATTTAACAGTATAGGGTTTATAACTCTAATAATGTTACTAGCTGCATGTACAAGAATAACTAATTTTTTAGAAAAAATACTATTATTGTTACCAATAATTTGTTATAATTTTGGAACAATGATGTTACTTACAGGAGGTGACACAAGATTCTTTGCATATACAATTGTAATATTTCCACTGATATTGATAATGATTATGAGTGAAAAAAGAACAGAATTAGACAAACGAGTGAAATTAATCTATTTGAAATACGAAAATATATTAAAACAAATAGGTAGTTTTATAATAATATCTGGGATAGGGTGGTTGCTAGATATGTTAGTATTTAGTATATTACAATCAACGTTTAATTTTAATCAAGGTTTATCAAATTTTATAAGTTCTTTTATAGGTGTTTCTTATGTATACATATTGTCAGTAAGAAAAACATTCAGGATTTCAAAAGATAAATCAAATTTTAAATATATTGTATATATAATATATCAGTTTATAATAATTAGTTTGAATTCAGTGATTATTACATTTTTATCTCAAATGCCTCTTTTTAAAGACTTTGAATACGGATCTATTATAGCAAAAATATTAACTACACCTTTAACAATAACAGTGAATTTTGTGTTTATGAAATGGTTAATGGAAAAGATTCAATTTGGAAAGCAAATGAAAGATAAAAACTAAAAGTTAATATAAATATTCATAATAAAAAAGCGATAAATTATAAAAGACCTTAAAGATTAAATTAGAGGTCTTTTAGCTTCTTTATAAGAGATAATTAAGCTTGATAAATATATACTTTAAAGTTATGAATATATTTTATTGACAATATATTTTATTATGTTATAATTATGAAATATAAATAGAAAATATAAAAATAAGTAGGTGTAGGATGTTAAAATTTAATTATAAATTAGTACCAAATAAATATGATAAAAATATAAAATATGATTTTAAAGAAGAGAAAAATCAACCAGTTATATCAATAATAACGCCATTCTATAATTCAGGAAAGTATATAGAAGAAACTGTAAATTCTATATTAAATCAAACATATCCAAATTTCGAATGGATTATTGTTGACGATGGTAGTACAGATAAAAAAAGTTTGGAAATTTTAGGAAATATAAAAAAAATGGATAAAAGAATAAAAGTTTTTCATAAAGAAAATGAAGGTTTAGCAAGAACTAGAGATTTCGGAACAGAACAAGCTTCAAAGTACAGTAAATATTACTTTTTTTTGGATGATGACGATTTGATAAATAAAACATATTTGGAATGTGCATACTGGACATTAGAAACAAATAAAAAAGCGAGTTGGGCATATTGTGATGTGGCTAATTTTGCTGGACAAGAAATATTATGGAGAAAATGGTTTGATACAAAAGATCAAAAAGAAAATAATTTATTAGTTGCAACAGCATTGATAAGAAAAGAAGTATATAACTCTGTAGGGGGATATGGGATTAAGGAAAAAGCAATAAATGAAGATTGGATTTTTTGGTTAAAGCTTTTAGCTAAAGGAAAATATCCTGTTAGGATGAATTTTTATGGTTTTTGGTATAGAAAAAAATCAATTCATGAAAGTGAATTAGAAAAGTCTAAAAAAAATATACATATAACTATGGAACATATTGAAAAATACAGAAAAGAAGTAAACGATAATATTGAAGCCATTCAGTATCCTGTTGGGGATTTTAATTGGGAACAAATTGTCGAAAAAAACAATGAGATCAAAGTAATGAAACGACAAAAAAACGACAAAGTAAATATATTAATGATTATTCCTTGGATGGAAGTTGGTGGTGCAGATAAATTTAATTTAGATATAATAAAAAGAATTAATAAAAATAAATTTGAGATTACAATAATAACAACATTGCCAGCAGAACATATGTGGAGACAGAAATTTGAAGAACATTGTACAATATATGATTTAACTTCATTTCTTGATATTAAATATTGGCCTAGCTTTATTAATTATCTAATTGAAAAAAATAATATAAATTTAATTTTTAATACAAATAGTTTATATGGATACAATATATTGCCATATTTAAAAATTAAACATCCAGAGATTCCAATAATGGATTATGTTCATATGGAAGAATGGTACAACAGAAACGGGGGATTTTCAAGAGATTCTAGTGCTGTTTCTTCAGTTATTGATAAAACATATGTATGTAATAAAAATAGTGAAAATATTTTAATAAATCATTTTAAAAGAGAAAGTGAAGATGTGGGTACAATATATATTGGTGGAGATGAAATAGAATTTGATCCTGACAAATATAATAAAGAAGATATTTTTGATAAGTTAAAAATAAAAGAAAAATATAGAGACAAACATATTATAAGTTATATATGTAGAATTGCAAATCAAAAAAGACCATACTTGCTTTTAGAAATTATATATTATTTAAAAAAAGAAAGAAACGATTTTGTTGTAGTAGTTGCTGGAGATGGTCCTATGTTAAAAGAGATCAAAAATAAAGCAAAACACATGAAAATAGATAAAAATATAGTTTTCTTAGGTAATGTAAATTGTACACAAAATATATATGCAATTAGTGATATTACATTAAATTGTTCAATAAAAGAAGGACTCGCATTAACATCATATGAATCTTTATTGATGGGGGTACCAGTAATATCTTCTGATGTGGGCGGACAACGTGAGTTGATAAATAAAGATGTAGGAGTAATTGTACCTTGTAGACAAGAAGAAGAAGATATTAATGTATTAGAATATAAAGATGAAGAAATAAATGATTTTGTTATTGGAATAAATACTATTTTAAATAATCTAGAAAAATATAAGTCTAAATGTAGAAAAAGAGTTTTAAATGGATTTACAATTGATAATATGGTAGTAAATATGGAAAAAGTATTTACTGAAGTAAGTAGCAATCCAAATAGACAAAAAATAGAAGATGCTAAAAAATTAAAAAGTAATATAGATATTTCAAAAGAATTAATTAATAAATTTTGGGCATTCTATAATGGTGAATACAATTGGCTGTGTGAAAGAATTAACAGTGATATTAAAAATGTACATGGAAATGTTTTATATGAAAGAACATTTGAATATAAAATAAAACATCCATTCTATGTTATTTTAACCAAACTAGGACTATATGAAAAACTCAAAAGGAACTTTAAGTGGAAAGGTAAAACTGAGAGAAAAGACATTAATTAAGAATTATAAGAAAGGATAAGTTTATGAAAAAAAAAATTGAGACTGAAATAATTATAAATGTAGAAGATGTGGATAAAAGTTTTACTGTATATTATGATAGAGCAAATACTCTTAAAGAAAGACTACTATTTTGGAAAAGAAATAGTAGAAAACAAAAAAGAGAAATATTAAAAAATATTAATTTAAAAATTAAAAAAGGTGAAACAGTTGCATTGATTGGGACTAATGGGAGCGGTAAATCTACATTATTAAAATTAATGACAAAAATAATATTCCCGAATAAAGGCAAAATTGAAACTAAAGGGAAATTAACATCTTTATTAGAATTAGGAGCAGGATTTCATCCGGATTTTTCAGGGAGAGAGAACATATATTTTAATGCATCAATTTTTGGTTTAACAAGGAAAGAAATAGATGGAAGATTAGAAAAAATAATAGAATTTTCAGAATTGGGAACATTAATAGATAACCCTGTTAGAACATATTCATCAGGACAATATATGAGATTAGCATTTTCAGTTGCAATAAATGTAGATGCAGAAATATTATTAATAGATGAAATACTATCAGTTGGAGACCAGCACTTTCAAGAAAAGTGTTATAAAAAAATGAAAGAGCTAAAAGAAGAAGGAAAAACTATGGTATTTGTAACACATAGTATGGAATCTGTTAAAAAATTGTGTGATAGGGCAGTATGGTTATATCAAGGAGAAATAAAAATGGACGGAAATACTGAAGAAGTAGTAAATGAATATATAAGAGTTACAGCATAAGTAAGGAGAAAGTTATGAATATATTTAAAAAATTATATAATTATAGAGAATTATTAAAAACTAATATACAAAAAGAAATAAGAGGTAGATATAAGAACTCTGTATTAGGAATTGCATGGTCATTTTTAAATCCATTATTTCAGCTTATAGTATATTCGGTTGTTTTTGGAGCGCTATTAGCTAGTGGAGATGATACATATCATATATATATAGTTGTAGCATTAATTCCATGGACATTTTATACAACAACATTATCACAATCAGCATTTACAATAATTGCAAATGGAAACATTATTAAGAAAGTATTCTTTCCGAGAGAAATATTACCTATATCAATAGTAACAAGTGGTGTTGTGAACTTCCTTATATCAACTATTATAACATTAATATTTATTTTAGTCTCAGGAATTGGATTTACATGGTATGTTGTATTTTTCCCATTGATATTGTTAATACAATATATATTATTATTAGGAATGTCTTTTATATTATCAGCAATAACAGTATATTTTAGAGATTTAGAACATATTATAACGGTATTCTTAATGGCAGCTTTTTATGGTACTCCAATAGTATATAATTTAGATGATTTATTGAGTAAACTCCCTGTAGCAGTAGATGTGATAATATTATCTAATCCAATGGTATATATAATTGAAGCATATAGAGATATATTATATTATCAACAAATGCCAGATTTACAAGCTCTTGGAATAGTGTTTATTTCATCGGTAGTATTATTAGTTGTGGGATATTTCATATTTAAAAAATTACAAAAAGGTTTTGCGGAAGAGCTATAGATATTAATATAAATATACAATTGTTAAAATTTAAAAGTAGGGAATAAGGAAAATAAGAATGAAAAATATAAAAATATTCGCTTGTCCAACAGCAGAAACATTCACAAAAGAAATATGTGAATGTTTAGATGTAGAAATTGGTAAAATAGACTTTATGAAATTTAAAAATGATAATACATTTGTACAGGTATTGGAAAGTGTTAGAGAAAAAGAAGTGTATATTGTACAAACTGTGGAACCACCAGTGAATGAAAGAATAATGGAATTATTAATAGCAATAGATACTATTAAACGAGCATCAGCTAAAGAAGTAACTGTAGTATTACCATATTATCCATATTCAAGATCAGATAAAAAAGATCAGCCTAGAATACCAGTAACAGCAAAATTGATGGCACAATTATTAGAATCTGCAGGAGCGACAAGAGTAGTAACATGCGATTTGCATAATCCAGCCATTCAAGCATATTTTAATATTAATTGTGACAAGTTAACTGCTGAATACATATTAGAAGATTATTTTATGGAAAAAAATTTAGAAGATATGGTAATTGTAGCAACAGATGCAGGAAGTTCTAAAAAAGCATACAAATATTCAGAATTCTTTAATTGTCCGATAGCATTAGTTGATAAAAGAAGAGATGGTAATGATGATAGAGCAATTGCAACAACTATAATTGGAAGTGTAGAGAATAAAAATGCTATAATATTTGATGATGAGATAGATACAGCTGGTTCAGTAATTGAAACAGTTAAAATATTGAAAAAATTTGGAGCTAAAAATATTTATGCAGGATGTACACATGGAATATTATCAGATCCTGCTATAGAAAGAATAAGAGAATCTGACATAGAAGAATTAGTTATAACAAATACAGTTCCATTACAAAAAGAAAAACAATTAGATAAGATAACAGTTTTGTCAATAGCTCCGCTTTTTGCTGAAACAATAAGAAGAATATATAATAAAGAATCAATAGGAAGTTTATTTAAAAACAAAAACAGATAGGAAGAAATTGAAAAAAATAATAGAATTATATAAAAAATATAAAGAAGTAATAAATTATTTAATATTTGGTGGGTTATCAAATATTTATTCAGTAAATTCTTTATATTTAAAAAAAGTAAAAAACAAGAGTTGCAAAATGGATAATAAATATCCTGGCAACTTTTATTTTTTTGTAGACATACAAATAAAAAGAAGGTATAATATATTAAAGAAATTAATATGAAAAGAGATGTATATGAGTAAAAAAGTATTATTTATATCAAGTACAGGTGGACATTTAAGTGAACTTATGCAATTAAAACAATTGTTTAAAAAATATAATTATTATATAATAACTGAGAAAGATAAAGTTAATGAAAATTTACAAGAAATATATAAGGATAAAGTATATTTTTTACCATATGGTACAAGAGCTAAGTTGTTAACATATATTTTTAAATATCTATTTTTATGTTTTAAAACAATATACTTATATTTTAAAATAAGACCAGAAGTTATAATAACAACAGGAACACATACTGCAGGACCAATGTGTATAATAGGAAAAATATTTAGAAGCAAAATTATATATATTGAGACATTTGCTAATACTAATAAAAAAACCGCAACAGGTAGATTAATATATCCAATTGCAGATTTATTTATAGTACAATGGGAAGAAATGTTAAAAATATATCCAAAAGCAAAATATGGGGGGGCAATATATTAATGATATTAGTGCTATTAGGAACTCAAAATAATAGTTTTGAAAGATTATCAAAAGAAATAATTAAATTAGTAGAAGAAGATATAATAAAAGAAAAAGTAGTGATACAATCAGGTTATACTAAAATTGAGAATAAAAATAAAAATATAGAAGTAATAGATTTTGTTTCAAATGAAAAAATTCAAACATTAATAAAAGAAGCAGAATATGTAATAACACATGGTGGAGTAGGTTCAATCATTTCGTCATTAAAAGAAGACAAAAAAGTAATAGCAATAGCTAGATTAAGAAAATATAATGAACATGTAAATAATCATCAAGTAGAAATCGTAGAACTATTTAATAAAAAAGGTTATATAATGGGAATTACAGAGATTGATGATCTAAAAGAAAAATATATAAAATTAAAAAATTTTAAACCTAAAAAATACATTTCTGATAATACTAAGATAATTAGTATTATAGAAGAGTTTATAGGATAAATATGTATGGGAGTGAATTTAAATGAAAAGACAATATATTAAAAATATACTATTAATTTTCATGATTTTTACTTTCATTTTATCATGTATAATGGTAAAACCAGTAAATGATTTAGATGAATTATGGAATTATAGTTTTGCAAAGAATATAGCAAATGGATTATTGCCATATAAAGAGTTTAATATAATAGTAACACCGCTATTATACTATATATCAGGTATAATATTAAAAATAACATCACAACAATTAATAATAATGCGAATATTAGCTGCAATACTAAATACAGTAATATTTTTTATGCTATTTAAAACACTTAATAAATTAATAAATGTAATAAAAAATAAAATAATATTAAAAGAAAATAAAAAACAAAAAATAAAAGAAGATAAAATGCTACAAGTAATATTAACATCAATAATAATGTTAATATGGTATAATATTTATACAATTGACTATAATTTTGGATTTATATTAATAGCGATAATAATATTATATTTAGAAATAAAAGAGAGAATACAAAAAAAAGAGTTATTAAAGATAGATGTAAAAAAAGAAATAATAATAGGAGTATTACTAGGGCTAGCGCTTCTGACAAAGCAATCATCAGGAATTATATTAATTATTGCAAGTTTAGGATATAGATTGTTAATTGTAAGGAATATAGATCAATTAAAAAAATATTTTAAAAGTATATTACTAAGAATATTAGGAATATTGATACCAACAACTGTATTCTTAATATATCTAATATCAACAGACTCATTAGTATATTTTTTAGATTATGCAATATTAGGAATATTAACATTTCAAAATAATATACCATATACGAATTTGATTAATGAAAATATATCAATTAAAATTTTAATGATAGTAGTTCCAATAAATATATTATATATGTTTTTAAAAGGAATTAATTTTAAATCAATAGTGAGATTAAAGAAACAAAATATAAATTTTAATATAGAGAGAACAATAGAAAATGATATTAATTTAATATTATTTACATATAGTATAGGAACATGTATATTAATTTACCCAATAGCAGACAAAATACATTTTTTAGCAGCTTCGCTTATATCAATAATAGGATTAATATTTAATATATTGATATTTGTACATAAAAAAATATTGGTAAAAAAACTAACAAGCAAAGTGGAAAAAACTAATAAAATTGAAAATAAAATACCAGTAAATGAAATTATAAAAATAATATTATCAACATTTAGTATATCAGTTTTAGTTTCAATAACATGTTTAAATATTTTTAATTATATAGAATTTGAAAATAAGAGCTCACTAAATAATTTTAAATATATAAATATAAATGAAAATCTTGAAAATGAGATAAAAGAAATTGATTCATATATTGTAGAACAAAATAATTTAGGAAACAAAGTATATATATTAGATGCAAGAGCGAGTATATATATGTTACCATTTGATATATATAATAAGGATTATGATATGTTTAATATTGGTAACTTAGGTAAAAAAGGTGAAGAAGGTCAAATCGAAAAAATAGAAAATTCAGAAAGTAATATTCAATATTTGATTTTAAGTGAAGAGTATAATAGGAATTGGCAAAATCCAGAATTAGTAAGAAAATATATAATAGATAATTTAACACAAATAGGAGAAATAGGAATATTTGATATATATTCTAAATAAAAGAATTTAGCAAGAAAGTAAAAAAGAAAAGAAAAGGAAAGAAAAGAAAAGGAAAGGAAAAGTAAAAAGCATGAAAATATTATTACATACATGTTGTGCACCTTGTAGTGTATATTGTATAGAAGATTTAGAAAAAGATAATATAGATTTTGATATGTATTGGTATAATCCAAATATACATCCATATACGGAATATAAAAATAGAAAAAAAGCATTAGAAGATTATTCAGAAAAAATATCGCATAAAGTTATATTTAATGATGAATATGGATTAGAAAAATTTTGTAAAAATGTTATAAATAACTTAGAAACAAGATGTGAAGATTATTGCTATAAAATACGATTAGAACAAACAGCAAAATATGCAAAAGAAAACAACTATACAGGTTTTACAACTACTCTTTTAGTAAGCCCATACCAAAATACAGAAGAAATAATTAAAATCGGAAATCAAATTGCTAAAGAATATGATTTAGAATTTGTAGTAAGAGATTTTAAAAAAGGGTTTAGACAAGGACAAGCGAAAGCAAGAGAGATGGGATTATATATGCAAAAATATTGTGGTTGTGTGTTTTCAGAAGAAGAAAGGTATTTGAAGAAATAAATATAAAAAATATAAAAAAATAGGGGGAATAGTTATGGCAAGTAAACCAATTTATCAAATTTATGCAGAGTTAGTAGAGTACAAACCAAAAATATGGAGAAGGTTTCAAGTTATGGAAGATGTGACAATGGCAAAATTAGCGTACATATTAATGACTTTATTTGAAATGCAAGGCAGTCATTTATATCAATTTAAAGTAAATGAACTAGATAATTTTATAAGGAATAATTTAGAATTTTATAATAAAAGTAGACATGTGTTTAAAGATGAATTTTTTAAAATCGGACAATATGGTTGCATATTTGACGATGATGATATTATTGATTTAGGAGATAAAAGATACAGAAAATTACAAGATGCTCAAAATATAAAAATGAAGCATGTATTGGAAAAAGAAAATGTAACAGCAGAATTTAAATATGACTTCGGAGATGGTTGGATATTAAACGTCATTGTAGAAAAGATATTTGATGATAAAACTATTCTAGGAAAAGATTTGCCTAGAGTACTGGAAGGAGAAGGTTTTGGTATAGTAGAAGATTGTGGTGGCATATGTTCACTAGAAGATATTAGAAAAGCTTTCGAAACTAAAAAAGGTGAAGATTATGAAATGTATTCTCAATGGATGGGAAAAGAAGAGTTTGATTTAGAAAAATGTGATTTGGAAGATTTGAATTTTAGATTGAAAAAATTACCAAGAATATTTAAAGAAAGCTATGAATATTATATGGAACCATCAGAAAAATCGATAAAAATATTGGAAAGAGATTATAAAAACAAATAAAATAAATTTAGTATGTCTATTTTTTATAAAAGTATATTTAAATAATTGAAATTGATTAAATAAAAAACATCATGACAGGAATAAATCCTGTCATGATGTTCGTACTTCATTTATAATAGAACCGCAAAAAACTATTTACTTTTAGTGGTTCTCCAGTCGAATTCTCCAATAACTTTTGCACTGACCGGCTCGAAAGGCCAGTTATGGAGATATTCTTTTCTTACTTCGGCAGATTCTCTGTCATAGACATAGCGCTGCTTCAAAAGCTTATCATCTAAATCGTAAGATTCAAGTATGATGCTTTTAGCAGATGCAATCAGTTCAGGAGAGATTCCATCATGGTCAGAATTTTCGAACAATTCTAACCAATTAAAACTTTCTCTGATTTCGGTTGCGAGAGTTGGATTTGGCATAAGATATGCCGAATTTTCATGCCAACCCTTTTTTAATCTACTGTGTTTTCGAGGGTCAAGATGAGCTGCAGACCATCCGGAAAGAAACTCAATTCCAGTTTCTGGAGCAGTGCACAGCACTTGGGCAACATTACAACTACCAGACCAGATCAAATTCGTATTCCAGGACGGATAAATTACTGAAAACTCTGAATCATCATCTGCAACCAGAGTGATTTTCTGGAATTCTCCTTTCAAACAACTGCCGCCTGAGCGCCATAATTCATCGCCAATGTTATTGGCAATGCAGTTGGGATCATGTGCCTGACGATATGCTTCAGCCGCAGCTTCAGCCGCAGCTTCTGCACGAGCTTTACCAGCATCATCTAAAGGCAACTTATCAAGATATGTGCCAATATCAGAACGCTTAATGATAAAGTAGTGTGCTCCAGACATTGAATAGTCAGGGATTACAACTTCATCACTATAATGAAGCGGATAATCTCCTCCTGGAATATTTACCGGTTTTAATCCTGCCGCATGTAGTGCCTTGCGAAGGCGCGGCCAAAACTTTACGTTATTTCCAAGCTTCTTGCCAGGAATAACTTCTCTAGCTTGACGCAGATGATAAAAACCACCTTTGCAATACTCACCAATAGCATAAGCATCGCATTTTAATTGATACTTATTATGGTCTAACCGAGTGACAAGTACCTCGGCTGTTGCACCAATAATATGTTTGATTGTAATTTGAGTTTTTTTTCTTATTATTTTCATTTTGAAAATCCTCCTAAAGTATTTTATTTGCTTAATGAAGTAACATTAAACTTAATCAAAGTTGTTAATAAACAAAATTTAATCAATGATAAGTTTAATTATACAATATTTTACATACTTTTATTATACCATATTTTATGTAAAATTTCAATTATCTTATACATTGATATTTTTAATGATTGTATAAGTGTCAATGATGTGAAAC
>CAYJGL010000013.1:0-30047 GCA_964369695.1 uncultured Clostridium sp.
ACTGCTTCTTTTTCTTCTTTATGCTTTTGCTCTTTTGAAATATTATCAACAGGTGTATAGTCTCCTGCATAGATTTCTCCTAATTCATGAATAATACACATTTTTAAACATTTTAGCATATCAACATCAAACTTATATTTTTGAATTATAGACATACACAAAAGAGCAAGTGAAAAAGAATGTTCTGCTACTGATTCACATTTATATTTATGTTCTAATCCTATTCTATTTTTTAACCAACCTTGTCTATATAAGTTTTTAAGATGATTATATTGCATATAAAATGATATTATATCATTATCTATTTTATCAAACTTTAAAAGTGGTAATGTATCTTTTATATAATTTCCATTTTCGTCTTTTAATATTTCTATTTCTTCCATAACACATGTACCTTCTTTATTATAATTTTTCTGCAAATTTAGCTGAATGTGCATGGCAAATTCCTATTGCCATACTATCTGTTATATCATCTAACTTAGGTAAATTTTCGGTTTTCAAAATCATTTTTACCATTCTTTGAACTTGCATTTTATCTGCTCTACCATATCCTACAACTGCTTGCTTAATTTGAAGTGGTGTATATTCATAAGTTGGTAATTTGTGTATTCTTGCAGTAACAAGCAAGACTCCCCTTGCTTGTGCTACATTTATTGCTGTTTTAACATTTGTATTAAAAAATAGTTCTTCTATAGACATTACATCTGGTTTATATTCTTCTATTATCTGATTTAAATCTGTATGAATCTTTTCTAGTCTAAGCGGGAATGATTCATTTGCTTTTGTTTCAATAGCACCAGATGTTATTAATCTAAATTTATTACCTACATATTCAATTACACTATATCCAACAATTGCAAAACCTGGATCTATTCCTAAAATTTTCATTTTGTATTTTTACTCCTTGCGTTTTATTTTAATTTCCATTATCTTTTTTATCTTCTAAGTATTATTCTAAATACTTCTGCCACACTCCAAGCTTGTGCTATTGTTCCTTTAGGTAATTGTGGTGCTTTCGAGTCATATATTTCTGCAATACTACCTATACATCCATTTTCATATATTTCTTTAATAAATGTATTTTCAACATCAGTTATAAATTCTTCTAACTCTTCTTGTAATTCTTTTTTTCTAATTCTACTTTTCTTTAATTTAATACAATTTTTTAGTGAATTATAATATAAACCTAAAAGCCATGGCCAAGTTATACCTTGATGATAACTATTATCTCTTTTTTCTCCATCACCTTCATATACTTCAACATAATTTTCTTCACCTTCTGCAAGTGTTTTTAAACCAAATGGATTTAATAATTTTTCTCTAACAGTTTCTAATATTTCATCCGCTATTTTACTATTTGGATCAATAACTGGATATGTTAAACTTAGTGCAAATAGTTGATTTGGTCGTATTTTAGAATCTTTTACTGTATCATTTAAACATTTATTTTCAGAATTATAGAATTGTTTTTCAAATTCTCTTTTACAATTTCCAGCTAACTCTTTATACCTATATGATTTTTTAGGATTTCCACATTTAACTGTTAACTCTTCCATTATTTTATTTGCATTATACCAAAGAGCATTTATTTCAACTGCTTTACCATTTCTAGGTGTTACTGCTTTACCATCATATTTAGCATCCATCCATGTATTTTGTGTATCATCAGTCCCTGATGATATTAATCCATCTTTATCTAAATATATATTATTATTATCAACATCAATTCCTTGACAATATCTTTCTATTATTTCTTCAAGTCTATGGAATATATTTTGTTTTATAAATTTATAATCCCCTGTATAATTAATATATTTTTGCACTTGCTCAAATAGCAGAAGTGCTGCGTCAACAGAATTATATAATGGTCTATTATCGTACCCTGAATATCCATTTGGTATTAATCCATATTTTATATCCCTAATCATAGTAAGTAATATATCCCTTGCAATTTCATATCTTTTAGGAATTAACAATAAACCTTCGTATGCAATAAGAGAATCTCTTCCCCAGTCTAAAAACCAATGATATCCTGCAATTAATGTATGTAAAGCTGTACTGGGTCTATATACTACAAAATTATCACTTGCTATTAAATATGTTCTTACAAGTTCATCTCTATCTTTTTCTTTTTTAGTCTTTTTAGTTTTTCTTACATCAATCAATAAAGATTCATTAAATATATCATGTAATCTTTTAATTTCATTATTAATAATATCTTTAGCATTTTTTTCTTCTATATTTTCTTCTAAAGAGCAAATAAATGATATTTCTTTTTCTTCTCTAGGCAGTATATCTACTTCGTAAACTCCTGACACAGCATGATTTTCTTGTGGATAAAATCCCCTTTTTTCTTCTTCAATATAAAACATATCTTTAAATGTATCATTATTGTGCTCCAAATATTTTCCTTCAGATAAATTAATATATATAGGTGTGTATGAATTATCATTTACAACTATTTTAACTTTGTTATTATTAATCATTTGTTTTAGATTATATTCAAAACCTGTATTCATACTATGAAAATCTCGTAAGTTAATAATTGGTGCTAATTTCAATTTTGTATTAGCATCTATATTTCTTACCTTATAATATACTGCAACTGTATTTTTTCCATATTCCATACACACAATTTTAGTAATTTCAATACCATTTATCTCATATTTAAAAACAGGCATATATTCCTTTTCAAAACTAGTTTGGAACTTAAACCCATGTGAAATATAATTATTTGACATATTACTAAACATATTATAATTTTCACCATCAATTTCAATAGTTTCATCTAACTTAGACAATATCAAATGTCTTCTTCCAGGTGGAGATAATGGAGCAACTAATAATCCATGATATTTTCTAGTATTAATTCCAACAACAGTTGAAGAACTATATCCACCTATACCATTTGTAACAATCCACTCCTTATTAATTCTATTTAAAATATTTAACTTATCATTAGTCAACTTCATATAACTTTCTCCTTTGTCGTATTGGGGACAGTCCCCAATGCGACATAAATGTCGCGATAGGGACAGTCCTTATGGTATTTATTGGTTTCTTTTTACTTCTTTGTAAATTTAAATTTTGTTTAATTAATTGTTTAATTAAATTATTTTGTTTTATTCAACATGTCTATCATTTCTTTTCTTATTTCTTCAGATGTTTTCTTTTTAACTGTTGAAGATTTAACATTACTTTGTGCTTTCTTTGTATCTTTCTTTGTATCATTCTTTGTTTTTGTCTTTTTAACTGTTTTTGTTGCTGCTCTTTCTTTTCCATCCAGTTTTTTTGTAGTTTTTTTAGGCTCACTTTCCGTTATCTTACTTTTCTTAATTCTTGTATCTTTAGCTTTAGCTCTTCTTTTCTTTACCTTTTCTGCTTTTGAATCTGATTCTCTTATTGATTTTATTCTTTCATCATATTTAGATAGAAATTTACTTTTTGGTTTTTTATTTTCTTTACCTTTTTTTGTATTTTTTTCTTTTTGAGCCTTTTTTGCCATATTTCTTTTTATTTTACTAATTCTTTTTTCTTCTCTTAATTTATTATTTAACATCATAAATTGCGGGTCATTTTGTTTATCTTGATATTTTAAATCATCACATATAAGTTCTATTACAGATGATGCAACTAAATTAGGATCATGTCTTATATAATCTTCTGATATTACAGATATATCTCTTTGTAAAAACTTAATACCTTTTATTTTATTAATATCTTGTTCTACTAAGTCTTGTCCTTCCATATTATATTTTTTAATAAATTCTGGTACTATTTCTCCTGTATCATATATACAATAATCTATTAATCCTGTACCACAGTGTTCAATTATTGCATTTAGATGGTCTGATACGCTGTAGTCATCTGTTTGTCCCGGTTCTGTCATTATATTGTTTACATATACTTTTATTGCTGTACTTTCTCTAATTGATTTTGCCACTCCATTTACAAGTAAATTTGGAATTACATTTGTATATAAACTTCCTGGTCCTATTATTATACAATCAGCTTTTTTTATTACATCTAGAACTCCAGGTGTCGCTCTACAATTTGATGGTTCTATATATATTCTATTTATTTTAGTTAATTTTTCTGAAACTATTTCAGGTATTTTTGATTTTTCATCAATCATATATCCATTTGCAAGTTCTGCAACTATTCGCATTTCATCTAATGTAACTGGTAATACTTTACCAACCATATTAAATATTTCGTTACTTTTTATTACAGAATCTTCAAAGTTTCCATTTATATCTTTCATAGCAGAAAAATATATGTCTGAAAAATTCAATCCTGAAAGTTTACCTTTATTAAATTTATAGTTTAATAGTTTTGTAATTTGTTCATCTGCATTTCCTAATGATGTTATACTGTCTCTAACATCATCAAGTGGCATTACTTCTAGTTCTTTTCTTGAAATAGTTTTTTCTTCTCCATATTCTGATATTGTAACAATTGCTGTTAAATTATCAGTATAATTTTTAAGTCCAGATAATACTGTATTTAATCCTGCTCCACCGCCTATAACAACTATGTTTGGCCCTTGATTATATACTTTTTTATTAAATATTAATGATTTTACATTTATATTTTTTTTATCATCCATTCTACTATCAGTTGATTCTATTAATACTTCTAAAGTTCTTTTATTTATATAAATGAGTCCAATGATTATAGATAAAAATCCTGCTACAAATATCCCAGCAATCATAGCTACTTCTTGAAAAGTAATTTCGTCTGCTACTAATATTTCTGCTAACCCATAACAAGTTAAAATTATACCTATTAATATTAATAATATCCACCTTTTCATTTTATAACTTGATTTAAACCATTGTATTATTCCTGTCATTATTTTGTTACCTCCTGTTTTTCTCCTATTATTTCGATCTCTAATTCCAATTTTTTTAATGTCTTTTCATATACTGTTTTTTTTATGTATTCCACTAATTCTATTACATCTTCTGATGTTGCATTATCAGAATTTATTATAAATCCTGCATGCTTTTTTGAAACTTCTGCTCCACCTATTTTATAGCCCTTTAATCCTAAATCATCTATAATTTTTGCAGTTATATAGTCAGCACCCCTTTTAAAAGTACTTCCTGCATTCGGGTATTCTATAGGTTGTTTTTCTTTTCTATATTTTAAATATTCAGTCATCTTTTCTTTTATATTAGAATATTTACCTTTTCTAAGATTTATTTTAACTTCTGTTATAATATATTTATTATTTTTAAATATACTTGTTCTATACCCAAATTCCATTTCACTATTTAAGAATATTCTTTCTTCACCCTCATAATCTACACATTTTACATATTCTATAATATCTTTCATTTCCTTTAAATGTGCACCTGCATTCATTTTAACTGCTCCACCTATAGTACCTGGAATTCCTGATAATTCTTCAAACCCTGTTATTTCATTTTTTAATAAAAATTGTCCTAATTTTGATAATTTCACTCCTGCTCCAACTATTAAATCTATTTCTCCACTTTCACTAAAGTTCAAATTACTTTCATAAACTAAATTTTCATCAATTTTAATTATAAGTGTTATTCCTTTTATTCCTTTTTCTGAAATCAAAACATTGCTACAATTTCCAAGTATTGTTATTTTAATATTGTGTATTTTTACAAACTCTAAAACTTTTTTTAACTCTTTTTTTGTATATACAAATATTAAACACTCTGCTTTTCCACCAATTTTAAAGCTTGTATATTTTTTCATTTCTTGATTGTATAATATGTTTTGCTTGTCTATATTTAATTTAGATACTTCAATTATCTCCTTAACATTCAATATATTCACTTCCTATTTTATATAATATCCTATAATTTATTTATATTCATTTTACTTGTCTACTATATCATTTTTAATAAAAAAAAACAAGTGACTGGCATTAAAAACTCTCAATAGAAGCTTACTAATATACTACTTTTTTCTTTACTTTTCTATTTTTCTATGCTATACTCATATCAAAAATATGAACAAGGTAAGGAGTGCTATTTATGAGTCAAAATTCTGATAATACTACTACTTTGGCTAAAAATAAAGTGTTGATTTTATATATTTTAAATCAAATTGACCAAGATATTAAAGAAAACGATTTATTTAATATTATTTCTTCTATAGACAATATTAATTACTTTATTTTTAAGCAACTATTAACTGATTTAATAGATTCCAATTTAGTACGTTTATTTACAAAAGATGATGAACATGTTATTCAAATTACTGAACAAGGTGTTAATGCATATTTACTTACAAAAAATATTTTACCGGGTATTATTAAATTAAAAGCTGATAATATTTTTAAAGATCTTTTTTCTAAAATTGAAGAAGAAGCTTCTATTGTTGCTGAATTTATACCTAAAGATGAGAATAATTATACTGTTAAATGTAAGATAGTAGAAAATAATGAAACAATTTTTGAAGTTAGAACTTTTGCTGGTTCAATAGACAGAGCAAAAAAAATTGTTGATAACTGGAATTCAAATGCTAGTACAATTTACCCTGAAATTTTAAGTATGTTATTAGAAGATAAATAACTTCATTGTATTTGAATAATTATTTTTCACTCTATATATACAAAACCATTCACATCTGGTTTTGTTTCATTTTTTATTTTTAATTCGTTGAAACGAATTAAAATTGACTTTTTTAAATATAAATAGTATAATATATCTAGATATTAATTCAGGAGGATTTATAAAATGATTATAAGAAATGAATATTTAAAAAGAATACGCCCCTTTTATCATCAAGATTTAATAAAAGTTATAATTGGTATTAGAAGAAGTGGAAAGTCAGTATTATTAAAACAAATAATAAATGAAATCAAACTTAAAAATGTGGATGATGCACATTTAATTTATATAAATTTTGAAATTCAAGATTATAATTCTATATTGAACCCATCTTCACTTAATAATTATATAAAAGAAAAAATTACAGATAATCAAAAATATTATTTATTTTTTGATGAGATTCAGAATGTTCCAGAATGGGAAAAAGTAATCAATTCATTTAAAGCTTCTTTAAATGTTTCTATTTTCTTAACAGGATCTAATAGTAATCTTTTATCTGGAGAACTCGCAACTCACATTGCAGGGAGATATGTTTCCTTTAAAATGCAACCTTTTTCTTTTAAAGAAATTTGCGAACTGGAAACGCCTAAAGACAACATAGAGACCAAAAATCTTTTTCACAATTTTATACAATGGGGTGCTTTTCCACAAATTTTCAGTATGAATGAAGATGAAGAAAAATTATTATATCTTAATAATTTATATGATTCTATAGTTCTTAAAGATATTGTTTTTAGAAATAAAATACAAAACATTCATATGTTAGATACATTACTCCAATATCTATTAACAACGACTGGTCAAACTTTTTCTGGCATATCTCTTTCAAAATACTTCGAATCAAACGGAAGAACAATTTCTAATGAAGCTATATATAATTATTTTGAATATATTATAAACTCTTGTATTATCAATAAAATACAAAGATATGATATTAAAGGTAAAAAAATTCTATCAAAATTAGATAAATATTATGTTACGGATTTAGGATTAACTGCTGTTAAAAATACCAACAAAAAAATCGAATATGGAAGTTATTTAGAAACAATAGTTTATAACGAATTAGTTAGACGTGGATATGAAATTTACACAGGTAAAAATGGAGAAAAAGAAATTGATTTTATTTGTGTTAAAGGAAAAGAAAAACTATATTTTCAAGTTTCCTATATACTAGCAGATGAATCAGTTATAAATAGAGAATTTGGGGCATATAAAGGAATTGACGATAATTATCCTAAATTTGTACTATCCTTAGATGATTTTGATTTTTCACAAAACCGGAATTATCCATAAAAATATAATTAACTGGTTATTAGAAGATAAATAAACTGAAACAGTACCGTAGCAGTACTGTTTTTATATTTATCTAATAAAGCTTATTATTGAATATATTGATATTTGTATAAGTATTCCTAATAAGAAATTATAATTTACAAACTTTATTCCAATATCATTTATTTCATCAAAACCTTTTACTAATTGTTCAATTTCATTATTAGATGATATTTTTTCTTTTTCCAAATATTCTTTTGCTAAATATCTTGATTTTATCATAGCATCATTTTCCAGATACATTCTCACCATATAATATATTAAACCTAAAACTATAAGTATTGTTAGATATATTTCTTGATTATATATGACTCCAAATATATTTAAACCCAGTATTATAAAATAATATAGTAAATATATGTTTGAAAATATGAAATTAAATATTAATATTTTTCTATCTTGTATTGAATGCAAACATTCATGAGCTATTGTCTGTATTCTTGAATATGATTTAGAAATATTTCCTATACTTATTTTATTTGATATAGCAATATAAAAGCTAGAATCTGATTCTTTGTTTTCTTCTATTTTAACATTTTTATTATTAAGCATATCTAAATATTTTTTACAAATTTCAATATTATTTGGATATTTTTTTGATATTTCATCTAATTCTTCATTTTTTTGAAGAGCTTTTATTTTTTTAATATTATAACTAAATATATATTTTAAAATTATTATAAAAATAACACAAATAATTGTAATTATCAAAAAATTCATTTCTTCTCCTTTTAAATTTCAAATTTTAAATTCCATATAACATATAACTTTATTAGTTATTCTTACATAACATCTCTTACTGCTTCACCAATTATCTTATTTACATCTGCAATTATTATATTGAATTTTGTTTCTGCTTCAAAAAATTTCCTAGCATCTTCACTTTCAATTAAATCTTTATATTTATTTTGCATTTCCATCATTTTATTTTCATCATGTTTCCCAGTTTGCATCATTTCAATTTGACTTTCATATCTCATCTTTTCAAACTCTTCTATTTTAGCTTTTAATTCTGAATTTAAGTTTATAGCTTGTTTCGCCATTTTATAATTCATATATTCTTCTGATTGTTTTATCTCCTGTGCTAATTTATTTGTTGTATCATAAATATTCATATTTATACCTCTTTCTTTTTATTTTATATTATCATAAAATTATCTGTATCTTTTATTTTTAAGTTTTTTTTAAATTTTTCTCCGACTACACTGTCTAAATATTCTTTAGTATTTAAATAATTTAAAATTCTATTTTCATTTTTTTCATTCTCAATATCATTTAATTGCGGAGAAAAATATAAATTCAACTCACTATCACATAAATAACATTTCGGAAAAATTCTTTTCAATTCATTCATATAATTTCTATTAGATAGTATTAATTTCGAAACCATTATTCCATCTATTGATTCTGACGGTAATCCTAGCGGGATCGCTGAAACATATCCTTCTTGTTTTCCTTGTTCATTTAAATTTAAATATCTTTGCATTTTATTTTCTATATTTTGGGCCAAATACATATCTGTCTCTAATAGCTCTTTTATCTCTTCTTTTGGTTCGATTATGAATGCTATACTTTCTCTTATTTTTTTAAATGGCATTCTACCCATAAAATCACTATTTTTAATTCTATTTAAATTTTCTATCAAATTTAACTTATCCGATATTTTATAAAAATCTGCACAAAAATGCGTTTCTCCATACTCTGTTTCATTAGAGCTTAAATTGTATATAAGTTCTTGATTTAGTCTTTCTTTATTTATATCACTAGAAATAATTCCATATTTTTTATAACTATTACAAATTTTTCTAAACTTCCCTATGTCATTTTCAGTTAATTCAAAATCTCCTGTTCCATGAATTAAAGTTCCAATTGGTAATATTATTTTATTATCTAGAATATCTTTTTCTTTATTTATAATTTCTTTAGAATTATATTTTACATACCTATCTTTAGAATTTTCCAATTGATTATGAATTCCGATTAAATCTTCTAAGATTGTTTCTAATGTATCGTCATTATAATAATATTTTTGACTAAGAACTGTTTTTATTTGGCTTAAATTTTCAAGTCCGTATTTTTCTAAATATTGCCCCAATGACTCAATTGCTTTTTCTCTACACTCTTGATTTGATTCAGGTTTATTTTTTCTTTGTTCTAAGACTTCAATCATTTTTTTAGCTATTTTTTCTTTTTCAATTTCCATGTTTCTATTCCACCTTTTTCAGATTTAATCATTAATACTCTCTTCAACTTCCGCTTCTTCAAAAGTAACTTCAGTTTTAGTTGAGCATATATTTACAAAAGTATTTCCATCATTAACTTTTATCTCATTTCCGTTCAAATCTTTATATACAGTTTGAGAACTTCTACTTTCTTTTATACATTTAATTTCAATTGCTTTTCCATTTGTAATATAATATCCATCAAATGTGCCTATATTATCTAAGCCTTGTCTTCCTTTGTCTTCTGGATCATTTAATGTATAATTATCAGCAAATGTTATTATTATATTTTTAGTAGTTAAAACTTCACCTGTAGTCAAATCATTTTGTGCTGTATTTCTTGCATATCTTTCAAAAACTTTATTTTCTTCATCATATATATATTCTACTTTTTGAACACTCGTATGTGGTATCATAACACTTTTAATTGCTTTTCCATCTTCTAAATTAACTTCATCTACTTGATAATTCAAAACACTTTCTTCTGTTGATTGAGTAGAATATTTTTTATTTTTTGCCGATTCTAATAAATTTTCAATACTTGTCATAGCATTGTGTGGTGCATATTTATTTTTCGTTCTCCAGAAAGTAGTTCCATCTTCTGCTATTCCATCTATATCATCTATATCAAACTTTGTCATATCAGAAGCAGCTTGTGGACTTTCTCCAAAATGAGCATAAATAGCATCATTTTCCATTGCATAATCTAGAAAATAGTGCCTTGCACTTCTAACTGGCCCTATTGTTGGTGTATCTGTTCCTTTAAATAATGCCATAAGTCTTGTTTCTGTACCTTCAACTATTATTTCATATATCATATATGCTTCTTGAAGTCCAGCTTGTGGCCATGCTCCACTATGATTATCAATCATTACTGCAATTGGCCTGTCTGTTCCATTAAATATCTGAACTTCTTTTTCAACTATCTCTTGTGGCTCTATTTTTTCTTCATTCTCACTAACTACTTGTTCGTTATTTTGATTATCATTCATAATCTTAAATGCTAAAAATCCACCTGCTAATATAATTATTAATAATATTATAAATATAAATATTTTTGCTTTACTTTTTTTAGTTTTTTTCACTTCACTTCTTTTTCCCATATATATTTCTCCTTTTTCTACCTTTTAATATCTACTTCATTTAATATATCTTCTTCTTTTTTTCTCATTACAAATTTATCCTCTTCTACTAAATGGTCATATCCCATCAAATGATAAAAACCATGAACTATCATATAACTTAGTTCTCTTTCAAATGAATGATTATATTCTTTTGCTTGTTCTTCTACTTTTGAAATTGATACAACTATATCCCCTAATATGTTTTCTATTTCAATATTGTTTTCTTCAATATTTATAATCTTTTCTAATTCTTCTTTTTCAAACATAGGAAAAGAAAGTACGTCTGTTTGTTTATCAATATTTCTAAAATCATTATTGATTTTTTGTATATTTTCAGGTGTAGTTAATGTTACATTCACATACCACTTCTCTGAATTTAAACTTTCATTTTCAAAACAAGTATCTAGTACTTTCATAATTATATCTTTATATTCTTTTTTTTCCTGTATATCTTCATATACTATTTCATACATATTATACGTTTTCCTTATATTTAATATATTTTCCTTGAATAGTTATACATTTATTTTCTAATTGTCTCATTGCTCCATGATCTACTAATTTTCTTTTATAATATTTTATTAGTTTTGTATAATCTACTTTCTGTCCTTCTAATTTTTTTATATCATCTTTTAAAAATAGTATTTCTTTTTGTTTTACATATTCAATAAATTTAGTATCTTTTAAATATGCTATTTTTTTATATTTATTCCAAAACTTTTTATATTCGTCTTTTTTGGCAGTTGTTTCCCAATATACTTTTGTTGATAATAATTTGATATTATAATCTTCTATAAGTCCAATCAACATACCATAAACTTTTTCGCGTTTAACTGCAATTTTTGTATCTTGCAATAATACTCTAGCATCTTTCAATAATTTTTCATAACATTGTTCTGCTACTATAAGTGGTAAACTATGTGTAAATAATTTCCTACTTAAGCTAAGTAATATCATATTTTTTTCTATGACATCTTTTGCATCTAATTTGCCTACTGAAAATGGTTCATACTTTTGATATTCAGTTACGATATTTTCTAAATTTTCATCATAGTTAATATCAATTTTAAATGCCAATATTTTTTGTATATATTCTTCTAACGTGTAGAAGATTTTAACATATATCCATTCTTTTGAAGAATCATAAGCATTTGTATTATCTGCTACTTTTATAGAATAATTTTTTAATATAGATTTAAATAATGTATCCATTTTTTTAATATAGAACTGTTCATATTTTCTCTTAATAACTTCTTTTGAATGATTTTTTACATTTTCAAAATCTAATTCTAACAAATATTTTTGTTTTCTATTTTTATACTCAATATATTCGCTTTCTTTCAAGCTTGTTACTTCATAATATCTTGATAATGCATCTTTTTCAAATTCTGTTGCTGAATTATTTTTCACTTTTTTATATATTGTATCCATTACATATTTATCAAGAGATTCTAAATATGCTTCATAACAAATATCAAATTTCTTCTCCAATTCTTCTTTAATATAGTTCTTATCTTCTGCTATAAAATTTTCAAAGGATTTTAATAAACTATTTCTTTTCATTGAAATTAACATTCCATTAATACCTATTTTAGTTGGTATTAATATTTTTGTTAATGTGTTTGATAATCTATTTAAAAATGTAGTATTTGCACCAGTTATTCGTAAACTTCTTTCTTCCATATATAACCCCTTTAAAATAAAATTTTTTCATTTGTCCCTATGTTTTCAATTACTTCGTATGTAATTTGAATATCTATACTGTCTGTATTTTCGTATATATTAACATTCTTATTTACTATACTTTCTTTATCTTCAATTTCTTCTTCAAATTGTTTTTCTAATTCTGAAATACCAAAATTTATTGCTTCTTGTTTTTGATATGTTTTTTCTTCTTCTGTTATTTCTGTGTTTGTTTTTTTGACTATAGAAATTGGAAAATAAAAATCTGAAAACAGTTGCATTTTTTTCTCTGAAGTCATTGTATCATAAAATTCAAATTTTGAAACCCCTTTATGAAAATTTATTTGAAAATTATTAAATTTTATTGAATACTGATTTTCCACTTCACCTGTTTCTTTTTTTTCAGTATAATTATACGGTACATTTATTTTTTTGGTATACCATACCTTTGCTTCAATATCAGCTGTTGCGTGTACGTATCTAATACCTGTATATTTACCTTCCATCCAACCATTTACAAGTGTATCTCCATTTTTTATAGTATCTCCAATATTCACATTTGCGGTTCCTTCTTGTACATTTATTTTTGTTATCACACCATCTTTTTCAGAAACTATATTACAATAATCATCTTCATCTATTATTTCTGGTTTTTCTTGAGCTTTCACTATATCAACAATTGCATTTGTTCCTTTTATTTCTATTCCTATCCAAGCTATATCATTTCTTTTCAACCTTATTCCACTAATTATTTTATTTGTATCTATATCTTTTTTCATTTTTCCTGTTTCTAATCCTAATTCAGCTAAATCTTCTTCTATGTTTTCTAATTCCTGACCTGTTTTTTCTTCTATTTCCACATTCCATACAAACATAGTTGATAATCCCATTAATATTAATATAATAAGAAGGAATATTAAAAATATTTTTCTTTTTTTATATTTATGTAAAAAAAATGGTATTCCTTTTTTGTTTTTTATTTTTGTTTTACATCTTATTTTTTTTGCAATTTGAACTATTTTTTTATAATCATTAATACTACATCTAAATATTAAATTTACTCCTTCTATCTTCTTAATATTCCATATAATTAATTCTTCTTTTTTACATATATTAATAAATCTTTCTATATAATATCCTTCTATTTTTATTTCTAAATATCCTAAAAAATGACTCTGCAATATTTTTAAAAACATTTATTCATCTCCCACTTTACTCATCAATTATTTTTTCGAAATCAAAACTTTCAATTTTGCCTATTACTTTTAAATCATCAGCTGTCATGTTTTCTAGTTTAAGATTATATCCATTTATATTTATTACTCCAATATATGTATTTATTTTTACGAAAAATTCTTCATATTCAATTATTCCTTTAAAATTCTCTATTATCATTTCTTCAAATCCTGTAATTACTATTTTAGGTATATTTGTATATATTTCTTCTGGCAGTTCTAATAATTTATTTATTTTTTTATATTTATCTTTTTTTCTACTTTTATCTTTTTGCATAAAACTCTCCTATTCTATTCAAACTCATCTAAGCTTGAAAATACATATCCCATATTTTTTATTTCTTTTGTTACATAATCTAATACTTCCATGTTTGTTTTTGAATTTCCATGTAATAGAATTATCTCTCCATTATGGACATTTTCTAATATCTTTTGTATTGCATAATCTTTAGTAGGTTGTTTATTCTCATTCCAATCTTCATATGCAAATGACCACATAACAGTTGTATATCCTAAACTTTCTGTTATATCCAATGTTCTTTCACTAAATTCTCCCATAGGTGGACGCATATATTTCATTTCATAATTAAATTTTTCAATCATAACTTTATGCAATTGCATTATTTCATCTTCTATATCTTTATCATCCAATGTTGGCATACTTTTATGATTAACAGTATGGTTTCCTATAATATGACCATCTTCAATCATTTGTTTAACTAATTCTTCATTTGTGTTTAAATAATGTGCTGCTAAAAAAAATGTTGCTGTAACGTTGTTTCCTTTTAATATTTCTAGTATTTCTTTCGTATATCCTGCTTCATATCCTTCATCAAAAGTTAAATACACTTTATTACTACTTTCGTTTCCCATACATATACCGTTATATTTTTCTAATATTTCTTTATTTTCATTTCCTACATCTGGTTGGATATGATTTTTCTCTCTTTTTATTCCCCAACCAATTTTTTTATTATCTTTTTTTTCTTCTAAACTTAATATTCTTGTATTACTTTCTTGTTCTGATATTTCAATATTTTGATTATTATTTTCTATTAATATTATTGAAATAATAGTTAATATTAGCAAAATTAACAGAATTATTAACTTTGTATTTTTTGTTTTGGTTTGAATTTTTAACATTATATATACCCCCCAGTTCCATAATTACCAACCATCAAAACAATTGGATAATTTTGTAAATTTTTATTGACAACCCATTTTTTTTGAATTATATTGTTTATAAATTTGGAATAATTTGGAAATTTATTTTTTCTTGTTTTTTATTGTCGCAAACATTTTCCAAATTTTTTCTATTAAAATTATATGAGTTTGGAGATTAATATATGTTAAAGTTTGTTCTTTGTGATGACAATTTAATTCTAATGGATAAAATGGAAACCGTTTTATCTAATATCTTTGCTAAAAATAATTTGGATGGTTCAATAATTTTTAAATCTGGTTGTTCTGATGAAATATTAAGATTTGTTGATAAAAATTCTGTTGATGTTGTTTTATTAGATATTAACTTAAAATCGACTAAAACTGGACTTGAACTTGCTGAATTAATTAGAAGAAAAAAGAAAAATTTATATCTTATATTTACAACTTCATATTTAGAATATTCTATGATTGCATATAAATATAAAACTTTTGATTTTATTGCTAAACCACTTAGCTCTGATAGAATTGAAGAAACAATTATTAGATTATTTAATGACGCCGAATGTTCAAATAAAAATTATATTAAAATTGATAATAAAAATACTTTAGTTGATGATTCTGAAATTTCTTATATTAAAAGAGATGGAATGAAATTAATCTTTCATACAGAATCTAAAGACTATGATTCATATAGTTCTTTTGTTAAAATCAAAAATACTTTACCATCAAGCTATGTAAGATGTCATAAATCTTATATTGCTAATATAGATAAAATTAAAGATATTGAGCCTGTCACTAATACCATTACTTTTTTTGATGGTCACACTTGTGAAATAGGTCCTAAATATAAAAATGATTTAATGGAGGTTATGAGAAACTATGGAACTTTTTAATCAAATAATAACAGCTTGTACTACTGCTAATCCAACTTTAATTAATATAATATCTATCCCTTTTTCTTTTTTAGAAAGTTATTTATTTTTATTACTATTCCATTATATATTTAATATTATTTCATCAAACACAAAAAAACTTTTCTTTACTTTATCTTCTGGACTTTGTTTACTTGTTAGTCTGTTTATTATCCCTGAACCTTTTAATATGTTTTTCAATTATGCTTGTATGATAATTCTTATATACTATATTTTCAAACTTACTTTTGTTAAGAGTGTAGGATGTGTTGTATTTTCAGCTATTATATTCAACTTAATAACTTTAGCTATTCTAAATCCATATATTAAACTATCAAATATTTCATCAGATTTTTTACTTACTATACCTATTCATAGATTTTTATACATGTTTCTCTCATATTTCATATTGTCACTAATTATACTTTTGCTAAAATATAAAAAATATAGTATTAATATATTAGAAAATATGAATAAAAAAACTAAAATTATGATTTATCTTTGTATGATAACAGGAATTATAGCTGTAGCATCTGAAATCTACATATTATTTAATTATGTAGACATCGTACACTATTCAATTATATTTTTAGGTTTTATCTCTTTATTTATATATTTTTTACTTAGCATTTATACTTTAACAAGAGTCACAAAATTAATTTTAACAAAACAAAAACTAGCTTCAGCAGAATCATATAACTTAACTTTAAGTACACTACACGACCAAGTCAGATGTTTTAAACATGATTTTGACAATACTCTTACTACTATTGGTGGATATATTGTTACAAATGACATTGATGGTTTAAAGCAATATTATAAGGATTTAGTTAAAGATGCACATGATACAAACACCTTATATATACTTGACCCTAAAGTAGTAAATAATGATGGAATATATCATTTGCTTGTTACAAAATATTATGAAGCTCAAGCTAAGGAAATAACTTTAAATATTACGTTTTTACTTGATTTATCTAAATTAAGAATGAAAATATATGAATTTTCTAAAATACTCGGAATATTATTAGACAATGCTATTGAAGCAAGTTCTGAAAGTGATGAAAAAATATTAAATCTTATATTAAGACATGATTTTAAAAACGATGTTCAAATAATTAAAATTGAAAATAGTTATAGAGATAAAAATATAGATTTGGATAAAATCTATAAAAAAGGAATTACAAGTAAAGAAAATCATACTGGTTTAGGATTATGGGAGATAAAAAAGCTACTAACAAAATCTCCTAATTTCAATCTACAAACAGCTAAAAATACTGATTTATTTATCCAACAATTGGAACTATCATCACCGTCAAAAAGTCTGCTTAAAGTTTAGTAGGCTTTTTTCTATGTATTAAAAAACAGCCTTTGGGCTGCTATATAATTCTATGTATTTATATTATTAGTCTTTTTTTATCATACTTGATGGCATTTTAGGTTGATGAAATAGCATTAATCCAACACAAGCTGTATTTGTTGATTTAGCGTATTTTTCAGCTAACTTTGCTAAGAATTTAAACATAGTAAATCCTCCTTTTTATAAATTTATATAATATAAAATATACCGGTAATATTTTAATATTAAACATTTTGTATCGAAGTATCTCCATATACTTCATGACCATATTTGTTGTTTGCTAACCTATATGCTATTTTAGTAAGTGTAAATGTTTGTATTACACTTGCTAAAATTATTATATTTGAAATTGTACTATTATCAATTAGTAAAGCTATTATTAAACCTATTGTATATGATATATAAGACAACATTTGTCTTTTTTTTCTTACTTTTTTATCTAATATTGGTATATCCTCTGTATCCGCAGGTGCATAAATTTTAATTATTATTATTCCTATTATCCATGAAATTCCTATAATTATATACTTCATTATTTGACTCAATATAAAGAATTGAGATACGAATGGAATTATACAATAAAATCCAATTGTAAATAAAATACAACCTATATGGGTTTTTAAATGTATTCCACCTGATGCTCCTTTATATATTGCAATTGATAAAAATGTTATAAATGCTAATTCTAATATTCCAAGTATATATGCTACACCTAACATTATAAATAACTTAGGAACTTCACCTACTAAATGTTGTAATCCATAATTTATCACTTCAGCTCTTTCATCATCTATTTCTGGCATACTTTTTCTTATTCTACTTGTCAAAACTGTACAAATTTTATTTACCATTTTTAACACCTCTTTTATTAAGGTCATTTTATCAGTTGCTATTAATTTTATTAATTTTTATTTATAAAACTTTTATTTTCATTCACTTTATTTTCATATTTTAATTTCATATATATATTTTTTTACAAAACAAAAAAACAATCTTAATTTTAAAATTAAAATTGCTTATTTAATGGTAGCGAAGGAGAGATTCGAACTCACGACCCTTCGGGTATGAACCGAATGCTCTAGCCAACTGAGCTACTTCGCCATTTATATTGACAATGCGTATTATATTACTAGTTTTAACATTTGTCAATAATTATTTCTATATTTTTTTATTTTATCTAATTTTTTCTTCTTTAACCATATTAGTCTTACTAATATTTTTTTGTTGCAAAATATTGTTTTGTATTTGGTTGTTTAAATCTTGTTGTTCAATTTGTTCTTTTTTTCTTTTATTTTTCTTTTTAACATTATCAATGATTGGTGTTTCAAGAACACTTATATTTTCAACAGAAGCTAAAACCACATTAATTTCTTCACCACTCATACCAGACTCATTCAAAACATCTTCAAGACTTGGATCTTGTTCATCCACACTTAAAAAATCACCGATTACAGCTATAATAGCTTGTATCATTTTTTTCAAATCACTCCCAAACCTAGCTATTATTTCCATAATAGTGGCTTGATTTTCTTTTTTCACTCTCATAATTTTCTCCCAAAGTTATACTTTAAGATACTCCCTTCTCTTTATATTACACGTATATTATATCACATAAAACCATAAAAAACAAGTGTCGCGTTGGGGTCTGTCCCTAACGCGACATTTATGTCGCAATTGTGACAACCCTTGTAGTATTTATTGGTTCTTTTTTACTCTTTTGTTTATTTCTTTATGTTTTTTATATTCTAAACTTATAGTTTAGTTCTCCTATTTCTTCTGTTGGAACATATCCTGATTTTGCTTTTATTACATCTGGTATTCTATTTACTACTGTTCCACATGTTAGTTCAACTGTTGCTGGTCTGTTTATAATTAGTGTTGTTTCTGGCTCTCCTAAAACTGTCCATTCGTTTTTATCAAAATCTTCTTTTGAATATACTTTACCTATACATTCACTTTCTATTGTTATACCTTCTTCAGTTTCAGTTGTTACAACAGCACTCATCCCTGTTGCATCTCCTTTTTTCACAGTCATTCCCAATGTTTCAGAGTATATATCTTCTTTATATATCTGTGGTATTGTTTTCTGAGTTTGTCTTTTTACTTTTAAACCTAGTTTATCACATAACCAACCGTTTACATTCCACATATATGATGGTAGATATTCTCCTTTTTCTATGATTTCTTTTCTTTTTTCATCTGTTATGTTATCTACTGATGCTATTTCTTTTTCAAATTCTTCCATTGTAAGTCCTGACCCATGTGCTTTAGCAAGTGCTATTCCATAATCTTCTACATTATAGCTTGAACTTCCTTTTATTTTAGTTATTTTTTGAGTAGATCCTGCTAAACTTGATATTAATTGCCCCCAATAGATATCTTGGTATCCACTTCCTGTTATTGTACAATTATTTTGTTTTGCTAATGTATCTATTTTATTTGTTATTACTGGATTTGAATTCATAGGATAAAATGCTTCTTCACATGTTGTTATTGCATTTACTCCTAATTTTGCACATAGCATCAATGCATCTTCAACATCACTAATTAAACTCATTGTTGTTATTATAGCTATATCTGGTTTTGTTTCTTTCATCATTTTTTCAGCATCTTGGATTGAAACTATTTTTACTCCTTTATCTTCTCCACCCATTACACATGAAATATCTTTTCCTATTATATCTTTATTAACATCTATTGCTCCTACAATTTCTCCGCCTTTTTCATATACATATCTCATTGTATATACACTCATTTTTCCAGCTCCATATTGGACTACTTTTGTTTTTTTCTCACTCATAAAAATTCACCTTTCTTTTCATTCTTTATGTTTTCTCTTACAATTATTTACAATTTAGTATTTTTTATACATTAGATTGTTTTTTTATATTAGAAATTCCTTTAATACATTTGCACATCTTTTTGCTGCTAATAGTAAATTGTCATTATATGTTTCAACATTTTTTTCATTTGGTACATCTGATACACTTCTTATTGCTATAAATGGTTTTTGTTCTAAAAAAGCCACTTGTGCAATTGCACCACATTCCATATCGACTACATCTGCTCTAAATTTAGAAAATATCTTATTTTTCATTTCTATCTTTGTACAAAATATATCTCCTGTTGCTACTGTTCCTAATTTTATTTTATATTTTCTTTCTTCACTACTATTTATTTGTGCTTCAAATTCGTCTATCAGCTTTTTATCTGATTCTATATAATTACCTATCTTAGGTATATATCCCTTACTATGTCCAAAAGATGTTATATCAAAATCATGTTGTACTATATTTTTTCCTACAATAACATCTCCTATATCTAAATTATCATTTATAGCACCTGCAACACCTACATTTACAATGTATATTAAATTATATTCGTACATTAATACTTGAGTTGTTCTTGCTGCATTTACTTTTCCTACTCCTGATCTTGTAATAACACAATTCCTATCTTTTATTTTGCATTCTATAAATTCTAATTTTTTTATCTCTTTATATTGAATATTTTTAGCGTAATGTAATACTGCTTCTAACTCTTCTTCTATTGCAACAATTATTCCTATATAGTTCATTTTCCACCTCCATAAAATTTATTTTATTTTCTTTTACATTATATATTAGTATTATTCTATTTTCAATTATTTTTAACTTTTTTTTAATTTTTCAAAAAAACTCTTGTAACCTTTGTTTTTTTGTTGTAATATACTACAATGAATTGAACATGTAATTCTTTTTTTTAATTTTTATTAAAATAACTTTTTTTATTTCTGTTCTTTCTATTATTTTATTTTTTATATCATTTTTTATCTATAAGCGCCTGAATATATATTATATTGACGAGGTTTAGAGTTATCGAATTTTCGGCGGATACTCTAATGGCTTTACTTAAAGTCATTAGTATTAGACAAAAAACAATTTATATTGTAACAAATTCTAATACATTTAAGTGTTATTACATATTTCAATTCTAATATTTTATTAGAGGAGGATTTTACTTATGTGCGGAATTGTAGGATACATAGGAAAACAAAAAGCTAGTCCTATCTTAATAGATGGATTAACAAAATTAGAATACAGAGGATATGATTCTTCTGGAATTTCAACAATAGAAAAAAATTATCTTTCAAATATGAAAGATGAAGGAAGAGTTAATAATTTATATAATTTAGAAGGTATTAATGATTTAGAAGGTACTATTGGTATTGCTCATACAAGATGGGCTACTCACGGAAAACCTTCAAAAGAAAATTCTCATCCACATTTAGATAATTCTAAAACTTTTAGTGTTGTTCATAACGGTATTATTGAGAATTATAATGAATTAAGAAATTTTTTAATAGAAAAAGGATATACTTTTTATTCTGAAACAGATACTGAAGTTATACCTAACTTAATTCATTATTATTATGAAAATGAAAAATTATCTATCGATACTGGTTGTTCTGTATCAGATATCAATTTTTTATCTGCAGTAAAAAAAGCTTGCTCAGAATTTAAAGGAAGTTTTGCAATTGAAGTTGTTTGTATAGACTTCCCAAATAATATGATTGTTTTAAGAAAAGATAGTCCACTTGTAATTGGAAAAGGTGAACAAGAAAACTTTATTTGCTCTGATATTCCAGCTATTCTACCTTATACTAGAAATTTCTTTTTATTAAATGATTTTGAATTTGCCTTTTTATCTAGAGATGATATTAAATTTTATGATAATGATTTAGATTTAATCGAAAAAGAAGTTAAGGTTATTAACTGGGATGTAACAAGTGCTGAAAAAAGTGGGTATGACGACTTTATGTTAAAAGAAATTTACGAACAACCTACAGCTATTCGTGAAACTATTGGTTCAAAGTTAAGTACAGAAAATATATGTTTTAAAGAATTGAATTTCACAAAGGAATATTTATCTAGTTTAAATAGGATATATATTGTAGCTTGTGGTACAGCTATGCATGCTGGAATAACTGCTAAGAATATGATTGAAAAATTATGTCGCATTAGCGTTGAAGTAGATATAGCTTCAGAATTTAGATATAGAGAACCTTTAGTTGATGAAAAATCACTATGTATTTTCATTTCACAATCTGGCGAAACTGCTGATACTATTGCTGCTTTAAAACTTTCAAAACAAAAAGGTGCTAAAACCCTTACATTAACAAATGTTATAGGAAGTTCTATTACAAGAGAAGCAGATTATTCGATATTCACTAATGCTGGTCCTGAAATTGCTGTAGCATCTACTAAAGCATATACTTCACAAGTAGTTGGATTAGCAGTATTATCAATATATTTTGCAGAAGTGTTAGAAAAATACTCTTCTAAGTCATATATTAATTTATTAAAAAATGATATTTTAAAATTACCTTTGCAAATAGAAGAAATTTTAAAAGAACAAAATGTAAATGAAATTAAAAGTTTTGCAAAAACTATATATTCTCAATCTGATATGTTTTTCTTAGGACGCGGAATTGATGAAACTGTTGCTAGAGAGGCTTCTCTTAAACTTAAAGAAATTTCATACATACATTCTGAAAGTTATGCTGCAGGAGAATTAAAGCATGGTTCTATTGCATTAATTGAAGATGGTATTACTGTTATTTCAATAATGACAGATTATATGTTGATGGAAAAAACAATTAGTAATATTCAAGAAGTAGCTACACGTGGAGCTACAACTTTAGTTGTTACTAATTTAGATGTTGATGATTCGCAATATGATAAAACAATTAGAATTCCAAAGACTAGTCCATTAGTTTCTCCAATATTATCTATAATTCCACTTCAATTATTATCTTACTATATATCTAAAGAAAAAGGATTAGATGTTGATAAACCGAGAAATCTTGCAAAATCAGTTACCGTTGAATAACACTAACTAAATTTTTTAATATTAATTGCTTATAAAATAAAAAGAAGTTATTTTGAATTAATCATATATACTTCTTTTTTGTTTTCTAATTTTTTCATTACACTTAATTTTAGTTTAAATATAAACTTTTGTTGAAATTAACAGTTGAATATTTATTTATTATAACTTTAATATAATATTTATCCGATCAATACTTTTACTATTATTAAACAAATTATTCCTGGTATTCCTAATATACCCACCATTATACATGTAAATATATTTATTCCAATATAAAAATTAAACATTCCACCAATAATATTTATTATATACAATATTATTCCACCTAATATTGAATTTAAAACCAATTTAAGTATTTTTTTTATAGGAAATAAGAATAATCTACCTAATATAAAAATCACGCATATACTTGCTAAAAATGCTATTATATTTTGATTCATATTTATCCTCCACATCACATATATAATTGATATATTAATTATTATGTTATTAATTGGACAAATATTCCTTGTTTTTTATACGGCTTCTTCATCTAGTGTAGAATATTTAATATCATTTATCATATCAACTTGTAATCCCTTTGTTTTTGCTAATTTTATTAAATAGTTTAACATTGATTGATTTGCTTTTATTTGATATGAATAAAAATCAACTAAATCTCCACTTGCAAATTCAAAATTTTTATTTGCAATTTTTAATTCTTTTCTAGTCTTAATTATATTTTTTATTAAATCTAAATCTTTTTCAGATTCACTTTTATCTTTTAGTAATTTCTCTTGAATATATCTATACTCCATATATTCTAACCACTTCCTTTTCAATTAATCTTTTAATTACTATTATATTCCATTTTACTTTTTATATACATTTTAATAGTTTTAATATTTATTTTTTGTATTTTTTCTTTTAAATAAGTTTTTTATACTATATTATTAATTTTTTTATTAAAAAAACTTGTTTTTTTCTCTATTTTATAGGATAATATATGTAATTATGATTATATTTAGAAAGGATCTATATAATGAAATTAATTGATAAATTTTTAAAGAAATTAAATACAAATAGAAATACATTTGTTACATATATATTTACACTTATAACTGCCTACCTTGTTATTGATAGAATTATTGAATTATTATTTATGATTTTTACAGGTGTTGGTTATTCATATTGGGGACCAATAGAATATACTTTAGCATTAGCTTGTCCTGTTATAGCATTTTCGGTTTTTCCAAAATCAAGTTTTGCTAAATCAAAACACCATAAATCAAATTTATTTTGCTTATATATTATAGGAATATATGTAATCGCTTTATCAATGTTTACCCAATCACTTAATATGGGAGCTTGGCTATTACTTTTATCAGTTCCAAACTATGCAGAGATTATAACAGAATTTTCTGATTTGGTAACACCAGCATTTATAAGTATTTCTTTATATTTACCACTTGCAACTATTTATCCTTTATTTAAATGGCTATATTTTGATATATATGGTAGTTCCGATAAAATAAAATCTATTTGGGATTATGGCGGAATTGATTTGTCAACTTCAAAAGAAGGAACTGGACCATATACTTGTGAACTATATTTATGTAATGACGGTGAGACAAATAAAACAATTACAATTCCAGAAGTTGCTAGATATCAATCATTATTTGTTTGTGGTGGATCCGGTTCTGGAAAAACTTCTTTAGTATATGAACCACTTATTGCCCGTGATATAGCTAAAAAACAATTTTTTATGAATGTTTCAAAAGAACTTGGTTTTACAGCTTTAAAAACTAATATAGCTATACTTGATAAACCTTATGATAACGAATATTTAAATACACATTTTTCATTAAATATGATTTCGCCTGCTGAAGGTAAAGAAAAGATATTTAATACATATATGAAAAAAATGATAATATCTGATAATAATACTGAGTATACATATAGAAATTTAGGTTTAACTTTATTAGCTCCAGATATTGAAGTAATTTCTCATATGATAGATGTTTGTGATAATTATAATGTATCATACAATTTAATTGATCCATCTAATCCAGCTACTTCGATTGGAATGAACCCATTTGTTTATCAAGATCCTACTAAAATAGCTATAACTATATCTTCTGTGCTAAAAGCAATGTATATATCATCACATAATAACTCAGAAGATGTGTATAAAGAAGATGTTTCTATACAAGCAATCGAAAATGTTTCTATATTACTAAAAGAAATGTATCCTAAAATGAATAATGGCTTATTACCTAATATGGAAGACTTACTAAAAATGCTTACTAATTTTGAGCTTGTTGAAAAAATGTGTCAAATAATGTCACGCGATGAAGAGTTAATGGAAAAATATTCTATACAAATCGCATACTTTAAAAAGAATTTTTATTCAAACGGTTTAGGAAAAGAAACAACTGAAAAATATATATATACAGCTGTGTCACAATTAGATAATTTACTTCGTATACCTAGTATAAAAACAATTTTATGCAATAGAAATAATAATATTAATTTTGATGATACGTTGAAAAATAGTGAAATAACTTTTGTTTGCACACGCCGTGGTGATTTAGGTGCTACTGCACATAAAGCTTTTGGATTATTCTATTTAATAGCTATCCAAGATGCTGTACTTAGAAGACCAGGTAATGAATCTAGTCGAACTCCATACTTTATGTATGTTGATGAATTTTCTGATTTTCTTAGCAGGGCAACTGAGCCAATGTTTACTATGTATAGAAAATATAAAGTTGGAACAACAATTTCTGTACAAAGTCTTTCACAATTAAATCCTGCTCGTGAAAAAGAAAATTACAGAACTGTTGTCCTAGCAAACTGTACAAATAAAATATATACTGGTAGTGGTGATCGTGATGAACTAAAATGGTGGGCTGAAGAATTTGGTGACAGAAGAGAATGGAAATATTCAAATTCGATGGATATGGAAAAAATGCAATATGATAGTAAATATAGTAATGTTAAATGGCAATGGACTACTATAATAGACCACGGTAGATTACAAGTACTTTCACAAAAAGAAATTGCCTATAAAGTACGCAGTATCGGCGGAAAACCTATGGTTGGTATCGCTTCTGTAAATTTCTTAGAATCTAAATATAAAGAAAAACAAAAAAATCATATTTATGATTTCGGAAAGTATACTGATAAAGTAACAACTTTAACAGAAGACAATAATGATTTACCTAAAAAATTCAATTACAAAAATCCTGATTTTATTGATGAAAATAATGAATATAATCCTGTACACACAGATACAACAGATTCAAAATATTTCTTTGATAATTCAGATGCAGTAATTTTCAATCTGAAGAAAAATAAAAATACAAATAACGATAATGACAACAATTAAATATACTAAAAAAGAAGAATTCTATGTTCTTCTTTTTTTAGTAAGTCCTATACTCTATTTCTCCTATTTTGTCTGCATCCACAACTATTACTTGAATTTTCATTTTGAACAATATTAATTCTTGTAGGAACTCCATTCGAATTCACACAATTATATGATTGTTCATATGTACAATTATTATTTATTATCTGCTCATCTGAAATATTAATTTCTTCATTCCTTTTAGAGATTATACATATTAGAACAGCTGTAATATAGCTAATTATTGTATATACTATTGTAACAATTAACAAGTTTAAATCATTATTTAAAAATGTAATTACTAAAAATACAGAAAAAACTATTCCTGCAACAAGTGGTGGACAATTTAATATCTTTTGTAATGCTATCGAAATTGTTATAACAGCTATTGGTAGTGCAAAAATTAATAGTAATATATCCATACTGATTTCTCCTTTTCTTTTTTATATATTTTATGCCTGTAAAATTATTTTGTTAACATGTATTCAATAAAATAAGATAAACTATTTTTAGCTTATCTTACATCTTTAATTTGTATATAACCATATATTATACTTTGTTCTTTTTAATACTCTACATTCACAAGATATAGTCCTTGTGGCGGTAATGTTTTACCAGCTCTATCACGCTGTTTACTTTTAATTATATCTTCAATTTCACTTGCTTTTATTTTACCAATTCCTACATCAACTAATGTTCCTGATATTATACGAACCATATTATATAAAAAACCACTTCCTGTTAACTCAATATATATTCTATCATTATCTACTTCTATCACTTCTGCTTTATATATAGTCCTTATACTACTTTTACTACTAGTTCCACTGGATTTAAAAGCTTTAAAATCATTTTCTCCTTCAAAATTTTTAACAGCTTTTTTCATCTCATCAACATTTAGTTTTATAGGTATATGTGTTTCTAAATTCCTATAAATACTACTAGGTATTTTAGAGTTATTAATAATATATCTATATGTCTTTTTTTTACATGATAGTCTACTATGAAATCTTTCTTCTACTTCTTCTGCTGATTTTATTATAATAGATTTTTTCAAGTTACTATTTAATGCAATAGGAATTTTATCAACAGGTATATTGGAAGCTGTTTTAAAATTAGCAACTTGACCTATAGCATGTACTCCGGCATCGGTTCTTCCAGATGCTGTTAAGTCAACCTCTTCTTTTGTAATTTCTTTTATTGCTCTTTCAATATTTCCCTGAATATTTAATTTATCTGGTTGTTTTTGCCATCCATTAAAATCTTTACCATCATACTCTATAACTAACTTAATATTCCTCATTCTACTTTTTGCTACTTTCATTTTCATTTATTTTTTTATTTTGGTTATTCTTTTCTGTTTTTTTGTTTTTTAAATTTTCCCTTATTTTTCTTATTGACTCATTCCTTTTTTTGTTTTCTTCAGTAAATCTTTTTGTTACTATGTTACTTATTAATATTTTCTTTAAAACATCATCTCTAACATCTGCTATTAGTGTTCCATCTTTAGCAACTGATATTTTTCCTGTTTCTTCAGAAATTACAACAACAATACTATCAGATTCTTTTGAAATACCTACTGCTGCCCTATGTCTAGTCCCTAGTTCTTTAGCAATATCTTTATCATCAGCAAGTGGTAATACACATGCTGCAGCTGCAATTTTGTTTTTAGATATTATTACTGCACCATCATGCAGTGGTGTTTTTGGTTCAAATATATTTACTAATAATTGTGGAGAAACTTCAGCATTCATTGGTATTCCCGTTGAAACAACGTCTTTAATTTCTATATCTCTTTCTATTACAATCAATGCTCCTTTTTTATCATTTGCTAATTCTTTTGAAGCGATTACAATTTTATATATATCTTCTTTAGTTTTTGTTGCTATATCTTTTTCTAATCCTAAAAATTTAGTAAATTTATTAGTACCTAATTGTTCTAAACCTCTTCTTAATTCTGGTTGAAATATTACAATTATAGCTATAACACCTATATTCATAATTCCTGTTAATATCCAGTTGAGTATTCTTAAATTAAGTAGTCCACTAATAAATGTTATTATAACTATTAATAATATTCCTTTTACTAATTGCCATGCTCTTGATCCTTTTACTAATTTAAAAAAGAAAAATATTAAAGAAAGCACTATTGCTATATCTAATATCAAAGTAATTAGTTCAATCGGATTTTGCTGTAATGAATTAATATAACCTAATATACTATTATTATAAAAACTTTCCCAATCCATTCTAAAATCAACTATCATAATTCTTTTGTATGATTTTATCATACTCTCCTTTTTTCATATTTTAATTCATTTGTTTAATTCACTTATATTTTTACATATTTTTTTAGTATACTATATACACAATTAATAGGAAGTCCTACTATTGAATTATAGTTACCTTCTATTCTTGATATATATTTACTAAACTCTGTTTGTATTGCATAAGCTCCTGCTTTATCAGTATATTTATCTGTCTTTAACCAATTATTTATTTCTTGTTCTGACATTTGATTTATACTTACTGTTGATATATCAGATATAGTATAATTTTTCAAATCTTCGTTATTTTTTTTAATTAATATACATACCGATGTTATAACTTGATGCCTATTATTTTGTAAGTTTAAAATCATTTCAAATGCTTCTTTTCTATCTTTAGGTTTTCCATATATTTTATTGTCTTTTACAACTACCGTATCTGCTGATATTATTATTCTATCACCAATTGTTTTATCTAATACATTTTTTGCTTTATTATATGCAACTTTTTCAATTTTTTTATTCAATTCCAAAGCTTCATCAATTATTTCTTCTTCATCACTTATTAAAACTTCATAATTTACTTTTAATAAATCCATTAATTCTTTTCTTCTTGGCGATTTAGATGCTAATATTATTTTCATATTTAAATTTTCCTTTTATATTAACGCATATACTAATGATATAACTGATGCAAATACCATTAAGAAACATAAACATCCTGCCATAACCCTTACAAATATTTTCCCTTTATCTAGTTTTCTTCCTGTTTTTTTAACTTCTATATTGTTTTTCATTGTTCTACCTCACTTTTTAATTTTATCTATAAATATTATATCATATATATTTTTTATTTCAATGAATTTTATAGTATTTCAATAACTTTCCATT
>CAYJGL010000014.1:0-29998 GCA_964369695.1 uncultured Clostridium sp.
TTAGATACAAAAAAAGGATTGTAAAAAAATTTGCCTACTAGAACTTGACACATACTTCTAAAGAAGTATTTAATTTAAATATGCTAAATGAATATAATAAATGTACTGAAAAAATGAAAAAATATAATTTAAAAAATAATATAAAAGATAGTATAAATGATATTGGAAAAGATAATATAAAAGAAAATTTGAAAAGCTTGATACTAAATGATATGATTCTAAATAAAATGGATAAAAATCAATGTATGAATACATATAATGAAATAGCACCAGAGTTAATGAAATTGTTATCTGAAGAGGAATTGAACACTTTGATAAACTCTATAAGAGAGTTTTATAATAAAAATACAGAAGAAGAAATAGAAAAATAGCTAAAAATATTGAAAATTGTGAAATAATATGTTAATATATTAATAGATTAAAAAAAAACCGATTTTTTCGGGAAGTTTTTAATCTTTTTTTATTTATAGGAGGGAATATGAATACAAAATATATTTTTGTAACAGGAGGAGTTGTATCAGGGTTAGGAAAAGGAATAACAGCTGCTTCATTAGGTAGATTATTAAAAAATAGAGGATATAATGTAACAATACAAAAATTTGATCCATATATAAATGTAGATCCAGGGACAATGAATCCGTATGAACATGGAGAAGTTTTTGTAACAGATGATGGTGCTGAAACAGATTTAGATTTAGGGCATTATGAAAGATTTATAAATGAAAACTTAACACGAAATTCAAGTATATCAATGGGAAAAGTTTATCAAAATGTAATCAATAAAGAAAGAGATGGTGGTTATTTAGGGAAAACAGTACAAGTAATACCACATATTACAGATGAAATAAAAGAAAAGATATATGGATTTGAAAAAGAAGATACAGATATAGTTATAACTGAAATTGGTGGAACAGTTGGGGATATAGAAGGATTATCAATAATTGAAGCAATTAGACAAGTAGGTTTAGAAAAAAATCCAGAAGATGTTATGTATATACATGTAACATTACTACCATATATATTTGGTTCAAATGAAATAAAAACAAAACCAACTCAACATTCTGTTAAAGAATTACAAAGTTTTGGTATTAAACCTAATATATTAGTATGTAGAACAGAGACACAAATACCAGATAATATGAAAGAAAAAATTTCTTTATTTTGTAATGTAAGAAAAACAAGTATTATACAAAACATGACAGCTGATTGTCTGTATGCAGTACCACTTGCATTAGAAGAAGAAGGTTTAGCAAGAGAAGTTTGTAATCATTTAAGACTTGAAAATCATGTACCATCAAACTTGAAATGGGAAAAAATGGTTGAAATGATTAGAAATATAGATAAAGAAAATATAGTGAAAGTTGCAATTGTAGGTAAATATATTCAATTAGAAGATGCATATATTTCAGTAATTGAAAGTCTATATCATGCAGGATTTAGTAATGGTGTTAAAGTAGAAGCAGTTTTAATTGATTCAGAAACAATTAATAAAGATAATGTTAGTGAAAAGTTAAAAGATGTAGAAGCGGTAGTAGTACCTGGTGGATTTGGGAATCGTGGAATAGAAGGTAAGTTAGAAACAATTAAATATGTAAGAGAAAACAATATTCCTTTTTTAGGTATTTGTTTAGGTATGCAAATGGCAGTTATAGAATATGCGAAAAATGTACTAAAAATAGATAATGCAACATCAGAAGAATTAGATAATAACGCTCAAAATCCAATAATTCATATAATGGAAGAACAAAAAAATATTGATAAAAAAGGTGGAACAATGCGTTTAGGAGCATATCCATGTATACTAAAAAAAGATACACTAGCACATAAATTATATGGTAAAGAAGAAATATCTGAAAGACATAGACATAGGTTTGAATATAATAATAAATATAGAGAACAATTAGAAAATGCAGGATTAACTGTATCAGGAACATCTCCAGATGGACTATTAGTAGAAATTGTAGAAATAAATGAGCATCCATATTTTATAGCAGGACAATTCCATCCAGAGTTAAAATCAAGACCTAATTCGCCATCACCACTATTTATTGGATTGATTGAAACTGTTATGGATTTGAGAAAGGAAGGATAATATGTTTTTAATAGTTGGTTTGGGAAATCCAGAACCAGAATACTCAAATACAAGACATAATATGGGATTTGATGTAATAAACAAAATATCAGAAAAATATGAAATACCAATTAATAAAAGTAAATTTAAAGGAATATATGGAATGGGAAATATAGTTAAAGAAAAAACCATATTATTAAAACCACAAACATATATGAATTTAAGTGGTGAAAGTGTAAGAGCAATAGCTGATTTTTATAAAATACCAATAGAAAATATAATCCTAATTTATGATGATATAGACTTACAAAGTGGAAAAGTGAAAATCAGAAAAAATGGTGGAGCAGGAACACATAATGGAATGAAGTCTGTTATAGAACACTTAAATACTAAAGATTTTGCACGAATTAGAATAGGCATTGGAATGCCTGATGATAAATCAAGATTAATAGAACATGTAATAATGAAAATAAATGATGAAGAAGAAAAAGAAAACTTGTATAAAGCAATAACAATTGGAGCAAAAGCAGTTGAAGAAATTTTAGAAAATGGAATAGACATGGCAATGAATAAAATTAATTAACAAGGAAGGGTAAGTATGCTAGATATATTAATACAAAATAATGAAGATAAAACAAAAGAAATTATATTAATTGACAATGGACAAGTAGTGGAATACTATAAAGAGTTAGAACAAAATCATAGAAAAGAAGGAAATATATATATAGGGATTGTAAAAGACGTAATAAAAGGAATGCAATCAGCTTTTATTGATATTGGAACTGAGAAAAATAGTTTTATTCACTTAAAAGATGCTTTGCCAAAAGTAGATGAGACAAAAGTAAAAGTAGACGAAAATATAGCAATATCTGAAGTGTTAAAAAAAGGACAAAAGATATTAGTTCAATTAAAAAAAGATAGTAATGATAAAAAAGGTGCAAGGGTTTCATCTCATATTAATTTACCAGGAAAATATATTGCACTTATGCCTAATACAGATATTGTTACGGTTTCGCAAAAAATAGAAGATAAAGAAGAGCAAAAAAGACTAGTAACATTAGTTAAAGCAAATTTAACTAAAGGAAATGGTGCTGTAATAAGAACTCTTGCTAAAAACAAAGAAAAAGAAATTGTTGAAGATATAAAAAAAGTTGAAGAAAAATGGGCAAATATAATAGGTACAAATATAGATATAGATACGAAAAAACCACAACTAATATATTCAAGTGAAGAAATAGTAGAAAAAATGATTATGGATATTTCAATTGATAGTAAAATAAAAATAACTGTTAATAAAAAAGAAGAAGAAAAGAAATTACTAGATATTATTAAAATAGAAAAATATTCAAACATAGAAGTTGAATATTTAGATAAATCAGAATTGTTTGAAGAAAAAGGAATATTAACTGAAGTTAATAAAGTTGAGAATGATAAAATATGGCTTAAAAGTGGTGCTTTTATAAAAATAGATAAAACAGAAGCATTAACAGCTATAGATGTAAATACAGGTAAATATACAGGAAAAGATAATTTGGAGAAAACAGTATTTTCAGTAAATAAAGAAGCAACAATAGAAATTGCAAAACAGATAAGATTAAAAGATATTGGCGGAATCATAATAATCGACTATATAGACATGAAAAAAAATGAAAACAGAAAAGAAATAGAAGAATTATTAAAAAATGAACTAAAAAAAGATAGAGCAAAAACTCAAGTAGAAGGTTTTACAAGATTAGATTTAATGGAAATGACAAGAAAACATATTTGTAGTCATAATGATTAATTAAGGGAGAAAGTAAATATAAATGAACAAAATAAAAGTAGGATTTATAAATTTAGGATGTAGTAAAAATTTAATAGATACTGAAGTAATAATAGGTCAATTTAATAAAAATAACTATAAAATAGTGATAAAAGAAGAAGATGCTGAGATATTAATAATAAACACTTGTGGATTTATAGAACCTGCTAAAGAAGAAGCTATAAATACAATACTAGAAATGGCAGAATATAAGAAAAATAAATGTAAATATTTAATAGTAACAGGTTGTCTAGTTCAAAGATACTATAAAGAATTAGTACAATATATATCAGAAGTTGATTTGTTTTTAAAAATGGATGAATATGATAATATGTGGAAACACATAGAAGATTTGATAAAATATAATAAGAAAAATGAGCAAATAAAAAATATTAACAAAAACAGTAAAATCTGCAATATTCCAGAATTACCAATGTTTGAACAAAGTGAATATATAGATAGAGTAATTACAACAGGAAAAAATTATGCATATCTGAAAGTGGGAGAAGGATGTAGCAATAGATGTACATATTGTGCAATTCCATACATAAGAGGTAATTTTATAAGTAGAAAAAAAGAAGATATAATAGAAGAAGCAAAAATGTTAGCTCAAAAAGGTATAAAAGAAATTATAATAATAGCTCAAGATACTACAAAATATGGAATTGATATATATGGAGAAAGTAAAATAGTAGATATTTTACAAGAAGTAAGCAAATTAGAAGAAATAAAATGGATCAGACTGTTATATCTATATCCAGAAGGAATTACAGATAAATTATTAGAAGAGATTGCCATCAATCCTAAAGTTTCTAAATACTTTGATATCCCAATACAACATATATCAGATGGAATATTAAAGAAGATGAATAGAAAAACATCAAAAGAACAAATAACAAATTTAATTAAAAAAATAAAAGTTAGAATACCAGAAGCTATATTAAGAACAAGTTTGATTGTAGGTTTTCCAAGTGAAACTAAAGAACAATTTGAAGAATTAGTGGATTTTGTAAGATTGGTAAAATTTGATAAATTGGGTGTATTTATGTATTCGAAAGAAGAAGGAACACCAGCTGCTAAATTAAAAGAACAAGTACATGGTAACACTAAAAAATCAAGATATAATAAAATAATGAGTATTCAACAAGGAATATCTAGAATTAATTTAGAGAACAAAATAGGAAAAAAAGAAACTGTTTTGATTGAAAATATTTCTTTTGATAAAAGATTCTATATAGCAAGAACAATTGGAGATGTTCCAGAAATAGATGGGATAGTATATATTGAGAATGATAATAAAAAAATGTATAACGATATAATTAATACTTTCATTGAAGTTGAAATAATTGATGTAAGTAATTATGATTATATAGCTAAATTTATTTAATAGGAGATTGAATTATGAAAAAAAGAGATTTTGATGAAGAAAAAATATTTGATAAAATGTTTGAGTTAAGACAAAAGGTTGATGAAGAGCTATTAAATAATGAATTAAAAAGTGCAAAAATAATGGACAAAGAACAAACATTTAAAAACAAGGTATTAAATGTTAAATATTTAGGAAAACAAAAATTTAAAGAGCAGATTGAAGGCGAAATACTATACAATGACAAAGGAATGTATTTAGTTGAATATCAAATAGAAAAAACAGATGGAAGCATAGTGAATTGTGAAAGATATTATACAGAAGACCTAGAAATGGTAGCAGGTAATGTATTAGGAGATGGGTTTGATATTGAATTATCAGAAACATTTGCTAATAAATCTCTTAATGAAATAGAAAAACTATATAGTGAAGAAGAAAAAAAAGATATATTAGACAAATTAAAAGGATTAGACAAAGACGGAATATTAGATTTAAATGAAATGGAAAAAGAAAAAATAGCGAAGATAGCAAAAACTTTAGGTATAAAAGAAGAAGATATTGAAAACTTAACAGAGATAGATGAAGAAAGTTTAAAGCAATCAGAAGAAGAATTAGAAAAAATACCTGGTAAAACAGATATGGATTTAAATAAAAAAGTAACAGCAGAAAAAAATTTAGGACAAGTATTAGGTGTACAAGGAGAAGGATATGTTAAACTTTCTGTAATCCAATCAAAAAAATTAAAAGGTAATGATAATACTACAGGATTTACTTTTGTAGGGGTTAAAAAAGACGGATCTGTTGAAAAAATAGACAACTTAATTCAGAAAAAAGGAAAAACTCCAAACGAAGAAGTTCAATCAATGAATTCAGATGGTTCAGAAGTTAAGACAATAAAGCCAGAATCTATGTTTGAAATTAAAGGTGCAAGTAATGTTAATGATACGAAGTATCTTACTGTGGATATAGGAGAAGGTGGACGAATTGATGTGGATTATGCTAGAGTTGATAAATCAGATCCAGATAAAATAATATCAACACCAGTTAAAACTAAAAATACTAAGGCTATTGATGGAGATGTTCTAGAAATAAGTAGTCATAATCAAAACGTGGAGATTGATGACGAATATGTAAGTTTTGTAGCAAAAGAAATGATGGAAAATAGTGAAATAATAGGTGAGGTATATAATAAGAGTGATTTGAAGTATTATATCAATCAAATGATTCAAGAAGAGCCAAATATTGATAAAGAAGAAATTCGAGGAAAGTTAGAAAAACAAGCTGAAAATGAACGTGTAATAGGGCAAGACGGAAGAAATAAATAGTAAATATGGAAAGAAATTTTAAAAACTATTGATATATTATGTAAAATGCTGTATAATATGCAATACAAAGAGTATGAAAAATACTCTCTGATCATATCGGAGAGTAGAATCTCCGATAAGTAAACTTTTAGGAGAGATAATCAGTATGAAAAAAATTTATGTTGGAAAATTATTGAAAAGTCTTGGAGAAATCCAAGCACAAACAACTTTAATAGACCTTCTAATCGAAGGTCTAAAAGATGAAAAAACAGAAAGTGTTACTCTTTGCAGAGTAACAAAAATTACCAAAGATGTTGTTAGGGAGATAATCTCTAACGAAATCTTTTCTAGAGAAGATCTTGAAGATGATCTGGAACACATCTTCGATATTCTCTTGGAATACTACATGGGAGACGAGAAAGAAACAACAAAAGTAGAAGACTACTTTTGTGACAAATTATTCCCATTAGTACGGGAAATAGAATAAAAATTTTTTTCAGTAGTAGGTATATAATATATACCTACTATTTTTGGATATATTTATACAACATACGGTTCAACATGAACAACAGTCATATAAACATTATCAAGATTGGTAATGTTTTTTTCTAAGTTATCAGCTAAATTGTGACTATCAAAAGTAGACATATTACCATCAACAGCAATAGTTATAAAAATTAAAAACTTACTTCCAACTGGAGTTGAAACAAGAGAAGAAACATCTTTTATTTTTGAATATGAATAGGTAATGTCAAAAATCATCTTATTTGTTTTACTATCAATACTAATATCCATCAACACATTATAACTTTCAATAAAAATTTTAACACCTGTATAACAAATCCAAAGAGAAATACCAATACCCACAATACCATCAAAAATATAAATATTAAATAAAGTTAAAATAGAAGAAATAAGTGTAAAGGTAGTAATAATGCAATCATTTCTATGATCGTTCATATTAGCTTTAAGAAGAATATTAGAATATTGTGTATAGGCCTTTTTAGTATATATAAATAAAATCAATTTTGTAATAATTGTAATAATAGAAACAATTATTAAAAACCATGAAAACGTAAGAGTGTTTCCATAAACAATACTGAAAATTGAATCATATAGTAATTTAAAACCTAAAAAAATCATGGATAAACTAATAAACATAGAAAAAATATACTCAGCTTTTCCATGTCCTAAATTATGAGTATCATCAACAGGAGAACTTGCAATTTTATTACCAATAAAAGTCATTAGAGAAGCAAAAATATCTGTAGCACTATTGATACTATCAGCAATCATAGCTTGACTTCTTGTAGAAAAACCAATAATTGATTTAATAAAAAGTAAAAATAAGTTAATTAAAATACCTAAAATACTAATTTTCTTAGTAACTAAAAATTTATCATTTAAATTATCCATAAATATAATATTCCCTTCATTTTAGTATTATAATATATAAAAAATAAAAATCAAGAGTGAAATGTAGAAAAATATAAAAACTCTAGGTATGGAAAAAAGATTTTTTGAAGTTTTTGAAAGTGATTCAAATTAAAAAGTGATTCAAATTTAATAGAAAGAAGAAAGTGAAAATTACAAGTATAGCTGTTGCTAAAACTAAAACTAAAATTAAAAGAATATAAGAATAAATAAATAAAATATATAAGTAAAAATAAACGAATATAGTACATAAGGATGGTTTCTTTTGCGACATTGATGTCGCGTTAGGGTCTGTCCCCAATGCGACATCAATTATTTTTAGGAAAATGCTTTTATTTTTCGCCAAAATAGTATAAAATAGTACTAATAAGTTTTAGTTTAGGAGAGAGGGTTATGAATAGTAAATGGCAAGTTTCCGATATTGATGAGTCTATTGTTGATTTGATTATGGAAAAATATAGTGTTAATAGATTCTTAGCAACAATTTTAGTTAATAGAAATATAATAAAAGATGAAGAGTTAAACGTTTTTTTGAAACCTACTAGAAATGATTTTCATGATCCGTTTTTAATAACTGATATGGAAAAGTCTGTAGATAGAATAATACAGGCTATTGATGAAAATCAAAATGTAACTATATATGGTGATTATGATGTTGATGGAGTAACAAGTAGTACGGTTCTTAAAAGTTTTTTAAAAGATAGGGGATTAGATGTATCTGTATATATCCCAAATCGAATTACTGAAGGTTATGGATTAAATAATAAAGCAATTGATAAAATAAGAGAAAATGGTTGTGAAGTTATGATAACAGTAGATTGTGGTATTTCTGCTATAGATGAAGTTAAATATGCTAATTCTAAAGGAATAACGACGATAATTACTGATCATCATGAAGTAGGAGATGTTTTACCAAATGCATATTCTGTTATAGATAATAAAAGAAAGGATAGTAAATATCCTTTTAGAGAGTTAGCAGGAGTTGGAGTTGTATTTAAGTTAATACAAGCGATTGGAATAAAGCTAGGATTAAAAGAAGAAGAATATTTAAAATATTTAGATATTGTGTGTGTTGGTACAATATCTGATATAGTACCACTTGTTGATGAAAATAGAGTTATTGCTAAATTAGGGCTTATGCTAATCAGGCAAACTAAAAATATAGGGCTTAGAGCTATATTGGATTTAGCAGGTTATCAAAATATAGATTCGAACACTATTTCATTTGGAATAGCTCCTAGAATAAATGCTTGTGGAAGAATGGGAGAAGCTAATGAAGCTCTTAGGTTGTTATTATCAACAGATAAAAATGAAGTTAAAGAATTAGCACAAAAAATGAATAATTTAAATAAAGTAAGACAAGATACAGAAAAAGCTATATATGAAAATGCTATTAATCAGATTGAGAAAAATAAGTTATATAAGGATAATGCTATAATAGTAGTAGGAGAAAATTGGCATCATGGAGTTATAGGTATAGTTTCATCAAAAATAACTGAAAACTATTTTAAACCTAGTATTTTACTTAGTTATGAAAATGGGGAAAATATTGCAAAAGGTTCAGGAAGAAGTATACCCGGTTTTGATTTGTATGAAGGGCTAGGTAAGTGTATTGATTCTATACATAAATATGGTGGACATTCTATGGCAATAGGGATTTCAGTAGAAAAAGATAAATTAGAAAAGTTTAAAAAAAATTTTATGGAGATTGTTGAAGAAGCACATACAGAATTATTAGTACCAGTTATAAATGTAGATAGTAAAGTAAGTTTAGTAGAGATAAATAAAGAGATTGTTGAAAGTTTAAAAATATTAGAGCCTTTTGGTGAAGCAAATAAAACACCAATATTTATATTCAAAAATTTAAAAATAGACTCAATAAGAGCATTATCTGAAGGTAGACATCTTAAAATGACATTAAAGGAAGAGAATAATGTTGTTAATGCAATTGGTTTCAATAAAGGTAACTTGGTTAATGAATATAAATTAGGAGACAAAGTAGATATTGCAGGGGTTTTAGAAATAAATACTTTTGGTGGAGTTGAAAATATCCAAATTAATATATGTGATATTATGAAATCAATTGTTTAACAGAACTTAAGACGGAAGTTGAGGGGAATATGGAAGAAAATAGTAAAGAAATTAATATACAGGATGTAATTAGTAAAAAAAGACAAATATCACGTAGAGTAGATACAAAGTTAATATTAAAAGCATATAATTATGCACTTAGTAATCATGGAAACCAGCTTAGAAAATCTGGAGAGCCATATATAATACATCCTGTAAATGTAGCATTTATATTAGCTGGAATAGGATTAGATGACAATTCCATAGTTGCAGCACTTCTTCATGATGTAGTTGAAGATACAGATGTTAGTAGTAAGGATATTGAAAAAGAATTTGGCAAAGAAGTTGCAAGTTTAGTATCAGGTGTTACAAAATTAAGTTCAATAAATTTTGAAACAGTTGAAGAAGAACAAGCAGAAAACTATAGAAGAATGTTTTTAGCTATGGGAAAAGATATTAGAGTTATCCTTATAAAATTAGCTGATAGACTTCATAATATGAGAACACTTAAATTTTTAAAAAGAAATAGACAAATAGCTATTGCTAAGGAAACAATAGAAATATATGCGCCACTTGCAAATAGACTTGGAATGTATTCGTTAAAATGGGAATTAGAAGATTTAGCATTTAAATATTTGCATCCTGAAGAATATCATGAAGTTGTTGAAGGTATTGATAAAAAAAGAAATGAAAGATTAAAATTTATAGAAAAAATAATGGAAACAATACAAAAAGAGTTAAAGAAACAAAGAATAGACGCAGAAGTAACAGGAAGAGCAAAACATATGTATTCCATATATAGAAAAATGGTAAGAGATAATAAGACACTGGATCAAATTTATGATTTATTTGCTCTAAGAATATTAGTTAAATCAGTTAAAGATTGCTACTCAGCATTAGGAATTGTTCATGAATTATATGGACCTATGCCAGGTAGATTTAAAGATTATATAGCAGTACCAAAACCAAATATGTATCAATCAATACATACAACACTAATTGGAGAAAAAGGAACACCATTTGAAGTTCAAATACGTACTTATGATATGCATAAAATAGCCGAATTTGGTATAGCTGCGCATTGGGCGTATAAAGAAAAGGGATATTTTGGAAGAAAAGAAAGCGTAGTAGTAAAAGAAGATAAATTATCATGGCTTAGAGAAACACTGGAATGGCAAAATGATATGCAAGATCCAGAAGAATTTTTAGAAACATTAAAAACAGAATTATTTCAAGATGAAGTATATGTATTTACGCCTAAGGGAGCAATAAAAGTATTGCCAAGGGGAAGTACGCCAATTGATTTTGCATATATGATACATGCTGAAATAGGACATAAAATGACAGGTTGTAAAGTAAATAGTAAGATGGTTCCTATAATAACACAACTTGAAAATGGTGATATTGTAGAAATAATAACATCAGATAATTCAAAAGGACCAAGCAGAGATTGGCTTAGATTTATTAAAAGTTCAGGTGCCAAAAGTAAAATTCTGGCATGGTTTAAAAAAGCTCAAAAATCTGAAAATATTGAAAAAGGTAAAGAGTTAATTGAAAAAGAAATAAAAAGAATAGGAATATCATATAGCGATTTATTTAAGATAGAATATATAAATCCTATGTTAGAAAAATACAAATATAAAGATGTTGAAGAAATGTATGCTGCTGTGGGATTTGGTGCTAATTCTCCTGTTAAAGTTATAGCTAGAATATTGCAAGAGTATAGAAAAGAAAATAAAGAAATAAACATTGATGATAAAATACAAGAATTAAATTCGACAGAAAGTAAAAAAACAAAACAACCAAGCTCAGGAATTATTGTAAAAGGAATAGATAATTGTTTAGTAAAACTTTCTAAATGCTGTAGTCCACTTCCTGGTGATGAAATAGTAGGATATATCACTAAAGGAAGAGGGGTATCAGTTCATAGAAAAGATTGTATAAATGTACAAGATTTATTATCAACAGAAAATAGAATGATTGATGTTGTTTGGTATGATGAAACTAAGACTAAATATCAAGTAGAGATTCAAATAATATCTAATGATAGAGCAGGATTATTGATGGATATATTAAAAGAAATAGGAACAACAAAAGCTAAAATTTTAGGAGTGAATACAAAAACTACAAAAGAAAGAACAGCAATTATTGAGATAACTTTAGAAATAGAGAACTTAGATGAATTGAATAAAGCTATGAAATTATTAAGAAAAATTGATAATGTCTATGAAGTAGAAAGAAAGAAATAATAAAATAATTGAAAGGTGTAATATATGTATGAAAGAAGAATAGTTAAAAAAGAAGATTTTTAAAGAACTAAATAAGGGAATATCGGCAGAAGAAATATCTATTGAACATAATATTTCATTAGATAAAATAGAAGAATGGAGTCAAGAAAATGAACTAAATAATATGATAAAACATGAAAATATTCAAAATGTCGAAAAATTTTGCAATAATGCAGATAATATTAATAACAATAATATACAAGGAAAATATATTTCAAGGCTAATAGAAGAATATAAAAAAGATAATGATGAAGAAATATTTGAAATTGCAACAAATATATGTCAAAGACCAGAATTTAAAGAAAATCCTAAAATTCAATCTAGATATATAACACTGTTAACAATAAAAGGAGAGTATGAGGAAATAATTAAAATTGCTCAAAAATTCCCTGGAAATAGAGTTATTAAAACACAAATAGGAAAAATACAAGGTGATAAAAAAACAAAGATAAATGAAAATAATGAAAACAAATTGTTTTATAATATTATTAGTGAAAATATAGAACAAAAAGACTTAATGGAAGAAGTATCTCAAAAATCAGAATTAGAACAACAGATATATTATACTTTAATAGCTCATTTAAATAATGACAGAGTAAACATTGAAAAATATTTCAAAGGAAAAAATCCTTATGAAAAAGGAACAATAGAAAGAACGGTAAGAAATAAACTAGAACAATTAATTAATGGGAAAATAATTGATAAAGAAAAATATTTAGAATTACTAAATCATGTTGAAGAATATAATAAAAAAATGGGTACAACTAATAAAATGAGTAATAGTGAAGCAAAAGTACAGGAACTAGATAAGGAGTGAAATAATGAAATTAAAAGAACTAAAGATATCGACATGGATAGGAGATCCAACAAAATGCTATATAATTATAGATGAAGAATTAAAAGAAAGTATTGTTGTTGATCCGGCAGGAGATGTTGATAAAATAGTAGAAATATTAAAAATAATGGAATGTAAACTTAAATATATATATTTGACACATTGTCATGGTGATCATATATGTGGAGTTAAAAAACTTAAAGATACAGTTGGTGGTAAAATATTAATACACAGAGAAGATAAAGAAGGATTAAATAATACAGATATAAATTTACTACCATTTTTAGGTTTAGAGCATATTGATTTAGAAGCAGATTCTATAATAGATGATGGAGATTTAATTCACATAGGAAATCTTCAATTTAAAGTTATACATACACCAGGTCATACTGCAGGAAGTTCATGTCTTTATTGTGAAAAAGAAAACTGTATATTTACAGGAGATACAATTTTTAGGGGGACATGGGGAAGAACTGATTTACCAACATCAGACAGAGAAAAAATTATAAAATCAATAGAAGAAAAAATAATGGTATTACCAGATGAGACAATAATATATCCGGGTCATGGAATGATGACAATGTTAAAAGATGAAAAACCGATATATTTACATTTGAAACCAAAATTATTTTAATAAAATTAAAAGGAGAGTGATAATATGGGAAATGCAAATATAGAACCAAGAACATTACCAGGTTTTATGGAATTATTACCAGAAGAACAGATATTATTTGATAAAATGAAAAATATTATTGAAACTACATATAAAAAGTATGGTTTTCTACCATTAGATACACCTAATTTAGAATTATCAGAAGTCTTATTAACAAAATCAGGTGGAGAAACAGAAAAACAGATATATAGATTTATGAAAGGTGAAACAGATATATCACTTAGATTTGATTTAACAGTACCACTTGCAAAATATGTTGCTAAAAATTATGGCAATTTAAGTTTTCCATTTAGAAGATATCAAATAGGAAAAGTGTATAGGGGAGAAAAAGTACAAAAAGGAAGATATAGAGAATTTTACCAATGTGATATTGATATAATTGGTGATGAAGAATTAAATGTAATTAATGATTCAGAACTTCCAAGTGTTATATATACAATATTTAAAGAATTTGGATTTGAAAAATTCACAATTTGCATAAATAATAGGAAACTATTAAATGGGTTATTTGAATATTTAGAGCAAAAAGATAAATCACAAGAGATCTTAAGAATAATAGATAAAATAGATAAAATAGGTAAAGATGCAGTAATTACAGAATTGCAAAAAATAGGGATAGAAAATATAAAAATAGAAAAAATAATTGAATTTATAGAAATAGATGGCAATAATCGAGAGAAAATAAAAAAATTAAAAGATTTAAATATTGATAATGAAGTATTTAATATAGGGTTGAATGAACTAGAGGAAACAATTATAAATATAGACTTACTAGGAGTGCCTAGTTCTAATTATAAAATAGATCTAACGATAGCAAGGGGACTTGACTATTATACAGGAACAGTATACGAAACATTTTTAGATAAATATAAAGAAATAGGAAGTGTATGTTCTGGGGGAAGATATGAAAATTTAGCAGGATATTATATTAATAAAAAATTACCAGGTGTTGGAATATCAATTGGTTTGACACGATTATTCTATAAACTAAATGAAATGAATTTAATAAAAGTGGATAAAAAATCAGTATCAGATATATTAATAATTCCAATGACAGATGAATTAGATATATCATTAAAACTTGCAACACAATTAAGAAATTTAGATATAAATACAGAAGTGTACTTGAATAATAAAAAATTAAAAGCTAAATTAAAATATGCTGATAAACTTCAAATACCATATATAATATTAATTGGTGATGATGAAATAAACAACAAAAAAATAAAATTAAAAAATATGCAATCAGGTGAAGAAATTGAAGTTGATATTAATGCAAATGAAATAAAAAAAATATTAGATAAGGAATAAAATATGGAAGAATATATTTTAGTAGATGAAAATGGAAATTTAACAGAGAAAAGTTTAAATCAAAATAATATATATATAGAAAATATTAAAAAAGGCTACTTTCTACCAGTGGTTGGTGTTGTTATATATAACGATCAGAATGAAATACTTCTACAAAAAGAAGTAGGTATAAAAAAGCAAACCCATTCAAATGGGGAATATGTGGTGGTAAAGTAAATGCAAATGAGACCTTTATAGAAGCAGCAGTAAGAGAAACTTTTGAAGAAATTGGCATAAATATAAAAAAAGAAGATTTGATATTTATAGAAAATACAATAGTTGAAGACACATATTTTAGAGTATATTCTATAAAACTGAATATGTGCATTTATGACTGTATAATTGACAAACAAGAAGTAGAAGAATTGAGATATTTTGGTATTGATGATATTAAAAATTTGAATAGTGAAGGTATGGAATGGTTAGAAAGTTTTAAAAACTATCTAGACAATAAACCCTAGATAGTAAGTAACTTATATTAAAGTAAATAAATATAAAATCATTAAATGAATAGGATAAAAAAAGTAGAACAATAAAGAAATAGTTTTACTTTTTTTGCCTCTTTCTCCATTATATAGATAAAGAAAAGGAATAGATAATAGAATACATAATTGGCTGATATAGACAGTTAATAAAAGACGATTATTAATATCAAAGCCAAATTGGAAGTAAATTGGTAAAACCATAGTGATTAATGAAACAAGTGTAAATGCAATAAATTGGTATAGTTTTTTATTATGCAATAAGCCAAAACTTAGAATCCAAAGGATAACTGTAATTCCATAGTCACTCCACAATGAAAATAGAAGTGAAAATAATACTATAATAGTTTTTATAAAAACATCTAATTTTTTGGTTTTGATAGTAGTTAAACAAATTAATCCTAGCATTAATTCGTAAAAAATATTCATTTTTTCAAATAATCCATATTTAAAATATAAAACATAAGGTAATTGAGATACAATTGTAAAAATCAATAATCTTAATATATATTTTTTTATATTAGATGTTTTATAATATCCTTCTGCTATAAAAAAACACATTATAGGTGCTACTATCCTACCTGGTATCCTAAGTAAAGTTGCTATTTCAGCGTTGTTCGTATGTAAAACAGCAACATAGTGATCAAATGCCATAAGTATGATTGCTATTAATTTAAGTTGATTGGAATTTAAAGATAATTTCATTATTTTGCCTCCGTTTTAATTTAAAAATATGATAACACTAAAATTGAAAATAAACTAGATATTTGAATGAAAAAATAAAAAAAGTGAAATCAACCAAAAAAATGTTTGACAACTTTTTGTTTGTATGATATTATGAAAAAAAATAAAAATGGAGTTGATAATATGCCAAGAAAAAAACCAGAATTAAATAAAAGAGAAAAAGCAATATTAAATTTTATAGAAAAACAAATGATAAATCAAGGGTATCCACCATCTGTAAGAGAAATAGGTGTCGCAGTAGGACTTAAATCAACAGCTACAGTTCACGGATATTTATCTAAATTAGACGAAAAAGGATATATTAAAAAACAAGACAGAAAAGGAAGAACATTAAGATTATTAAAAGGCGGAGCAGAAAAAGAAGCTAAAAAAGAAGAAGAAATGAAAGATTTCTATATAGAAAGAGAATTGATAAATGTTCCTATAGTTGGTAAAATAACAGCTGGAGAACCGATTTTAGCAGTAGAAAATATAACAGATACATTTCCAATACCAGTAGACTTTGTGGGGAATTCAGAAAGTTTTATGTTGGTTGTACGTGGCGAAAGTATGATTGAAGCAGGGATATTAGATGGAGATTATATATTAATAAAAAGACAGAAAACAGCATCAAATGGTCAAATAGTTGTTGCTATGATAGATGATGAAGCTACAGTAAAAACTTTTTATAAAGAAAGAGATTATATTAGATTACAACCAGAAAATAGTTCTATGGAACCAATAATAGTGCCAACTTGTGAAATACTTGGTAAAGTAGCAGGAGTATTTAGGAAAATGTAAATGAATTCACAGAGAATTCACATATATAAGTTGACAAATAACATTGTAAAATATAGAATAACAATGTTATTTGTTTGTATATAGGAACAAATTTATAGATAAATAATATATTAATAGAAAATAAGAAGGAGAAAGAAATGTTAAAATTATTTAAAAATTTAAAAAATTCATGGTATATAATATTAATAATAATTGTTTTACTAATTGCACAAGCTTTATTAGACTTACAATTACCGAATTATATTTCAGAAATAGTAAATACTGGAATTCAAGCAGGTGGTATTGAAAAAGCAGTACCAGAAGTAATATCAAAGACGGATATGGATAATGTATTAATGCTTACAGAAAATGATGAAAAAATACTAGCAAATTACGATTTGATAACAAATGAAGATAATTTGTCAGAAGATAACAAAAAAGACATAGATAGATTGTTTGAAAAAAACCAAACTGAAGTATTGCAAAATGGAGAAATATATATATTAAAAGATATAACTAATGAACAAGAAGATAAATTAGCAAATGAATTAGAAGATCCGCTAGTAATGTATTCGATGTTTACAAATGAAGAAACATCAAATCAAATGAAAAATGAGATATTAAATACAATGCCACAAGAACAAAAAAATACAATGGAAAATATGTCGTTTTTAGAAATTATGGAGACAATACCAGAAGAAGCTCAAAAAGAAATAATAAATACGACTAATGAACAAATAAGTCAAATGGAAGAAATGATCTTAGATCAAATAGCAGTAGTATCAGTAAGAGAAATATATAATAATATAGAAGTAGATACAAGTAGAATACAAAACGACTATATATTTATAACAGGTTTAAAAATGTTAGGAATTGCATTATCTAGTATGATAATAGCTATATCAGTTTTATTGTTAGCATCAAGATTAGCTGCAAGATTAGGTAAAACAGTAAGAGAAAAAGTATTTAAAAAAGTAATTAGTTTTTCAAATAAAGAATTAACAGAATTTTCAACAGCTTCTTTAATTACAAGAAGCACAAATGATATTACTCAAATACAACAATTAATTGTTATGTTGTTCAGAGTTGTAATATATGCTCCTATACTAGGAATAGGTGGATTTATAACTGTAATGACACAAACTAATAGTAATATGACATGGATAATAGGAATAGCTATAATAGCTATAATATTCATAGTAGGAACACTATTCATAATATTAATGCCAAGTTTCAAAAAATTACAATCATTAATAGATAAACTAAATCTTGTATCAAGAGAAATATTAACAGGATTACCAGTTATTAGAGCATTTAACAAAGAAAAGAAAGAAGAAGACAGGTTTAATAAAGCTAATTTGAATTTGAAAAAAGTAAATGAAAAAGTTAATATAGGTATGTCTATGATGATGCCACTACTTATGCTTATTATGAATGTAATAACAGTTTTAATTATATGGGTAGGTGCAGGAAATGTAGAAAATGGAACAGTTCAAGTTGGAGATTTATTAGCATTTATGCAATATACAATGCAAATAGTAATGGCATTTTTAATGATATCAATAATATCAATAATGTTGCCAAGAGCTAGTGTTTCAGCTAAAAGAATTAATGAAATATTAGATACTAAAATATCGATAAAAGATAAAAAAACTCCAGATAAATTTGATATAAATAAAAAAGGATTAGTAGAATTTAAGAATGTTTCATTTAAATATCCAGATGCAGACAAAGAGATTATAGAAGATATATCATTTACAGCAGTGCCAGGTGAAACAACAGCTATCATAGGAAGTACAGGAAGTGGTAAATCAACATTAATTAATTTAATACCTAGATTTTATGATGTAACAGCAGGAACATTATGTGTAGATGATGTAAATATTAAAGATGTTTCTCAAAAAGAATTAAGAGATAAAATAGGTTTTGTACCACAAAAAGGAATATTGTTTTCAGGAACAATAGAGTCAAATATTAAATTTGCAGATGAAAATATGACTGATGAACAAATGTATTTAGCTTCAAAAATAGCTCAAGCAGATGAATTTATATCATCTAAAGAAAAAAAATATAAAGATGAAATAGCACAAGGTGGAACAAATGTATCTGGTGGACAAAAACAAAGATTGTCTATTGCAAGAGCAATTGCCGCAAATCCTGATATATATATTTTTGATGATAGTTTTTCAGCACTTGATTTTAAGACAGATAGTAAATTAAGAGAAGCATTACACAAGATAACTAAAGAAAAAACAGTTATAATTGTTGCTCAAAGGATAAATACAATAATGAATGCAGAAAAAATAATTGTTTTAGAAGAAGGTAAGGTTGTAGGAATTGGAACGCATGAAGAATTATTAGAAAATAATGAAACATATAAGCAAATTGCATTATCACAATTATCAGAAGAAGAATTAAAGAAGAAAGGAGATAACTAATATGGGACCAATGGGAAAAGGAGCTAATGTTACAGAAAAAGCAAAAGACGTTAAAGGAACAATAAGGAAACTATTTAAAAATTATTTATCAAAATATAAAATATTATTAATAATTATAATTATATTTGCTATTGGTAGTACAGTATTCTCAATAGTAGGACCAAAAATTTTAGGAAATGCAACAACTGAAATTTTTGAAGGAATGCAAAGTAGTTTTTCTGGTGGTCAAGGAATTGATTTTAATAAAATTGCTCAAATTGGAATAACATTAGTTATCTTATACATAGTAAGTAGTATATTTTCATTTATACAAGGTATAGGGATTACAAAAATAGCACAAAAAATAACATACACAATTAGAGATGATATAGTGAAAAAAATAAATAAATTACCAATGGAATATTTTGACAAAAAAACTAATGGAGAAGTGTTATCAGTAATATCAAATGATGTTGATACACTTAGTACGAACTTAAATCAAAGTGTTATACAAATTGTTACATCAATATTCACTATAATTGGGATATTAATAATGATGTTGACAATAAGTTGGCAAATGACTTTAATATCAATTATAATACTTCCGATAGCAGGGATAATTATGAAAAATGTTGTTGGAAAATCTCAAAAATATTTTGATAAACAACAAGAATATTTAGGTCATGTTAATAGTACAGTAGAAGAAACTTATGGTGGATTAAATATTGTAAAAGTATTTAATGGAGAAAAAAAGATTATAGAAAAATTCGATAAAGACAATGCAGAACTATATAAAACAGGTTGGAAATCTCAGTTTTTATCAGGTTTAATGTTTCCTATGATGAACTTTATTGGAAACTTAGGATATGTAGCAGTAGCAATTGCAGGTGGATATTTTGCTGCATCAGGAGTGATAACAGTAGGGAATATACAAAGTTTTATACAATATAACAGGCAATTTACACAACCAATTACTCAAATTGCTCAAATATCAGCAATGCTTCAATCAATGATAGCAGCAGCAGAAAGAGTATTTGAATTTTTAGAAGAACCAGAAGAAATAACTACTGTTAAAGGAAATATAGATTCTGGAAAGTTAAAAGGAAATGTAGAATTTAAAGATGTTAAATTTGGATATAATCCTGAAAAAATAATAATAAACAACTTTAATTCTAAAATTAAAGAAGGACAAAAAATAGCTATAGTAGGACCCACAGGTGCAGGTAAAACAACAATTGTTAAACTGTTAATGAGATTTTATGATGTAAATAGTGGAAAAATACTAATTGATGGTCATGATATAAAAGATTTTGAAAGAGGAGATTTAAGAAGAATATTTGGAATGGTACTTCAAGATACATGGTTATTTAGTGGAAGTATAATAGATAATATTAGATATGGTAAAGATGAAGCGACAGAAGATATGGTAATAGAAGCTGCAAAAGCAGCACATGTTCATCATTATATAAAAACATTACCACATGGATATCAATCAGAAATTAACGAAGAATCAAGTAATATTTCAGCAGGTCAAAAGCAATTATTAACAATTGCAAGAGTAATACTTGCAGATCCTAAAGTTTTAATATTAGATGAAGCAACAAGTTCAATAGATACTAGAACAGAAATACAAATACAAGATGCTATGGATAATTTAATGAAAGGTAGAACAAGTTTTATAATTGCTCATAGATTATCAACTATTAAAAATGCAGATTCAATACTTGTTATGAATAAAGGAGATATAGTAGAACAAGGAACTCATGAAGAGTTATTAGAGAAAAAAGGATTTTATTCAGAGTTATACAATAGTCAATTTGAAGTGGAAGAAGAATAATTGAATATACAAACAATTATCTAATAAATTTCAAATTTCCCTTGAATAATACTAATAAGTATGTTAAAATATTTACATAAAAGCAATTAAAAAGCATAGTATACATATAATCAATATTAATAGAGAAAATGGTCTAGGCTGGAAACCATTAATACAGATATGTAAAAAATTCACTTTTTAGCTCATTTCTGAAACGATAGTAGGAAATTGCGGTTGTTCCGTTATAACTATAATGAGATTAGTAATAAACTATATATAAATATAGTAAATATAACTAATAAAATTAGGTGGTACCACGAATGATAACCATTTCGTCCTATAAATACATGAGGATGAGGTGGTTTTTAGTTATTAAAAAAGGATGTGGAAATATGAAAGAAAAACAAATAGAATATTATATGGATTCTAGAATATATAAAGATGAAGATATTCAAAAAAAAATAGAAGATACTAAAAAAGATTTTGGAAATAAAAAGTTTGAAGTTAGCATATTTTTAAACAGGTTTGGAATTTATGAAATTGTATTTGAATTTACACAAAAGGAAAGTATATTTACAAGAATACGATTATGGTTTAAACAGAAAAAAATAAAAATGATATCAGAATCACAGGTTGATAAAATATCAAAAGAAAAAAATAGATTAAATAAATATTCAGGAAATCAATATGGTAAATATAAAGAAACCAGAACATATAGACCATATTAAATTAGAGAAAAAGGAGAGAGAAAATGAAAGAACAAATTGAAAATATTAGAGAAAGTGCAAAAAAAGACATACAAGAAAGTCAAACAATTCAAGAGTTAGCAGAAATAAAAGTTAAATATTCAGGAAAAAAAGGAGAATTAACAACACTTTTAAAAGCTATGGGTGGATTATCAAAAGAAGAAAGACCAGTAATAGGAGCACTTGTAAATAGTGTGAGAGATGAGTTAGAAGAAATAATTAGAAATAAAGAAAAAGAAATACAAAAAAAAGAAATTATAAAAAAACTAGAAACTGAAAATATAGATGTAACAGAACCAAGTAAAAAAACTGAATTAGGATCGTTCCATCCAATAACTCAAACTATAAGCGAAGTTGAAGAAATATTTTTAGGTATGGGATATGAAATTGCAGATGGACCAGAAATTGAAAAAGCAACATATAATTTTGATAAATTAAATACTCCATTAGACCATCCGGCAAGAGATGTTCAAGATACATTCTATATTTCAGAAGATATAGTTTTAAGAAGTCAAACATCAACAGTTCAAGTAAGAGTCATGGAAAACAACAAACCACCAATCAAAATAATATGCCCTGGAGCAGTATATAGATCTGATAGTGTTGATGCAACACATTCACCAGTATTTCATCAAGTAGAAGGATTAGTTATAGATAAAAACATATCAATGGCGGATTTGAAAGGAACATTAGAAATATTTGCTAAAAAATGTTTAGGAGAAAAAACAAAAATCAGATTTAGACCACATCATTTCCCTTTTACAGAACCAAGTGCAGAAGTAGATGTATCATGTTTTGTATGTGGTGGAAAAGGTTGTAAAGTATGTAAAGGTGAAGGTTGGATAGAACTTTTAGGTTGTGGTATGGTACATCCAAAAGTATTAGAAGGATGTGGAATTGATTCTAAAGAATATTCAGGATTTGCATTTGGATTCGGAGTAGAAAGAATAGCTATGGCAAAATATGGAATAGAAGACATGCGACTTCTATTTGAAAATGATGTTAGATTTTTAAAACAATTTTAAATAAATGTAGATAAAGGAGAAAGGAAAAATATGAAAACAAGTATAGAGTGGTTAAAAGAGTATAGTGATATAGATGTTAGTTTAAATGAGTTATCAGACATAATGACAATGACAGGGTCAAAAGTGGAAGGATTTGAACAAATCGGAAATGATATAAAAAATGTTGTAATAGGTAAAATATTAGAAATAGAAAAACACCCAGATGCAGATAAATTAGTTGTATGTAAAATAGATGTAGGAGATGAAATTTTACAAATAGTAACAGGTGCTAAGAATGTGAATATTGGGAATATAATACCAGTAGCTAAACATGGAGCAGAATTAGCAGAAGGATTAAAAATAAAAAAAGGGAATTTACGTGGTGTAGAATCTTGTGGAATGTTATGTTCTATAGGAGAACTAGGATTAAAAAAAGAAGACTATAAAGATCAGACAGAAGATGGAATAATGATATTAAATAATAAACTAGAAAATAGTTTAGGTAAAGATGCTATAGAAGTACTCAATATAAAAGAAGATATTATGGAATTTGAAATAACATCAAATAGACCAGATTGCCTATCAATAGAAGGGTTAGGAAGAGAAGTAGCAGTATCATTAAAAAAAGAATTTAAAAATCCAAGAAAAAATTTAGATGACATCAAAATAGAAGATAAAAAAGAAATTGAAGGATTAAAAGTAGACATTCAGGATACAGATTTATGCTATAGATATATAGCAAGAGTAGTGAAAAATGTTAAAATAGGTGAATCACCAGACTGGATGAAAAAAAGGCTTAAATCAGCAGGGATTAGAAGTATTAACAATGTAGTTGATATAACTAACTATGTAATGCTAGAAATAGGGCAACCACTTCATGCATTTGATATAAATTCAATAGAAGGAAAACAAATAAATGTTAGACGTGCAAAAAATGGTGAAAAAATAATAACATTAGATGAAACAGAAAGAGTTTTAGATGAAAATGATTTAGTTATTGCAGATATAAATAAACCTGTTGCAATAGCAGGAGTTATGGGTGGTATTAATTCTGGAATTGAGAAAAATACAGAAACTTTAGTTTTTGAATCAGCAATGTTCTATAGAGGTTCAGTAAGGAAAACAGCAAAAAAAGTAGGCCTAAGAACAGAAAGTTCAGCAAGATTTGAAAAAGGATTATCAGCTGAAAATAGTTTAAGAGCGATTAATAGAGCAATTGAATTAGTGGAAATATTAGGTATAGGGGATGTTGTTGAAGGGAAAATTGATATATATCCAAATAGACAAAAAAACAATGAAGTTGTATTTGAATATGATAGAATAAATAATCTTTTAGGAACTAATATATCAAAACAAGATATGATAGATGTATTAAGAAAATTAGACATAAAAATTGAAAATGATATAGCAATATCTCCATATTTTAGATGGGATATAGAATGTATTGAAGATTTAGCAGAAGAAATAGCAAGATTTTACGGTTATGATAAATTAGATTCAAGCTTAATGGTAGCAAAAGCAACAGTTGGAGTACGTAATAAAGAGCAAAGAATATCAAATAAAATTAAAGGAATATTAGTTAATAGTGGTTTTTCAGAAATATATACATACGGGTTTGTAAGTCAAAAAGATTTAGAAAAATCAAATATATCTGAAAGTATAAAAGAATATGCAATTACAATAAAAAATCCACTTAGTGATGAATACAAATATATGAGACCAACAACAGTTCCTAGTATGATGCAAATATTAGCATTAAATATAAACAAAAAAAATGAAAATGTTAAATTATTCGATTTATCTAGAAATTATAAAAATATAAATAATGAGATAGAAAAAGGTGAAATACCACTACAAGAAGATATATTAACAATAGGATTATATGGAGAAAACCAAGATTTCTTTACATTAAAAGGATTAATAGAAAATGTATTAGAAAATATTGGTATATCAAAATATGATATTATAAAAGAAAAAGAAAACATGTCATATCATACTGGAAGATGTGCTAATTTGAAAATTGGAATGGATATAATATCGACTTTTGGAGAAGTTCACCCAGAAGTATTACAAAATTATGATATTGAAAAAAGAGTATATCTTGCAGAAATTAATGTTACAAAACTTGTTAAATATGCTAAGGAAATAAAAAAATATACAGAAATTGCAAAATTCCCAGCAGCAACAAGAGATATTGCATTAGTAGTTGATGAAACAGTTGAAGTTGGAACTATAGAAAAATTAATTGTTAAAAAAGCCAAAAAGCAATTGGAAAGTATAAGAATATTTGATATATATAGAAATGAAAAACTAGGGGATAATAAAAAAAGTATAGCATATACACTTACTTTTAGAGACAAAAATAAGACAATGGGTGATGATGAAGTAAATACTATTATGGAAGATATAATAAAAGAACTTCAAAATGTATTTTCAGCTGAAATAAGAGGTATAAAATAGAATATGAATTTATGTAATAAAGACCAAAAAAACAAACTAGGTGTTATTGTAGGAAGATTTGAACATATACATAATGGACATATATATTTAATTGAAAAAAGTTTAGAATTGTGTAAAAAAACATTAATATTAATAGGCTCAAGCTCTGAATCAAATACATTAAGAAATCCGTTTGATTTAGGCACAAGAGAAAATTTAATCAGAAACATATACCCGAAGTTAAAAGAAAAAAACATAATAATAAAACCATTGCCAGATTTTACTAATGAATATGATTTGACGACAAAATGGGGAAAATATATGTTGGGAAAAATTAATGAATATCTAAAAATGAGGCCAGATGTATTTATATACGGTGATGATAAAAAAAGTAGTAAATGTTTTGAAAAAGAAGATATTGTAGGAATAAAACAAATTATTATAGATAGAAAAAGTATACCAATATCTGCTACTAAATTACGTGGATTAATGTTAATTGATTGCAAAGAAGAATGGAAAAATTATACACCTAAATGTATTCATAATAAATTTGAAGAATTAAGAGAAAAGCTTTTGAAAGTAGACGTGTATAATGAGATATATGAAAGACTTAAGAAAACAGAATTATCTTTACAAAATTTTGAAAGAATTTATTCTGAATATGAAAAGCAAGATAAAATAAGAAAAATGAAATTGATAAAAAAAGACAATTTTTAAATACAAAAAGAGAGTAAGTTTTAAATAATAAAATTTACTCTCTTTAAAATATTAAAATATACCATAAAGGTTATTAGCTTTTAATGTTTCAGCTCTTTTTTTAGTCTTTTCATCAGAAGAGTTTAAAGCATTTTCTAAAAATTCAGGATGTTCTAATAAAAAGTTTTTCATAGTTTCATCAGGATGTAAATAGAAATTATTTAATAATTCTACTTGAGTTGAAGAAATTAAATTCATATCACATGCTTTTTGGAATAAAGAAGTATCAACATTTACTAAAGAATATGATTCAACACCTTTTTGTTCAATGGCTTCTTTTCCACCTTGCATTCTATTAACAACAGAACAAGACCATACCATTTTAGCTCCTAAACTTTCTATAGCTGGGATCCAAGCGCGTAAATAACTTGATGCAACTGTGATTAAATCCGCAACATGTAATACTTTTTTATTGTTTAGATCATCGAATTGTAAGTTTTCAGTAAAATTATATCTACTAAGTTTTACACTTAAATCCTTATATATTGTAATATGTGGTATTTCAAGTAAATATGATAGCATATTTGAAAAGAACCAATCACGTCTTTCTCCACCTGAAATATAATCAATATCTTCAATATTTATATTTTCTTTAATAAATGAAACCATTGTATCCATTACACTTTTATAAATTTCATTTGAATTATACTGTTCTAAAGTTTTTTCAAAAACTTTTTTTGGTAAAGTTTCTTTATCAGATAAACATGTATCTATATATGATAAAAAGTTAGTTGCATCTATTTCGTTTCCATAAATAAAATGTGTATTGATAAAATATGGACCTATTTTACCAGATGTATACCAAAATGGTTTGTTTTCTTCAAAAAATCTAATTGCATTTGTATTAAATAAATATGTTTCTACATTTGACATAAAAAATCCTCCTAAAATTATTATATTTATATGATAATAATTAAAAAGTCAAAAAAAGTCAATAAAAAATTTAAAATATACATATAAAGTTTTTAAAAATCATAGAAATTAATATAAAAATATGATATAATTTAAAAAGTTTATAAGAAAGGTTAATATTATATATGGGAATAATTCACGATCTGTACAAAAAATCACAAGAAGTTGGAGTAAATTGGTATGATTTTAAAAATGATGAAAGTGTTAAGTTAGAATTTGCCAAAAATCAAAAGAAAAAATATCCATTAGGAATACTTAGGAGAAAGAAAGATATAACCGAAATAATAGTAACAAGAATTAATTCAAAAAAGGATATAACTGAAGAAATATATGAGATAAATTCGGTTATAAACAAAGGAAAAAATGTAACACAAAAATATTTTGAAGAATTGATTTTAGAAGAACCAGAGACAATGAGAGCAATAAAAAATATTTTTAAAAAAGGAAGAGACGAAGAGAGTAAATATATAGGTGATCTAGAAGGTAAAATAAAAAAATATCTAAATAGGAAATCAAGATATAATAATAATTTAAGAGATAGGTTTAAAATAAAAAAAGAGAATAATAGCGAAGACAAATCACCCGTAAAATCAAATACTGAAGCTAGTAAAGTACATGTAAAATCAAATGCTGAAGATGAAGAAAAGTCAATATAGATTTAACTATATTATTAAAATAGGAGAAGTTAGAACTTGGGAAAAATAAAAGATTTAATAAATAGAAATAGAAATAAAATAAAGAAAATGACTTTCTCAGACAAAGAAATATTAGGAAAAGTTAAAAAAAGCGTTAAAATAATATATGGGAGTGGAAAAAAAGCACAATATTTAGTAGAAAAAGTATATTCAGAGCAAAAAGAAGATATAACAGAAGAATATTATAAAAAATTATATAAAAATAAGCATTATAAAAATATAATTGAAAGATTCTTCAGTGAAGAAGAAGTAACGAAAAATAATTCTAATAATAATTATTTAGGACATATTCGTATTTATGAAGAAGAATCATATAGATTTATAAATATAAAAACAGAAAAGTGGAAGGATCCTATTTTTTCTAAAGATAAAAAAAATAGAAACAATTTAAGAGAAATTTATGTTTCGAAAAATTCAGGAAATGATAATAGTAGTAAAGAAAACAATCAAGATGTAAAGAAAAACAACATTACAATAATCTTTAATCATAAAGAGATATAAAACTATAAAAAAGAGAAGTATGTTTATAAAATAAATTAAAGAGAAAAGAAGTCAAGGCTGTAAACTTCTTGAAAATAGATAAACAGAAAGTAGCTTTTTTGTTAATACACTGAAAAAGAGTAAGGTATTCGTAAATCTGCGTTAAAGATGAATTAAGATATATAAGAAGTATATTAAATATATTGATTATATGAATTAAGGTGGTACCACGTGTGAAAGCTCGTCCTTATCTAGGGGCGAGTTTTGTTGTATCTTAATACAAATTATTAATAAAATAGGAGGTAATATGATAGAAATAGAAAGTAAGAAAATAGGTGCAGAGCTAACAAGTTTGAAATTTAATGGAAAAGAAAAATTACATAATGGTGAAGAATATTGGAATAGACATTCACCAATACTATTTCCGATAGTTGGAAGATTAAAAGATGATAAAACAATAATTAGTAATAAAGAATATCAAATGAAACAACATGGCTTTGCAAGAGATATGGAATTTAAAGAAATCAGAAAGAATAAAGATGAACATAAATATGTATTGAAATCATCTGATGAAACTAAAAAATATTATCCGTATAAATTCGAACTATATGTAACATACAAGGTAGATAATATAAGAAATGAAGTTACTGTAAGATATGATGTTATAAACAAAGATGAAAAACAAATAATATTTGGAATAGGAGCTCATCCAGCATTTGTATGTAATTATTCTTCAGGAGATTATCAAATAATGTTTGTAAAAAAAGAAGAAGATATTGAGATTTTAGAGTTGGAAAATGGTAATATTAAAAATAATAGTATAAATAGCGAAAATAAGTTAGTATTAGATAATTTGAAGAAATATGGGATCATAGATTTAACTGAAGATTTATTTGAAAATGATGCAATTATTCTTAAAAATATAAAATCAAATAAATGTATATTAAGAAATATTAATGATAATAGTATTAATAAAGAAATATTAGAAGTAGATTTTACAGGTTTTCCATATTTAGGGATATGGTCAAAAAAAGGAGCACCTTTTGTCTGTGTAGAGCCATGGTATAATACAGCAGACTATATAGATTCAGATGGAATATTTAAAAATAAAAAAGATATTATTAAATTAGATCTTAAAGAAAAATTTAAATGTGAATATAAGATAAGAATTATGGAGGTATAGAAAATGAAAGAAATATTAAATAGAAAATTTAATCCAAAAGATTTTGAAGATAAATTATATAAAGAATGGGAAGAACAAAGATATTTTAAACCAAGTATGGATGAAAACAAAGAAAGTTACTGTATAATGATGCCACCACCAAATGTAACAGGGAAATTACACATGGGGCATGCTTTAGATGATTCAATACAGGATATATTAATTCGTTTTAAGAGAATGCAAGGATTTAATACTCTATGGCTTCCTGGTACAGACCATTCGGCAATTTCAACTGAAATGAAAGTTGTAGAAAAATTAAAAAGTGAAGGGATATCTAAGTATGATTTAGGAAGAGAAAAGTTTTTAGAAGAAGCATGGGCATGGACTAAAAAAT
>CAYJGL010000015.1:0-6885 GCA_964369695.1 uncultured Clostridium sp.
AAAAACTAGTAATAAAAGGACCAACACCTTTAAAAGGAACAATAACAATAAATGGTGCAAAAAACTCTGCTGTAGCAATACTTCCAGCAACTCTATTAATTGATGGAATTTGTACTATAGACAATCTACCAAACATAAGCGATATTAAAATAATATGTACAATTTTAGAAAGTTTAGGTTCTAAAATCACTTGGAATACCCCAAATAATATAACAATAGATAATACTCACATACATACAACAACTGCTCCTTTAGACCTAACAAGTAAGTTTAGAGCATCATACTATTTAATTGGTGCTATGTTAGGAAGAAAAAGTGAAATTGAAGTTGGCATGCCTGGCGGTTGTATGCTAGGAGCAAGACCTATTGATCAACATATAAAAGCATTTGAATTGTTAGGTGCTACTGTTTCTTTAGACAAAGGAACAATCTATGCTAAAACAGATAAACTAATTGGTACAGCAATATATCTAGATATAGTTTCTGTAGGAGCTACCATAAATGCTTTACTTGCAGCTGTACTCGCAAAAGGGACAACAATAATTGACAATGCTGCTAAAGAACCACATATTGTCGATGTTGCTAATTTCTTAAACACAATGGGTGCAGACATTCGTGGAGCTGGAACAGATGTTATAAAAGTCAAAGGGGTAGAAAATTTAAAATCAAATTGTACATACTCTGTTGTTCCAGACCAAATAGAAGCAGGAACTTTTATGTTGGCAGCAATTGCTACAAAAGGTGATGTAACTCTTAAAAACTGTATTTCAGAACACTTAGAATGTGTTACAGCTAAAATATTAGAAATGGGTGGAAATGTTGAAGAAAACGGAGATAATATTAGAGTTTGGACTTCAAAAAGACCTAAAAAAACCAATGTAAAAACTCTTCCACATCCAGGTTTCCCTACTGATTTACAATCTCAAATAGGTGTAGCCTTATCTTTGGCAGAAGGGACAAGCATAATAAAAGAAAGTATCTGGGATTCTAGATTTCAATATACTGATGAATTAAATAAAATGGGTGCTAAAATCACAGCACAAGATAAAACAGCTTTTTTTGAAGGTGTTGAAAAATTACATGGTTCTACTGTATATTCATCAGACTTAAGAGCTGGTGCAGCTTTGGTTATTGCAGGAATTGCTGCAGAAGGAACAACTGAAGTATTCAATTTAGAATACATTGACAGAGGATATGAGAATATCGAGTCTAAATTTAAAGATTTAGGAGCAAATATCGAAAGAATTAATGAGTAACAAAGGAAATAAAAGATGAATTTTTGTAGTTTATATAGTGGTAGTAGTGGAAATAGTTTGCTTTTACAAAGCAATGAAACAAAAATATTAATAGATGCAGGTGTTAGTTGTAAAAAAATAGTAACATCTTTAGAAAACATGGATATTAGTCCATCTGATCTTAATGGAATTTTAATAACACATGAACATACAGACCATGTACAAGGACTTGGTACATTATCTAAAAAATTTGATATTCCTGTTTTTGTTAATCAAGAAACTTTGGACGCAATGCCTATTCAAAAAGATAAATTATCAGAAAATAATATACGAATTTTTAATAATTCAAACAAATTTGATATTGGAAATTTAGAAATTTCACCTTTTTCAATACCACATGATGCTGCAAATCCTTGCGGATTTAATATTTTTAAAGATAATAAAAAAATAAGTATAGCTACAGATATAGGACATATGAATAATGAAATACTTAAACAACTTGAAGAAAGCCTATTTGTGATGTTAGAGTCAAACTATGATCCAGAAGTATTAAAATGTTCATCTTATCCATATCATTTAAAATCAAGAATTGCAGGTCCATCTGGACATCTTCCAAACGAAATGGCTGGAAAAACAATTTCTCATTTATTAAAATCAGGATTAAAATCTGCAATGCTTGGACATTTAAGTAAAGAAAGTAACTTCCCTGAATTAGCATATAAGACAGTTATTGAAGAACTCATTTCTAGTAACTATAATGAAAATTCACTTAATTTATGTGTAGCAAATAGAGATATAAATAGTAAACAAATAATAATATAGGAGAAAATATGCTTAGTATAGATATAATATGTGTAGGTAAAATTAAAGAAAACTATTTAAAAGATGCTATATCAGAATATTCAAAAAGATTATCAAAATATTGTAAATTAAATATAATTGAATTACAAGATATACCTATTCCATCAAAAACAAATGAAACAATTAATAATGATATTAAAACAAAAGAATCAAATAATATATTAAATCATATAAAAAAGGATTCATACATATTTGCCTTAGATCTTAAAGGAAAAAACTATTCTTCAGAAGAATTTTCTAAAAAAATAGAAAATATATCTATGAACAAAAGTCACATAACGTATATAATTGGTGGCTCTCTAGGACTGACACATGAATTGTTACAAAAATGTAACGATAAAATTTGTTTTTCTAAAATGACTTTTCCCCATCAATTAATAAGAGTATTTTTATTAGAACAAATTTATAGGGGATTTAAAATAATAAATAACGAAACATATCATAAGTAGAAATATTTATGATATTTCTTTTTCTAATTGCTTAGATAATATATTAATAACTATATTTCTAACAATAAAAAAAATTAATAAAAATAATAAGATTTTAAAAATATAAATCACTCCTTCCATAAATATATTAATACCATTTCCAATATTTGTCAATTATTATAATAACATTTGATAAACCACAACACTTGCAACAATTCCTGCAAAATCAGCCATTAATGCTGCCCCTAAAACAAATCTTGTCTTTTTTATCTTTACACAACTTGTATACAAAGCAAGTGTATATAATGTTGTTTCTGTTGCTCCCATTATCGTCGAAGCCATCATCCCAAGTGTGCTATCAACACCTTCATTTTTCATTATATCAGTTGCAATAGCTATTGCTCCACTTCCTGATATAGGTCTGATTATAGAAAGTGGCATTAATTCTGTAGGAAAATTAACTAAATTTAGTATAGGTGTTGCAAAATTCGTTATTAAATCTAAAATCCCCGAGCTTCTTAAAGCACCAATTGCAATAAATAATCCAATCAATGTAGGAAATATAGTAATTATTAGACTAATTCCTTCTTTTGCTCCATCAACGAAATTATCAAATACCTTTTTCTTTTCAAGTACACCATAAAGAACAATGACTAATATTATCATTGGCATTGCAGCACTTGAAATAAAGTTTACAACTTCCATAATCTACCCCTTTTTACCTAAGCGTATAAATATTTTTGTTGATAAAATAGCTACTGTAGCAGCACACATTGTAGCTACCCATACTGGAAAAACAATACTTGTTGGATTTTCAGAACCCAGTGATGTTCTAATGGCAATTACAGTTGTAGGAATTAATTGTATTGATGCAGTATTAATTACTATAAACATTGCCATCGAATTACTTAATGTATCTTTTTGATCATTTTCTTCTTGCATTGATTTCATAGCTTTCATTCCTAGTGGTGTAGCTGCATTTCCCAATCCTAATATATTTGCTATCATATTCATAGAAATTTCTTTTTGGATTTGTTTATTATGTTTCATTTCTGGAAATAATAATTTTACTATAGGACTCATAAATTTAGTTAGTTTTTCTAATATAGAAGATTCATTTGCAATTTGCATAATACCATTCCACAAAGAAATTGTTCCTAACAATGTCATACATAATTGAATTACACTTTCTGTACTTTCAAATATTGATGCATTTAATTCTTCTAAATTACCAGCAAATATGGCATAAGTAAAAGATACTATAATAAATATTGGCCAAATAAAATTCAACATAAAATCACCTAACAAATTATATTCAAAATCATTTTTTTTATTACATTTTAATTGACCAAATTTGTTAAATATGATATATATAGTTTATAGTATTAATTTAAGGAGGGATTGATATGAAGTCAACAGGAATTATACGTAGAGTAGATGAACTTGGTAGAATAGTTATACCTATGGAAATAAGAAATCAATTTAAAATAGAAGAAAAAGACCCAATAGAAATCTATGTAGACGGCTCTTCTGTAATACTAAAAAAATTTCAACCAGATTGTGTTTTTTGTAGTAGTACAAAAAATTTATTAAAATATAACGATAAACTTATTTGTGAAAAGTGCAAAAATAAAATTTCAGAATTATCAAATGAAAAAAGTAAGAAGTAGTCAGCCTATTTCTTACTTTTTTATGAATTTTATATATACATCATTTTTACTTACATTTCTATCTTTAGAAACCTTTTTAATTATCTCTTTTTTTTCATAACCTTTTTTCTCATAAAACTCGTAATGTTCTTCTATTGTCATATTCTCAAATATATTTTCTTTTTCAATATTTTGATTTCCTTCAATTAAAATAACAATTTCTCCTTTTACATTTTCAAACTTTTCAATTAACTCTTTAATTGTTCCCCTTGTATATTCTTCATGTATCTTAGTTATTTCCCTAGCTACACATAATTTTCTCTCTTCTAAAATTTCATTTAAATCTTTTAATGTTTGTTTTAATTTATGTGGTGCTTCATATATAATAATTGTTTTATTACTTTCTTTAATCTCTTCTAATTTTGTCTTTCTTAGCTTTTTATTTAAAGGTAAAAATCCTAAAAATACAAATTCTGAAGTATTTAGACCTGAACAAATTAATGCAGGTACAAACGCTGTTGCACCTGGTATAGCAACTATATCCACATTATTCTCAATTGCTGATTTAATAACTTCCATTCCTGGATCAGAAATCCCTGGAGTTCCTGCATCTGAAACTAAAGCAATGTTTTCTCCATTGTTTAATTTTTCTATTAATAAATCTTTTCTAACTTCTTCATTATGTCTATGATAACTGATTAAAGGCTTTGATATTTCTAATCTATTTAACAATTTTAATGTATGTCTCGTATCTTCTGCTGCAATTACATCAACATTTTTCAATGTTTCAATCGCCCTTAACGTTATATCATCTAAATTCCCAATTGGTGTTGATACAATATATAAAGTTCCCATATTATTTCTCTCTTTCTTTCCCATATATCCCTAATAATTCATCTGTATATTCTCCATCTTCATTATATATGTATAAATTTTTTTCTACCTTTAAAAAAGAATTTGCATTTTTTACAGCTTTCACTAATATTAAAGTAGGCTCACTATTTTTATTCGAAAAAACATATCTTAAAATTTTAGGTTCTAATTTATATTTTCTCATTAAACACAATATATCTACTAATCTTTCTGGTTTATGTACCATATATATTGACCCTTTATCTTTTAATAAAGCAGATGATATACTAATAAAATCTTCTAAATCAGCTTTAACTTCATGCCTAGAAATTAACTTATTTTCAGTTTCATTAATTACTCCTGTTCCCACTTCTTTATATGGTGGATTAGTTATAATACTGTCTATACTCTCTTTTTTAAAAGTTGATAATAACTCTTTAATATTAGAATTTACTACATCAATTAAATTATCTAATTTATTTAACTTTATATTTCTTTTAGCAATATTAAATACTTCTTCTTGAATTTCTATCCCAATTATTTTTTTACAATTAATTTTAGCTGATAAGATAAGTGGAATAATCCCTGTTCCTGTTCCTAAATCCATAACTGTACTATTTTTCCTTATTTCACTTGCAAAATTGGCAATAAGAACAGCATCTATACCAAAACAAAAATATTCTTTATTTTGTATTATTTTTAATCCATTTAATTCTAAGTCATCTATTCTTTCATTTTCTTGTAATCTAATTTCCATTATTTATTCCTTTTCTTATATTTAAATGATAATACTATGAAATTAATTATAAATCAAGTAAAATCCGTATTACATCTCTTCTTATTCATATTACTCCCTTTTTAATTATTTTTTTGTATACTTTCGCCATAATTACAATATAACCATTTTCTCCTAATAAATTTTATTAGATTTAAAACATTATCTTTTCCAGTTTAATTCTATTTCAACAACTTCTCCTTGTTCTTCGAAACCAATACTTGTATATGCCTTATTTGAAGCAGGATTAGATAAATCTGTGTATAATATGGGAAGTTTACCTTTTTCTAATATAATTTTACTAATATGTGCTGTAAGAGCAGAAGCTAAACCATTATTTCTAAATTCAGGCTTTGTATACACATACGCAATTGATATGTAATCTTCATACTCTTTAGAACAATCTGCCATAGCAACGATTTTATTGTTTTGTTTAATAATATATATTTTTCCATTTTCTATACTTTCTTTTGCATAATCTAAATATTCATTCAAATTAGTTTCTTTATTAAAACAATCTTTATCAAACTCTACAAAACAAATAGCTATTTCAGTTAAATCTTCTCTTAATGCTTGTTCGATTATTACATTGCTATTTTTTGCAGGTATTACTTTCTTATTAACAAAAGATTGCATAGAAGTTTCAGAATAAGAAACTTTAAATTTTTGTTCAAACATGTTTATTAAATAATCTGCTAATATTTTTTTAGATATAAATCTAAATGATTCTTTATCTGTAGCAAATTTTTCTATTATATATTTACATAGATATTTTAATTCTCCTATGTTTATTGTATCAGATGTCCATATCCAAACTGGAAATTTAGGATCTGATATCCCTATTATATAATTTTCTTCATCACTTTCTAATAAATATGGATTTTTCCTAATATATTCTAAAAGACTAAATGCTATAATATCTTTTTTATATTTACTATTTTTAAAAATATCACTATCTGATTTTATTTTTTTTATCATAAACTCCTCCGTAAAAATATTATATCATATTAATAACTACTTTTTTCTATTAATTTATTTTTAATTAATTTATTTTTAATTAATTTATTTTTAATTAATTTATTTTT
>CAYJGL010000015.1:6985-29794 GCA_964369695.1 uncultured Clostridium sp.
ATTTATTTTTAATTAATTTATTTTTAATTAATTTATTTTTAATTAATTTATTTTTAATTAATTTATTTTTTTATTTGGTATATAAATAAATTTATATACTACATCATTAAAATTTAAAATAAATTTTAATAACTACAAAAATTATGAATAATTTTTGCAAATAAAAACCATAATAAGTTTGTAATGTTAATAATAGTTGGGCAAAGAGTTTTAATATATCGTTTTGGTGTATTACGATTTGAACAAAGATATATATTTGTGTATTAATATGAATATGTGTCGGCGATAAGAGTATCTAATGTGTTTGTAAGCTATATTTTTTTCTTTATATATGGTTAAATTATATGTTATATATTCGAGCTAAGATTATTTTTATATATTTATTATAGTTATTACTAGTCCAAATTGGATGAATATAGTTATCATGTGTGTATTATTAGTCGAGTGACTGATGGATATGTTAGGTATATAGCTTATTTATATAGTAATATATATTAGGTTTGACTATTTGGTATATTTGTTTTAACTAAAATTATTATTAGCGTTATAGATTAATGGAAGATAAAAATATTTTATCTTCCATTAAATTTATATTTAATTACACATCTAAATTTTTAACATATTTAGCATTTTGTTGTATAAAAGCTCTTCTAGGTTCAACTTCATCCCCCATTAATAAAGTAAATATCTCATCAGCTTTAATTGCATCTTCCATAGTAACTTTAACCAATGTTCTAGTTTCAGGATTCATAGTAGTATCCCATAACTGTTCTGGATTCATCTCTCCAAGACCTTTATATCTTTGCATCCCTAAAGAATCTCTTGAAATTCCTTTTTCTTCTAATTCTTTCAGATTTATTTCTAAATCTTCGTCAGTATAGCAGTATGTGTCTTTAATTCCTTTTTTAGATAATTTAAATAGTGGTGGTTGTGCTAAAAAGACATTTCCATTTTCAACTAATGGTCTCATATATCTAAAGAAAAATGTTAATAATAATGTTCTAATATGCGCACCATCAACATCAGCATCGGCCATTATTATAACTTTACCGTATCTAAGCCTAGTAACATCAAAATCTGACCCAATTCCTGCACCTAATGCTAAAATGATAGGTTGCATTTTTTCATTATTATATACTTTATCTGCTCTTGATTTTTCAACATTTAACATTTTTCCCCATAAAGGTAAAATAGCTTGAAACTTTCTATCTCTTCCTTGTTTAGCACTTCCTCCTGCTGAATCCCCTTCTACTATATATACTTCACATTCATCTGGGTCTTTACTACTACAATCAGCTAGTTTACCTGGTAATGTTGATGTTTCTAATGAATTTTTCTTTCTAACAAGCTCTCTTGCTTTTCTAGCAGCTTCCCTTGCTCTTGATGCACTAATACATTTTTCTAAAACAGCTTTTGCAACAGCTGGATTTTCTTCTAAAAATGCTGATAATGCTTCATTCATAGCACTTTGAACAGCACCTGTAACTTCACTATTTCCAAGTTTAGTTTTAGTTTGTCCTTCAAATTGTGGCTCTTTAACTTTAACAGAAATAACAGCAGTTATACCTTCTCTAATATCTTCACCTTGTAAATTATTATCTTTATCTTTTAAAATATTATGACTTCTTGCATAGTCATTAAATACTTTAGTTAGAGATCTTTTGAATCCTTCTAAATGAGTTCCACCTTCTATAGTATTAATATTATTAACAAAAGTATATATATTTTCAGAATAGCTTGAAGAATATTGAATTGCTATTTCTATAGGTACATCACCATTTTTTTCAATATATATTGGTTGTTTATGTAGTTTTTCTTTATTTTTATTTAAATACTCAACAAATGAATTTAAACCACCTTCAAAACAAAATTCAGCTTTTTTAATCTCTTCTTCTCTACTGTCTATAACAACAATTTTTAAACCTTTTGTTAAAAAAGCCATTTCTCTAAATCTTTTTTCTAAAACATCATATTCATAATCCAAAGTTTCAAAAATAGTATCATCTGCATAAAATCTAACTTTAGTACCTGTTCCTTTGGCATCTCCTATAACATCTAATTTTCTTATTGTTTTACCCTTTTCGAAGTACATTTGATGTAATTTACCTTCTCTTTTTATAGTAACTTCTACCCAATTAGATAAAGCATTAACAACTGACGCACCAACACCATGTAATCCACCAGACACTTTATATCCACTGTCTCCACCAAATTTACCACCTGCATGGAGTACTGTGTATACTGTTTCCGCAGTAGATATCTTAGTTTTAGGATGAACTTCAACTGGTATTCCTCTACCATTATCTTCTACACTTATTATATTACCTTTTTCAATTTCTATTTTAATTTCTGTACAATGACCTGCTAATGCTTCATCAACACAGTTATCAACAATTTCATATACCATATGGTGTAATCCCCTAATTGATGTACTACCTATATACATACCAGGTCTTTTTCTTACAGCTTCTAATCCTTCTAGTACCTGTATCTGTTCTGCACCATATTTATTATTAATTTTTTCCATTTCTTCCTCCTAATAGCTTTTACTATTTAATGTCTATCGACTTTACCATCTTTAACATTATATATTAAAATATCTTTATTTTCAATATCCAATTTATCTGTACAAGTTATAATTACTTGTGCATTTTCAATCTTTTCTAAAAAATTCTGTCTTCTAGTACTATCTAACTCTGACATAAAATCATCTAACAATAATATTGGAGACTCACCTATTTCATCTCGTACAATATTTAACTCTGATAATTTTAAAGATAATATTACTGTCCTATGTTGCCCTTGTGAACCGTAAATATTCACTTGCTTCTCATTAATATATATCACAAAATCGTCTCTATGTATACCTTTTGTAGTAAATCCTTTTATAATATCTAATTTTCTTCTTTCTTTTAGTAATTTTAAATAACTTTCTTTTTCAAAACAATCTGAAATATATTCAATATTAATTAATTCTTTATCACTTGTAATTTGACTATGAACTTCTTGTATCTTATCTTGTATCTTATCAATATATTCTTTCCTATAATTATTAATCTGTATAGCATATTCGCAAAGTTTTTCATCCCAAATATCTAACATACTACTATCTGCTGATTGTTCTCTAATTTGCCTTAAATAATTATTTCTCTGTTCAACTGTTTTTAAATATAGTGATAATATGTGCATATAATTTGGTCGTAGTTGACTAATCATTATATCCATAAATTTTCTTCTATTTTGCGGCCCACCTTTTAAAATATTTATATCATCTGGATTAAATATTACAGCATTTAACTTTCCCAATAAATCACTTAATTTTTTTATCTTAATTCCATTTATATACACACTTTTTTTATTACTAAGTTCAATTCTTATCTTACCATCCCTATCTTTTTTTGAGTATTCCATTTCAACAAAAGAATTAGAACTATCTATTTTAATCATTTCTTTTTCTTTACTTGTCCTAAAAGATTTTCCTATAGTACATAAAAATATAGCTTCTATAATATTTGTTTTACCTTGTGCATTTTTACCATATAAAAGATTTATATTTTTATCAAAATCAATTTTTTCTAAATCATAGTTTCTAAAATTAGAAATTTTAACACTTTTTATCCACATTTTGCTCACCTATTGTTAATACTTTGTTTTTCTTACGCATTATATCACAATAACTAGTAAAAAATCTATACATTTCTTTAATTACTGAGTTCATACAATAATTTATTTTTCACTTTTTTTTATTAGCTTCATAATATATATATATAATATATGAAAAGGTGGTTTTATGGATCCTGATAAATATTTAATGTACAAAAATAATAGAGATGAAAATAATTCATCTCATTGTCCAAAATATAATTTTGAAATATGCAAAAACAATACACTATGTTCATTAAAAGAAGTCAATTGCTTTTTAAATGGCTTAAGTACAGCATGTAAATGTTTTAAATTTGTAAACTTATTTAAACACTAAGTATTGGAGTTATTTTCATCTCTTATATATACTTCTGCAAACTCCGAGTTTTCTTCTCCATCAATTAAGATTTTAACTTCATTTATTTCAGTTAACTCTGTAACTGTGTTTACAATACTATCAATTAGATTTTCTTTAGTTTGAGGATTTTCTTTATCATAATTTAAAAATTCAGATGAAAAATCTATTGTCAAACAATCCTCTTCTTTATATACCATGTTAATCTTCACATCATCTGGAAATATTTTTTCTAATTTTTCATTTTTAGGCCCATCAATTAATAATTTAGTAAGTGTTTCATAAGGTAAATTAATCATTTCCTTTATATCAATAACTCTAGCTTCTGGAGTTAATTCTTTTGTTTCTTTATCTTGAAAATATAAAGTTAAAATTGTTTGTCTTGACTGTTCTAATGTTATTTCTTCTTGTGGTATATATTCTTCAATCACAACACTCTCTTCTGTTTTTTGTACATATTTAATTATAAAGTAACCACCTACAATCACTATTATTAACAATACTACAAATATAATTAAAATTCTTCCGTTTTTCATATACATCCTCCTAAAATCATAATAATAAATAATATTAATTGTTTGTCCGTTTTAGAACAATTTTAATAATAAAAAAGTAAAAAATTACCATTTGACAAAAGTCGAATTTCCGTATACAATTAGGGAAAATATGCTAAAAAACGTTAGGAGAAATATAAATGAAAAATTTACTACATGTTGGACTAGATGTTGGTTCAACAACAGTTAAAATAGTTGTGATGGATTCACAAAAAAACACAATATATCAAGATTATCAAAGACATTTTTCAGATACAAAAAATACAGTTTGTAATGTATTAGAAGACCTTTTATTAAAATACCCAACTAATACTTTCACTCTAGCACTTACTGGTTCTGGAGCAATATCTGCTGCAAAATTTTTAAGAGTAAACTTCATCCAAGAAGTTGTATCATGTAAAAGGGCTGTAGAAAAATATATACCAAAAACAGATGTCGTAATTGAACTAGGTGGAGAAGATGCTAAAATAATATACTTTGACCAATCGATAGAGCAACGTATGAATGGTACTTGTGCTGGTGGAACAGGAGCATTTTTAGATCAAATGGCTTCACTTTTACATACTGATACTGCAGGACTTAATGAACTTGCAAAAGAATATAAGACAATATATCCAATAGCATCTCGTTGTGGCGTATTTGCTAAAACAGATATACAACCACTAATAAATGAAGGAGCTGCAAAAGAAGATATAGCTGCATCAATATTCCAAGCTGTTGTTAACCAAACAATAAGTGGGCTTGCTTGTGGTAGACCAATTAGGGGAAATATTGCATTTCTAGGTGGACCACTAAACTATCTATCAGAACTTAGAAAAAGATTTATAGAAACACTAAATTTAAAAAATGACGAAATCATCGTACCAGAAGAAGCTCATTTAATAGTAGCACAAGGTGCTGCATTAGATGGAATAGATTCAGAAGAAATAACACCAGATATATTAATGAAAAAAATAGAAGCATTAAAAGTTTCACAAGATAACACAACACATCCTTTAGACCCTTTATTTGTAGATAATAAAGACTATGAAACTTTTAAAGAAAGACACAACAAATCTATTGTCGCTAAAAATAAATTGGAAAATTATGAAGGAAACTGCTATATAGGGATAGACGCTGGTTCAACAACAACAAAATTAGTATTAATAGATAATGAAGGAAAACTATTATACTCACTTTATGGAAGCAACGAAGGAAATCCATTAAAAAGTGTTCAAAAGATGCTAAAAGAACTATACTCAGTACTACCAGAAAAAGCAAAAATACGTTACAGTGGTGTTACAGGATATGGAGAAAAACTAATCCAAACAGCTTTAAATGTAGATTTAAACGAAATAGAAACAATAGCACACTATACAGCTGCAAAAACTTTTGAGCCAAATGTTACAAGCATTGTTGACATTGGTGGTCAAGATATGAAATATATTAAAATGAAAAATAATTCAATAGATAATATAATGTTAAATGAAGCATGCTCATCTGGTTGTGGATCATTTATTGAAACATTTGCCAAAAGCTTAAATTTAGATATTCAGACTTTTGTTAAAGAAGCCGTACACGCTAAAAGACCTGTTGATTTAGGTTCAAGATGTACTGTATTTATGAACTCAAAAATTAAACAAGCTCAAAAAGAAGGATATTCAGTTGGAGATATTTCAAGCGGACTTTCATATTCAGTTATTAAAAACGCTATACAAAAAGTTATGAAGGTTAGGGATATAGAGACTTTAGGAAACCATATAGTTGTTCAAGGTGGTACTTTCTATAATGATGCAGTTCTAAGAGCATTTGAATTAATAGTAGGAAAAAATGTAATAAGACCTGATATATCTGGACTTATGGGAGCTTACGGTATGGCACTACTTTCTAAAGAACAATTTACTGCAAACTTAGATGATAGCTATAACTCTACTATCTTAAAATCAGAAGAAATTGATAAATTAGAAATTAAAATATCACATACTCGTTGTAATCTATGTGAAAACAAATGTAAATTAACAATAAATAAATTTAACAATGGTCAAATACATGTATCTGGAAACAGATGTGAAAAAGGTGCTGGAACAGTTACAAAAAGCAAACCACTTCCTAATTTGTTTAAATATAAATATGATAGAACATTTGAATATAAACCTTTAGAAGAACAATACTCAACAAGGGGAACACTTGGAATACCTAGGGTTTTAAATATGTATGAAGATTTTCCATTTTGGTTTACTTTCTTTACAAACTTAGGTTTTAGAGTAGTAATATCTGAAAAAAGTACAAGAAAAACTTATGAAAAAGGTATGGAATCAATGCCTTCTGAATCAGTATGTTACCCTGCAAAACTTGCACACGGTCATATTGAAAGCTTATTAGAACAAGGCGTAAACACAATATTTTATCCTTGTATGCCATATACTAGAAAAGAATTTGAAAAAGCAGAAAATAAATATAACTGTCCAATAGTTATCTCATATTCAGAAGTTTTAAGAAATAATGTTGAAAATCTAAAAAAAGAAGAAGTTACTTTCTTAAATCCATTCTTACCATTTGACGAAAAAAATCTTGTTAAAAAAGTAATGGAATTAAATGAATTTAAAAAATATAACTTTACAAAAAGAGAGTTAGTTGAATCAGCTAAAAAAGCTGAACAAGAATATCAAAAATATAAAAAAGATATACAAGACAAAGGTACTGAAACAGTAAGATACATTGAGGAAAATAACTTAAAAGGAATTGTTTTAGCAGGTCGTCCATATCATGTAGATCCTGAAATAAATCACGGAATTGATACATTAATTACATCACTAGGACTATGTGTTTTAACAGAAGATAGTATCTCTCATAGAGCTACTGAAATGCAAACATTAAGAGTTGTAAACCAATGGGTATACCACTCAAGACTTTATGCTGCAGCTGATTTTGTAGGAAGACATAAAAATTTAGAATTAGTACAACTTAATTCATTTGGTTGTGGTGTTGATGCTGTTACTACAGATCAAGTAGAAGAAATTTTAAATAGTTTTAATAAAATGTATACACTAATTAAAATAGATGAAGTAAATAACTTAGGAGCTGTAAGAATCCGTATCCGTTCACTTCTAGCTAGTATGAATAAACGTGATATAGATAAAGTAGAACATATCACAGATGGTGATTATGCAAGAAGAAGAAAAGTATTTACAAAAGAAATGAAAAAAGATTATACAATACTTGTTCCACAAATGGCACCTGTTCATTTTGATTTATTAGAATCAGCTGTAAATTCTTGTGGATATAATATGAAATTATTAAAAGACTGTACTCAAAAGACAGTTGAAACAGGACTTAAATATGTAAATAATGATGCATGTTACCCATCAATCTTAACAACAGGGCAAATGATTGAAGCATTAGAATCTGGTGAATATGATGTAAATAAAACAGCACTTATCATGTCTCAAACAGGTGGTGGATGTAGAGCAACTAACTATATAGGATTCATTAGAAAAGCATTAAAAGATGCTGGGTTTGACCATGTGCCAGTTATTTCATTTAATATTGTTGGTATGGAAAAAATGCCTGGATTTAAACTAACTATTCCTTTAATAGATAAAATGCTTAAAACTCTTGTATATGGAGATTTACTTCAAAAAATGCTTACTAAAAATAGAGTTTATGAAGTAAATAAAGGGGAAACACAAGCACTTTATGAAAAATGGATGATTAAATGTAAAGAAATTTTAACAAATACTTCAAATAAAGCATTTAAACAAAGTATATATGACATAGTTGAAGATTTTGAAAAAATAGAGTTAGATACTTCTATTAAAAAACCTAAAGTTGGAATTGTTGGTGAAGTTTTAATTAAATACCATCCATTTGGCAATAACTTTGTTGGAGACTTATTAGAAAAAGAAGGTGCAGAAGTTATACTACCTGATTTCTTAGGTTTTGCTAAATTTATGTGTACTCATAAAATAACATTTAACAAATTATTAAATGTAAATAAAACTTCAGCTAAAATAATGAAAGCAGTTATTAAAATAATTGATATATTAGAAAAAGATATGAAAATTGCTTTAGCAAATTCTAAAAAAGGATATTTACCACCTTGTGATATTTTCCACTTACAAGATAAAGTAAAAGATATTTTATCATTAGGGAATCAAACAGGTGAAGGTTGGTTCTTAACAGCAGAAATGATTGACTATATGGAAAATGATATTCAAAATATTGTTTGTGTTCAACCATTTGCATGTCTGCCTAATCATGTTGTTGGTAAAGGTGTAATTAAAACAATTAGAGAAACTTTCCCTAATGCTAATATCTCACCAATTGACTATGACCCAGGTGCAAGTGAATCTAATCAATCTAACAGAATTAAATTACTTATGACTGTTGCTAAAGATAATATGAAAAGAGATAATAAGGAAAATATAGAAGAAAATAAAGATATAACATCAAATGATAAGAAAACTGTAAAAATATAGGTAGCAAATTAAATCAGTCAAAATATTTTGACTGGTTTAATATATATATTACAAATGAAGGAGTAACTATGGAAAAAAATTATTATGAATTATTGGAAGTTGATAAAAATGCTTCGCCTGAAGTTATGGAAAAGGCATATAAAACACTTGCTAAAAGGTATCATCCTGATTTACAACCTGATGATAAAAAATCTGAATCAGAAGAGATTTTTAAAAAAATTAGTGAAGCATACGAGACTTTATCTGATGAAAAAAAGAGAAATGCTTATAATAAAACTCTTATTAGTTCTTATGTTCAAATTGATATTTTTAATAAACTACAAGATGAAAATAATTACTTAAAAAAACAATTAAATAATTATATAATTAGACAACCGCCGAACCATAATTCTACATTTTCAGACAATAACGATTCTATTAATAATAATTCTCAAAAAAACACTACTAAAGATTATTATTACAAAGATTCTAAGAACTTTATTAAACTTTTATTAAATTTCTTTATTGATTTATTAAAACAACTATTAAAAGATCCTTTTTTCATTAAATTACTTACAATATTAATTGCTTTATTTCTTTTTTTTGTTATACTAAAGCTCTATTAACTTGATTAAATCTGTCAAATATTGTATAATTATATTAATAGTATATTTTATCAAATTGTATAAAGGAGGTTATCATGAAAACGATATATATAATTATAAAAGTTCTTTTAATATTATTTTTGTTTTGTTTTTTAGTTTCAAACTATTCTTATTCTCTTGCATTATCTAGCCCTATAGATAATCCTGATTATTATAAACCTGATATGACTCCTTCTCCAGGTTCCGATAATAGTTTTGTTTCTTTATCTAATAGAATAATTGGTCTTGCTAGATTTGTTGGCTCTGCAATATCTATACTTGTTTTAGCTTTTATAGGCATTAAATACATGATTGGTAGTCTAGAAGAAAAATCTGAGTACAAGAAAACATTACTTCCTTATTTACTGGGTGCTATAATGGTTTTTGGTATTACTGTTATTTTAGGAATAGCACAATCAATTATAATTACTATAAATTAATTTATAAAATATAAAAAAGGAGGCATTTATATGATACAGAAAATTTTTTTATTATTTATAATCTGCTTAATTATTATAACATCTTTTTCTTATACTCAAGCAACTAGTATCTTTGATATTTTTGCTCAATCTGATGATTTTGTAACACAGGGGGAAAATAACTCTGATGTTGACTATGCCCCTATAAACCTTGCATCTGACCTATTATTTAACTTATTTTTCTCCATATTTTTAGTATTAGCAATTATTATAGGAGTTATACATGGAATTAAGTTTATGACTTCTTCTGCTGAAGAAAAAGCGGAAATTAAAGAAGGACTTTTTCCTTATGCTGTTGCTATTGTAATTTTATTTGGTGGATTTGGAATTTGGAAGATGACAATTGAATTTTTAAAATAAAAGGAGATGATATTTATGAAAATATTCAAGAAAAAATTCTTATTTATTATTCTTATTACTACTATTATTGTTATATGTACTTTAAATTATTCTTTTGCCCTTACTTTAAATGAGTTGAATGGCACAATCGAAACTAACCGTTATTATAATATAAGAGTTTTTTTTGCCAATTTGTTACAACTTGTTAATGTTATAGGATCAATAATTTCAATATGCGTACTACTATTTGTTGGTATTAAATATATGTTTGGTAGTATAGAAGAAAAGGTAGAATACAAAAAAACATTCACTCCTTATGTTATAGGTGCGATTATATTATTTTCATCAACTAATATTGCATCTTATATATATTCATTATTTAATTAAAATAAAAATAGTTTAATACTTGTATAAAATGTTAAAGTGTATAATTGAATATTTGGTATATATTTTACCATACATTCAATTATACACTCTAATTTTATAAGCATTTATCAAAAATCTATACAATGTATTGATTATATTTACATTTTTTCTTTTATATTCATATTAAATTTTTTAGTTTATACCTACCTTTTATAATTATTTAATATATATTATTAAATAATTTACCTCTATTGGCTAATCTAATAATAATATAATTAATTATTATTAACATTATAATTAATATACTCATAACTATTGATATAGAAATATTTAAATCTATATCAATTGCTACAGAACTAAAATACCATAATAATACTACAATACAAAATGAAAGCATATATTGAAATGCCTTATTTTTATTATACTTAACTATTTCATACTCATTAGTCCAATCTATAAAAGGTCTCTTTATATCTACTAATAACATTAAGTAACTTATTAATATATTAAGTATCATAGCACAGGTAATTATAGGTATTAAATATGTATAACTTATATGTATAAATATGATCTTACTAGAAATTACAACAATAAGAATTGTTATACTATTGAAAACTATTTGCGGTATGGCTTTTAAAAAGAATTGAATCTTATAATTTAAAGGAATATATTTTAGTACATTACATGCTAATCCCATTCTAGATATAGAAGTAATAGAAATATTATTAAATGATATTATTATTACTATTGCAATTAATATAGCACAAAATCCTTCTATGTTAAAATACATTTCATTTATCATTTGTTGCATTTCCAAATTCTCATCAATTAAAAACACTTTTATTAGATAGAAAATAAAAATACTTAATATCTGCAAGGTTATTACTGGATACACTAACTGGATAAATGAAATAGAATTTTTAAATATACTTCTAAATTCATTTTTTAAATATATTTTTTTTCTTCCACTTTTAATTTTTTTATTTAAATTAATTTTTTTAACTTTCTTTTTGTTATAGTTATTAAAATATAATATTTTTTTTATATAATTTTTATTAGCTATTAAAATAAAAATTACAAATAATACTAAAAATAATAGTATTTCTTTACAAATATTTATTATTAATGCTTCTTTATTTATAATTTGAATTAAAGATTCATTAACAATAGTTAATTTATTGAATTCTTGTGCAACTAAAGAAAGATCTATTACTTGTTCATTAAAACTATTTTCATTTGATAGTGCATTACTTAGATAACAATATTCAATCAATATAGTTGTTAGCATAATTAGTATAACTGTAAATATTTCAAATTGTTGTTTGTTTTTTATAAATTTAATAATATTTATAAAAAATATATTTAATATGCCTATAATAGCTGTAATAAACATTGGCAGTAGTATAAGAGTAAAAATTGTTCCTAATATACTAGCTAATGTAATTCCTAAATATCCAATATATACAAAAAATACAGGGAAAAAAACTATAATTTCAATTATATATAACATTAATACAACAGTAATATATTTTGATATAATTATTTCTGTAGGTTTTAATGGTAAAGGTAAATATAACTCTATATCATTTGAAAAGTATAATATATTTGTCATTATTAATGATGCTTGAAATAACATTAACAAAAACATACAAGCAAACAGTAATTCCAAAAACAATTCCATTTGTCCATAATCTCTAAATTGTAATATAAATTGTTGGGTAAATAACACAATTAATAACATGATAATTAATACTAACCATAAAGATATAGATTTTTTATTTATCTTATTATTTTTAAATAATTGTATTTTATCAATATAATTTTTAAATGATATTTCTGAAAGCATATATATTCTTTTAATCATTTTCTTCAACCAACTCCATAAAAAATTCTTCTAATGTATTATTTTCTTTTAATTCATCATGCAATGCTCTAACTTCACCTTTAAATATTATTTCACCTTTTTTTATTATAGCTAACCTATCACAAAGATTTTCTGCAAGTTCTATTACATGAGTCGAGAAAAAAACAGTTTTTCCACTTTCAGAATATTCTTTCATAATTTTCTTTAAATTATAAATAGATTTAGGATCTAATCCTGTTATAGGCTCATCTAATATTAATACCTTTGGATTATTAATTAGAGCACCTATTATCATAATTTTTTGTCTCATTCCATGAGAATATTCAGCTATCTTTCTATTTAGTGAATCGTACATATTAAATATCTTTGAGTATTTTTCTATATTTTTAATTTTAACATTTGTAGGAGTAGAATACATTTCAGATATAAATTCCAAATATTCTATTCCCTTTAAATTTAAAAACACATCTGAATTATCAGATATATATCCTACTATTTTTTTACATTCTAATGGTTTTTTAGTGATACTATTTCCATTTATAAATATATCTCCCTTATCAATTCCCAAAATGCCTACAATCATTTTAATTAGTGTTGTTTTACCAGCACCATTTGGACCTAAAAAACCAAAAATTTCCCCATCATTAATTTTAATATTAATATTACTTATTACATCTTCTTTTTTATTATATCTTTTTGACACATTCCTAATCTCTATCATTTTATAATAGGGCTACAAAAGTAGCCCTTCCTCCTTTTAATTAATATTAAATGAAAATACAAAATCTGTTCCTTCTAATAATTTTATTATAAATTCTTGTGAAATTTCTTCATCTGATGAATTTTCTGCGTTTTTAATTTTAACTTTTACAGAATAATATTCACCTATTTTTTCATATGTAGAATCAATAATTTCCATATTCTTGTAAAATTTATTCTCTATATAATATTTAAGTTCTTCAACTGATTTAAAGTTATTTTCTCTAAATGTTTCATCTAATTTACTATATACATAATTGTAATCTTGTTCATTAATTGCAGTAATTATTTTATTAACATTAAACATGGCTTTTTCGTTATCATCTAATTGATTATATATATTTACATATTCTGGTATATCTATAGTATATATATCTAATATAATATAATTTTCCACCATATTATATTCATTGAAAATATAATAGTTTCCATTCGTATCCTGACACATATACTGTACATATCCATCTTTAATTACCTTCTCATATTTGTCTAACTCCATGGTTACAGTTTTTCTTGAATTATTTTTAGCATATAATTCAAAATCATCATAACTTTCAAATTTTTTATTGCTATATTCTTCTTGTAAATTATTATATACTGCTTCTCTATTATACATTAGGTTTTGTTTTAAATTATTAAATAGATATAATATATGCTCTTCATCTGATATATTTCTATATGTATATACATTAACTTCTTTCTTTACAATTGTATCAGGGATATTTGATACAATTATTGTATTATCATTTAAATCAACGTATCTATCATCAATATAATCTTCCAATAAAATACTAAATGTATTACTTTTTTTATCTAAATTAATCATCATCTTAGTTTTTATTACTTTACTTTCATTTACATATATTTCATCAAAATATATAAGGTATGTTTCCATATTTTCGTTTTTTTCTATAACATACATCTCAGAAATATTAATTAATATATTATCTTCTTTCTCTAATTTAGCTTTAATATTACTTTCTGTAATGTCTGCATATTCTATATATTTCTCATCTAATAGATTGAATATATTTTTATATATTATACTTTCTATTTTTTCTATATTCTCTTGACTAATATTACTCTTTTCTGAATATAAAGTTGCTATCTCATCTATATATGCATAGTATTTATTTACTGCTTTCATGATTATGTGGAAGTCATTTATGTTAGTGACTATCTTTCCATTTATTAGATTGTTATGAGTTACATCTTTTTTTGATATAGCTAAATCCGCACTATTATATTTATTTTGTTCAATTACTGCTTCTTTTCCACTTTTACCTTCAATTGTTGTATTTAAAATTTCTTCATACTTTGATTTTGATAACGGTTTAATAGAATAAGTATTATTTTTGAAATCGTAATTTAAATTATAATATAACTCTGAATTTCCAGAATTACCTTTCATATAATAACTATAATATTCTATACCATTCAGCTCGTACATCTCAATTATTTCTACATTTTTAGTTACAGCAACTTCTGAATTTAAAATGTTTGTTTCACTTATATTATTTTCATTTAAATATTCTATATCAACTATATCTATCAATGCCTCACTGTTTTTTTCTTCTACATATTCTAAATATTTATTAAATAAACTTATATTTCTATTATAGGTATTATCATAATCAACAATTTTAGGAGTTTGTCCATTTAATATAGATGCCGGATTTTCTATTCCATATGAGTATGATTCATATTGTTCATTTGCTAAATCATATTTGTTTTGTTCATTAATATTTATTGACATTAATATTACTACAATTGCTGCTATTAATATAAATATAATTACTATAGTTACTATAATAATTTTTTCAAATGATTTTTTCATTATTTTCTCCTATTCCGCATATAAACTTGCTGGATAATATGCCACAATTGAACTATCATTAATACTATATTCTTTTGCTCTTACTATTCCGCCTCCTGTATTACCTTCTATTGTATATACCTTATTCCCATCAGAACTTGTTACTATTCCAACGTGGCTACCACTATAGCTTCCACCTCTAGCATCATCCCACAGAAAGAATATAATGTCTCCTGCTTGTGGAATATATTGTTCTGTTGTAATTGGAGCTGAAGGATCATTTCTAGTTTCAAAATTTTGTGTACGGATAACATCTCTATCATCTCCTGGTAATGGCCACCATTCTGTACTATTTCCTGCATGCATAATACCTTTAGCTAGCACACTTGGTATTAAACCTTGACTATCAAAACACATAGTAACAAATTGAGCACACCATGCAACACCTGGATTGTATGTTAATGAACCATCAGACGTACTACCACTTGGTAAACATTCTGGCCCCTGACCTATAAACTGCATTCCATATTCTGGAACTGTTGACAATGCCCCTGCATCTGCATGCCATTTATCTAATATATCATAGTACCCTGTTTGAAATAAAGTCCACTCTGATTTTCTTCTATTTTGTAATCCAGTAGACTCTATACCATTTGATGATGTATATAAAGAAAAATATTCTGTATACAGTTTATGGTTAAAGTCTGCATTTTTATCTTGCTCTTCAAATTTATCATCACTTTCTTTCCAATATTCATTATATAAATCAATAAATATTGATATACTTGGTGCCCCATTATATGTATATGAAAGAAGTGCATTTATCTGATATCCTGTCAAATCTAATCCATCTACTGCTGATAACAAAGTTTCCTTCTGCTGTTTCATTATTTGGTCTTTTATCCCATCTGCAAACTCAATATCAACTTCTTCTCCTACACGTATCTCATATCCATTTTCTTTAAAGATTGGTATATTTCCAGCATCTTCATGAAGTCCAACTCCATACCCAACTGCTAAATTCCCATAACCATCATCGAATATTACATACATAGTTCCATCTGCATTTTTAGGCGGTCCACTTCCTGCTTCCCAAGCTTTTAAATACTCATCTAATAAATTGTTAATAGACATTACATTATTCGCTTTATTAAATATGTTCATTTCAAATTTTGTAACTCCATAGTCTGTTCCAGTGGCTTTATATAATAAGTATCTAGTAAGATCTGCCATTTCTACACCTGTATCAACATTTTCTTCTAAAAATAGAAATAACCATTCTGTAGCATCTAATATATTTATTTTTGCCCTTCTATTTTCTTGATCATTAAATATTGTAACAAAATTTTTCTCACCATTTTCTGGCTCTTTATCTACTTTTTCTCTGGTTTCTGCAGGAGTTGAGATATATTTAGAAGTTTCTACTGTAGTTGTTGTTTCTATTTGATGATTAATAGTTGAATAAAATACTTCTTCTATATCTTTATAGACCTCTACACTAACAGTCCTATTTTTATTTTCTGTTAGATATGGAGCAATTGAACTATCTTTCATAGCATCTTCAAAAGATTTTTTCATTTCTTCTAAGATTTCATTTTCTACTGATATTTTTTTATTTTCTAAATCTTGTATTATTTCTGCTTTTAATTCATTTACATATCCCCATCTATCTTCATTTTCAATTATAGTTGTTTCATTTTCATCATACCCAATATCTGGTAATTCATTTATATTTACATTCTCTGAAGTTTCTGGATCTTTATATGTAAATTCTTGCGTATATTCAGTTACCCAACAATTAGCTTTAGTTAATTTAACATCAATTACATTATTTACATTTACTTTTGTTGTTGTTGTCTTAAAATCTTCTACTCTTTCTTCTGTTGTTAAATCTTTAGATGTTATTAAAGGATTAACAGATGAACCTTCTGTAGAACCATATGCATCACTATATATACTTGCCACATCTATTTCGATATCTGACTTTTCTTTATCAGTCCTTGTATCAACATCAACAACTGTTGTTGTTGTTAAACTATCATGAACTGTTATTTCAATTTCACTATTATATACTAAATCTGCTAATTCCATTACAAATTCTTTATCGTTGGTTAAAACTAGCATTATCCATAAATAATCAAACGGCATAGTATATCCTTTTATCATTTCTAAATAATCTATTTCTTTTACTGTCATATTATACGATATAGTATCTATTTCTTCTACTTCTGGATCATTTGTTTCAATTTTTTCACTCTCTGATGAATAAGTAGCTACTTTTACTATTCTTTGAGTAGTAGTTTCCGCAGCTCCATTAACACTTCCTGTTCCACCACTTCCATTGTGATATTCAAATTGCATAGGGTCTACTCTCTCCCCATTCACTCTAGTTTCAAAATGAAGATGAGGTCCACTAGTATTTCCCGTATTTCCAGATAAGGCTATTTTATTTCCTTTTTCTACTTTATCTCCTACCTTCACCAAATTTTCACTATTATGAGCATATAATGTCTGAAAATTATTTCCGTGATCTATTATTACATAATTTCCATAACTATCATCCCTGCCAACAGCAGTAACTATTCCATCATCAGCTGAATATATTTCTGTCCCTTCTGGTATCCCTATATCTATTGCTGCATGTATCCCCAATACTCCTTGCCTCTCTCTAGGTTCATCATAAAACCCTGTTAACTCTGTTTCATATACAGGCCAATACAGTTTATCTTCTGATATATTATTATCATCACTTACTTCTTGTTCTTCTCTTTCTTCTTCTTCGTTAACTTTTTCTTCTTGCTCGTCAACGCTTTCTTCATTTTCATCAATATCTTCTTGCTTATCATCGCTTTCTTCTTTCACCACTTGATTTTCTTGTATTGTAAAATGCGATAACACTGATTTTCTAGCATCTTCACTTCCTGTAGAATTGTATTCTTCTATTAATGCATCAAATTCTTCTGGTGTTACATAAGACATTGTTGTTTTATTTCCTGAACTATCTGCTCTTTTAAATTTTACAATTCCTTGTGTATTTTTTGAATCTATTTTGAATATTTCTTCCCAATTAATTTCTTCATCTGGATTTGGTCTTGTATCAACTAATTGAGTAACCATTTCTGCATTTAATAATTTTGCAAACTCTTCTGGAGAATCCAAATATTGTTCTATATTACTACCTGCATCTGTCATTTCATCCCAAACTTCTTCAGCAGACTTCTCTATTTCTACAGTCCCATCTTCGTTAATCTTTGCACTTTCACTATATTCGTCTGCCATATATGGAGCACTAGTTGGATCACCTTCTCTAGCTTCAACTGTCCATTTTTCAACACTATATAGTGATGCTCCTAATAAAATTAATGCAACTGCAATTATACTCGCAACTATTAATATTTTTATCCCAAAAACCTTGTATGTAGCTTTAACAACTGCTCCTGCTCCTTTTTTTGCTACTTTTTCTATTTCTTCTTTCATTTATTCACCTACCTTAAAATGGTATTATAAATTTTTGAGTTTGCAACCAATCATTATAATCCAAAACTACATTTGAAAATACTGAATCTTTAATACTTATATTTGTGCTATATTTACAATAATATTTAATGCTGATTTCTCTACTTCTTCCTGGTTGTATTTCCATATCACTTCGGTTTAATTCATGTATATACGCATTATATTTCATATCTTTATTATCTAGTAAATATATATTATTACCTTGCTGTAATTCATCTATTATAATTGTTTTATCTGAATTGTTTTCTATTTTATAATTAACAATTCTATAATCTATATATATATCTTGACTTTTCATCTCAATTATAATATTTTTTTCTTCTTTACTATTACTTATTTCTCTATTTCCTACATAACTATTTATATTTAACTTTTCAACTTGTTCTCCATTAATTTCTGTTTCTATAATTGTTATATAATCTTGTATATTAGTCTGATTGGCAGTTCCTTGCTCTAAAATATCAGTAAATATTTCTATTCTATATGTATCACTTATCCATTTATCTATAGTGATATTTTTCTTTATTCCATTAAATATTTTATCAACATATAATTCTTTAAAAACCTGCTCATTCTGATACATTTCTTTTTTACATTCATTTGTTAACAAGTTATATGCTTCTGAAATTTGATTATTATTACAAAAATCAAAGAATTTATCTATTATTGTAATCTCATCAAGCGTATCTTCTGTAATTTTTTCACCGGTTATAGGTGATTCTTGAATATCTATTGTAATTTCATTATAATTATCATCTATATCTGTTAGTACATTGTTATTTCCCATAATGTTTATATTATTATTTTTCGCATTATAATTTAATATTTGAAGTACAATAAATAAAAGGATTATACCAATTATAACTTTCCAAATTGTTTTTTTATGTGTATTATAAAATCTTCTTATATTATGCATAATCTCTCCTATTTATATATTTTATTCTTTTTTCTTCCAATACGTATCAATTAAACGCATTGTTTTATTTGACATATTTTCCATTTCCGAATCTGTTCCAGCATATTTCTCTTTATACTCTTCAGCAAACCTTTCTTTCCACGCTTTCCTTTGATCACTTCCCATTTTTGTTGTATCTCCAGTTCTTTCTGCTGACTTTCTTAACGCTATTGCTTGATTTACATTTTCTACATCGTTCTTCTTATCTGAAATCATATTGTCTAATGCTGCTATTTGATCATAATCTTTAACATTATTATTTATATACTCTTTTAATAAACCACTATCTTGCATCTCTTTAGCTCTTTCATATCCAACTCTTCTTTCAAGTTGTTCCATGTTTTGCTCATTATTAACAAATTCATTATATTCTTTTTGTTTTTGTATTTCTGCGTATTTCTCTTCTCCATGCCAAGCTCTACGTATAGCGTTTAAGTTTGCTTCACTTTTTTCTTTATTTGGTGTAATAGCATTCACAGCTCTATTTCCAGCTGCATATCCTGCTGCTCCTCCAACTGCTCCATATTGTAAAATATTAGATGGGTCTCCTGTTGCAATACCTGCTGCAACACCTATCATTCCTAATGCTGCTCCAGGAATTAAACCTAATGATTTTTTAGCTACTTTCCCTGTAAATTTGACTCCTCTTTTACCTAAGTCTTTCGCTCCGCTTTTCATTCTTCTTCCTGCTACACGTTTTGCTCTTGCAAATTTTGACATTTCTTTTGAACTATCATTATTCTTTTCAGCTCCTTTTTTCATTTTCTTTAATGCATTAGATTTTATAGGATTAGATAGAAAACCTTTCTTTTTAGGGTTAACTGATGAATTTTTAGATAGTTTAAATTTTTTAGGTTTAGTAGTTTTAGCCCTTTTTTTCATTTTCTTTAAGGCATTAGATTTTATAGGATTAGATAGAAAACCTTTCTTTGCTTGTTTATTGTTGTTTGTATTTCCACTTGTATTTCCATTTGATCCTAGTCCAAGTAAATCCCTCATTTCCTTATCTGTATCAATTGAATTGTGTTTTCTATAAGGTTTATCGTCTAACGCTTCTTGTTTTTCATTATTCGAATATCCTGGAGATCCACTACCTCCTCCTGTTCTATTTAATCTTTGCATCATATTAGAAACCATTGCTCCACCAGCTACTGCTCCTGCTAACGATCCTGCTGTTTCAGATTTACTAAATCCAAATAAACTTCTTAATAAGTTTTCTGCTGGAATCATAAAGCCTATAGCAACTAACATGTATATAACATTTGTACTTGAAAATTCAAATACAGAAGATATTAATAATGTATATATTAATAAATGTAATGGTTGAATTAATAAATTAAAAATATATTCTTTTAACCACCTATTAAAACCTTGTGCACTTCCATCTATACTTTTGTCTATTGGATACGTCATGGCTACCATAGGAGCTATAATTGTTAAAAATGCTAAATATACTACCCTTTTTAAATATGTAAAAGTGAAAAATACTGTAAACATTATCAAGATTAAATATACTATTGTATATCCTGCATACAGGGCAGTATCAGTCTGCATTTGAGCTTGTAGTCTTATTACTGACATATCATTTAGCATAGGCCAATTTATATACGTTTTTCCATCCATTTCTATTGTATATTCAAAACTAGAATCCAATTCCCCTTTTTCTTTCAAATCATTAACAAATTTACTTAATTTTTCATTATCATCATCTTCTAAATACCCAATATAAGTATTATCAGGTTCCACAGTTTTCAACGCATCAGTTAATAGCTCTACCAAATTAACAGCTAATACCATTATTATATTAATCATAAATAATAAGCACATACCAACAAACCAATCTAACAACATTTGCTTATATTTTGCTTTATCTGTTGATACAGATGATAATAATATACGTATACCTATATATAACAATATTGATAACATTAATACTATTGCAATATTTCTTATAGATACAAACCATTCACTTACAACATTTGATAATTCTCCGGCTACAGAGGTGTTCGCTATAGAATTAAATTCTGATTCAGTAATTTCTTTATTTTCAGTTCCATCTTCTGCCTTTATTTGGTAATATTTATATGGTTCCCATTCTAAATAATAATTATTATTTTCATCAATTTTAGGAGACACTTGATTAAATAAATTTAAATTTTTTTCATTTATATATTCTGTAAGATTTCCATCTATGTCTCTTAAATTTATTTTTTCTATTTGTGTTACTTCTTCTAATACAGGGAGTTCAATATTTTGCAAATCGGCATTATTCTCTAAAGCTTTCTCATATTCATCTAAATACTTCTTTCTTTCATTTAATCCTTCATTAGTTGAAAGGTCTAAAACATCCATATATCCATTAAATGCTCTTTTCAAAGACTCTATATCCGGTTTTTCGAAAAAAGATTCTATTATCCCCTCCGCAATACTATCACCATCTTGTGGAGTTATTAATCCTGGGGTATACTCTCCTATATAATCCCTTGGATCAATGATGCTATTATTTTCACTTTCGCTTTTTTCATGTATTCTTTTATATAGAACTATTTCTACCGATATATTTTCATCTCCACCATATCTTACGTATTGATCCATCGGATCAAAAAAGTTAATGTCAAACAGTGGAATTTCATTTTTAAAAATCTCTTCTACTGTATAATTAAACATTGGTAACATTAATTTTTCAGGATACCAATTAGACATTGCAATAAAACCAACTACAACACCAGAAGTTACGGCAACAGCAGCCACTGTTAACAGCGTTCCTGCTGTTATTGTTATAGTAAAAATTGCTGCTGCTGCATATAATGCTACTCCTGCAGTGAAAACTACAACTGCCACTGCTACAATTCCTACTGCTACTGCTGCAAATATTGCCCCAAATTCTTCCCAACCGTCTGTATCTAAATTAGCTTCTACTAATATTTGATTATTTCCAGCTATATATGAATGTAAAATACCATTAACACCATCTCCTATTGCCAAAACAAGTGAAACAATAGGATTTAATAAGATTCCCCATCCTTCGTTTGCTTCAACTGGTTCAGGAGCTACAAATTGAAACACCATAATTAGCAATAATAC
>CAYJGL010000016.1:0-29169 GCA_964369695.1 uncultured Clostridium sp.
TTACATCAGAACCTTTCAAAAAAACTACAACTCAAAAAGTAAAAAGATTTGAAGAATTGAAAAAAGTAGGGAATTAAAATATCTAAAATGAGTAGGAGATAGAATGGAAAATATTAAAAATAATAGGATTCAAAAGATACTAAATAATATTAAAACAAAATATATCATAGGTACAATTCTTTTGATAGGAATAGGAGTAACATTACCACAGATATTTCATGTCCTAGCAGGAAATCAAGCAGGAGCAACATATTTGCCAATGCATATTGCTATGTTAATAGCTGCACTAGTATTTGGAGTTAGAAGTTCAGTTGTAGTTGCTGGAAGTTCAGTTATAATAAGTTTTTTATTAACTGGAATGCCATCAATTGCAAGAATGCCATATATGGCAATTGAGTTAATAGTGTATGCAATAGTATTGAGTTTATTAAATAAAAAATATAGTGCATATATATCTTTATTTGCAACAATTATATTAGGTAGAATTATATATGCAGGAATACTATTTGTAGCAAGTAATATAGTAGGTTTAAACCTATATGGAATAACTGTAGTAGAAAGTGTAATAACAGCAATACCAGGAATAATAATTCAATTAGCATTTATCCCATTTATTGCTAAACATATAAAGAAGGGTTTAAAAATAGATGTATAATATAGAAGATGCCAAAAGGACATTATTAGAAAAAGACTGTTCATTAGTAGTAATTAAAGATGAAGTAATATATGAATATTATAATGAAAGAATAATAGATTTAAAAAATATCATAAATAAAAATCCCCAGTTATTAGAAGGAGCAATTATAGCAGATAAAATTATTGGAAAAGTAGCAGGTTGCTTAATGATAAAATCAGGAGTAAAAGAAATATATACTAAATCAGTTAGTAAATTAATTGTAAATCAATTTGAAAAAAATAACATAATAATACACTATGATGAAATAGTACCGTATATTGAAAATAAAGATAAAACAGGAATGTGTCCAATGGAAGATAAGTATATGAAAATAGATAATATTGATGAGATATATGAAGAAATTATGAGTGTTAAAAGTTAAATAAAAATAGAATATTAAAAATAATGGGAGAAAATTATGAAATATCGAAAACTTGTAAAAAACGGTGAAGATATATCCCTTTTAGGATACGGTTGTATGAGATTACCTACTAAAGGGACGTCTATTAATAAAGAACTAGCATTTTCACAAATGAAATTAGCTTTTGATAGTGGAGTAAACTATTACGATACTGCATATCTATATCATGCAGGAAAGAGTGAAGTTGTATTAGGGGAATTTGTAAAAAAGTATAATATAAGGGAAAAAATATATATTGCAGATAAATTACCTACATTTATAATTAATAAAGAATCACAAATTGAAAAAATATTTAATACACAACTTAAGAGATTAGATACAGAATACATTGATTATTATTTAATGCACATGCTTTCAAGCTTAAAAGATTGGGAAAAACTTAAAGATTTAGGAATATTAGAATTTATAAAAAACAAAAAAGAATCAGGAGAGATAAAACATATTGGATTCTCTTTTCATGGTCAACCAGAAGAATTTATAAAAATTTTGGAAGACTATAAATGGGAATTTTGTCAAATTCAATTAAACTATCTTGACGAAACTTATCAGGCCGGAGTTGCAGGGCTAAAAAGAGCAGAAGAACTTGATATAGGTGTTGTAGCTATGGAACCACTTCGTGGTGGATCACTTGCAAAAAATGCTCCAGATAAAGTAAAAGAAATATTTTCAAAATATCCAGAAAAACATAGTTCAGCATATTGGGCACTCAGATTTGTTATGAATTTTTCAGGTATTAAAACTGTTTTAAGTGGCATGAATGTAACAGAACATATAATTGACAATGTTAATGTTGCAAGTAGTACAGAACCAAATTCTATGTCAGAAAAAGAAAAAAATATAATCGATCAAGTTAAGTTTGTATATAATGAACTTATGAAAGTAACGTGTACAGGTTGCAATTATTGTATGCCATGCCCATTTGGAGTTGATATACCAGGAACATTTAGTGAATATAATAATATGTATTATTTTAATACAGGGAATGCCTTTGGAAGATTTCAATACGCTGGTAAATGTTCTGGAATGCTAGGTGGAAGTAAATCTGGAGCTGATCTTTGTACAAATTGTGGGAAGTGCAAAAAGCATTGTCCGCAAAATATAGATATACCAACAAAATTAAAAGAAGCTCATAAGAAACTTGATGTTAAGATATTAAGAAATATAATGTTGATTATAACAAAATTTTCATCAAGAAAGAAAAATAAAAAGAAAGAACAATTAAAAATAACCAACATAAATGATTAAAAAGTAATATAAAAGTGAACAATATTTTAGAGGTGAAACTTTTGAGAAAAAGAAGAACAAAAAGAAACCAAAAAAAAGTATTAAAAACAGCTTTAATATTACTTTTTTTATGGGTAATTACAATATACATATATGATATGTATCAAAAAATAGAAATAACAAATAGTAATTATGAAACAGAATACATGTTATCAACAAATAGTGAAGAAACTGTGGAAGAAGTAGAAGAAGAAAGTGAAAATATAGCAAATATGATAGAAAAAACAATTCCAAAAGTTGTAGGAATATCAAAACTAAAAGAAAATGGAGACAGTATTTTTGGAGAAAACAACGAAAGTGAGCTAGGACTAGGAACAGGAATAATATTAACATCAGATGGATATATATTAAGCAATGAACATGTAACAGGAGATGAATATAGTAATTGCTATATAACACTTGATAATGGTAATACATATGATGGGAAAGTAGTCTGGAGTGATAGTAATTTAGATTTATCAATTACTAAAATAGAAGCAAAAGATTTACCATATATAGAGCTTGGAGATTCAAGTGGAATAAGGGTTGGAGAAACAGTGTATGCAATTGGAAACCCTATAGGTTTTGAATTTAGAAGAACAGTAACATCAGGAATAATAAGTGCTAAAAATAGAACAATTAAAATAGAAGAAGATTCATCATCGTCATATATGAGTGATTTAATTCAAACAGACGCAATAATAAACCCAGGTAATAGTGGTGGGCCGTTAATAAATCCAAATGGAGAAGTAATAGGAGTAAATACAGTAAAAATATCATCAGCAGAAGGAATTAGCTTTGCAGTACCAATAAATATAATAAAACCTGTAATAGAAAGTTTTAAAGAAAATGGAACATTTGATGAAGCGATGATAGGAATATATGCTTATGATAAAGAAGTAATACCATATTTAGATAATAGTTTTAATTCTAATTTAGAAAGTGGTATATATGTAGCAGAAATAACAAAAAACGGACCAGCAGATAATACAGAACTTAAAGTAGGAGACATAATTAAAACAATAGATGGAATAGAAATTGAAACATTAAATGGATTAAGAGAATATATTTTTACAAAAAAACCAGGAGATATAGTTAATTTAAAAATAGAAAGAGGGAAGATTGAAAAAGAAATACAAATAATGCTCGGAAGAAAATAATATCGCATTAGCTATTATCAATGCGATATATTCAGTTATGCTAATTATAATCGTGTAAAAATTCAATTATAGCATACACATCTATCCAAATTTCATTTGGTGTATTAATTTGTGATTCATCAAATATTAATTGCATTCCTAAATGTAAATGTGGAATATTTACATTATTAACATTTTCTGTAAGGCTATATCCCGTCATTCCAAGATAGCCTATAACGTCTCCAGCTTGAATAATTGATCCTTTTTCTAGACCTTCTGCATAAGGAGTATCTTTTCTAAGATGTGCATAATAGTAATATCTAGAACTATCAAAACTCCTAATTCCTATTCTCCAACCACCATACTGATTCCAACCTATATTTTCTATAATTCCAGACTCTATAGCTACAATTGGAGTTCCGATTGAACCCATTAGATCATTACCAAGATGTGTTCGAGAAAATCCATAAGATCTAGAAGATCCAAAGTCTTTATAATGAGTAAAGTAATAATCATTGCTAATTGGGGAAAAAGCTTTAACTCCATAAGTTTCTTCAAAATATGCATTATTTTCTTTATCATATTTTATAGAAGAGTAATCACCTATAAATTCTTTTAAAATTGTTGAATAAGCTTCAAAATAATAATCATAATATTGTAATGAAGATGATAATTGATCAATTGTTTTTCCTTCATTTAGCTTGGAAACCAAATTATTTAAATCATCTGTATTAAACTTATTAAAATCACCACCATATATACAAGCTAAATAAGATAATAGTTCAATCCAGTTATATGTAATAGGATTATCATTTAAGTGTGAATTAATATCTAAATCAGCAGTTTGTTTCATAGCTTCATAAGATACATTAAAATCAACCCATTTTATATAATCATTTGAACTGGTAGTAATTGATTTATAACTCTTTGTAGTTATAAAAGTATATATACTATTAAACAATAGAATAAATAAGTATAATAAAAAACAAATAAATATAAATTTGATTAAAGAATTAAACTTAATTAATTTAAAAAACATAAAATATCACCTATTTAAATATATTTTTATTGAACTATTTTATGATAAATATATTTAGATAAATAAAAAACCTTTTATTCTAAATATAGATTATGAATAAAAGGTTTATATAGTTTTAGTTAGTAGTATTAGTAGTATTTGTGTTAGTAGTATTTGTATTCGGATCAGGCGTTGGGGTTGGTGCAGGATCCGGAGTAGGAGTAGGATCTGGAGTTGGTGTTGGTGTTGGTGTTGGTTCTGGAGCAGGAGTAGGTTCCGGTGTTGGAGTCGGTGTTGGTTCTGGCGTTGAAGTTGGAGGAACAATAACTGTAGTATTAGTTGAAGAAGCAACAGGACCTCTTTCAATTATTTTAGGCATTGGTGTGAAAGTATCTTTTGAAAGTAATTCAGTTGAAACTACTTTTCCATTTAAACTTTTAGTCATATATGTTTCAACTACTTTACCAGTATCCCCATTTTGTCTTACCTTTTCTGTTCCAGGAGCTAAATTAGCATTATCTTCATACACAGTAGAATATGGAATTGTTGATAATATTTTTGAGTAAAAACTATAAGTATATGGTTCTTCTTGTATTCCGTATATAGAAACAACAGAAACACCACTATTCATGCTTGCTGAAATCCTAATAGGAAAATCTCTAGTATTTTTAAATTTAAAATCTATATATCCATATGCCACAGTTGCATCTCTACCTATAGGGGCATATTTTGCTTCGAACTGATGATTTTGCCTTTCTACAATCTCCATATCTGCCATTAAAACAGAATTATATAATGTAGTTGTAATTTGACAAATTCCACCACCTAAACCATCTACAACAGCACCTGCTGAATATATACTAGCTTCTTTATATCCTCTTGCAGCTGTTCTTGGTCCAAGAGTATTATTATATGAGAAAGTTTCACCAGGCATAACTACAACACCATTTATAGCTTGTGTAGCTAAACGTAAATTAGTAGTTCTATTAACATTTGTAGGGTCATATCTTGTTGAATATGTTGAAATTTGATCTGGAAAAGCTTCTGTTCCAATTTCATCTAGAGTTACATTAGGTTTTGTTATTACAAGAGGTATTATATATTGATCTTGTGGTGTACTAACAATTTGTCGTGCGGCTTCTAAATCAAAATCTATTCCTTCAACTTCTTCAAAAATTTGGAATGGATCTTTAACATAATAAGCATCTTTTGCTTCAGTGTGAACTTCTGAATAAATTGTATCAATATTTATAGGTTGTGGATCTTGAGTACTTACAGGTATTTCAAATGAAGTAGAAGTGTTATCAACATCAGTCAAGATACTGTTTATATTATTAGTAAAGATAGTTTCATCAACTTTAATACCTGAAGTTCCTTGAGATATAATAAGTTGTTCACCTTCTATTATATAACTAGGTTCAATAACTAATCCTGGAATATTTGCTGAAATTTCAGCAATTGTTGTTTTTAAAAGTTCGTCATTTAAAGTCATATTAACTTGTAAATCTTCATTATTAAAATATGTTAATAAGATTGCATAATTATTAGAAAAAATATTTCCGTTTCTTCCTAACTCAAAAGCTGAATCTACAGCAGAGTTAACATCATAATTAACTTCTAAAGCAGTTGGATTTATAGGTGAAATATAATCTCCGTATTGAGTTATTATTTCTGTTTGTTTTTTTGAATCATATATTGAATTTAGTTTATTAACAGCTTCTTCTTTTGTCATACCAGATACATCAATTCCCGATATTGAAACACCAGAAATAATAGTAGAACTATTCATATTTAATAAAGAAAAAATAGTTGAGAAGATAGTAACTATAATTAATAAAACTAAAAGTATAATAGTAAATATTTTTAATTTTTTAAATTTTCTTTCCCCTGTGATCACTTTTGTTGATTTTGAGGTAGATGAATTTTTATCTTTAATAGTATCTTTATCATTAGAATTAATATCCTTTTTGATAGTATCCACATTATCTACAGAGACAAAATTTGAATCCATAGAGTTCTTTTCGGTCTCAATTGGGTTGATTGTATCATCAGATTTTGCAGTGTTTTTTTCTTCTTCTTTAATATTTTTTAACATTTCATCTAAAACTTCTTTTGGCATTTTATATCTCCTTTTATAAACGTTATTTTTAATATATCATAAGAAACAAAATTTTACAATAAAAAACAAATTACTTGTAATATTTTTTGTAATAAGTTAAATATATATTCAGATTAACTTAGATAACAAAAATTACAAATTTAATTAGTATTAATTTTTTTAAAAATAATATCATCTAAATTAGTCAGCTCAATTGAAGTTGTACCATTACTTATAACATCACCAGTTGGTAAAGTTAAATTAATATTAGTTTTATACGAATTTTCATTTTCTAAATTAAGTGTTAAATCAAAATTTAAATTAATATTTAAATCTGAACTTGTAACACCACATTTTTGAAGTAATTCGTCATGATTAATTACTTCATCATTTGATTTATATTCTGCAACATTTGTATTTGAACACCTAAAACCAATTGTTCCGCCTTGCGGAGAGATAGTCATTTGATTTAAATCAGGTTGATTATTAGAAAGATAGTTTAATGATGTAGAAATATTATTTTCATTATTTGTAAATATTAGTTGAGTTGATTCTAAATCTGGTTTAAATATTTTGATGTTGTCATTATTTATAGCTTTGGTTTGTATATTGTCAATAAAAATTGATTCGATAAATTCAGTTTCAATATATTCATTATTTTTTGTAAATTCGATAAATATATCATTGTTTTGTGATATGTCAAAAGCCCATCTAGTATCAGTGCTATCTTTATTAACACCTTGAGATGATGAAATAATAGATATTTTAGATAAATTAAATGGGAGATTTGTTTCTCCTTCCACATTGTATCTTACAATAATTAAAAATGTAATAAAAGATAATATAAATATTATACTAAAGATAATAATTATATGAAAAAAATTTGAACTTTTTAATTTTTGGACTAAATTACTCATTATATACACTCTTCCTTTTAATTTTTCTTAAGTTTTTAAAAAAATCTTTTAATATACTTTCACAGTCTAATTTTAAAATATTTCTTTCAATATCAACTATATGATTAAATTGATAATCTTGTAATAAATTTAATACAGATCCACAAGCACCAGTCTTTTCATCATCTGTTCCGATATATATTTTTTTAATCCTAGAATTTATAATTGCACCTGCACACATAGAACAGGGTTCTAATGTAACATACATTTCGCAATCTATTAAACGCCACGATTTTAGTTTTTTACTAGCTTTTTTTATAGCAATTATTTCAGCATGATATGTTGTATCAAGTTTAGTTTCTTTTAAGTTATGTCCTCTTGATATTATTTTATCATTTTGTACTATTACACATCCTACTGGAACTTCATTTTTATTAAATGCTTTCTGTGCTTCTTTTAAAGCTTCTTTCATAAACTTTTCTTTTTTATTCATATATTCTCCAAAATATAAAATGGTGTGCCGAGAGGGACTCGAACCCCCATCTGTCGCTTAGGAGGCGACTGCTCTATCCTGCTGAGCTATCAGCACTTATCAAAGTATATATTATCATATTTTGAGTATAAAAGCAATAAAAAATAAATTTATAAAATATTAAAATTAAGAAAAATAATTACCATAATATATTTAAATAAATAATAAACTGTTGAAATAATAGTAAATATATAGTATTATATTTTAAAATAGATTTGAAAGGGAAATATATGCAAAAAATACTAAGTTCAATGAGAAAAGCAATAGAAGAATATAAAATGATAGACGAAGGTGATAAAATAGCCGTTTGTTTGTCAGGTGGAAAAGACTCTGTATCAATGTTACACGCATTTAAAAGTCTACAAAGATTTTATCCTAAAAAATTTGAAATAATAGCTGTAACTGTAAATCCAGGATTTGATTTTTTTGACAATAAATTGTTAGAAGATATATGTAAAGAAATTAATGTAGAGTTATTTATTGAAAATAGTAATGCAAAAGAAATTATTTTTGATATAAGAAAAGAAAAAAATCCATGCTCACTATGTGCTAATTTAAGAAGAGGTGTTATTAATTCTATTGCAATAAGAGAAGGTTGTAATAAAATAGCATTAGGACATAATCAAGATGATGTTTTAGAAACTTTTTTATTAAACTTATTTTATACAGGAAGTATAGGGTGTTTTTCACCAGTTAGTTATATGGATAGATCAGATATAACAATGATTAGGCCGCTTATATATACTCCAGAAAAAGATATGAAAAGATACGTAAAGAAAAATAGTATTAAGATAATGCCAAAAGTTTGTCCTATGGATGGAACTTCTAAACGAGAAGATATGAAACAGCTTATTATAACACTTACGAAATCTATACCTATGGTTAGAGCTAATTTATTTGGAGCAATACAAAGAAATTTAAAAGAATGGGAAAAGAAGGGATAAGTAAATGATTGATTTACTTATACATAGTAAAAATTCAGACGGAGAATATACTGTAGAAGAATTAATTGATAAAGATTTAGAAAATAGTATAGAAAAGAATATATTAGAAGCAACAAAGAGAAATTAAAATATAAAAAGAAGAGAAGATATAATTTTAATCTTCTCTTTTAACATATTATTTATATCAAATCTAACATAGCTTTTTTTAATGATTCTAGTTTAATATTAGCATCTTCATTAGAAGAACCTTTAACACCCATATATAGTTTAATTTTTGGTTCTGTTCCAGATGGTCTAATACAGCACCAGTTATCACCTTCTAAATCATAATGTAATACATTTGATTTTGGCAGATTAGTTTTAGAAACTTCACCAGTAACCATATCTTTACAATAGTCAGAATTAATATCTCTAAAAATTTCAACTTTATATCCATCAATTTCTGTTATTTCAATATTTCTAGTCTTGTCCATTATTTCTTTAATTTCTTCAGCTCCCCTAGGACCTTCTTTAGTTATTGAAACAGCAGTTTCCTTATAATATCCATATTTTTCATAAATGTCAATCATAGCGTCCCATAATGTTTTCCCTTTTGATTGATAATAGCAAGCAGCTTCGCAAAGAGCCATAACTGCAGAAACAGCATCTTTATCTCTTGCATAATCTCCTATTAGGCATCCATAACTTTCTTCAAAACCAAATAAATATTTTTTATCATTATGTTTTTCAGCCTCAGTCATTATAGCTCCTATATTTTTAAATCCAGTTAAAACTTCAATACATTCAAGATCATATTCTTTTGAAATAGCACGTGCTAAATTTGATGAAACAACAGTTGAAATTAACATTCCATTTTTAGGGAGTAAATTTTTTTCTTTCATTTGCGATAATCTGTATTCTGCTATAAGTAATGCAGACATATTACCAGTATAATCTTTGTATTCTCCAGAATTTGAATCTTTAGCATAAATTCCTAATCTATCAGCATCTGGATCAGTTGCAAGAACTACATCAGCATCTACTTCACGAGCTAAATCTAAAGCTAATTTGAAAGCTTTTTTATCTTCTGGATTTGGATAGTCAACTGTTGGAAAATTACCATCTGGATCTTTTTGTTCTGGCACAATATATACATTTTCAAATCCTAAAGATTTAAGCAAAGGTTCTACGATTGTATTTCCAGTACCATGAAGTGGAGTAAATACTATTTTCAGTTTTTTACCTTCTGATTTAACTATTTCAGGATTTAAAATCAAAGATTTTAAAATTTCTATATATTTAATATCAATTTCATCTTTTATAATTGTTAGCAATCCTTTTTCCAAAGCTTCTTCTTTTGAAATAGTTTTAATTTCAGTGAAGTTATTTATATTAGACACTTTTTCCATTATACCTTTATCAACAGGAGATATAATTTGTGAGCCATCATTCCAATAAGCTTTATACCCATTATATTTTGGTGGATTATGGCTTGCTGTAATCATAACTCCAGCAGTACAATTCAATTCTCTTATACCGTAAGAAAGTACAGGTACAGGTCTTAAGTTTTCAAAAAGAAAAGCTTTTATTCCATTTGCTGCAAATATTAAAGATGTTTGTAAACTAAATTCTTTAGACATTTTTCTAGAGTCATAACTAATTAAAACACCTTCTTTTTGTTTTCCTTGTTCTATTATATAGTTGGCAAAACCTTGAGTAGCTTTTCCAACAGTATATTTATTCATCCTATTTGTTCCTGCTCCAATTACACCTCTTAGTCCTGCTGTTCCAAATTCTAAATTTTTATAAAATCTATCTTCAATTTCTTCTTGATTATCTTTTATTTCTAACAATTCTTGTTTTGTTTCTTTATCAAATTCTGGACTTTCACACCATTTTTTATATTCTTCTAAATAATTCATATTCATTCTCCTTTAATTTATTAAATAAAAGTTGAACTATATTCTTGTATTGTTCAACTCATATTTGTATATTAATCTAAATTATAAAACTTTGTATATAAATCTCTTGCTGTTTTTGGGCAATCAAAACCAGCAGAATCTGCATTTTTAACAGGTGCAAATTCTTCTTCTCTTTTTACTCTTAGTACAGCCATTTCATCTACAGCACTAAAAGCATCAAAGATAAATGCTTCAAATTTATATGCATTTGGAGAATCTGGTTCAATTAAATTTCCATCTATATCTATAAATTTTGATTTTTTATGTGCAACATGATATGGAAGTGGATTTGCTCCCATTCTTTCTATAGCAGATATGCTAAATAAATTACATAGTATATGAGATTCACCATATAATAGTTCACCATTTTCATCTACTGATTCAGCCATTTGCTCTGTTATTTCTGAATATTCAATTACATTTGGTTTACCGTTTTTGTTACAGAAAACACCTACTTTTTCATGAGGATGTGCTTTTACAACTGATTTACAAGCTACAGTAACATTTTTGTCAATAGCTATTCCCATAAGAACAGGATCAACCATTTTTACTAAACAGTTATCAACTCCACCAATAAAAACCCATTCAACGCCTTGGCTTTTCATTTTTTGTGTCATAGAACTTTTTACAAGTGATTCATATATACCACCATGTCCATCTGCTGCAAGTTTTAATAAGTTATCTTCACCAATAAGTATTTTACCTTCTGTGTCTAACATTGGTAATTCTCCTTGAATAAAGAAGAAAAGATTTTTATTTTTTTCGTATCCAAAATATTTATTTTTTTCAAAAAAATCTTCAGTTGCTTTATTATTTTCTTTACTTGTCATTATATACCATGGAATAATTACACCATATTTATCACCTTCAACTTTTAAATTGTCAGATAACAATTCAAATAGTGATTTATGTGATTCAAGTCCTATGTCATAAGTTCCTTTTGGTCCATCATGTCCTAATCTTGTTCCTTGACCACCAGCCATTGTAACTGCAGCAAGTTTTCCTTCTTTAATAGCTTTTTTTCCAATATTTTCAAAATACTTAAATTCTTCATTTAATTTATATTTATCTAAATATTCTATTGGAGATATCTCAGCTTGTTTATGTTCTATTTCCTTATTTGTTGTATCGTAAAGACTTTTTACTAATTCAAAATCTATTTTTGAAAGTTGATTATCTAATTTTTTTTGAATTTCTTCATTTTGTCTTTCATAGTGAGCTAAGACATGTTCTTGATTGTATTTTTTTAATAATAGTTGTATATTTTCATTCATATTTTGATCCTTTCATTTAGCAATGTATATACAATTGAATTATAAGTATAATTTAATTGTTGATACATTGTATATTAGTTTTGTATAAATTTCAAGTGCATTTTTAATAATAATAAATATAAATTTTTTAAATTTATATCTTCATAGAAAGACCAACTTTTTGTCTTTCCATATCTATTTTAATAACTTTAACTTTAACAACATCTCCAACAGATACAATATCCGAAGGATTTTTAATGTATTTATCACTCATTTCAGATATATGTACTAATCCGTCATGTTTAACACCTATATCGACAAATGCACCAAAGTCAATAACATTTCTAACAGTTCCTGTTAATAGCATTTCAGTTTTTAAATCTTCAAGTTTTAATACATCACTTCTTAATACAGGTTTTGGCATATTATCTCTTGGATCTCTACCAGGTTTTAATAGTTCTAAAATAATATCTTGTAAAGTCATTTCTCCAATTTCTAAGTCAGTGGCAATAGCTGGAATACTAATATTTTGTAACTTTTCGATTAATTCTGATTGTTTTTGTTTATCTTTTAAATCTCTTTTATCAAAGCCTATATTTTTAAGTAATTTTTCTGTAACATCATAAGATTCAGGGTGAACAGCTGTTATTTCAAGTGGATTATCTCCATCTAATATTCGTAAGAAACCAGCACATTGTTCATAAGCTACTTTACCCAATTTAGGAACCTTTAATAATTGTTTTCTATTCTTTAATTTACCATTTTCATCTCTGTATTTAACAATATTTTTAGCTATTGTACTATTAATACCAGATACATATGATAAAAGTGAAGGTGTTGCAGTATTTACATCAACCCCAACTTTATTAACACTATCTTCAACAACACCTGTTAAACTTTCAGCTAATTTTTTTTGATTAACATCATGTTGATATTGACCAACTCCAATTGCTTTTGGATCTATTTTAACAAGTTCAGCTAACGGATCTTGTAAACGTCTAGCAATTGAAATAGCTCCTCTTATTGAAACATTTATATCTGGATATTCTTCACTTGCCAATTTAGATGCAGAATATACAGATGCACCAGCTTCACTAACAATTACATAATGTATTTGTTTATCACATTCTTTTAATAAATCTGATACAAACATTTCAGATTCTCTCGAAGCAGTACCATTTCCTATAGCTATCATATCTATATCATGTTTTGTAATTAAGTTTAACAATTCTTTTTTTGCTTTTAAAACATCATTTTGGGGTTGAGTAGGGTATACAGTTGTATAATCTAAAACTTTTCCTGTTTCATCTATTACAGCTATTTTGCAACCAGTTCTATATGCAGGGTCAAATCCCATTACTGTTTTACCTTTGATAGGTGCTCCTAAAAGTAATTGTTTAGAGTTTTGCCCAAAAACTTTTATTGCTTTTTCTTCAGATTTTTCTGTTAAGTTAGAACGTATTTCTCTATCAATAGATGGTTCTATTAATCTTGAAAAACTGTCTTCAATTGTATTTTTTAACATTTCTGTAAATTGAGTTTCACCGTTTAAAACGTTTTGTTCAATATATTCTAAAATTTTATCAACATTTTTATCTATTTTAATTTTTAAAAATTCTTCTTTTTCACCACGATTTATAGCTAAAACTCTATGGCTTGGAATATTTTTTATTAATTCATTATATTCATAATACATTTCATAGTTTGATTTTTCTTCTGGTTTTGCAGCTTTAGAGATAATTAAACCTTCAAAATAGCAAATTCTTTTTATTTCTTTTCTAAATTTAGGTTCATCAGAAATTGTTTCAGCTATTATATCTAATGCTCCTTGTATAGCATCTTCAACAGTTGCTACAATTTTATCTTTATTTTCTTTTTTAGATTGCTCTTCTTCGCTAAAATCAGAAATGTTAATAAAACTTTCAGCTATTATATTAATATCATCTTTTTCTTTTTGTTCAATAATTATATTTGCAAGTGGCTCTAGTCCTTTTGCTTTAGCTACTGTTGCTCTAGTTTTCTTTTTTTGTTTATATGGTCTATATATATCTTCAACTTCTGCAAGAGTTTTGGCATTAATAATATTTTTCATTATTTCATCTGTCATTTTGTCTTGTTCTTCAATTGATTTTGTTACTTCTTCTTTTCTTTGTTCTAAATTTCTTAAGTAATTTAATCTATCACCTAAATCTCTTAGGATTTCATCACTAAGTCCACCTGTTACTTCTTTTCTATAACGAGCAATAAATGGAATTGTATTTCCGTCATCTATTAACTCAATTGTATTTTGTACTTGTGAATTTTTAATATTTAATTCACTTGCTATTATTTCTATTATTTTATTCATGTTATCTCCTGTTTATTTGTTATTTATTATATTTTGCAGTTTGTTTTTTAAATCTTTTAAATCATATTATATCATCTTTTTTCTAATTCGTAAAATTTCGTGTCTATATATCTATTCTAACACCAATTTTAAAAATATTTTTAATTCCATTTTTTATAATTTCGTTTAAATCATAACACTTTATTCGCTGTTTATAAAATCTAGAGTTAAAATATATACTCTAAAATTTTATAAATTACTCAAAAAACTAATTAAATATCAATCTATATAGTTCCAGAATTAAAATATTTAATAACACTACATACTTTATTATTATTTATATTTTGACTTCTTAACTTCTTTGATTTGTTATTATTAAGAATTGTTATTAAATCACTATCCAATAAATTTCCCAAGTAATAAGGATTATTTTTACAATCATAAAATTCCTCTTTAGTAGTATAATCATATACGTATCCACTCCATGCACAAGCAAAAACATTTCCAGAACAATCTATACCGACTTTGGAAAAAGCCATTCCACAAGTATTTATTTTTCCATCACTATTACATGAAGAAAATTTCAAAGCACAATGAACCGAAAACTTTATTTTTTCTAAATTAAATAACTCTATTAACTTTTGTAATATTGATTCATATTCATAATCAATAGGAAAAACTTTTGTACCTTCGCCTACAGGCATTAGTCTAATTATTTTAACATTAATTCTTTTTTTTATTCTTTTTATAATATCAATAAACTCACTAATATCGTCAATGTTAATATCTTGATCAATTAATGGTAAATTTATAGTAAAATGATTTTTATTAAATTTATTTAAAACAATATCTAAATTACGTATAGAATATTTTTGTTCATTCCTAACAGATTTACTCATAGTAGCTGATTTTACATCAAGTGTTAATTCAATTTCACAAGGAGGTAATTGAGTACTGTTAGTATATTTATTAATTCCTATTGAAGTGGTGCTAATTGCTACTTTTTTATTTCCTAATTTCATAATTGCTTCATTAATCACTTCTGTGCTATCGTCATCAATTAAAGGATCGCCCCCAGCGAAATCTAATTTTTCTATAAGACTTGCATCTTGACACAATCTAGTTAAAACTATTTTCTTATCACTAAATGATAATTCTACTCTCCTAGATCTTGTAGCACATATCCTACAATTATACCAACATTTATTTGTGATATTCCAAATTATTTTAATTTTATTATTTTTTTCCGACATAATACTCGGACTCCTTTATATGTATTATATTATTCAATACCTAAATATTCATTATATGAAATTTCTCTATCTACTATTTTACCATCAATTTTAATATCAATTATTCTGTTTGATACAGTTTGAACTAATTCATGGTCATGTGATGTAAATAAGATATTTCCTTTGAATTTTTTCATACCTTCATTTACAGAAGTAATACTTTCCATATCTAAATGGTTTGTAGGTTCATCTAATATTAATAAATTAGCACCTGATAACATCATTTTAGATAAAACACATCTTACTTTTTCTCCACCAGATAATATATTTGACTGTTTTAATGCTTCATCACCAGAAAATAGCATTCTTCCTAAGAAACTTCTAACATAAGTTTCATCAGGGTCTTTTGAATATTTTCTAAGCCATTCTGTTACATTTTCATCTGTTTGAAAAAGGTAATTATTATCTTTAGGGAAGTATGACTTAGAAATTGTTGCACCCCATATTAGTTCACCTTCGTCTGGTTCCAAGTCGCCAGCAATGATTTGAAATAGTACAGTTCTTGCAATTTCATTATCTGCTAAGAAAGCTATTTTATCATCTGTTTTTACATCAAAAGATATATTATCTAATATTTTTACACCATCTAGTGTTTTAGAAATATTTTTAACTCTTAAAACTTCTTTTCCTGGTTCTCTATCTGGTTTGAAATCTACATAAGGATATTTTCTGTTAGATGGCTTTATTTCATCTAATTCGATTTTTTCTAATGTTTTCTTTCTAGAAGTTGCTTGTTTTGATTTAGAAGCATTTGCACTAAATCTTGCAATAAAGTCTTGTAGTTCTTTTATTTTTTCTTCTTTCTTCTTGTTTTGTTCTCTTGCTTGTTTTAATGCTAATTGACTTGATTCATACCAAAAGTCATAATTACCAGGGAATACCTTTATTTTCCCAAAATCAACGTCTGCAATATGTGTACATACTTTATTTAAAAAATATCTATCATGTGATACAACAATTACTGTATTTTCAAAATTAATTAAAAATTCTTGTAACCAGTTAATGCTTTTCATATCTAAGTTATTTGTAGGTTCATCTAAAAGAAGTACATCTGGATTACCAAATAAACTTTGAGCTAAAAGTATTTTTACTTTTTCTTTTCCTTCTATTTCTTTCATTAGCTTATAGTGGTTTTCAGCAACTATTCCCAAATCATTTAATAGAATTGCAGCATCAGATTCTGAATTCCAACCATCTAATTCAGCAAATTTTTCTTCTAATTTTGCTGCTTTCATTCCATCTTCTTCAGAAAAATCTGGTTTTGCATATATTTCATCTTTTTGTTTCATTATATCGTATAAAACCTTATTTCCCATTATTACTGTATCCATAACAGTAAAATCTTCATAAGCAAAATGGTCTTGTTTTAAGACAGATAATCTTTCTCCTTTATCTAAACTTACATCACCTTTGCTTGGCTCTAATTCACCAGATAAAACTTTTAAAAAAGTTGATTTACCTGCTCCATTTGCACCTATTATTCCGTAACAGTTTCCTTTTCCAAATCGTATATTTACATCTTCGAATAATACTCTTTTCCCAAATCTTACTGTAACTCCATTAGTATTTAACATTTTGACCTCCATAGTATTTAATTAGTTTTTTGTATTATACACTATTATATATTTAATTTCAATAGTTTTTAATAAGTACTATATTAAGAAATGTTTAGGGAAATAAGGGATATAAAAAAGTAAAAAACATGCAAAGTACATTTTATACTATTGAAAAATGTGGAATTACATGGTATAATTATATCGAAATCCAAAAATTTAAAGCTCATCTGAAAGTTTAGAAGAGCGAAAGGAGAAAAAAATGGTTAGAAAAAAGCTTATTGAACAAATTGAGGCCATAAGCAAATATGGCCAAAAAATGACAGGAGAGGAGATCAGAACGTTTCTTTATGAAAATAATTATGCATATATAAAGAATTTTGAAAAGCAAGTTCTTCAATATGCCATAAAAAACATTAACAATGATCAAGTTAATACTGAAGCATTGTATCGGATCGAACAATTATATAACCAAGATTGGATAGATTTTATCATGGTTATAAAAATTGGTTCAAAAGTAAAAAAAGAAGACCGAGAAGAAAAAGTTAGAAAAAAAATACGAGAAAAAAGAATTTGTATCAATATTAAATTAGAAAAAAGAACAACAGAAACAATTTTAAAGATAATAGAATTATCGAAAAAATACAAAATTGATCAAGTTGTTGTTCAAGAAAAAAAAATAGATACAGCTAGGCCTGTATTTATAAAAAAAAGAAGACCACATAGATATTAGTTTTTAATAATCAAAGTAAATACTTTGATTATTAAGAACAAGTAAAAAAACAAGTCACAAAGTTGATAATTTCAATTTTATGACTTGTTTTTTAGAAAGTTAGTCATTATTACTAAATAATAATTTTATACCCCATAAACCAGATAAACCAACTAATCCGTATACAATACGTGAAACAACAGACATATAACCAAATAGTGTTGCTACTAAGTCAAATTCAAACAATGCTATTAGTCCCCAGTTTAATGCACCAATTATAATTAAAAGTAAAGCTATTTTATCAATAATTTTCATTATTACCTCCATTAAAATAAAATTTAACTGTTTATATTTACTATTATATGTAATTAATATATTTTTATTCATTATATGTATAATATTGAAAATAGAAATAAGAAATGAAAAAGTTAATTACGAACAAAAGTTGAATTTAATTTGTTTTTTAATTGTATTTTTAAATTTAATTTGGTATTATTGAGATATATAAAAATTGTTAAATAAGGGGAAAAAATGAAGAATAATAAAAGTAGTAAAGAAGATGTAGTAATAAAAATATTAGTTATAATTCTTATTTTAATAATAGGAGCAGGTGCATATATTTTTTTAACTCAAAATAATATTTTGAATTTTAACAATAATGAACAAGCAGAATTAAACACTAATATAATTGTAGAACAAAGTACTAATGAAGTAAAGGAAGAAGCAATAGTAGAAGACATATCATTTAATATAGCGGCAATAGGAGATGTTATGTGTCATAATACACAATATAGAGATGCATATATAAGTGCAACAGGGGAATATGATTTTAGTTATGTTTTTGATGAAATAGACGAATATACACAATCAGCAGATTTGACAATAGGTAGTTTAGAAACTGTTTTTGCAGGAAGTGATATAGGGTATAGTAATTATCCTATGTTCAATTCACCAGATGCATTAGCATACGATTTAAGTGAAATGGGAGTTGATGTGCTATCAACAGCAGGAAATCATGCTTTAGATAAAGGTATTTCGGGGTTAAATAGAACGATTGATGTTTTGAATGATGCAGGTATATCAAATGTAGGAACATACAAGTCACAAGAAGAAAGAGATACTATATTAGTTAAAGATGTAAAAGGTGTTAAAATAGGTATAATAAATTATACTTATGGTACAAACGGAATACCAATTCCAAGTGGTAAAGAATATAGTGTTAATTTAATTGATAAAGATTTGATTTTAGAAGACATACAAAATGCAAAAGAACAAGGTGTAGACATGATAATTGCTTGTATGCATTGGGGAACTGAATATAGTAGAACTGCAAATGAAGAACAAATAGAACTATCAGATTTTTTATTCAAAAATGGAGTTAATGTTATTTTAGGAAATCATCCACATGTATTAGAACCTATGGAAAGAAGGACTGTTACACTAGAAGATGGAACTACTCGTGATGGTTTTGTAATATATGCTTCAGGGAACTTTATATGTGATCAAAACTATAAATATACAAGAAATTCAGCTATTTTAAATTTAGGGATAACTAAAAAAGCAGATGGAGAAATAACTATTTATGAAGCAACTTATGTGCCAATATATATGTATAAAGATAATGCAACAGCTGTTCAGAGAATGAAGTTAATGGATATTGAAAAAAATATAAATGATTATGAAAATGGAATAAGCAATATTTCTAGTTCAACATATAACTTGTTAAAAACAGAGTTGAAAAATATTACAGACATTTTAGGAGAAGAAATTGTTGAGTAAAATAGAATAAAAATCAAACAAAAAGGATGTAGATTAAATAATAATTTGCATCCTTTTGATTTATATTTTAATTTAACATATTTTTTCTTTTTAGCCACCATGTTACTACTATAGTTAATAATATTGAAATACCAATCATTATAGGGAATCCAAATTGATAATTTTTAAATGGAATAGCAACATTCATTCCCCAAAAGCTAGAAATCATAGTAGGAATAGCAATAACAATTGTAATTGATGTTAAAAATTTCATAACACCATTAAGGTTGTTAGAAATTATAGAAGCATAAGCATCCATTGTTCCATTTAAAATATTGCTATAAATTTCAGCCATTTCTATTGCTTGTCTGTTCTCAATGATTGCATCTTCAAGTATGTCTTCGTCATCTTCATATAATTTTATAATTTTACCACGCATAGCTTTTTCCATAACTAATTCGTTAGATTTAAGAGATGTTCTAAAGTATACCAGTCCTTTTTCTAAGCTTAGTAATTTTAATAGTTCCTTATTTTTCATAGAGTTTTTAAGTATATACTCAGCTATTTCAGTTTCTTTATTAATTTGTTTTAAGTAGTGTAAATAGTAAGATGAAATTGAGTAGAATATTTGAAAAATAGTTCTTGTTTTTTTGAATGTTCTAAAGTTCTTTATTTTTCTGGACTTTAATGAATCTAATATCTTATTATTTTTTAAAGATACAGTTATTAAAAAATCATCTCGAACTACAATTATTCCCATAGGAATAGTTGTAAATATATCATTATCTTGATTTTTCTCAATAATAGGAACATCTATTACAAAAAGTGTAGTATTTTCTTCTTCTTCAACTTCAATTCTTGCTTTTTCTTCATCATCAAGTGCATCTCGTATAAAGTCTTCACTAATATTAGTATGTTCACAAACTTGCTTAATTTCTGATTCTGTAGGATGTATTAGATTAATCCAAGAACCTTTTTGAAAGTTTTTAATTTCTATTGTATCGTTTGTATCTATATTTGTATTATATATTTTAAGCATATAAAGTACACCACCTTTTCATTAGTAGATATTGGTGCACCAGAGAGGGGTCGAACCTCCGACCATCAGATTAAGAGTCTGCTGCTCTGCCAACTGAGCTACTGGTGCATGATATTAGAATTATATGACTATTTTTAATTAAAGTCAAGAATTAAGATAATAAAGTATTGAGAAATTTATATGAATAGTATATAATAATAATGAAGAATATATTTAATCTATCTATTTATTAATTAATAAGGAGTTGCTAGCATGAGAAATAAAGAGTCGATATCTATCGGCTCTTTTCATTATATCTAAAAACAGTTGACAAATTTAAAATTATGTTATAAAATTACGTTACCTAAAATTTAAAAACTTTAGGAATAAATATTTTTAAGGAGGACGGGCAACAAGATAGGATTGTTGCCCAAGAGCTATGTTGACAAAAGATAAGATTAAAAAAAAGTTTGGAACTAACATCTTTATGATGTTAGGAGCGTTTTGGGGAGATGAAGGAAAAGGTAAATCCATTGCTTATTTTCTCCCATGTGCAAATACCGTCATACGTTCAACAGGCGGTAATAATGCCGGACACACTGTAAAAGTGAACGGCAAAAAGTTTATCTTTCATTTACTGCCTAGCTCGACAGCTAGCGGAAATGAAAAAATTAAATCAATAATTTCACAAGGAGTAGTACTAGATTTAGAAGTATTACAAGATGAAATTATCAATTTAAAAAACAACGGAATTTCTATAACAGATAAAAATCTGTTAATAGCAAATGAGGCATCTATTATAATGCCTTATCACAAAAAAATGGACAATGTTCAAGAAATCTTGAAAGCTCATCCCGTAGGCACAACGGGACGCGGAATTGGACCTACGTACATGGCAAAAGACGCTCGTACAGGGCTAAGAATGGAAGACTTGTTTTTAAATAGTCAAGAACTAGTTGAAAAAATTAAGGAAGATATGGTAATATATCTTTCTATGGTTGAGTATGCAAACAAAAAAGGATTTATGCCGGAAGAAGGTATTAAAAAGAACGAAATTTTGATACCTAAAGAAGAATTTCTTTCAGAAGATTTTCTTTTAAAAGAAAGTTTGGAATATATCAAAACACATACTGGTTTGAAAAAGTATGTAAAAAACATATATCCAACAGTCCAAAACGCTATTAATAAAAAAGAAATTATCTTGATAGAAGGCGCTCAAGCTTTTTATTTAGATAAAGATCATGGGGATTATCCAATGGTCACATCGTCAAACCCAAACGCAAGTGGAACTTTATCCGCTTGTGGTATAGGACCAAACAACAAAATTAGAGTGGTAAATGTTTCCAAAACATACTGCTCTCGAGTAGGGAACGGTCCATTCCCTACAGAAGAAAACAATGAAACAGGTGACTGGATAAGACACACCTGTGGAGAATTCGGAGCAACTACTGGAAGGCCAAGAAGATGCGGTTGGCTTGATTTGATTAGGTTCAAAAAATCAAATGAAGTTAACACCGCTACAGATATATGCTTAAATCATGTTGATTCAGCAGGATTATTTGATGAGCTGAAAGTTTGTACAGCGTACAAACTAATCGGCTCAGAGAAAATAATAGACTTTGTACCATCCAAACAGGAAGCACCACAAGGTGTTGAACCTGTGTATGAAGTGTTCCAAGGAAACTGGGATACTTCGGGATGCAAAAGATTCGAGGAGCTCCCGCAAAAATGCAAAAATTATATTGAATTTATAGAGAGTTATTTAAAAGTCCCTATAACATTCATAGGAATCGGACCGTCTAACGATGATTTAATCGTTAGACTTCCGGAAAAAGATAAAACATAGTTCTAACTCCCCATTATCAATGATAGTGGGGAGATTTTAAAAAATAAAATGAATAATAATTAATAAAAAATAGAAAAAACTATTTATTGTTTTACTAATTTATGATATAATAGTGTACATAAAAAAGGAGAAATATTATGTTTGTTAATAAATTTTATTTAGATAAAGAAAAAGATATAGTTATAAGTATATTTAAAGATAAAGAAAATATAGATGAAATAACATATATATTAGAAACACCAAATCATGGAACAGGAAATTTAATTACTAATTTAGCTAAAATATTTAAGGTTGAAACAATAAAAAATGAAAAAGACATGAAAATAATAAAAGGAAAAATATATGCAAGAATAGATGGTAATAATAGGACAGTATATATTTTAAATTTAGGTGGAATTAAAATTGCGAATATTTATGAAAATGGGGAAATAACAATCAAAGCAAAGATACCAGCCATTGTTAAAACATTAATGTCACAAACAAAGAAATATAATTTACCTATTGAAAAAAGTATAGTAGAATCATCTATATTAAAAACATCAAAGTTTAGAACAGATTTACATACACACATGAATGCAAATTTAACTCCTGATATATTGATTGCATTAGGTATAAAATATCAAATAAAATATCCTAATTATTATATAAAAAAATTAGGATTAAAAATAGCTGAGCAGCAAAAAAATCAAATTGAAAAAGATAGAAGGATAGTCGAACAAGAGTATAAAGATAGTAAGTTACAAGGTAAATATTTAGATAGAAAAATAGATGACAATACATATATAAACTTTGCTGATTTAATATTAAATAATATGGAAAATTCAGAAGAAAACTTGAAAAAAATTAGTAAGAGTTTAGCTATATTAAAAGATGGTCAAGCAGTTTTTACGAATTTAGAAAAACTATATATTTATAGATATGTTTTTTGTAAAGGTAAAACATCAGATATTAAAATTGAGTTAGAAAAAAATAAAATAGAGAAAATACCAGATTTAGAAGTAAGAGATTATTTGACTAAAATGTTAGAAGATAAAGAAAATATGATCTTGAAGGATATTGTACTAAGACAAGATAAGTTTTTATGGATTGCAAGAGAATACCAAAAACAAGGTATAGAATATGTTGAAATAACTGATACAGATTTAGCGAAAATAAATGGAGAAGGTATTAAATTAGTAAAAGAATTACATGGTATAATGCCATATATAGAAAAAGAAACAGGAGTAAAAATACGACTATTAGTTGGATTAAGACGTATACCGCTTACAATTATTAAAGATAAAATTATAGGCGGAAATTATTTAAGAGAAAATTTAGATTCTCTTAAGACCGTTTCAAAAAGTCCTTATGTTGTAGGAAGTGATTTTATCGGTGAAGAAATAAATGATATAGAAGATTTACAACCAGCTATTGATGAATTAGTAGAATATGTAGCAGAAAAAGATGAAAATTTCACAATTAGAATCCATGCAGGGGAAAATGATAGTTTAAGAGATAATGTATCTAAATCAATAGAATGTGTAAAAAAAGCATTAAAAAAAGGGCAAAAGTTTCCTAAAGTTAGATTAGGTCATGGACTATACACTGCAGATTTGCAAACTAAAGAAGGGGAAAAATTGCTGGAAAATTTAAGAGAATGCAATGCTATACTGGAGTTTCAAATAACATCAAATGTTAGATTAAATAATTTAAGTGATTTAAAGATTCATCCATTAAAAAAATATCTAGATAGTGGAATAAAATGTGTTCAAGGAACAGATGGTTGTGGATTTTATGGTGTTGATACAATTGATGAACAACTAGCATTGAATAATTTATTGGGATTGGATGATGAAGATTTTGCTAAAATGAGAGAAGTAGAAAAAGAAAAAATAGAAGAAGCTAATGTGTATTTTGAGAGTAAGATGAAGGAGTTTAACAAACTTTTGGAAGGTAGAGATATAGTTACAGCTCTAACAGAACTAGAAAAACAAAATATTGAATTAGGTAAGAAAAATAACAAATCGATGAGAATAAATAATAATTTAGAATCAGAAAAAGTTCTAGGAGAGAAAATTAAGGATTTACCACAAAATAAAGTTCCGATAGTGATTGCAGGTGGAAGTTTTAATAAAAAAGGTAGAAAAACAGAAGTCACAGAAGAAGGTAAATTAATATTAGAAAAATTAATAAAACAAGTTAATGAAGAAAAAGTATATTTTGTTATAGGACATAAACTAGAAGGTTATGAGAAAGCTATAATAGATATTAGTAAAAAATATAATAAGAAATTTGAAGTAAATGCAATAATACCTAAAAGGATTTCAGAATTGGAAACAAACAACTTAAAAACAAAAAATGTTGATGGTATAAGGATTTCTATTGAGAGTGATGAAATGGGAATATATAAAAGTTTTAATTATGAAATATTTGAAAGAAGAGAATCAATTGTAGTAGCTTTTGATGGTAATTCACCTATATCTAATTTAGTGCAAGAAGCTAAGAACGGTAAAGGAAAATCACAAATATATGTGAATGAAGAATCTCCTATTTTAAGAGAAAAGATAAATATTTTAGAAGGATATGTAACACCATTTAATTTAAATCAAGATATTGTTGAAGAAATAAAATTAAATAATATGGATTTATTTAGTAACAATTCTAATATATATAAGAAAATAGAAATATAATAAAAGCTAAATAAAAAATCATCAGATTTTAACTCTGATGATTTTTTATTTATTAGTTAGTCATATTTTCTAATATCATACTTTTTAATAATAATAAATCATTATTATCAAGAGTAGAATTATTATCTAAATCCATTAATTGTTGTTTTTCATCTGATAAATACCAGCTGAAAAATTCATTAGTATCCATATAAACTAAATGTCTTTTTAATAAAAGTAAATCTGTTAAGTCTATTTTGTTATTTAAATCTGCATCTCCTTTTAAATCAAATTCATTATCTAAAGTGTTTATTTCAGCTAATATAGAAGTTGAATTATTATGTAGGTCAGACACCTGAAGAAGTTCAAAATAATTATAATTAAAAGTTTTTGTCAGATTTAATTGGTTTTCAGATATTTCCCACCCATCTAACTGTTGGATTGGTTCATTTGAAACAATAGTCATTAAGATACTATTATCTTCTTGTAATGTATATGTAGCAGTTAACTCAGGTGGAGTAGAATCACCTGAAACATTTGTTAAAGAATCAATTAATATTTCTACATTCATTGAATTACCTAGTAAATCTTCTATCAATATTGTATCGCTAATATTATTATAATAAATTTTTGTTAATACAGTTTTATCTTCAGATATTTCCCAACCTTCTACAGGTTTGATAGGTCTATCAGATGTTAATGTAACAAGCATAGTTTGAATATTATTTTCATCAGTAAGTAACTTATATTCTTGTTTTATATTAGGTAAGTTAAGATTAATATTAGTTATTGATATAGGAACATTATGAGTGTTACCTACTATATCTTTTATAATAATATTTTCTACAATATTACTAGTATATTTTTTAGTCAATTGTTTTTTATCATTAGATAAAGTCCAACTATCTATAGGTTCTAGTTCTTCATTAGAATGAATTGTTACAGTAACATCTTTATTAGTTAATTCAGTAGTACTAAATGTTGTTTCTAAGTATTCAACAGATTTATCAATATTATTTATATCAATTTGAACACTACTTTCATTACCTACTAAATCTGTTACAGTTAATAATTCGCTTGTATTTGAAGAGTATTCTTTTAATAATCTAAATTCTCGGATTCCATCTTTTTTTTGTAATTTCCAACCACTAGATTTTTGTTCATCTGTTAAAGTTATTTGTTCGTCTAAGTCGATTGTAACAATAACATTTTCATTTGTTGGATTAGTGGTGCTGTATACAATATTACTTAATTGTGGAGACACAGAATCTAAATTTGAAACTATAAGGCCATATTGGCCAGTATTTCCCAATTCATCAGTTATTGTTATAACATCCAAATTGTATTTAGTTAATTCTCTTGTTGCAGATAATTTATCAGAAGATATATCCCAAGGTAGAAGATCATCAGTTACAGTGTCTATATCAGAATCAACTGAAACTATAGGTTTATTAAAATGTAGTGTAATTGTTATGGGTTGATTAGTAGGTTCTTCATTAGAGCTTGTGTGATATATAACAGCAGGCATTATCATATCTTCATCTTTTTCTTGTATCTCAGTTATTAATACGTCTATAGAAGATCTATTTCCAGCAAAGTCTTCAACAATAATGGTTTCAGTAGTATTTTTATCATAAAGTTTTGAAGTGATAATAAATGGATTTGTTAATAACCAACCAGTAGAATTTACAATTTTTGAAATACTCTCATTAGAACTTATAACAGCTTGAGTTAAGTTAGAAGCTTCCAAATAATTATTCCTAACAGTAAGAACAGGAGGTGTTTTATCAATATTTTCTATTGTAACAGTATGAGAATCATAATTTCCTAATATATCACTAATAACAATTGTTTCTAATTCAACATTATCTGAAAATATTTTTGTTGCTTCAAGTTTATCTTCTGAAAGAGTCCAACCAGATATACCGTTGGTATTTAAATCTTTTACCTTTTCATCAAAAGTCATAGTTACAGTAACATCTTTATTTGTTGGATCAGTAGTACTGTAGTTAATATCAACTTTTGGGGCAGTATTATCTAATTTATCTACAATAACTTTTGTTGGTACATAATTCCCAGCAATATCTCTAATATGAACTATTTCTTCATTATTGTCAGTATATGTTTTTCTTAGAGTTATTGAATCAATTTGTTCCCAACCAGGATTCATATTTTCTATTTCTGTATATGCACCCATATAGATATCTTCATTTGCTGTTAATGTCACTGTAGCAGTACCTTTTGTATTTCCTGTTTCTTCATTTAGAATACCATTATATACAGGTGTTATTGTGATTTGGGGCTTTACTTTATCTATATCAGTTATATGTATTACAACAGGAGTAGCATTTCCAGCTTTATCATATAGAGTAATTGTTTCATAAGCATTTTCTCTATAAGTTTTTGATAAAAATTCAAGATCTGTTACACCATGGTTCCAGTTTTCAGGTGTATCACCTCTGGTATATATTTTTTCATTTGAATCTTTTATTTTGGCAATATATTCTGATGAAATTATTTTTACATCAACACTACGAAAAGTTTGTTTATCCGAGTTTAAAGACCTACTATAATTCACACTAGTTTCTATAGGTGTTTTATCTATATTTGATATTGTGAATTTCTCATAACTTGAATTACCACTTGTATCTATTAATGTTATAGAATATGGTCCGTTTTCACTAAAAGTTCTTGAAAGTGTAGTATTTGAAATAGTTTTCCAACCACTAACAGGTCTTATACTTTCATTTGCAGATACTGTAACAGTTACATCTTTATTTGTTGGAGAGTAAGTATTGTATGATATAGTTGCAGATGGTCCAGTTGTATCTGCGGGTGGATTAACATCAGGATTAGAGTTTGGTATTGCACTAGTTAATTTAAAAGGACAATACAAAAAAGCATCTTTTGGAGCAGTTATATATTTGTAATCATAATCATCAACATTATTTAAGGATATATATGAAGAATAATGTTCACTAGGAGTGAATGTTACTGAAGTTAAATTACTACAATTAACAAAAGCTCTACTTTCTAATGTTATTTCATGACCACTTAAAAAGTTAACAGCTTTTAAATAATGATTGCTAAAAAAAGTATTGTTAGTTATTTTAATTACTTCTTTTGAATCTAACGTTTTAGGTATAGTTATCGATGAAGCTGTTCCCTCATAACCTATTATAGCTGCAGTATTGTCAGAAAGATCTTCACAAATAAATTTAAAGTCTGAATTACCAACAACAAATAAAGATGATTCTAAAATTTCTTTACCAGTAAATTGTGTTAATACCATACTTGATTCAGTTGTATTTGATATTATGTTTGAATTATTATCTAAAATAACATCATCACTTATATCACTTATATTAATAATATCAGTATTTAATATATAATTAGTAAGTACTATCAAACTAATTAATAAAATAGATAAGCTTCCTAATAAAATAAATTTTAAATTTCTTTTTTTGTTAATCATAATTATCCCCTTATATGAATATATTTTTATTATTTATTTAATTTTTACATATATATTAAAGAAAGTAAATAGACTAAAAAATGGAAATAAAATAAGCATAAAGTAAACTACTAGGGAAATAGAATGTATAGATAAAATAAAGAAATATATCTTTTTATTTACAAAAGTATTACAAATATAAAACAAAAATCTAAAAAACAATTAAAATACCTAAGGAAACAGTACTTTACAAAATTATAAAAGCAAATTTTTATTATAGATAATGTGAACTTTTTGAGAATTATTAAAAAAACATAGACAACCTAATAAAAATAGTATAGTATATGTATACTTTAAAAATCAAAAAATAGACTAAAATACA
>CAYJGL010000017.1:0-12199 GCA_964369695.1 uncultured Clostridium sp.
TATATGCGGATGTGGCGGAATTGGTAGACGCGCTGGTCTTAGGAACCAGTACCGAAGGTGTGAAGGTTCGAGTCCTTTCATCCGCACCAAATAAAAAATCGTACTAGAAAGTGCGATTTTTATTAAATCAAATGTAATGGAATAGAATAGTATAATTTAAGGAGAGTTTAAATGGAGAAGAATAATAAAAAGAAAATTCAAAAATATACTCAGTTATACATGAGTTTAGGAATGTGTTTTGGAGTGTGTTTTGGTGTACTATTTGGTGTTACGATATTTGCTAAGAATCCGCCTATTGGTATTTCTACCGGAATGCCAATAGGTGTAGGATTAGGTATGTGTATAAGCATAGTAATTGGAAGAAACAAAGATAAACAACTTTCTGAAAATATGATGGAGATTTTAAGAATAGAAGTCAATGAAGTAACATCAAATTCTACTGTATTTGTAAAAGATATAAATAATGAAGAAAAAAGATATGAAGTTTCTGAAAAAAAGATGAAACAAGAAAAATTTAAAATAGGAGATAGAGTAGCAGAAGAAAAAGAAGGATTACTTGTTTCTTTGGAGAGTAAATAAACAGACATGGAAAATGGGAGAATAGTTGGTATTCGCCCATTTTTTATGTAGAAAGATTATATAGTTCTATACATATTGCCATTAGTATAGTCATTACCTTCTAATCTTTTATTATTTTTAACATTGTTGATAATAGAATTTATTGTAGCAATATCTTCATTTAATATATCAATTCTAATAAAATCAGAATTAACACTACTAGGAATTATAGATAATATTTTACTGTTATATACAGTAGAAATAGTTTGAATTGTATCTATATTAATATCAAAATTCATATTTAATTTATCTTTTAAATAATAATTAGAATTAATATGCGAATTTATGTTTTTGTCACAATTTTTATTACAGTTAATATAACATTTATTAGATTTACCTAGAAAGCAATAGTTCATATTCATAACTGGAATCTTGCCATATACAATCAATTCCGAATATGATGTAAAATTATTTGAGCTTGTATTAAAATTACAAATATTATTAATATTTTCTAAATCTAATTCTGGAGATATTGTAATTGTATTAAAACCTAAATTAATAAGTTCTGAAAAAGAATATGAATTAGTAATATTAAAAGTATAATTAGAAATTAATTCAAGTTTGCTATCTTTTAAATCTTTAATAATATCTTTAATTAATACAATATTTCCAATTTGTGATAATACAATACCTTTAATTTGATATGTCTTAAGAGCATTTTCAATAGTATTTTTAAATAGAGTATTAAAGTTATCTTTCATAATAGTGGGTAAATAAATATATATATTAAAATGCGCATTAAGAGAGTTTAAAATATCAGTATAATCTGTATTGTTAAAATACCAAATTGGAATATAGATTCTATCAACATATTCTAAATCAGAATAATCAAAGTCAGTGTTTATATTATTTAGCAATAGAGATATTTTTTTAGTAGTAGTATTATTATCATTGGACTTTTTTAAAAGTACATCAGTAGATTTAGAAATATCAGAAGAATTAGTTAATGTTCTAACTGACATTTTTTCTATATATTCATAAATTAAGTCAATTGATTTTCTTCTAAGATCATTTAAAATACTTAGTTTAGGAATAAATAAGTTGTTATCTAAATCTATATTAATGTTATTAAAAATAAATGGTGTGTCATTTGTTTTTAATATTTGTTTAATTATATCTTCCTTATTAATAGGTTTCTTAATTGCTTGAACTGGTATAGTGTCAGTTGTATATTTAATATATAGATTTTCATATAATGGTATATTATTATTTGTGGTAATTTCAATATAAATAGGTGAATTTTCTTTTATGGTTATACTACAAGATAAAGGAATTTTAATATTTTCTTTGCTATATGAATTTTTAGCGTTTTGTAGTAATGATTTTGAAGAGATCTTATATATGTTATCACCTACTTTAATATTACCTTTAATTCTACCAATTGTAACAATTTGGTCAATTGTAGTTGTTTTCAGATTAACATTTCTATCCATAATTTCAGAAATTGTATAAGTTCCACTTTCGTTTTGGATAGATATTGTATCACCAATTTGTATTTCTTCATGTAATTTTAAAGTTATATATCCTTTATGTTCAACATACTTTATAACCTTCCCAAGATATATCCCCATATTATTAGGTTTTTCTTTAAATATTAAATTAGTGTTTTCTTTTGAATTTAGATGTCCAGTTGAAAAGTTCCCACGATTAAATGCTTGTAATAAATTCTTTTTATCAGTAGGAGAAACTGAATATTGAGTATTTGAATAAGCCAAATCTATATACTTTCTATATATTTTAGTTACTATAGCATCATATTCAGGAGATTTCATTCTACCTTCTATTTTTAAACAATGTACACCTGCATTAATTAAATTAGGAATTAAATCAATTCCGCAAAGGTCTCTAGGACTCATTAAATATCCATTATCAGATTTGTTATCAGTAGTTTTGTTAAATAACGAATAGGGTAATCTGCAAGGCTGAGCACACTTACCACGATTACCAGAACGTCCACCAATCATACTTGAAAATAGGCATTGTCCTGAATATGAAATACATAACGCACCATGTATAAAGCATTCGATTTCAACATTTGAGTTATCACAAATATATTTGATTTCAGAAATAGAAAGTTCACGAGATAAAACAACTCTTTTAAAACCTAATTTTTCTAATTCTAAAACTCCATTTAAATTATGAACACTTAATTGAGTACTTGCATGAAGTGGAAGATCTGGAAAATCTTTTTTGATTATCTTAGCAAGTCCTAAATCTTGAACAATAATTGCATCAATTCCGAAAGCATAAGTGTTTTTAATAATATCTAAAGCTGTTTCAAATTCGTCGTCTTTAAGTAAAGTATTAAGAGCAAGAAATGTTTTTACATTTCTTGTCTTACAATATATAATTGTGTTTTTTAATTCTTCATAGTCAAAATTACCTGCATATGCTCTAGCACTAAATGAGCTTGCCCCAAAGTATATTGCATTTGCACCATTTTGTATACTTGATTTAACACATTCAAAGTTTCCAGCAGGGGATAAAAGTTCTATCATAAATATTCTCCAATTCTTAGTTTACATATATTGACATTATATCATAAATATTATATAAATGAAATTAAATAGATTAATAAATTTTAATTTGAAAGGGAATGTATGGAAAATTTAGAAAAAATCAAATTATTAGCACTAAGTCCATTAGATGGTAGGTACTTTGGAATTAGAGAAATGTTATCGCCATATTTTTCAGAATATGCACTAATTAAAAATAGAGTAAAAGTTGAAGTGTATTGGCTAGTATTCTTGTTAGAAAATATATCTGAAATAAAAGATAAATATCAAATTAATATAGAAAAAATTAATTTAATAAAAGACATATATAATAAATTTAATGAAGATTCAGCATTAAAAGTAAAAGAAATTGAATCAATCACTAAACATGATGTTAAAGCATGTGAAATATTTGTTGCAAATAAGTTAAAGGAAATAGATTTAGAAAAGTTGGTTAGCTTAGTTCATCTAGGTTGTACGTCTGAAGATATAACAAATTGTGCTTATGCTAATATGTTAAAAAAAGGATTACAAAATATTTGGATAAAAAAAGCAGAAGAAGTAGTTTTTACATTAAAAAAACTCGCTAAGGATAATGAGAAAATACCTATGCTTGCACATACACATGGACAACCAGCAACGCCAACAACTATAAGTAAAGAGTTTTTGGTATATATAAATAGGTTATCAATAAGGTTGGAAAAATTAAAGGTAGCTAAATATTATGCCAAATTTAATGGTGCTACTGGAAATTATGCAGCTATAAATATAGCTTTTCCAAATGAAGATTGGGAAAGTTTAAGTAAAAAATTCATTGAACAATATTTAGAACTGGACTTTAATGAAATAACAACTCAAATTGAAGGTTCTGATTACATCGTTGAAATTTTTGATACGATTAAACATTTTAATAACATTATATCTGATTTAGATGTAGATATATGGTTATATGTTAGTAAAAAATATATAAAGCAACGTACAATTAAAACAGAAGTTGGAAGTAGTACAATGCCACATAAAGTGAATCCTATAAATTTTGAAAATAGTGAGGGGAATATTGAAATATCAAATGCTCTTCTAGTGGCTATGTCAAATAAGTTAGCAAAATCAAGATTGCAAAGAGACCTTTCTGGTTCAACAGTATTAAGAAATATAGGAATAGCTATTGCATATTCAGTTCAAGCTTTAGAACAAACAATAGTAGGGTTAAATAAAATTGATATTAATGTTGAACAAATTAGTATTGAATTAGAAAATAATTATAGTGTATTAGCAGAAGCAATTCAAACTATCTTGAGAAAATATAGTGTACCAAATGCTTATGATATGTTGAAAGAATTAACAAGGGGGAAGGAAATTACTAAAGAACATATAAATGAATTTGTTAGTGGTCTACAAATTTTATCAGAAGAAGATAAAAAAATGCTTCTGAAATTAAAACCAAATGAATATATTGGTATTGCGGAAATTCTAGTAGATAAATATTTATAACAAAGATTAATGCATAATAAAATCTTGAATATAATTATTGACTAATATATATTGCAATGTTAAAATACTGTATATCTACATAAGAATAAAAATAAGGTGGTAAAATAGTGAAGATAATAAATAAAAATAAAGTGAATAATATAGTAAAAATAATAATAGTAATGATAATAATAACTATTTTTAGTATTCAATTTAATAATATATATGCAACTACAACTAGCAATCAAAAATCTAATAATGCTAATTTAAGCAATTTAGGAATAAAACCATATGATTTTTACGGGTTTGAAGAAGATATAACAACATATACAGTAGCTGTTCCGGAAAGTACAAAATCAGTAGAAGTATATGCAGAAGCAGAAGATAAAAATGCGGAAATTACAGGAACAGGTGATTTAGAATTAGAATCAGGAAGAAATGTTAGTGAAGTAATAGTAACTGCTGAAGATGGTACTACAAAAACATATACAACAAATATAATAAAAGATGATGATGAATATAATTATCAAAAAAAAGTAGGAAATAGTGGTGTATATGAAAATACAAACAAAGGGTTAGAAAGCTTAGAAATTACAGGATTAACATTAGATAAAGAATTTAATACTAACACATATGAATATATAGTAGAATGTGGAGAAGAAATAACAGAACTAACAATTGAAGCTGTTCCGACTGATATCTCTTATGATGTTGAAATAGTCGGAAATACTAATTTAAAAGAAGGCGAAAATAGTATAACAATATTGGTAAATGATGATGATGAAAATATAGCAACATATCAAATAATAGCTAAAAAACCACTTCAACAAATGTCAATTTTTAATACAGAAGGAACAATATTTGAAAATATTAATATTAACTACATATATGCTTTTTGGATATTGATTGGATTAATTATATTAATGATTATAATTAGGAAAATAAGAAAAAGAGCAAAAAAAAACAATAGATCTTCAAAAAGTAAAGAAACTTTAGAAAAAATGAAGGAATATAATGAAGAACAATATTTTGACGATGACTATGAAGAAGATGACGAATATTATGAAGAAGAAATAGAACTACCACGTGGACTTAGAAAAAAAGAAAAACAAAGAGAAATAAATAAAAAAGAAAGTGGTAAAGAAAATAAATCAAGTAAAGGTAAAAGATATAAATAAAAAGAAGGATTTGAAAACTCAAATCCTTTTTGTGTACTAAGTGATTAAAGTGAGAATTAGCAACATCCTCCTTTATTTCCACCGCAACAACAGCAGAATAATACTACTAATATTATAATCCAGCAGCAATCATCACCAAATCCGAAACCACCGCAACCTCTATTTTCTGGCATAGTCTAGACCCCCTTCCATCAAATCAAGTATGTTTTTTGTTTTCCTTTTTTCTTTTGTATTATGATATATAATATGAGAATAGAAAAAAATTGACACTGAAAATGCTAAAAAAAAATAAATGGCGAGAAAGTCTTGAAATTTACATAAAAATATTATATAATAATAAAATAGTCGAAAGACTATTTAATATAAAGTCTTAGATGTAATTTGGCGGAATTACATCTAAGACAAGAAAAGCTCTCTGCAATTGTAGGGAGCTTTGATATTTTAATAAATATTAAAAATCTCTTTAATATACTTTGAATTTATGGTAAAATCATAAAAGTAAAAGGAGCTGTTGAAATGGATCAAAAACCTAAAAAAATAAATGAAGTATTCAAAGAGTATGAAACAAAATCAAATATTGGATATGCCGAAATAAGAAGTTTAAATGTATTAAAAAAGACTAATACATTGGAAATAAAAATATATACAGATGAATTTATAGATATAAAAGAAATATGGTTTTTTGAAAAATTTTTAATGGAAAGATTTAAATTTCAAAAAATAGAGTTAAATATAGAGTATCATGAAAAAACAGACAAAAAAGATATAAAAGAAGAATGGAAAAATATAATAGCATATATGTCGCACAAATATCCTTTAGCTAAACCAATGCTTTTATTAAAAAGTAATTTAGAAATTGATGATAATATTATAAAAGTTAAAATGAAGATAAGGGGAGCAGAGTTTTTAAAAGCTAAAAAAACAGATAAAGAACTACAAAAAGTAATCAAGAATATATTTGGATTAGAGTATGTTATAGATATATTTGAAGACATATCTAAAGCAGAGATAGAAGAAATAAAGAAAAAGCAAGAAAAAGAAGAAGCAGAGATAATAGCTAAAATAGAAAAACAAAATGTGAAAATAGAAAATGAAGCTGAAAAGATGGAAGAAGAGTTTAATAATCAGCCATACATGCCACCTGAAGACATGGAAGGATATATTCCAGATAATAATGAAATAGTTGATAATTCTGTAGAGAATTTAGAATATAGTCAAACTTCAGAAGATATAGATAATGGATTAGAAGAATATATTCTAGGAAAACCATCAAGAGCAAAAGAAAAGATGGTTAGAATATCTCAAATAACATCAAATGATTTAAAAGTAACAATAGAAGGTAGATTTGTTAAATCAGAAATACGAGAAACTAAAACAGGAAAAGGAATGATAATATTTGACGTATACGATGGAACAGGTATGATAAATTGTAAGTCATTTGCTAAAGATTATGAAGAGGGAAAAGAAATAATTAGTAAAATAGAAAATGCAAAAGCTCTTAAAATAACAGGTAAACCTGGACTAGATACATATTTAGGAGATATATCAGTAATTGCAAATACAATAATAGAAACATCATCAGATGTTCCAGAACTTCCAAAAGAAGAAGATACACCACTTATATATGGAAATTCAATGAATATTACAGAAGAATTGGTTAAAGTAGAAGATTTAACTGTAGAAGATGGAAGAATTAGTTTAGAAGGTGAAGTAATATATTCAGAAGATAGAGAACTAAAATCAGGAAAAACTCTATTTAGTTTTGACATATATGATGGAACTACAACAATTACTTGTAAAGTATTTTTAGAAAAAGAAAAAGCTAAAAAGCAGATGAAAAGAATAACTGGAGCAAAAGCTGTAAAATTAGTTGGAACACCACAAATGGATTCTTTTTCAGATGAAATGATAGTAATGGTAAATACAGTAGTTGAAATAGATGGAATAAAAAAAGAAAAAAGAAAAGATTTAGCAGAAGAAAAAAGAGTTGAATTACATCTGCATACTCAAATGAGTCAAATGGATGGTATGTCATCTGCTAAAAGTTTAATTAAGCGAGCTATGGAGTGGGGAATGAAATCAATTGCAATAACAGATCATGGTGTTGTACAGAGTTTTCCAGAAGCTCACAAAATGCTTGGATATGATAATCCAAATATGAAAGTTATATATGGTGTTGAAGGATATTTAGCACCAGATGATAATACAATTATTGCAAATTCTAAAGGTCAAAATATTGATACAATATATTCAGTACTTGATTTAGAAACAACAGGTTTTTCGGCTAAAAATGAAAAGATTACAGAAGTAGGAATATTAAAAATACAAAATGGAGAAGTAATTGATGAGTTTTCTTGTTTTGTAAATCCAGAAAAACATATTCCAGCAAGAGTAACAGAAGTTACGAATATTACCGATGATATGGTTAAAGATGCTGAAACAATTGATAAAGTATTTCCAAAGATACTTGACTTTATTAAAGACACTGTAATTGTTGCACATAATGCTGGTTTTGATATAGGATTTTTGAAGCAAAATGCAAGAAATTTAGGTTATGAATTTAATTTTACATATTTAGATACACTTAGTTTAGCAAAACAGTTATATCCAGAGTATAAGAAATATAAGTTGGAAAAAATAGCTGAAAACTTAGGAATAAAAGTTGAAGTAGCACATAGAGCATTAGATGATGTTAAAACAACAGTTCAAGTATTTAATAAGATGATGGAAGTATTAAAAGATAAAGGTGTAAAAACTATTGATGATATTTCTATTATGGCAAGTTCAGATCAAGCAAAAAAAGAAGCGTTTAAAAAGTTAAATACTTATCATATTATTATTTTAGCTAAAAATTATGTAGGTCTTAAGAATTTATATAAATTAGTATCATATTCTCATGTAGACTATTTCTATAGGAAACCTAGAATACTTAAAAGCATTTTGGAAAAACATAGAGAAGGTCTAATAATTGGTTCAGCATGTGAAGCAGGAGAGCTATATAAAGCAATTGAAATGGGGAAACCAGAAGATGAAGTGATAGATATTGCAGAGTTTTATGATTATTTAGAAATTCAGCCACTTGGAAATAATGATTTTATGATTAGAAAAGAAATTGTTCCAGACGAAGAAACTTTGAAGGAATATAATAGGCGAATTGTTGAAGTTGGTGAAAAGTTAGATAAAAAAGTTGTTGCAACTGGTGATGTGCATTTTTTAGATCCGCAAGATGAGATATATAGGCGTATATTAGAAGCGGGGCAAGGTTATGATGATGCTGACAATCAAGCACCACTATACTTTAAAACAACTGATGAAATGTTAGAAGAATTTAGTTATTTAGGAAAAGAAAAAGCGTACGAAATTGTTGTTACAAACACAAATATGATAGCAGATATGTGTGATCAAATAAGTCCAATATCTACTGAAAAGTGTGCACCACATATTCCAGGCTGTGAAGATGAAATAAGGGATATTGCATATAAAAAATCAAAAGAATTATATGGAGAAGAACTTCCAGAGATTGTTAAAGATAGATTAGACAGAGAACTTGACTCAATTATATCAAATGGCTTTTCTGTTATGTATATAATTGCACAAAAATTAGTATGGAAGTCTAATGATGACGGATATATAGTTGGTTCAAGGGGATCTGTTGGTTCATCATATGCAGCGTATGCAACTGGTATTACAGAAGTTAATTCACTACCACCACACTATAGATGTCCTAATTGTAGATATTCAGATTTTTCAGATTATGGATTTAAAAATGGATTTGATTTACCAGATAAAAAATGTCCTAAATGTGATAGTGATTTAGAAAAAGATGGTATGGATATACCTTTTGAAACATTTTTAGGTTTTAATGGAGATAAAGAGCCAGATATAGATTTAAACTTTTCAGGGGAATATCAAGCTAAAGCACATAGGTATACAGAAGAAATATTTGGAAAGGGTACAACATATAAGGCAGGGACTATAGGAACTATTGCAGAAAAAACTGCATTTGGATATGTTAGAAAATATTTTGAAGAGAGAAATATGACTGTTAATAGAGCAGAAACACAAAGAATAGCTGGTGGTTGTGTTGGTGTTAAAAGAACAACAGGACAACATCCAGGGGGAATTATAGTTGTTCCAAAAGGAAGAGAAATATATGAATTTTGTCCAGTACAACATCCAGCAGATAAATCAGATTCAGATATTGTTACAACTCACTTTGATTACCATTCAATTGATGAAAATTTACTTAAATTAGATATATTAGGTCATGACGATCCTACAATTATTAGAATGTTACATGATTTAACAGGGATAGATCCAACAAAAGTAAAATTAGATGATAAAGAAACAATGTCAATATTTAGTTCAACAGAAGCTTTAGGAGTAACATCAGAACAAATAAAGTCACAAGTAGGAAGTTTTGGAATACCAGAATTTGGGACTAAATTTGTAAGAGGTATGCTTGTTGATACAAAACCTACAACATTTGATGAACTAATTAGAATATCTGGTTTATCACATGGGACAGATGTATGGCTTAATAATGCACAAGATTTAATAAATGCGGGAACAGTTACTTTAGGTGATGCAATATGTTGTCGTGATGACATTATGATATATTTAATTAAAATGGGAGTACCACCAAATCCATCATTTAAAATAATGGAGCTTGTAAGAAAAGGAAAAGCATTAAAAGATCCAGTTAAATGGGGAGAATATGTAGAAATGATGAAAGAACATGATGTGCCAGATTGGTATATTAAATCATGTGAGACAATTAAATATATGTTCCCAAAAGCACATGCTGCAGCGTATGTTACAAATGCTTTTAGGATTGCATGGTTTAAAGTACATCAACCTTTAGCATACTATACAGCATATTTTACAATTAGAGCAGATGATTTTGATAGTAGATTAATGATATATGGAAAAGAAAAAGTTAAAAATGCTATGAAAGAAATAGATAGTTTGGGGAATAAAGGAACTGTGAAAGATAAGAATGTATATAACATACTGGAACTTGTCTTAGAAATGAATGAAAGAGGTCATAAGTTTTTACCAATGGATTTATATAAATCACATTCTAAAAACTTTTTAATAGAAGAAGAAGGAATCAGACCACCACTTAATAGTATACCAGGACTTGGAACAATCGCAGCAGAAGGAATTGAAAGAGCAAGAAAAGACGGTAAATTTATGTCGATAGAAGATATGAAGATACGTTCAAAAGTAGGAGACTCAGTAGCAGAATTATTAAAAGAATTTGGTTGTTTAGAAGGAATGAGTAAAAGTAATCAAATAAGCTTATTTGGATAATGTCGCATTGGGGACAGTCCCAAACACGACATAAATGTCGTAATAGGGACAGTCCTTATGGGATGTATGGGTTAATGTTTAAAAATAGAAGAAATGGAGAGTGAATGTATATGAATATTGGAATTGATTTTGATGGAGTAGTATTTGATTTTGAAAAAAATTTAACAGTTAAAGCAGAATTATTTGATTATGAATTACAACAAAAAGGTTTGCCAAATGGGATTAAAAACAAAGAAAAATTTTTGTTTCAAGAAAGATATAACTGGAATGATGAATCAAAACAGTTTTTTACAAATAATTATTTGGATAAAATAAATGAATATTCAGATTTGGTTACTGGAGCAAAATTGATTTTAGAAAAATTAAAAGAAGAAAAGCATAATTTAATAGTTATATCAGCAAGGGGAGAACATACACCAAATGAAATTATGTATGCAGATAAAGTTATTGAAAAATATAAATTAGAATTTGATGAAATAAATTGGAATGTATCTAATAAAGTTAAAATGTGCATGGAAAAGAATATACATATAATGATAGATGATAGATATAAAATATGCAAAGAAATTTCAGATATAGGAATTACAGCGATACATTTTAATGATTTGAATTATGCTATACCAGAAAATTGTCAAAATATAATAAGTGTGAATAATTGGGGAGAAGTGTACAAAGAAATCAAAAAAAATGAGAAAAAATTATTGATTAAAAATTAAAAATTAAAATATAAATTAAAGATTGGAGCATAAAATGAACTTAGAAGAAATATTTACATGGCAAAATATATTGATATATATATTAAGTATAAATTTAATAGGTTTTTTAGCAATGTGGTTAGACAAAAGAAAAGCAGAAAAAGGTAAATGGAGAATACCAGAAAAAACTTTATTTATTATAACTGCTTTAGGTGGTGGTATAGGTACTATTTCAGGTATGTATACTTTTAGACATAAGACTAAAAAAATGGCTTTTGTTGTAGGTTTTCCATTTATCACTATATTAGAAATTATTACTATATTATATTTTGTTATAAAATAATATTAAAAGTAGAAATTAAAAAAAGAAATAGTTTTTATTAGAATATAAAAAGATATCCCCACTCTTATTAAGAGTGGGGAAAGA
>CAYJGL010000017.1:12299-26848 GCA_964369695.1 uncultured Clostridium sp.
AGTTTTTATTAGAATATAAAAAGATATCCCCACTCTTATTAAGAGTGGGGAAAGAAACTTATTTATGATTAAAATAATTCTCTCTAGAAGTGATGAATTGCGATGGAGACATGCAGAACTTATGTTCAGCACATGTAAGATGGAGTTCAATCCATTTTACAGTTGTCCATTCACCGTCCGAAGGTACTTGTTCATATGAAGTATACAATTGATGTATGTTTTGCTCGTATACCTTTTGGATTGTATGTTGTTGTTGTTTTGTTACATTTGTCATAATAATTTTCTCCTTTTGCCCACTACAGTGGGCTTTTTATTTTATTTAAGCGTTTGCTTATGATTAAATTATAACATATTTTACATAAAGTGTCAAAAATAAGAGACTTTCATACTATCGCTCTAACTATTTTTGTACTAGCCAATCTAAAACATTGATTTTCTTTATACCATCATAATCAGCTATTGGATCTATATCCATTGTAAGAATATATTTAGGATAGTGGTTATTTACATCTTGTAAAGGTGCTAGTTCTCTTTCTAACGTACTTTGTTTTCGTGTTGTATATGCGACTTGAAAATAAGTAAATCCATCTTTATTTTCTGCAACAAAATCTACTTCTTTTTCACCTGTTTTGCCTACATACACTTTATAACCCCTACGTATAAGTTCAAGATACACAATATTTTCTAATATATGACTAGAGTCGATATTTCTTCTTCCTAGTAAAGAGTATCTCATTGTTACATCTGTTGCATAGTACTTTTCTCCTGATTGTAGATATTGTTTTCCTTTTATATCAAACCTTGAAACTTTATTAAATACATAACTATCAATTAAAGCTTCTAAGTAATTTTCCACTGTATGAACAGAGATAGACCTTCCGTTTGATGTTAAAGTATCAGCTATTTTTTTTATTGATAAGCAATTACCAATATTATTAAACATGAATTTTGTAATTGTTTTAAGTATTGAAGTATCAGTTATTTTTTTTCTTTGTGCCACATCTTTTAAAATTATTGTATTATATAGAGCATCCAAATAAATATCTATTTCTGATTCTTCTTCTAATTTTAAAGCATAAGGGAAAGAACTTCTATTAATATAATCTAAATATATTTTTTCGTCAGCCTCTTTGTTGTAATAATTTATATATTCACCAAATAATAATGGGTACATTTTAATTTCTATATATCTTCCAGTTAATAGTGTTGCTAATTCTCCAGATAATAGATATGCATTAGAGCCTGTTATATATAGATCTATATTTTCTATAATATATAATCCGTCAACTGCTTTTTGAAATTTTGGAATGTTTTGAATTTCATCTAAAAATACATAATATTGATTTGTTGTTTTGATTTGTTGTTTTGATTTGTTGTTTTATATGTTTGTATAAATCTTTATAACTATTAAATTCAGTATCAGGATTTTCGAAGTTAATTGATATTATCTGTTCATCTTGAACTCCTGTACTTTTTAGATATTCAATATATAGTTTGAATAAAGTTGATTTTCCGCATCTTCTTATACCTGTTATTACTTTTATTAAATCTTTATCTTTCCATGTTTTTAGGTTTTTTAAGTATTTTTTTCTTTCTATCAGATAATCACCTCCATTAATTACCATTATTATATCATATTAATATAAAATTTGTAATTGATTGCAAAAAAAAACATATTTTCTATAAAAAATGAATTTGATTACAAAAGAGTGTTGTGACTAAAGTTTATTTTAAATTATTTCAAATAAATAAAAAGTACACATAAATTGTTTTGAGAAAAATATAAAAGTTAATTAATTATTTAAACTATTATTAGATGTGTATAACTTATATCTGAAAAAGCAATAATTAGAGTTATTCACAAAGTTATCCACAGTTTCCACAAGCAAAAGGTAATTGTGGATAACTAAAAAATATGTCGAAAATGATAAACATAATTTTGAAACGAAATATATTTGTAATAACTTTGTAAATGATTTGATATAATTATTGAATATTAATTGTCGAAAAAAATAATATAATTAATATATTAAAAAAACTTTGTCATAAAATAATATATTTAAATAAGATGAAATAAAGGAAAGTACGATATTTGTAATATTTTTGTAAAATAACAAAAAAAATTTTTTATCATAATATATATAGTAGAATACTATAATTATTGTGGGGGAAGTATGAGTAGAAAAGATTTAAGTGTAGAAGAACTTAAAAAAATTGTAAGTTCTGAAAAAGTTATGTTGATAGATGTTAGAACAGAAGAAGAGTATATAAAAAGTCATATTAGTGGAGCAATATTAATTCAAACTTATGAAATTGAAAATAAAATTACAAAATTAGGAATTTCAAAACAAGATAAAATAATTGTGTATTGTGGAAGTGGAATGAAAAGTAAAAATGCACAACTGATATTAACTAATATAGGATATCAGAATGTATACAATGTAAAAGATGGAATACAGTATTTATGAAAGTGTTAAGAATAAATCTTAGCACTTTTTAAAAGTTGTAAATTTTATTTTAATAAATAATTGATTATAACTGTAATTAATTCTGAAAGATCATAGAATAGTAAAACAGATATTTACACATATATTTGTATTTTTTGATTTATAAAATATAAAGTAAGTTTAAATAATATAGCGGAAAGTATTAATCAAGTTAATACGTGGAAAAATAAGAAAAATATGAGTTTTTTGTTTTGAAAAATTATTGTACTTTTAATATATATATGATAAAATATAGTGGAAAATGGATAAAAGAAAGGGACAAAATGGAAGATAGACAAAAATACATTAGAAATTTTAGCATAATAGCACATATAGATCATGGAAAATCAACAACAGCAGATAGATTAATAGAAAAAACAGGAGTATTATCAAAGCGAGAAATGGAAAGTCAAGTTCTAGATAATATGGACATAGAAAAAGAAAGAGGAATAACAATAAAATCACAAGCTGTTAGAATGGTATATAAGGCAAAAGATGGAAATGAATATATACTTAATTTAATAGATACACCAGGACATGTGGATTTTAATTACGAAGTATCAAGAAGCTTAGCAGCATGTGATGGAGCAATATTAGTAGTGGATAGTAGTCAAGGAGTTGAAGCTCAAACTTTAGCAAATGTATATTTAGCAATAGATAGTAATTTAGAAATATTACCAGTCTTAAACAAAGTAGATTTACCTAATGCAAGGCCAGATGAAGTAAAAAAAGAGATTGAAGATATAATTGGAATCCCAGCAATGGATAGTCCTTGTATTTCTGCAAAATCAGGATTAAATATTGAAGAAGTTTTAGAAAGAATAGTAACTGAATTGCCAGCTCCAAATGGAAATGAAGATGACAAAACTAAATGTCTAATTTTTGATTCGTATTATGATAATTATAAAGGGGCAATAGCATATGTTAGAGTAATTGATGGAAAAGTAAAAGTTGGTGATGAAATAAAGTTGATGGCAGCAGATAAAGTGTTTACTGTAGCAGAAGTAGGATATTTCACACCAGGGTCATATATGGCGTGTAATGAAATTAAAGCAGGTGAAGTTGGATATATATCAGCTAGTATAAAAAAATTATCTGATATCCATGTTGGAGATACAATAACTTTAAAAGATAATCCAGCAGACGTACCTTTAAAAGGATATAAAAAGGTTACACCAATGGTGTATTGTGGACTATATCCAATAGATGGTAGTGAATATGAAGTATTAAAAGAATCTTTAGAAAAATTAAAATTAAATGATGCTTCTTTAGAATATGAAGCAGAATCATCAGCAGCTCTAGGATTTGGTTTTAGATGTGGATTTTTAGGATTATTACATTTAGAAATAATTCAAGAAAGGTTAGATAGAGAATTTGACTTAGGATTAATTACAACAGCTCCATCAGTTATATATAAGGTGTATAAAACAGATGGAGAAATCTTGGAATTATATAATCCAGAAGACTTACCAACATCACAAGAAGTTTCATATATGGAAGAACCATTTGTAACTGCAAATATATTAACTCCTAAAGACTATGTTGGAAATGTTATGGAATTATGCCAAAGAAGACGTGGAATATATGTTGATATGAAATATTTAGATGAAAATAGAGTAACATTAATATATGAAATGCCACTAAATGAAATTATATATGACTTTTTTGATAATTTAAAATCTAAAACAAAAGGATATGCTTCACTAGACTATGAGTTTAAAGAGTATAAAAGATCACATTTAGTAAAATTAGATATTCACATAAATGGAGAACCAGTAGATGCTCTTAGTTTTATAGTTCATAAAGATAGTAGTTACGAACGTGGTAAAAAAATGGTGGAAAAACTAAAAACAGTTATTCCTAGAAAACTATTCAAAATACCAATTCAAGCAGCTGTTGGTGGGCAAGTTATAGCTAGAGAAACAATATCAGCTATGAGAAAAGACGTACTTGCTAAATGTTATGGTGGAGATATTTCTAGAAAGAAAAAATTACTTGAAAAACAAAAAAGAGGTAAAAAGAAAATGCGTGAAATTGGTAATGTAGAAATACCACAAGAAGCATTTTTATCAGTACTAAAATTAGATGATGAATAAATAGGAAAGAGGTAAAGAAATGTTAATTATTGAAAGAAAAAGATGGGTATTTTTTGCATTACCATTTACGTTTACAAAATATCAAATAGAAGATGAATTGGTAACTATAAAAGAAGGATTATTAAACCAAAAGGAAAATTCATGTTATATGTACAAGATAACAGATGTTGAATTGAAAAGGTCATTATTTCAAAGAATATTTAAATTAGGAACTGTATTATGCTATTCATCAGATGTTACACATTCTACATTGGAAATCAAAAATATTAGAAACTCTGAGACAGTTAAGAATGCTATATTGGAAAAGTCAGAAGAACATAGAATAAAAAGAAGAACTGTAAATATGCAAGATATTGGTGCAGATGATATAAATTTTGATTAAAAGAATGGAGAATATATGCAGGAATATAGAAAAAATAGTAAAAATAGTAAGAAAGACAATAAATTTAAACAGAATAAAGAAAAAAAAGTAATAGAAAAAGAAGAAAAAACTTATGAAGATCAAGTTGAAGGTAGAAATGCAGTATTTGAATTACTTGAAAGTGGTAAAGATATAAATAAAATATTTATATCAAAAGGAGAAAAACATGGATCAATAAACAAAATAATAGGTATGGCAAAACAAAGAAAAATAATAATGGTGGAAAAAGATAAAAGACAAATGAATGAAATAGCAGAAACAGAAAACCATCAAGGGATAATAGCAATTGTACCACCATATGAGTATTCGGATATAGAAGAAATATTGGAAGAAGCGAAAAATAGAAATGAAGATCCATTTGTAGTTATATTAGATGGAATAGAAGATCCGCATAATTTTGGATCAATAATAAGAACAGCAGAAACAGCAGGAGTACATGGTATTATAATACCTAAAAGAAGGGCAGTACAAGTTAATAGTACTGTGAATAAAGTTTCAGCTGGTGGAACACAATATATGAAAATAGCAAGAGTTACAAATATTTCTGAAACAATAGAAGAGTTAAAAAAACAAGGTTTATGGATATGTGGTACAGATATAAATACAGAAAAGTATTACTATAACCAGGATTTAACAGGGGCGATTGGAATTGTAATTGGGAATGAAGGAAATGGTATAAGTGAAAAAGTAAAGAAAAAATGTGATTTTTTAGTTAAGATTCCTATGAAAGGAAAAGTAAGTTCACTTAATGCATCAGTTTCAACAGGAATAATCTTATATGAAGTTGTAAAACAAAATTTATTAAAAAACTAAATCAAAAGAAAAATAAAAATTATTGGGGGAAATATTATGGATTTTAATAATAATGAAAATTTAAATAATTATATAGAAGGTAATCCTAATACCGGAAATAAACAAGATACTGGATATAAAATGAATAGAAAAAGTAAAGGGATAAAATTATGGGTAGTTCTGTTAATTATACTTATAATCATGATTATATCAACAGCTACATTTGCATTTGTGTATATATCAACAGATTTATTTAAATCAGACAAAACACTATTTATGAAATATGCTGGTTTAAATACAGAAGAAATTCAAAAACTTTTTGAACCATTTTCAGTTGAACAAATATCGGCAGAAAAATATAGACAAAAGATAACAGTTGACGTGGATTTTGCACAAGGAGTAGGGACAAGTGAAGAAAATACGGATAATGGTATAAATGATTTAAAATTAGAACTAACATCAGAAGTAGATAAAACGAATAATTATGAATATGATGAAATAGAACTTGTAGGAATAAATGATGAAAGTATACAATTGCAATATATAAAAAATGATCAAGGGCAATATATTTCAGGCACAGAATTATTTGAAGATAAATTCATATCTTTTGAAGAAGTTTTAGAGTTAATAGGAGTTGGAGAAATACCTGTAAATACTGATATGGGATTAACAGAAGAACAAATATCAGAATTATTAACTAAATATGCAGAAATAGTAAATGAAAATTTAACTGACGATAGTTTTTCAAAATTACAAAATCAAACAATAAATATAAATGGACAAGACACTAATGTTAATTCATATACACTTACAATAACAGAAGCACAGTTAAAGATAATTGTTACAGAAGTATTAGAAAATGTAAAAAGTGATGAAATAATATTAGGAATGTATGAAAGTGATGAACAAAAACAAGAGTTTATTCAAAATATAGAAAATATATTAAATGAATGGGATAATATAGAGATTGAATCTGATTCGGAAAACAATATGAGTTATACCATATACGAAAAAAACGGAACAGTAGTTGGGGCAAACATTGAAATTGGAGAAGTTAAAATTAAACTTGAATGGGAACAGAGTGAAAATAAAAAATTAAATATAAGTGTTAGTTCAGAAGAAAACGAAATATATAGTTTTTTTGTTGAAAACAAAGATAATACTGTTAGTTTAGAATTACCAATAACTGAAACCCAAAAAGTTATTTTGAAATATTCAGCATCTAAAGAAGATAATAAAATATTGCAAAGTTTTGTGATAGAATATATGAATGACATTAAGGATATAAAACTGAAAATTGATGGAGAATTTGAACCATTGGAAACTGTTGAAATTAAGAAAGTTACTGAAGAAGATGTTGTAAATATAAATGAAAGTTATTTTACTGAATTTACTACGAAAATCACAGAAATATTATCAAATAATTTAAGTGAAAAAGATCAATTAGAATTAACAAGTGTTTTTTCAGAAGAACAAATATTATTTGAAGATGATGGAGTATTATCAGAAACAGAAAAAAATAGATATAATTCAGAATTTGAACTATTAGTAGGTGAAAATATTTCAAGTGAAAATTTATTAGCAAGTATAGATGCAATTGGGTATGCTATAAGTGGAAGAGAAGTTGTATCTAATGAAGTCTTAAGATTGATAATCGATAAGGAAAATGGAAATGAAGAGATATATCAATCTATAAAAACTTTTATAGAAGAAAATACTAGTAATATATATAATATAGAATTAGAGTATAATGAAGATGGTATAGTAAGTGCAATATTACTTACAATAGTTCAAGAAGAAGATTAATGTAAATAGGATAAGGTTGGTAAAATAATCTTATCCTATTTCAGATAAAATATGGAGATAAAATATGGAGATAAAATGGAAGAAGAAATAAGGAAAGAATTAATAGGTTTAAGAGAAGAAAAATATAAAGATTTTTCTTCTAACTTGATACCAGGGTGTAATAATTTGTTAGGAGTTAGAATACCAGAAATAAGAAAGATTGCAAAACGAATTGTTAAAGAAGGTAAAGCAGAAGAATATTTAAATATTAAGGATATATATTTTGAAGAAACAATGCTACAAGGTCTAATAATTGGGAATATGAAATGTGATTTTAAAAATATATTAAAACAAGTAAAGAAGTTTATACCTAAAATATCTAATTGGTCTTTATGTGATAGTTTTTGCAATGAACTAAAAATTATCAAAAAAAACAAACAAGAGATGTGGGAATTTTTAGAAAAATATTGGAAATCTAATGAAAAATATGAAATTAGATTTAGTGTTGTTATAATTTTAGGATACTATATTGAAGAAAAGTATATACAAGAATTATTTAATATATTTGATTATATAAAGAATGATAAGTATTACGTTAAAATGGCAGTAGCATGGGCAATTTCGATTTGCTTTGTTAAATATCCAAAAGAAACTATGTCATATTTAAAAGACAATAAATTAGATAATGAAACATATAATAAGGCTCTTCAAAAAATACGAGAGTCATTAAGAGTTGATAAGGAAACTAAAGAGATTATTAAAGGTATGAAAAGAGAAAATAAGTAGAAAAAATAGAGTAGAATTATTAAAACTACTCTATTTTTTATTTAGAAATATTTGCATTATATGTTATAAAAACAATCTTTACCTTGATATTCAGCAACTGAACTCAATTGATCTTCAATACGAAGTAATTGGTTGTATTTAGCAATACGATCTGTACGGCTCATTGATCCTGTTTTAATTTGTCCTGCATTTAACCCAACAGCAATATCTGCAATTGTAGTATCTTCAGTTTCACCAGATCTATGAGAAATTACACAAGTATAACCAGCTTTTTTAGCCATTTCTATAGCGTCAAAAGTTTCTGTTAAAGAACCAATTTGGTTAACTTTAATTAATATTGAATTTGCAATACCTTTATCAATTCCTTCTTTTAATATTTTAGGGTTTGTAACAAATAAGTCATCACCAACTAATTGGATTTTTTTACCAAGACGATCAGTTAATTTTTTCCAACCATCCCAATCGCTTTCTCCTAAACCATCTTCAATAGAAACGATAGGGTATTTTTCACACCATGAAGCATACATTTCAATCATTTCATCAGTTGTTTTTGAACCTTGTCCAGATTTAACTAAATCATAAGTTCCAGTTTCTTTATTATGGAATTCAGATGCAGCAACATCCATTGCAATACATATATCTGTTCCAGGTACATATCCTGCAGCTTTAATAGCTTCAACTATTAATTCTAATGGTTCTTCATTACCATCATTACAGCTTGGTGCGAAACCACCTTCATCACCAACATTTGTATTATATCCTTTTTTCTTTAATACTGAACGTAAGTTGTGGAAAGTTTCAGAACCCATTTGAAGAGCTTCTTTAATACTTTTTGCACCAACAGGCATAATCATAAATTCTTGGAAGTCAACAGTTGAATCAGCATGACTACCACCATTAACAACATTCATCATAGGAACTGGTAATGTTTTACCATTGAATCCACCGAAATATCTATATAAAGGCATACCGTAATAATCAGCAGCTGCATAAGCAGTAGCCATAGAAACACCTAAAATAGCATTTGCTCCTAAATTTGATTTAAAATCTGTTCCATCTAAATCAAGCATAGTTTTATCAACAACAGTTTGATCTGTTACATCTAAACCAATAACTTTATCAGCAATTATATCATTAACATTACTAACAGCTTTAGAAACACCTTTCCCCATAAATCTTGATTTATCACCATCTCTTAGTTCTAATGCTTCTCTTTCTCCAGTTGAAGCACCAGATGGTACTATAGCACGTCCAAACGCACCACTTACAGTTGTAACTTCTACCTCAATAGTAGGGTTTCCACGAGAGTCTATAACTTCACGTGCATAAATTTTTTCAATATTTGGCATATTAAATCCTCCTTATAATTTTTAATCAACAGTGATTATATCACATGTTTTTGGATAAATAAAGAGAATTTTTAAAATTAATTTTTATATTTTTCAATAATATTATTTATAATTTAAGTCTATTTTAAGAATGTAAATATAAGATACTGTTATTAAATAGAAAAGGAATTGGTAAAATGAAAAATAGACAAATTATTATATTAACAGTTATATTAATATTAATAGGAATAATATCAATAGTTATAATAAAACAATTAGCAAAGAATAATAAAAATCAAACTATTATTGAAACATATAGTATTCAAGACAATATAGTTGAAAATTCTATATCTAATGAAGAACAAGAGAACATTAAAATGGGAGAGTTAGAGAGTCAAATATTAGAATATTTAGAGCAAAATAATATTGAAAAAGAAAAGATAGCTTTAACAATTCAAAATTTAATATCAAATGAAATGATAGAAATAAATCAAAATGAATATTTTTTTGCAGCAAGTATATATAAATTACCACTAGCACTTATATATTATGATATGATTAATGAAAACAAAGTTAGTATTGAAGACAAATATCAGTTTTTAAAAATCTATCAAGAAGATATAGGTGTATTAGAAAGCAAGTATGAATTTGGAGAATATATAGAAATAGGATATTTGTTGGAAATTATGATAAAATACTCTGATAACTCGGCAGGACATATTTTATTTGAGAACCTAGGTGGTTGGGAAGTTTTTAAAGAAAAAATCATTAAATATAGTGAGTTTGAAATAACACAAGAATTTTTAGAAACAAACATATTAACATCTAATATAATAAATGATATTTTAGTATATATAAATGAAAATGAAGAAGATTATATAAAATTAATTGAAGATATGAAACAAGCAAATATAGGAGAATATTTAGATAATAATATAGAAGTAGATATTGCCCAAAAATATGGTTCATACAACGAAGCACTAAATGCTGTTGGAATAATATATTCTGAAATACCGTATAGTATATCAATATTTACTGATTTAGGATATGTAGAAGGAATTGACTTAGTATCAAACATAAATAAAATATGTTATGATATATTTAATAAAGAAGAATTGTAATAGTTTATTTGAGTTAACAATGAAAACAATTAATACTGTAACCATTAGTTGCACAAATTAGTTGGACTAAAAACATAATTATTTTAGAAAAGTGTCCTAATGAGAAACAAAGAGAATTTTATATGAAAATGACAGCAAAGATTAATATTAAAAATGTTATAACGCTAATAGAAATATAATAAATATATTGTTATAAAATATTATTGAATTCTTCAGACGTGTCTGAAGAATTTAGAGAAAGTAGGATATGTAAAAGATAATTAAGTAGAAGGCACTAAATTTATGATATAGATCCAATCTTATAAGATTGCGACACCACTGGAGATGCAATTATTAAAAAGGCAGGAAATCAAGTCCTGCCTTTATGTATTTTGTAATATAATAAATTGAAAAGAAAAAATCAATAAATTAATATACTAATATATAAAAACAAAAATTAACTTCCTACCAATAATAATATTAACTAAATAAGAATATTTAATCAATAAAATTCAGTTTTATCTTATCTAAAACTATTTCATGTTTTGTTCATAAGATTCGATCATTTTTTTAACCATTTGTCCACCTATTTTACCAGCTTCTCTTGCAGATATATCAACGTTATATACATCTTTTAAAGTAACACCAACTTCCCTAGTCGTTAAAAAATATTTGAAAGTAGTCACCATAGAATTATTGATATTACTGGGATTAAAAACAAATATAGGTTGATAAAAGTTAATTTTGAGAGAAAATAGAAAGTTCATATATATAATAAATATATTTAAAAAAGTAATTAAATTAGTAATAATAAAATGTCATAAAAAAACATTGACAAAAAGAACAAGAGTTCGTATAATTAATACGCGGATGTAATTACACAAAAAAGAAAGGAAATTTGAAAATGAAAAAATATATAAAAACAGAAATAACTGTTATAGATACAAAGGTAAGTGTAATAAACATTGAAAACAATGAATATATATCACTTACTGATTTAGCAAGATATGTAAATTCAGAAGAACCTAAAATACCAATTTATAGTTGGATCAGAAATAAGGAAGTAATCAGATTTATTGGACTGTGGGAAAAATTAAATAATGAGAATTTCAAAGGTCACGAATTCGAGACCTTTGAAAATGAGGCTGGTAAAAATAGTTTTTATATGTCACCACAAAAATGGATAAAAGAAACTAATGCAATCGGAATTATTTCAAAATCTGGAAATAATGGAGGGACTTATGCACATGCTGATATTGCTTTAGAGTTTGCAAGTTGGCTAAGTCCTGAATTTAAACTTTATTTAATAAAAGAATTTGAAAGATTAAAAAAAGAAGAATCATATTTATATAAAATCGATTGGCAAGCAAGTAGAATATTATCTAAAGTTAATTATGTTGTTCATACTAATGCTATAAAAAATAATATAGTACCAACACTTACAGAAAAACAAAAACAGTTTGTTTATGCAAATGAAGCAGACGTACTAAATGTTGCTTTATTTGGAATGACTGCAAAAGAATGGAGAACAAATAATAATGAATTAGCTAAAAAAGGAAACATTAGAGATTATACTGATTTAGTCCATTTAGTAATTTTGAGTAATCTAGAAAATCTTAATAGTGAATACATAAGATTTGGGGTAGATCAAAAAGAAAGATTGATAAAATTAAATAGTGCTGCTATATTTCAAATGGAATCTTTAAAAAACACTAAAAATATCAAGGATTTAGAAATTTTACAAAAACAAGTAAATGAAAGTAAATTGTTAAATAAAAGAGAGAGTGTAAATGAAAATAACTAAAATAATAGTGTCATTAAGTGCAAATAACTTGGGAACAGTCTATATATGATAAAATACTAAAATCAGAAGTCATTATAGCTAAAAATTACTTGGAAGAAAAAGAGTTAAAGAAGTAGAAGCCATAAAAGAATATGAAAAATATAAAATAGTTCAAGATAAAAATTATGTATCAGATTTTAATTTATTTACCTAAATAGAAAAAAGTTACCACTAATAAATAAATTTATTAGTGGTAACTGGCAGATTTAAAATATAAAGAAAAGACAATAAAATTTTAAAATAATAGAAATAAATATATAATCTAAATATGTTAAATAAAATTAAGCAAATGGCAACTAAATATATGATATAGATCTTATAAGATTGCGACACCACCGGAGACGCAATTAATAAAAAGGCAAGAAATCAAGTCCTGCCTTTATGTATTTTGTAATATAATAAATTGAAAAGAAAATCAATAAACTAACATACTAATATATAAAAACAAAAATTAACTTCCTACCAATAATAATATTAACTAAATAAGAATATTTAATCAATAAAATTCAGTTTTATCTTATCTAAAACTATTTCATGTTTTGTTCATAAGATTCGATCATTTTTTTAACCATTTGTCCACCTATTTTACCAGCTTCTCTTGCAGATATATCACCGTTATATCCATCTTTTAAGTAATACAAACTTCCTTAGCCGTTAAAAAATATTTGAAAGTAGTAGCTATGAAATTATTGGAATTACTAGCTTTGAAAAATGAGTACATAGTAAAGATATAAAAAAAGTTGATTTTGAAAGAAAATTTTTAGTAAAAGAAGAGAAAGAAAAGAGAAAGTATATATATGTCATGAAAAAGTATTGACAAAAAGAACAAAAGTTTGTAAAATTGACTCGGAAATGTCATTTGGAAAAAGAAAGGAGAATTTTAAATGCAAAACAAATCAGAAATAATAATATATCAATCTAGTGACGGAATAACAAAAATAGATGTTAAAATGGATGCTGAAACAGTATGGCTTAACCAAAGTCAGATAAGTGAGTTGTTTAAAAGAGATAGAACGGTAATTACAAAACATATAAAAAACGTATTTGAAGAAGGTGAATTGGAAGAAAAAAGCAATGTGCAAATTATGCACATTGCAAATTCAGATAAACCTGTAAAATATTATAATTTAGATGTAATAATATCAGTAGGATATAGGGTTAAATCATTAAATGGAACGCACTTTAGAAGATGGGCAAATGGAATATTAAAAGAATATTTAATAAAAGGTTTCTCAATGAATGATGAAAAACTAAAAGGTAATAGTGGTGGAACATACTGGAAAGAACTTTTAAATAGAATAAGAGATATACGCTCGTCAGAAAAAGTATTATACAGGCAAGTTTTAGACTTATATTCTACAAGTGTTGATTATGATCCTAATACAGAAGCATCAATAACTTTTTTTAAAATTGTACAAAATAAATTACATTATGCTGTACATGGAAATACTGCAGCAGAAGTAATATATAATAGAGCTGATAGTAAAAAGTTATTCATGGGGCTTACAACTTTTAAAGGAGAGATACCAGCAATAAATGATATTATAGTTGCCAAAAATTATTTAAGTGAAGCAGAACTAAAGATATTAAATAATTTAGTATCAGGGTATTTTGATTTAGCGGAAATCAATGCAATTGAACATAAGCCAATGTATATGGAAGATTATATAAAACAATTAGATTCGATATTAACACTTAGTAATAGAAAGCTTCTAGACAATGCAGGAACAATTAGCCATAAGCAAGCAATTGAAAAAGCAAAAGAAGAATATAAAAAATATCAAGAAACCACGTTATCACCAGTTGAAAAAAGTTATTTAGAAAGTATAAATAAAATTGAAAAAGATATAAAAAATTAAAAGGCAGGAAATCAAGTCCTGCCTTTATGTATTTTGTAATATAATAAATTGAA
>CAYJGL010000018.1:0-24634 GCA_964369695.1 uncultured Clostridium sp.
AAATTAAAAGAACTATCATTATCAGGAATAAGTGCAAACAATGCTGTTTTCTTTTCTCCCATACTTGCTAGTTCCATTTCATCTGTTATTGTAAGTCCCGCAAGACTAGACAAATTAAATTTTTCTAATCTTGAAGACAATGTTATCTGAATTGACTTTAAGGTTTTGGCACTACCGCTTCTGTAATCTCTATAATATTTTAAAGCAATATGATTAGGATTCATTTTTTCTAAATCATTAAATAACATATCTAACGGGCTTTCATACATCTCTTCATCTTCCTTTATCTCTCCTGCTCTTAACATTTGCATAACCATTGGGAAATTTTGTTCATCATCTGGTGCTTCATACATTAAATAAAATATCAAAGCAAGTAATAACATAGAAGCTGCGGTATCCCAAAATGGATCAGAACTAGAACTTCCTTTAGGTGTTGTTGCCTTAAATAAATTAGTTACTAATTTTTGTACATCATTATCACTTTTTAAATACACAAAAGGATTATAACAATGTGATTTTTCCATTGTTAGTAAATCCAATACTTTTATTTCATATCCTTCTTTTTCTAGTAAATATCCTGTATCTCTGAGTATTTCTCCTTTAGGGTCAAGAACAACATAAGATGTATTAGCTTGCATAATATTTGGCTTACAATAAAATCTTGTTTTACCACTACCCGAACCTCCGCAAACTAGTACATTTAAGTTTCTTCTATGCACTTTCCCTTTTAATCCAATTGCAACATTTTGAGTAAGTAGCTTATTATTACTTACTGGCTGTAATTGATACTTTCTATTTATAACTTTCTTATTCCCCCATTTTGCTGAACCATGTTCAACCTTTTTCCTGTAATTCCTTTTAGTAGAATAATATATTCCTACTCCTAAAAAATAGCATAACAAAAAAATAATAGTAACTCTTATACTATTATCACACCATACTATTTTAAAAGGATTATTAATTACAGTTGAAAATTCACTTATTATTTTAATTATTCCACCATCAACTAATGGTGCAACTAAAAGTGAAATCCAAATTATAAATACAGCACCAATTATAATTACTAGCAAATTATTTTCTTTACTATCTTTCATCAAAATCTTTTCTTAACTTATTAATAGATATTTTCTTTTCTGGGGCTTCAATTATCTTTATAATAAGTTCGTTTATAATATTTTTTTCTTCTCTTTCGCTGATATCCACTTTAAATTCCTTTAAAGCATTTAAAAGAATATCTGCCTCCCATTTTTCTAGTTCAAGAGTTGAGACTGATTCTCTCATAGAATTACCTACCTTTCCTTATTCTTCTTTTTACTTTTCTTTTTGGTAGTTTTGATTTTACTATCTTTTTCCTTGTTTTTAGTTTTTTCAAAATCCTTTTTAGATTTATCTTTATATGAAGCTAATTTTTCTTTAACAGATGGCTTTTTGACTTTTTTAAAAACCTCTTCTTCTTTTTTGCTCATATTCAATAAATTCTCTGACTGATTTTTTTCCGTTTCCCCTTGTAACTTTGGGTCTACTTCTATTACCTCTTTAATTTCATTTGTTGCATTTACTTCTTTAGGTAATTCTTTTTCTTTACTTTCTTCAACAACTGTTGTCTTAGTTTTAGTTTTTGTTTTCGTTATTGTTTCTGTTTTAGAATTAGCTGTTTGACTCAATTCTTCTTTTGCTTCATTGATAAGACTTGCTCTATCAACAGATACCATTTTATATCTAGTTATAATTCTATTAACTTTTGAAGCATCTTCTGCTTTTACCATTAAGTCTACCATACCATCTTTTGATTTTTCCTTCTTATTTACTAAAGCACAAAATAAAACGCCATAAGCTTTAGCTTGTTTAGTAAATTCTTTTAAGTCTTCTTCTTTAATTGAAAACACTTTGCATTCCTTTTTTGTATTAAGCATTTTACTAAGATTTGTTTTACCTTTTGAATTTTTTTGTTCTTTTGACATTACATATAATGCCATAGCGATATTTTTAGAAGCACTACCTGTTATTTTTAAAATAACTTCACTTCCATTTAACATCATTCTTACAATTGATTCTGCTGAATCGCCTGATGTACTCATACATTTTTCTCCCTTCCTTTTTCCATTTTATAATGTTTTTCAATATTGCTTTCAACAATATCAAGTCTTTCAATTACACCATCACATAATATAACCTCTCTTCTCAATTCTTTAATACTTTTAGATAATGAATTAATTTCATTCCTATACATTATCTTTTTTTCTTCATTATCACTTCTATTATATCTTTTCCATAGATTAGCTCTAGTTGTTATTTTATTTTTCAATTCATCATTATTTTTCTTTTTAAAATCAAGTAATTCCTCATCTGTTTTTATAACATTTTCAACAAGAAAAATTGTCTGCTTTGATATTTGTTCCATTAACTTAACATCTGCTTTTATTTCTGGTGTAATAACTCTTTTAGGATATTCTACTGGATACACTTTTAAAAGATAACAATAATGTAGATATAATCCATATATCCCTTTTGCTTTTTCTTTTTTATAATTACTATGTTTCATTAACTCTTTTCTTTTACTTACTTCACCTTCTGACATATCTATCGCTATAAATTCAGTTTTAATTCTATTTTCTATAACTTCTCTAGTATAATCTTCTCCAAATGCTCTATGCACTCTTATGTTCTTTTTATATGGAGATTTCCTTACACTTAACTTTCCAGCTCTATATATTAGTTCATAATTACTAGCCCTTAGTATATTTTCAAAATCACGATAAGAATTAGCTTGAAGTATTGCTCTATCTATATCTGCTTTTGTATCTGTAAAGTAATTATCACGTTCTTTGTATTTTTCATAATAACTAGCATAATTTATTCCACTTTTACTGCAAGTTTTTTCTTTTAATACACTTATTCCATATTCTATACACAGTTCGTCATTGACTGCTCTTAATCTAGCATAACTTGTTCTAGTATCATAATATTTTTTACCTGTTTTCATAGAAACAGAATTAATCACAAAATGATTATGAAGATTATTTGTATTTAAATGTGTAGAAACAATTACTTCAAATTCATCTCCCCATATTTCTTCTGCAAACTTTAATCCTATCTCATGTGCAATGTTTGGTGAAAGTTCTCTTCCTTTAAATGATTGTACACAATGATAACCTAATATTCCATTAGTTTTATTCCAATGTTCTTTTGTGATTTTCATTTCATTTAATGCTGTTGATACTCCACAATTAAGTGCTGATACATATTTTTGCTGTTCTGTTTTATAATCTGCTTCAACATATTTTAATAATTTATGCAAATCTGTAAATTCTTCACAAGAAGTTTTTTCTTCATTTGTTGTATAATTAATTACCATATCCAATCTTTTTTTTATACTCCATATTCCTACTGTTGCCATAAACATTTCCTCCTTATAGTAAGAATTTTATCTTTATATCTAATATAAATTTATCTATCTTTTCAATTTCATTTTTAATATACGGAATGTCTAAATCTGTTTCTTCATCAGCAAGTAATATTACTCTACTTAAACTACGAGATAACATTCTAAATTCTTTTATCGCTTCATAAAAATCATCTTGAGGTTTTTCTTTTATGCTACTACCATTAATAAATTCTCTAAATAATTCAGATTCATTTTTAGAAGTCTCTTTTACATATTTTTTTAATCTATCATCTTCATCTTCATTAACCCAAAAACTTTTTTTAATCGTTCTTTTTCTACTCATTTTCACCTCTGTCATTATCTTTATTTAACATTTTAATTTTTTGTTCCATTTCATTTACTCTATTAATTTGTAATACACACATAAGTACTACTCCTATTAGCCCACCTATCATTAGTCCTAACACAAAAAATAATAATTCACTCATTTCATCACTTCCTTTCCAAAATAAGGGGATTGGGGATTTCTCCCCATATAAGAATTATGGCAGGTGTCATAATTCAGTGCTTGCTATTCATTACAAACTACTCCTCTTCCTCTCCTTCGTACCAACAATTCCCGCAATGCTGACAAAAATACTCACAACATTCACAATCTCCATTACAACTTTCATTGTCTTTTTCTTTAAGTTTTTGAAGTTCTTTTTCAATTTTTTCTATTGACTTTATTTTAGTTTCTGCTATATCAAGTGTTATTTCTTCATTGTAACTTTCAAGTTCTTTATAATCTTCTTCTAACATAAAATCTATTGCTTTTTCAGATGCTTCTTCTTCATTTCTTGCACTAATTTCTATTGTCAATCTTTCTATTTTCTCTATATCAATATTAAATTTTTTCATTTTTTTCTTTACCTTTCTTTCTCTATGTTTTTATTTTTTTGTCTTAGATATAATAAAAAATCATTGATATCTTTACCTACTTTTGCAGGAGAATCAATGATTTCATATTCATCTTTTAATTTATTTTTTATAGCATTAGTTGATAACCTTCCAGCTTCATCATTATCTAAATGAAGTATTATTTTATCTATTTTATTATTTTTCAAGTATAAATCTAATGCTACTGGAACTTTACTTTCTTCAATATTATTTGCAGGTTTATATATTCCTGCAAGTGATAAAAGATTGTACTCTTCCCAATTTTTATTATATAATTTTAAAATTGTTGCATAAGATAAAACATCTATCGCACTTTCAAATAAGTGTAATTCACTTGCTTTACAATCTGAATTAAGACTAAATGAATATGCTTTATTACTACCTCTTGCTTCCTTAAAATATCTAGCACCTTTTGTGCCACGAACTGAAATATACTTTTCTGTATTAGTTTGATCATATCCAACAAATACAACATTGTCTGTATTTTTCTCTTGATAAATATATCCATTATCTATACATTGCTCTATTATCGCTTCATCAATTCCTCGTTTAATTAAGTAATTTTTAGCAATATCTTCATTTTCATTTCTTAGTGGTACTTTTAATTTTATTTCTTCTTTTTTTATTTTTTCAGCAGCCTTATTAACTTCATATCTACCATTTGTTAAGATTTCCATTGCTTCTAAAAATGTTTTTCCTTGCACTTGTATTAAGTATTCAAGAGCATTTTTCCCACCTATGCCTCTTGAAAACCAATACCACATTCCATTAGATATTTTCAAACTATCATGTGTAACTGTTTCATAATTTCCATTTCCTTTGTATTTTAATTCTTTTGGATTACTCTCTTTTAGAAAAGTAAGTAGGTCTATTTTTTTGATTTTTGCTACAACATCTGCTTGATAATATGCCATAGTCTTACCCTTACCTTTCTTGTTCTTTAGTTTTTTTAGTTTTATTTTCTGAGTCATTTTTTTCAGCTGTTTCTTTTAATTCCTCTTTAGATTGTTCTTCTTTTTCTTCTTTATATAACTCTCTGTTTTCTTCAATAGTATCATCAAAATTATCATTTAATAAATCGAAATAATCATTACCTAGAAAATCTGAATATACTCCTTTATAGACTTCTAATTGTTCTTCAGTTATATCAGCAAGTTCAGTCCCTTCCTTCTCATAAATTAAAAGTGCCACAATATATGCCTCATAATTATCATTGCTCATACTTTGTATTGCCTTATAATTTTCTTTAATTTTATCATTTAAATTCATTTAAATTCCTACCTTTCACATTCTTTATTTTTATTTTTTTGTAGTACTTCAAATTTATTTGCAATTACATTAAGTGAAGTATTTTTACTACCATCTTGATTTTCTAATACAGAACTTTCAAGTCTACCATTTATATATACCATATCTCCTTTTTTGCCATTTCTATTAGCAAATTCAGCATCATTTCTCCATAAAGTTACTTTAACAAAATCTGTTTCATATATTCCTTCTTTGTTTGGAAAATCTCTTTTAACCGCTAACACTGGATTAGCAACTTTAATTCCACTTGGTGTTTCTCTTAATTCAACATTTCTTGTCAATCTTCCTACTAAATTCAAATTATTTGTCATAATTTATTCCCTCCTTTCCTTTGTATAGCTATATGGTGGGTATATAGCTATGTAAAAAGCAGTTATAGTTACTTCACTACTAACTGCTTTTAATTTAATAATTTACTCAATTAATCCTATACTTCTTAGATACTTATAGCTTTCTCTACAACCTGCTAAAAATACTGTTTTTTCATATTCTGTTTGTATTTCTCTATCTAATTCTCGTACTTCAATTAACTTTGCCACATTTTCTTTGCTTAAACTCAAATCAGAAAATCCATCTAAAATATCTTCTACTTCTTTGCTTTCATTTTTTATTTTTTTCTTTTTCTTACAAAGCTCTATGACTTTAATATCGTTTCTTTGCAAGTCGACAAATAAATCAGACATGTATCTAGCAAAATCATCGCTTTCTAAATCCCAAAAACAACTTTCTAACATTATTTAACCCTCCTTCTATTATAATTATATACTAGTTAAAGAATCAAAACTAATGTGTAAATTTTAAAGTTTATACATTTGATTATTCTTATATTTTTGTACATATCATCTTTCATAATTTTTATTATTTTTGACTTTATTATCATCTGGAACATCATTTTCCATTATTATATTTTCTTTTTTATTTAAGTCTAAACTTTTATTAATTTCATTTAATCTATTTAGCTTTTCTTTTAGTTCCTCTTCTTGTTTGAATGGTTTACTAAGTTCTATTTTAGCATTTTCTGAATTAATTTTTAATTCATCTATTTTTGCATTATAATATTTTTGACTATCTATGCTAGATAAAACATTATCAATTCTTGTAATGTTACCATATATATCTTTACCTAACTCTACTTTATATGATAATTTATTCTTCATGTCTAACTCAAAAATTTTAGAATACGTATTAAATGATATTAGCATTTTAAAACCTCTATATTCTCCGATTTCTTCTGCATTTGAATTTGTTTTATTTTTGCAAATTTCTAATAGTTCTTTTCCTGCTAGTTCCTTATCTTGTACATTAATTCCATTTAATATCATACCTTGAAATTTATCTTCTCCTATATTTGTATACTCTTTTAAATGTTCTACATCTATTTTATTATCTTCTAAAAGGCTTTCATATCTTTTTATTTCACTGGGATAATATTTTATTGTTACATCTTCCAACGAATATTTACTTGATAGATAGTCTTGCTTTAACAACTTTAATTTTGCCACTTGAGTATCTAATTCAATTTTTTCAAGAATAAGTGGATTTCCACTTGCTAGTGCTTTAATTTCTGCATAAGATAGTGAAGCTTCATCTATATCTTCTGCAAATCTTACTGGTGTTTTATCTGTCATTATTTGACTTATAAACTTCTGCTTGTTTTCTACTAGCTGAAATAAATAAGCGTCAAATGTGCCTTCAGTAACATATCTAAATATATCGACTATTTCATTTTTATTACCTTGTCTAATTATTCTACCTCGTCTTTGAATCAAATCTGATGGTCTCCAGGGGCAGTCTAAATCGTGCAAAGCAATTAGTTTTTCTTGGACATTTGTACCAGCCCCCATTTTTTGAGTTGATCCCATTAGCACTCTAATTTGTCCATTTCTTACTTTTGAAAACATTTCTTTTTTTCTTATATCAGTATCAGCTGAATGAATAAAAGCTATTTCCTGTTCTGGTATTCCTTTTTCTATTAAATTATTTTTCAATTCATCATATACATTAAACTTTTCTTTATTTGGTGTTGATAAATCACAAAATACTAGCTGTGCAAGTTTATTTTCTTTAGTTTCTTCCCAAATTTTATATACATTTTTAACACAAGTCATTACTTTCCCTTCTTCTTCATTTGGCAACATATCATTAATAAGTCTTTGGTCAAGTGCTAATTTTCTACCATCATTTGTAATTTTCAGCATATTATCTTCAGTAGAATTTACCATTTTATTTCTAATTTTTTCAGCACGAACTGAAAGTTCTTCTACCATCTCTTTTTGAATTTCACTTGGCTTTACAACAACATTATGATAATTAGCATCTGGAACAGGTAATTTTAACATATCTGCTGTTTGTATATCTGCAACTTCCTTAAACATTACCATCAACTCTGGTAAATTATAGAATTTTGCAAATCTTGTTTTTGCTCTGTATCCATTCCCTTCAGGTGCTAATTCTATCGCTGTAATTGTTTCTCCAAATGTACTTGCCCACGAATCAAAGTTTTCTAAGTCTGAGTTTCTTAATTCGCTATATTGTAAATATCTTTGCATAGTGTACAACTCTACCATGCTATTAGATACTGGTGTTCCTGTGGCAAAAACAATTCCTTTACCACCTGTTATTTCGTCAATATATCTACATTTCATAAATAAGTCTGAACTTTTTTGTGCTTCTACTTGTGCTATTCCACCGACATTTCTCATTTTTGTATACAGAAATAAATTTTTATAATAATGAGCTTCATCAATAAATATTCTATCTACTCCTAACTCTTCAAATGTAATCACATCATCTTTTCTTTCTGTATTATTTAATTTTTCTAGCCTATTTTGTAAATTTTTCTTTGTTTTTTCTGATTGTTTTATTGAAAAATTTGTCCCATGATTTTCTTTTAAATCATCAATATTTTGTAATATCATATCTATTTGTTCTTGTATTATTTTTCTTTGTCTTTCTTCTGACATTGGCATCTTTTCAAATTGGGAATGTGAAATTATTACAGCATCATATTCTCCAGTTGCAATTCTTGAACAGAACTTTTTTCTGTTAGATTTTTCAAAGTCTTTTTTTGTTGTTACTAAAATATTTGCACTTGGATATAGTTGTAAGAACTCACTTGCAAATTGTTCAACTAAATGATTAGGTACAACAAATAAGGATTTATTGCAAAGTCCAAGTCTTTTACTTTCCATCGCACTTGCTACCATTGTAAATGTTTTTCCAGCTCCTACCTCATGTGCAAGTAATGTATTTCCTCCATAAAGTATTCTTGCAATTGCATTTTTTTGATGTTCTCTTAAAGTTATTTCTGGATTCATTCCATTAAATTTCAAATGATTACCATCATATTGTCTATTCCTAATTGAATTAAATTTATCATTATATATTCTTTTAAGTTTATCTCTACGAAATGGCTCTGACCATATCCATTCTTCAAACTCAGTTTTTATTAAATCTTGTTTGCTACAAGCAATAGCTGTTTCTTTTTTATTTAAAACAGCTACTTTTCTTCCTTTTTCATCTACTTCATAATCATAAATTCTAACATCTCTTAAATTCAATGTGTCTTCTATTATTTTATAAGCATTTGCTCTTTGTGTACCATAGGAATTATGGGCTTTAAGATTTAACCTATCATAATTTTTGTTACTTATATTCCATTCTCCAGTACTTTCAAAAAAATTCACTTCAATTTTTTCTTTAACATAATAACTAGGTTCTAATAAATGTATAATAAATTCATTAATATATTCGCTAGGTATCCATGTTGCACCTAACCTAACACTTATTTCGTTTGCCTCTAAATCCTTTGGAATGACTTTTGTTAAATATTCTACATTTATTGAATAACTACTGTCTAATTCATTGTATACCTTAGCTTCTTTCAGTTTTTCTCTAACATTTCCACTTAAATATTCATCTGCTGTAACATAAATTTCTTCATCTTGATTAGGTTCTTTAAAAATAATTCCTTCTAAATCTCCTATTATTTCTTCTTTTGTTTTTCCTGTTAAGCTTTGCATATAGTCAAAATCAATTTTCCCTTTTTCCCCTAAAGATAACAATAAAGCTTCTGATGACATATCAACTTTCTCTATAACAATATTAGGTTTAATAGTTCTTTTTGAAAATATATCTGCTTTTCTTTTTAATTTTTGATTTTCATCTAATATTTCTAGTGAACAAAGCAAATAGTAACTATCATCATCAGAAAAGGCTGTTCTATTCCCCCTAGAATTTATCAAATCATATTTTTTAGTAAATTTATCATAACAATAATTTAAATTATTTTGTAGTATTTTAATATCCTCTTCAGGATAATCATTTAATTGGTAGTCTATTAAATTTCTTAATATATCTCTTATTTCAATTAGTCCTATGATTCTACTTTCAGTAACACTTGGCAATGTTTGAGGATACATTCTGCTATTTTCTCTGTAATATATAATATTATCTTTCACTGTGTATGAAAAGTTTTTAACCATTGGATCTGCTTCAATAGAATTATTATCAATTTCTCCTACATCATCTAATACATAATCTTTAAACTCTGCATGAATATTTGTAATAGCTCCACTTAATAATTCTTCTAAATTATCTTCTACATTCTTACAAGCTGTACTAAGTCCAAATCTAGTTGTTATAGTTTCCATTTTTCCCATTATCATATTAGGATTATTAACAAAGTAACTATTCATTTTTATACCGTCGTCATTAGTATCTAAATATACCCAGTCTTCTTCTTTTTCAACTATTGAATCTCTCTTTTGTAAAAAGATTATATCAGATGTTACTTCCGTTCCTGCATTTCCCTTAAAAACATTATCTGGTAATCTTATAGCACCTAGTAAATCTGCTCTTTGTGAAATGTATTTTCTAAATGTTGGATTTTCTTTATCCATAGTTCCTTTTGATGTTATAAAAGCTATTATTCCACCAGGTCTAACTTTATCTAATGTTTTAGCAAAAAAATAGTCGTGAATTAAGAATTTGTGTTTATCATATTTCTTATCTAATAATCTTATATCTCCAAATGGTACATTTGATATTGCAATATCAAAGAAACTATTAGGAAGGTCTGTTTTTTCAAATCCATTTATAGTTATAGATGAGTTTTGATAAAGTTGCCTTGCAATTCGCCCACTTACTGAATCAAGCTCTACTCCATACATTTTTGAATTTTGTAAATTATCAGGTAACATTCCTATAAAGTTTCCAGTACCACAAGAAGGTTCTAATATATTGCCATCTTTAAATCCCATATTTTCTATTGCTTTATACATTGCTCTAATTACAATTGGTGGAGTATAAAATGCAGTCAAAGTTGATTCTCTAGCTGAATTATATTCTTCTTCAGTAAGTAAATTTTTTAATACATAATATTCGTTTGCCCAACTAGAATTATTATTATCAAAGGCTTCAGACAATCCTCCCCAGCCTACATACTTAGATAATATTTCTTGTTCTTTTTCTATTGCAAATCTATTTTCATTTTCACAATTTCGAAGTACTTTAATAGCTTCTATATTGTTTTTAAACCTTTCTTTTGGTGTAGCTACACCTAATTTATCATCTGTAATTTTAAAATTGTTTCTATCGCTTATAGGAACTTTAGGAAGTATATTAGTTACTTTATTTCTATTGTTATTTTCATCTATCCTATTTGTATTATTTTGATTTTCTTTAATATTTTCAATAAGCTCTTCTTTTGATATATTATTAAAAATAGGAAAACCTGCTTTTTTATAAAAATCTATATCCATTAATGAAGCTTCTTTATTATTTATTGCATCTACTCTAAATGTTCTTCCATCAATTTTTACTTCTATTCCAATTAAATCTATATTTTCATATTCTTCTTTATTTTTTGTATCTTCTATAGTAGTTTTATTAATTTCAATTGTTTCTTCTTTTATAATTAAGTTGTCATTATTTGGATTTTCTTTAACTTTTTTATCAAATTCTTCTCTTCCAATTTCCTTATTAAATAATGGATATTTCGGGTCATATAAATTAACAAACTTATCATTAAATTCTAGTATTTCATATTCTTCAGTTCCTATATATACTGTTGCTCCTAAATAATATTGATATTTTTTATCTTCATTTATAATTTTTTGATTTTCAATATTAAGTATCTCTTTATTCATCAACCAATTCTGATATTCTTCTTTTTCTTTTGAATTAAACCATCTATCATTATTTATTACTTCTTTTATTCCTTTAATAACAGTAGTCCAGTTCATAAAATAAAATTCATCAATTCCATATTTTGTTATAGTAATGCCTTTTGCATCATGTTGATGCGATAAATTCTTATCAATATTTAGAGTTCCACCACCAATACCATACTCTTGTTTCATAAATTCAATATTATCTTTAGTAGATAAATTACTAGTTAAATTTTGATATATTCTATATTTGCCTTCTACTATATTACTACCACTTAATAAGCATTTTTCTATATCTTCTTGAGATACAGAAAAAGTAGAAGTATTATTGTTTACTTCTACCTTTTCTATTTGTTCTTCTTCTGATGGAAATAAGTTTAATTCATTATCAATTCTTGAATTATCACTTCTTCTGCTTGTTTCTTGAGATTGTTCATCATCTGAGTCCACTTCATGCTGTCTTTCGCTTTCATTTCTTCTGTAATTTGATTCTCTATTGCTAATTTCTTCATTATTGTTTCTAATCTGTCCATTGCTTCTGTTTGTATTTGACTCAAATGTTTCTCTAATTTCCCTTCCATCAGGAATTCTTGATATTCCACTTTCTTGTGATTTTGAAGATAGGTTAGCCTCATTTTTGAATACTTCCCTTGAATTTGATTCTGTGTTTTCTCTGTTTTTACTATTTCCAATACTGGTATTTGATAATCCCCCACTTGTTTGTAATCTACCATAACTATCACTCCTTTCATTTTCTATATTATATTCTTTTTTATCTTTAGTATCAAATGTATGAATTTCATTTAGTCTAATATTTTTTAAAGTACTATATATTTCAGTTATTTCAAGTTTTGCAAGTTCGTTTGTTATTGTTCCAAGTGATAACAATACTTTACTGTTATCAAATAGCTTTATGTTCTCAAAAGCATTTTCTGTTATATAATAATCTGCATTAATTCCACATCTATTTAATACTGAATATGAGATACTATTAAATAATATTTCATACATCATTACTTTAATTTCATTATCTTCTAGCTTTTCAAGTGAACTACCTTGTTTATTTTGTAAAACAAGTTCTAAATAATATTCTAACGTATCTTCTAATATATTTGTTGTTACAGAAAATACAGAGGAATATATATCTTCTTTACTTACTAAATTTCCAAACTTATTTTCTAAACTTTCTATTACTTCTACTTGATATTTATCATCTAACTTCCATAATTCTATATTTTTTCCATGTCTATTGTTCGTATCACTCACATCAAACACATAAGTAATACCAGTATATCCATTTTTTTCAGTAAGTAAAGCAATTCCTTTTGCACCTTTATTAACCCATCTCTTCAAAGTATTATTCCAAATTTCTATACTAGCACAAGCTCTTGCTTCAGGTTTTTGTGCATATATTAATACCTGCTCACAAAATGAATATTTATAGTTCATCGAAGCTGTTTTTAGAAAGTCTTTCCATTCTTTTGAATTGCTACTAATTCTTTCTAATGTATCTTTATATAGTTCATTTATTAAATTATATTTAGTTGCTATTACGTCCACCTCCTAATATATTTCTTTGCCATTATTTTTTCTTCTTTCAACTAATTCACTATAATAGTCTTTTTCTTCTTTATGGTCTATCGCAAGCAATAATAGATTAACTAAACTATTCATTTCACTTGGAAAAAATCTAGTATCTATATATTCTTCTTTTTCTTCATCAATTTTAGGCACACTATATGTCATTATTTTGTTTTTTAAAGCTAGTGCATTATCTGATATTACCTCTGTATTAAAACTATGCTCTAGTTCTAAAATACCTATTAATAAGTTAAATGCTTCTTGATTTAATTCAATTCTAATTGATGGTGATTTCTTTTGAAAACTCATTTTATAATTTTCCTTTCTCTCTATTTTTATTATTTTTCAATTGAATTTATATTGCAATTTAAAAAATCAATTATATTTTTATCTTTTACTGCTTTTTTAAAATCAATTATTATATTCATCTCTAATGATGTTATATTTTGTATCTTTTGTAAATCTTCCATTTTCATATTTAGAATTACTTTCTCATTGTTAAATCCAGCTTTAAATAATTTATCTAAGGTCTTGGATATTATTGTTAAATTATATTTCATATTTTTCCTTTCCCCTCATCTTTAATCTATTAATTCTCCTATTACAACTAATTGTTCATTTTTATTTGGAACACAAGTTATAAGAGTTATTGTTTTTTTATTAATATCTCTTACTATATTGGCTGTTCCAGTTTTTTCTATATAATAAGAATTAACTATTTTATATTCATATTTCAATTGATTATATTGTACATAAATGCTATCTCCGTATTCTAATTTATACAAATCTTTAAAATAAGCTGTATTTCCATTGCCACTATGACTTGCTAAAATAAAATTACCTTTTTCTTCATTTGGCATTGATGATTCTTTTAGTATTTCAATGTTTTTATTTACATTATTCAAATGACTATTTTTATCTACTAGTCCTTTTTCTAAATCAATTTCAGGTATTTTTATAACTGCTATATAATCAATTATTGATTGGCTTTGCTCTATTGGTTTTTCTTCAATCGATTCTTTTAGAATTTCTGTTGTTTCTTCATTAATTATAATGTCATCAGACATTTCTTTTTGATAAAATACTTCTAATGATTTTTCTTCTATCTCTTTATCTTTTTTGTTTGTATAATAATCAATAACAACTATTAATATTCCTATAATAATTATTAAAAAGCCGACTATTACTAATCGACTTTTGTTATTTCTTTTTTTTGCTTTTTTTGTATCCATGAGCAACTACTCCTACTCCGCAAATGACAATAGAACTTCCTATAATTAATTTTAATGGTAATTCATTAATTCCTGTATCTGGTACTTCAATTACTATTTGTTCATTTGTCATTGTAGCTTTAACTACTTCTCCATTTTCTAGTATTTCAAAATACATTCTTTCAGTATTTAAAATATATCCCTCTGGAGCTTCTTTCTCTAATATATAATATTTACCATATCTTAATTCATCAATTACTATCATTCCATTTTCATCTGTTTTGCCTTCAAAAATAAGTTCATCGTTTATATTATATATTTCTATTTTTGTATTGGGTAAAGCTTCACTTGTAGAAAAATCCACTTTAGTAAATTCTAATTTCCCAACAATAGGTTTATTAGTCATTTCTGCTTTTACAATTTCTCCATTTTCTTTAATTTCAAATTCTACTATTTCCTCTGTTATTAAATATCCTGTAACCGCTTCTTTTTCTATAATATAATATTTTCCTACTGGTAATTCTTTTATAATTACTTTCCCATCTTCATCTGTAATCTTGGTAAATAATAATTCATCATCAGCGTTATATATTTCAATTATAGTATTTGGTATTATATCTCCAGTAACAAAATCTGTTTTGGTAAATTCTAATTCGCCTTTTTTATATTTATTTTCTAACTTGATATTTTCATAAACTATGCTAGTTTTATTATCTTCCTCTGTTAGCTCAAATTCATATTTTGTTTTATCTAAAACATAATTATCAATAGTAGATATTTCTTGAATATAATATTTTCCTAAAATCATATTTTCATTTATTGCTGTTCCTACTTTATCAGTAGTTACTTTAGTTACTAATTCATCTTTTTTGTAATGTGTAACTCCATCTAGTGAAACTATATCTTCATTTGCATATATTCCAAAAACAACCCCTTCTAATGGTTTGTTACTGTATTCTATTTCATTATTCTCAAAACTTGGTATTTCTCCAACTTTGTTTATTGTTACTTGTCCTTTTATCTTATCGTTTTTAAATATTACTTCAATATATTTGCCAAAATTATCTTCAAGTAATTTAGAGTTTTCATCTATTGTAAATATTATATGATTTCCAGTTAACAAGTATCCATTTGGCGAAGATATTTCCTCTATTTGATACGTACCAGCAACAAGTGGGTATGGTGTTGTAAATTCTCCATTTTCATTAGTTTTAAATATTGATACTTCTTCTTTATTCGGGTAACTAACAATTTGTTTTACATATTCATTAGTTTCTAAATTTTTAATTTTAAATTCTACACCAGCATAAGAAATCACTTTACCACTTTCACTGTCTACTTTTTCTAGTTTTAGTTTAGCAGTTATTGGTGCATTACTTAAAGAATATTTTATAGTATCTGGTGAATCATTATTTATAACTACTTTAAAATCCTTAACAAATTCATGTCCTTCTGTTGTTGTCTTTTGTTTTATGGTATATGTTCCATATACTAGATTTACTTTAGCATATCCATTTTCATCTGTTGTAAACTTAGTTATATATTCATCTTTATTATTATAAACTTCAAAAACAATTCCACTTTCTGGTTTTAACATTCCTGTTTCTCCATTTGCATAAAACTTATTTATTTCTATATCTCGTTTTATGATTTGTTCATATACTTTTATACTTGGAGATTGATTCTCTGTGTTTATCTCAAAAAAGTATTTATTAGTATCAAGTAAATATCCTTCAGAAGCTCTTATCTCTTGAATGTAATAACTTCCTATATTTAATATTTCTCCTGTTTGTGCTTTTGCTTCATTATCTGTATTTAATTCAACTATCAGTTTCCCCGTTAAATCATAAACTCCATAAATTGCACCTTCTAAAGTTGCTTCACTTCCTTGTGGAGTGTTTTTTTGTGTATCTACATCTAATTTATTTATACTAACCTTTCCCCCTACAACATTTAATTTCACATTTGTTATAACTGGATCAGAAAATCTAAAATATCCCATGATTTGGCTTTTTATATCTGTACCTTTATATACAATTGTTGTTGCATTATCATAATGTTTTTTTATTAAAAAAACTTCAATGTTTCCTATTTGTGTAGGTGTAATTGATAGTTCATTTCCATTTATGTTTGTTGTAGCTCCATTTGATGTATATACTTCATAATTACTTAGTACATTATTACTATCTATCAGAGTTGTAGTTTCTCCTAATGATGTAGATATTGTTTCACTATTAAAACTTGGTTTTAAATAATGTTTATTAACTAAATCCAATATAATATTTCTTTCATGACTAATATCTATAAAACTACCATTTCCATATCTCTGCGTCCAATATTCTACAATTTCATTTCCTGTTCTTTCCCATATAAGTGCTTGTGTTGCCATTCTGAATCTTGTTGTTTGGTGTCCAGGATAACTATATCCATAGTGTCCAACTAATTCTATATATTTATTTGTAGCCTCATCATACGGTGAATTAATAAATCCTCCATCACCACTATAATCTAATGTTTCTACTGGAATTCCTGGCTCTATACAAAATACATCTTTTCCATTCATATAATACTCTGTAAATTTATTTGAAGCATATTTGCCATTATCATCCCTTCTCGTGAAGTATATATCATCTATTTCTACCTCTACTAATTTTTCAAACGAAGTCGCCAATACTTCATTCGGTTTTATAACAAAAAACATTCCAATAATGCTTACTAATAACATTATGGAACACATTATTTTTTTATTCATTTCTTCCTCTCTTTCCTCAAAAAAAGAATTGATTATTCAAATCAATTCTAACAATCATTTATTTATTTTTATTCTAATGGATTGCTATATCTTATAATTAATTTATAACCTAAGATTTCTCCCCCATAATATATTTCTCTACAATCAAAACCTAATATATTAACTGTATCTTTCATTGCTTCTTTCATTCCTGCATCAAAACATTCTTGATAAGTTGCATATTCAACTTGAGATGACCAATATAGATAATCTGTGTCAACTTCAGTAGTTGGTGTTTCAGTATTTTGAGTTTGCTCTTCAACTTCCTCTGTTTGTTTTTGAGTTTGCTCCACTTTTTCATCAACTTTGTTTTCTTCTACACTTTCATTTTGTTCAGGTTCTATTTTAGTTTGATTTTGTGTGCTAGAAAACTCACTATTATATTCCTCTTTTTGTTGTACTTCAATATTTGATTCAGTTATATTATAATTTTGATTATTTGTTGCTGAAACATTTTCTTGCTCTATTTGTTGATTTTCTTTTATATCTTCTTCAATAGTTTCATCTTCCTTATCATTATTTTCTTCTACTAATTCTTCGTTATTACCTTGAATAATTTCTGCATTATCTATTGTTTCATCACTAAAATCTTTTTCATTAATATCTACTGGTTCTACTAAATTATCTTTTGATACTATATTGATTATAATAATTGTAAAAATTATAGCAATTACAACTATTCCTATTATCAAAACTTTTACTCTTTTACTCATACCAATTCCTCCTCTTTCATTAACATTATATACTCTTTCTTTTTGATTTTCAATTGTATAATAGTTTAAGTTTTCGTTTTTTTAAAAATAAAAATTAAGGTAATAGTATAATATTCTAAAAAAAGAATAAATTATTTTTGTTTAGCATAAATCTTATCAATACAAGAATTACCAACAGTTGTATTTAAAAAAACGGAAACTCAAATATAATAGTTATATTATATTCTTTTCAGTTAGTAATAACAGTTAGTATTTAAGGGTAGGATTATAAGGAAGGGATTTTGTAAAACTTGCTCCCACAAAATTATCTTGATTTTTCATCTCGAATCTTTTTCTGGTATCTGTTATAAAAATCAACTGCCTTTAGCACATAATCTTCAACTAAATCTCCCTTAATTGTATTTGGGAGTATAGTTTTTAATTTATCTTGACTAATTTTAGCTCTAACCATTGTTTGATTGGGTTTCCCCTGTTCTAATATTTCATAGATTTGTTCTTCATTTAATGTCTTGTTTTGGCTTAACCTTTTTAATGTCTGTGCCTGACTTAAACTTGGAGTTGCTTGATTACAGTCTATACTATCTAGTAACATTTTTTGCTCATCTACTGTTAAATATGAAATTTCAACTGCTGGTCTAAATGCTATTATTTTTTCATCTACTTTATCTAGCAATTCTGGTATTAATTCAGTCAGCCTTATATATCTAAAAATCTGTCTTGTACTATCTTCACTATCATTTGCTACTGTTTCTGCACTTTGTAACTTTGTGTCCATTGGGCAGGAAGTTAAATCATTTCTTAAACCTTGATGTTTTAATGCGTCCATTTTCATTTTATATGCAAATGCTTTTTCGCTTGGGAGTAATTCTTCTCTTTGAATGTTAGAATCTACCATTAATATTGTTGCTTCATCATCTGTTAAATTTTTCACAATAGCTGGTATCTCAATTTTATTTGCAATAACACTTGCAAATTTTCTTCTATGTCCACTTATGATTTCATATTTTCCACCTACTGCTGGTCTTACTATTATAGGATTAACCACTCCCATCTCATTAATACTTTCAACCATTTTATTTAGGTTTTCATCTTGTCTTACTTTAAATGGATGATTAGGAAAATCAACTATATTTTCAATTTTAATTGACCTTACTACTGCAACTTTTTCTCTTTCTTCCTGCGTTGTAAATAAATCATCTGCTATCTCTGGTAGGTGCATTTTTTTGTCGCTTTTTGTCATTTTCTACCACCTCCTTTGCTAATGACAAATACGACTTAGCAACTTCGCTATTAGGCTTATATTCAAATATACTACTTCCTTCAACTGTTGATTCTGCAACCTTTATCATTTTAGGTATTTGTGCTTTATAAATATTTACCATATTTCCATAACTATTTTGAAGTTCTTGTATTGTATCTTTAGATAAATTTGTTCTACTTTCTACAATAGTAAATAATACTCCATCAATATTTAATCTAGGATTAATTTGTCTTTTAACTTTTCCTATTGTTTGTAATAAATATCCCATTCCTTTAGCTGCAAAATATTGTGATTGTACTGGTATTATTACTGAATCTACACTAGCTAAAGAATTGATTGTAAGCATTCCTAAACTTGGCATACAATCTATTAAAATATAATCATATTTATCTTTTACCTTATTTACTATCATCTTTAATATATTTTCTCTATTCATTGCATTTACCAAGCTTTGTTCTACACTTGATAATTCCATTGAACTAGGAATTAAATCAATATTTTCACTATGATGTAATATGCTTTCATCTACTTTTAAATCTACATCTTCAATTACTTCTTTCATTAATGTCGCAATTGTTGATTTTAATTCATCTTGATTATACCAACCTAGATATGCTGTTAAATCTGCTTGTGGGTCTGCGTCAACTAATAAGACTTTTTTACCCAACTTAGATAATCCTACTCCTAAATTAAATGTTGTAGTTGTTTTACCTACTCCACCTTTTTGATTTGTAATTGCTATTACTTTAGAATTACTCATTTTTTTCTCACCTCGCTTTCCATAAAAAATAGCCACCTAATTTTTATTAAGTAGCTATGTATACAAAAATTACTTTTTATCATTATTATCATTTTTGGCAAACTCTTCAAACTTTTCTACTACAGATGCTTCCATTTGTGTAGTAACTCTTACATATATGTCATAAGTAGTCTTTATTGTACTATGTCCTAATCTCTTAGAGACAGCTTTTATATCTGCACCTGCTTCTATTAACCTCGTTGCATGCGTATCTCTAAAATCATGAAATCTACAAGGTATTCCTAATTCATAATGAATAACTTTGAATGGATATTTTGTAGTATCAGTTCCTTCATATACTCCAGATTTTTTTAAAAAAACAAAATTTACTTCTTCCAAAGCAACATCAATTTCTGTTATTGCATTTATAATTTTAATTTCATCTTTATTAGTGTAAACATTTTTAACAACTTTTTTATAATGTTTCATATATAATTCACCATAATTTATCTTGTTTTCTTCTTGTTCTTGTTTGAATTTTTTTAAAGCTTCTATTAATGTATCTCCAATTTCTATGATTCTATGACTAGTAGGGGTTTTACAAGTACCAAAATACCAAACTGCTGTTGAATTTCCACTTAGATGCCTTTGCTTAGTTGCACCCTTTTGATTTTTTTTTATAATATTTTTATTAACATCTAAAGTCTTTTTTTCAAAATCAATATCTTCCCATGTTAATCCAAACACTTCTGAAATTCTCAATCCTGTGTAATATGCAGTTAAAAAAGCATAATATATACAACTACTTTTATTAAATCTTTCTAATATCAGATTAATTTCATCTTTAGTAAATATATGTGCGGGATCTTTTTCTTTAATGTTATATTTAGGTAGTTTTACCTTTAATGCTGGATTATCTTTAATATATCCTAACACATCAGTAGCATACGAAAATGAACCCGATAATACTTTTAATATATTTTTCAAATAATTTTTTGAAAAACCATATTCTACATATATATTATTTATAAATTCTTGTAAAGTAGCTGCTGTAATTTGATTTAATCTATAGTGTCCTAGTCTAGGTTTTATATGAACTCTTGTTATTGTAGTATAGCCTTCAATAGTATGATATTTCAAATTAATATGACAATATTTTTCTAACCAGTAGTCCAAATAATCATTATATGATATTGTTGCTGGTGAAAATGTTTGTCCTCCTCTGTTATATTCATTACAAGCCTTTATTCCCTCCTTCTCTGCTTCAGCTTTCGTCTTAAATCCCGATTTAGAAAATTGTTTTCTTTTCCCATCAATCTTTGCAACTTCAAACGAATATTGATATACGTTTCCTCTTTTTCTAATATTAATCATTTCACATCTCTCCTTTTCTTTAAACGAAAAAACAAGTCAATAAATTCATATTAACTTGCTTTCTATTTATCTTGTCATCCTTAATATTTTTGGATGACAAATGGATGACAAATGACATTTTTTTTAATATTTATATAATTAATACTTTGAATAAATCGTTGGTATTACTGATTTTTTCCACAACAACTCTTGTACTTCTTCCCACTTCCACAAGAGCAAAGATCATTTCTTCCTAATTTGGGAGCATCATTCTTTACAGTCTTATTAACTTCTGTTTGCTTATTACTTTGAGTAGCATCTAAACTATTTAATGGCTCTAATGCTGCTTTAGTTATTTTAATTATCTGTTCTCTTTCAGTATTATCAATTTTTTGAGCATGTAATAATATTTTAGTAACATCATACTTCATATCATTAATCATTTGTTCGAACATATCAAAGCCTTCTAACTTATATTGAGCAACTGGATCCTTTTGTCCATAAGCACGAAGACCTATTCCGTTTTTTAATTCATCCATACTATCGATATGTGTCATCCATTTTTCATCAACAACTTTAAGCATAACTGTTCTTTCTAATTCACTTAATTTTTCAGTTGTAAAATCAGTTTCTTTTTCTGAGTATCTTGCTAGTGCTTGTTTTTCTAGCTCTTCTGCTATTAAGTTAACACTATTTGCATTATTACCAATACTTCTTAAATATGAACTCATATCAATCCCAAATACATTTATAATTTCATTATTCAAAGATTGGATATTAACTTCTCCATTATCCCCTTCTACAAACATAGTAGGAATAGAATTACTTATTTCTGAAATCATTGATAATATATTTTCATGGATATTCTCTCCATCTAATACTTGTCTTCTTTGTTTATATATTATTTCCCTTTGAACATTCATTACATCATCATATTTTAATACATTTTTTCTAATACTAAAGTTTCTTCCTTCTACTTTTCTTTGAGCAGATTCAACTTGTCTTGATAAAATCTTTGTATCTATTGGAAGATCTTCATTAACACCTAATGCATTATATGCTCTTGTTATCATATCTCCACCAAATATTTTCATTAAATTATCATTTAAAGCAATATAGAATTTAGTTTCTCCTATATCTCCTTGACGTCCCGCACGACCACGAAGCTGATTGTCTATTCTTCTTGATTCATGTCTTTCTGTACCGATTATTTTAAGACCACCTACTGAGATAACTTTTTCTTTTTCTTCTTTAATGCTCTTATCATGTTTTTCTTCCAATTCTTTAAACATTTTTCTTGCATTTACTATTTCTGTATTATCTGTATCATAATATGTATCTGCTTCTGTTATAAATTCTTCTGCTATTTTATTTTTTCTCATTTCTTCTTTAGCTAAATACTCACTATTTCCACCTAGCATGATATCAGTACCACGACCAGCCATATTTGTTGCAATTGTAACTGCTCCTAATTTACCTGCTTGTGCAATTATTTCAGCTTCTTTATCATGATATTTAGCATTTAATACAGTATGTTTTATTCCTTCTTTTTTTAATAAAGAACTTAATTTTTCAGAATTTTCAATAGATACAGTACCCACTAATACTGGTTGACCTTTTTCATTGCTATTTTTAATACTATTTACAATAGCTCTAAATTTAGCTGGTTCATTTTTATATATAACATCATTTTGATCATCTCTTACCATATCTCTATTTGTTGGGATAGATATAACATCAAGAGAATATATTTCTTCAAATTCATCTTTTTCAGTCATTGCTGTACCTGTCATACCTGATAATTTACCATACATTCTAAATAGATTTTGGAATGTTATTGTAGCTAAAGTTCTTGATTCATCAGCTATTTTCACATTTTCTTTTGCTTCAATTGCTTGATGTAATCCATTATTGTATCTTCTACCATACATTATACGACCAGTGAATTCATCTATAATTAATACTTCACCATCTTTAACAATATAGTCTATATCATTTTTCATTACACCATAAGCACGTAATGCTTGGTTTACATGATGTACTAATGTTGAATTTTCCAAATCATTAAAATTATCTAATCTAAATGAATCTTCTGCTTTTTTAATTCCTTTTGAAGTAAGTGAAGCTGATTTTGCTTTTAAATCAACGATATAGTCATATTTTTCATTATCTTCTGCTTGTTCTAAATCTTTTACATTTTCTTCAACTATTACTTTTGCAACTAACTTTTTAACAAAACTATTTGCTTTTTGATATAATTCTGATGATTGATTTCCCCTACCCGATATTATAAGGGGGGTTCTTGCTTCATCTATTAATACACTATCTATTTCATCTATAATTGCATAATTTAAACCTCTTTGTACTAATTGATTTTTGTATATAACCATATTGTCTCTTAAATAGTCAAAACCAAATTCATTATTTGTACCATAAGTTATATCACAATTATATGCTTTTTGTTTATCTTGTGGTTTCATTCCAGATATAGCAAGTCCTACTGTTAATCCTAAAAATTTATATAGTTTACCCATCCATTCACTATCCCTTTTTGCTAGGTAATCATTTACTGTAATAACATGAACACCTTTCCCAGATAGAGCATTTAAATATACAGGCAATGTTGCTACTAATGTTTTACCTTCTCCTGTTTTCATTTCTGCTATTCTACCTTGATGTAATATAATTCCACCTATTAATTGTACATCAAAATGTCTCATTCCTAAAACTCTTTTAGACGCTTCTCTTCCTACTGCAAATACTTCTGGTAATATTTCATCTAAAGTTTTTCCATTTTCTAATTCTGTTTTAAAAAAAGTTGTCTTCTCTTTTAATTCTCTATCACTTAATTTAGAGATATCATTTTCTAGCTCATTTATTTTATCTACTATTGGCATTACTTTTTTTACTTCTTTTTCGCTATATGATTTAAATATTTTGTTTATTATACTCATTTTCTTGTCCCTTCTAACTATATTTTTCTTTTGATAATATATCATTAAAATGTATTTTTTTCAAGTGGAATATAAAGATATTCATAAAGCATTGTGTTTTATGTAAAATGTTATTAAGGCCTTTCTCCATTCTATACCTTTTCATTCTCAATAGGTGTCCTACAATATAGACAGATAGCTGTTTTATCTGTAACAATATTACTAGCACCACAGTTTTCACATATTATAA
>CAYJGL010000019.1:0-23313 GCA_964369695.1 uncultured Clostridium sp.
TATCTAATTCCTAAGATGTTTGGATTATACACTATTTAACTTATTATGTCTATATTTTTATAATAATAATCAGAGTATTATTACTATTTTTAATACTCTGATACATTATTTAATTTCTTTCTAACCCTTTTTCAATCAACATATCTAATAACTCAGAATATGTAATTCCACTTTCTTCGAATAACTTTGGATACATACTAATACTTGTAAACCCAGGAAGTGTATTTATTTCATTGATATATATTTCATCAGTTCCATTTTCTATAAAAAAATCCACTCTTGATAAACCTTTACCATCAATTGATTTAAAGGCTTTTATTGCTAATTTTTTTATTTCTTCTTCTAAGTCTTTTTTAATTATTGCTGGTATTACAACTTTTGACTCATTATTATTATATTTAGCGTCAAAACTATAGAATTCTTCTGCTGGTTTTATTTCCCCTAAACAAGATGATATAACTTCTTCATTTCCTAAAACTGCACATTCAACTTCTCTACCATTAACACCTTCTTCTATTAAAATTTTATTATCAAAACATGATGCATATTCTATATTATTAATTAATTCGTCTACATTGTTTGCTTTCCTAACTCCAACACTTGAACCAGAATTTGATGGTTTTATAAACATTGGAAATTTAATATTTTTACATATAATTTTCGAAACCTCAGTTATATCTAAAACTTGTTCATTAAATTCTTTATCCACATATATGTATTTTTCTTTATATTTTCTAATATATTCATATTTGGTTTGTTTGATATTAGCTTTTTCAAATATTATCTTCGTATACACTTTATCCATTCCTACACTTGAAGCAAGAACTCCACATCCTATATATGGAATTTGCAATAATTCAAACATCCCTTGAATTGTGCCATCTTCTCCATATAGCCCATGTAGTACAGGAAATATTATATCTAATTCTTTTAAATATTTGTGTATATTTTTTATTTCAATAATGCCTTCTAATTTATCACCTATTCTAAAACCTTGGATTTTTGAAATATCCAACAAATTCCCCCACATTCCATTACTTGATATATATATTGGGTATATATCATATTTGTCTTTATTCAAATTTTTCAAGACATAACTAGCAGATACAATAGAAACTTCATTTTCAGTAGACATTCCACCAAATATAAGTCCTAATTTCAACTTTTTCATATACACACAATCCTTACTATTATATTGTTTTTATTAACTTACTTGCTATTTCATAAAACTTCATACCATTTGAAGCTTTAATTAAAATAACATCATTCTCTAAAGCTATTTCTTTTGTAATTTCCACAATTTGTTCATTATCTGTGGAATAATATGATTTTATATTATCATTATCTTTAACTTCATCATATATATATTTAGAATATTTCCCACTGCAAATAAGTATATCTATATTAGTATTATTTATGTACTCTCCCAGACTTTTATGTATTTCTTCTGAGAAATCACCTAGTTCTTTCATATCTCCTAATACAGCTACTTTCCTATTTTTTTCGTATCCTTCTAATGTCTTTATACTTGCAATCATAGAATCATAACTTGCATTATATGCATCATTTATTATTTTAATTCCTGAATCTGTATTAACTATTTCCATTCTTTTTTTTGTTAATTCAAAACTCTCAATTCCTTTAATTATTATATCATTTTCTATATTTATTAATTTCCCTACTGTTATTGCAGATAATGCATTTAGTACAAAATGTTCTCCTGCTACAGGTACTTTTATATTTTCTCCTAATACTTTAAAAGTACTACTTTCTAAATCTAATTTAATATCTTCTGCTTTTAAATTAGATTTTTCATTTATTGAATATGTATGAATATTTTTATTTTCTTTGTTCTCTTGATACCATTTGTATAACATATCATTATCTATGTTTATAACTACTTTAGGATTTTCACTTCCTGATAATATTTCTAATTTAGCTTTTAAAATATTTTCTCTTGAACCTAAATTTCCAATATGAGATGTCCCTACATTTGTTATTACACATATATCTGGTTTAGCTATTTTTGACAACAACTCTATTTCTCCCAAGTGATTCATTCCCATTTCTAATACAGCTACTTCTTCATCTTTTAATCTAAGTATAGTAAATGGCATTCCAATATTATTATTATTATTCCCAATAGTTTTAAGAGTCTTATATTTTTTAGAAATTACATTTGCAATTATATCCTTCGTACTTGTTTTTCCCACACTCCCTGTTATAGCAACTACTTTTATTCCTGATATTTGTCTTTTATATGCTGCAATTTTATATAATGCTTCTAAACTATCTTCTACTAATATTATTGTTTTATTTTCTTTTATATATTTTTCTAGATTCAAATTATCAAATTCAATTTTCTCTACTATTACTACATTTGCACCATTATCAAGAGCTAAATTCCAAAACTCATTTCCATTGAATTTTTCACCTTTTATTCCTATATATGTATCACCTATTTTTATATCTCGTGTATCTTTTGAAAAGTCAACACATTCCGCTTCTAAATTACCTGTTATTAATCTACCTTTTGTTATTTCCAATATATCTTTTACTAATATTTTCTTCATTTCCCACCTCTTTTTTTGTATTATATTCTTATTTTATATTTTTTGCAACTTTGATATGTATTTTATTATTAAAAATATGTATTTAATTTCTATCAATAAGACTCTTGTTTTTTTTATATTTATAAATATTAAAATACCACATTAGTTAATTACTAATATGGTATTTTTACCTATTCGACTGTTCTATTTGCTATTTCAATTGCTTTTCTAACAATATTACCACAGTCTTTTGAAGAAACATTTCCCCAGCTTCCGCCGTCTTGCTTAACTTGTTCATAAACTCCTAGCTCTTTGGCAATTTCTTCTCTTAGGTTTTGTGATATTAACTTACTATTTCTAGACATAATATCCTCCTTCAAAACTTAAAAAATATATTTATATAAATATTATTTTTAAATTTTAAACTATTTTATATAAAACTCTAATTTCAAAGTTTTATAATTTTAGTATATACATTTTCAAATAAAATATTTTGCCAATTTTTATTGTTTTTATCTTTTTTTTACTTAAATATGATATAATATATTTGAAGCTTAATAGAAGGAGAAATTTATGAGCGAAAATAATTTATTAGAAAAAAAACAAAATGATGAAAAAGATAATATTTCTAATTCGAAAAATGAGAATTTAATAATGAATACAGACTTAGAAAATACTAATAAAACCATTAATAATACCAGTACAACATTTAAAGTTTCAAAAAAACAATTTGATTCTAATATGGTAATTAAAAAAAATTCTAAAATAGGAACATTTATATCAATTTTTATATGTTTACTAATTTTATTAATTATCTCATTTTTTACATATAATTTATTAAATACAAATATAGCACATAATGTATATATATTAGATATTGATGTTTCTAATACTAGTCCATCAGATGCTAAATATACATTAGATAAACATATAGAATCATTAATACCAAATGAAATATTTTTACAATATGGTACTTCAAAAGCAAGTATTTCAACAGAACAATTAGATGCTTCATTTGATACAAAATCTGCTGTTGACGAAGCTTACAGTATAGGAAGAAATGATAATTTATTACAAAATAATTTTAATAGTCTTATAAGTTTTTTTTATACAACTAACATTACACCAAATTTAACTCTTGATGAAGAACAATTAATTAACTATTTAGATGATTTATCTGCAACTTTACCTGACACTGTTATTGAAAGTAGCTATTACATAGAAGGTAATAATCTGATAATAACATCTGGATCTTCTGGTAATGTAATTGATAAAGAAAAAACAATTGAATCAATAAAAAATAGTATTATAAATTTAGATTTTAAAAACCCAATAACTATTACAACAAAAGTTGCTGAACCTACTGATATTAATATTGATCACATTTATTCTGAAATATATAAAGAGCCTGTAGATGCCTATTATACAACTGATCCATTTGCAGTATATCCTTCAGAAAATGGATTGGATTTTAATATTTCTATCGATGAAGCTAAATCTATAGTATCATCTGAAGAAAAAGAAGAATATATTATACCTTTAAAAACTATTTCTGCAAATGTTACTACTAATATGATTGGTTCTGAAGCTTTTCCTGATTTATTAGGGACACAATCTTCTAGATACAATATTTATGATAATGATAGAACAACAAATGTAATTTTATCATCAAATAAAATTAATGGTGTTGTACTTATGCCAGGTGAAGTTTTTTCATATAATAAAGTTGTTGGAGAAAGAACTATTGAAGCTGGTTACAAAGAAGCATCAATATATGTTGATGGTAAAGTGGTTGATGGTTTAGGTGGTGGTATATGTCAAACTACAACAAATCTATATAATGCTGTTTTATATGCTAATTTAGAGATTGTTGAAAGAACAAATCATCAATTTATTCCACCATATTCTTCTGCAAGTAGAGATGCAACTGTTGTTTATGGATTGTCTGACTTTCAATTTAAAAACACTAGAGATTATCCTATAAAAATAAGTTCTACTGTTTCAAATGGTACAGCAACTGTTCAAATCCATGGTTTAAAACAAGAAACAGAGTATGATGTAGAAATACGTTCTTATCAAACAGGCTCTACTGCTACTGCAATATATTCTGAAGCTTATAGGATTTTAAGTCTTAATGGTACAGTAGTTTCTCAGGAATTATTATCAAAAGACACATATAAAAAATAGGGCAAATATATCTTTGCCTTATTTTTTTACATTGCAAGCACCCCATTGGGTGTATCTGTTATAATTAATGTATCTTCTTCTCTTCCATTTTCGACATTTATATAAACCAAAAATTCTCTTTCATCGACTATTCCCTTGAACTCATAACACAGTATTTCTGTCTTGTATTCCGTAGGAATAAGTGCTAATCCTTCATCAATAATCTCTAAATTTTTATTAATTGTTTTTTTTGCTTCTTCTTGTGATATTACAATATTCGAAAAGTCTCTTTGCTTATTATTATTCAAATATCCTGTTGTTTCAATTCCTAATACTTCTCCATTATCTAATGCCACTTTAACTTTTATTAAATCTGGATATAGTATGACATTATCTTGTGTACTTGCATAATTTATTGTTATTATACCACCTTGTTTTAAGTAATATGTTGCTTCCATATTTTCGAATCCTTTTTGATTTAAAAAATCTTCCCCTAAATTATTTGCTTCATCTTGAGATATTATTTCTGTTTTTACATCTCTGTTGGAATTCATATATACTACATGTCCGCCTTTTTCTGAAATTGATATATTTATTGTCTCATCATTTAAATTTTTAACAGAAAAAGTGTATCCAGGTATATTTGCATTAGCAGAATATCCTAAGTTTGATATTTCCTTTATATTGTCAATACCTATAAATTCTTCTGCTTTTTCTTTTGCTATATCTTCTGATATATTCTCACCTGTTAGTCCTGTTTTTTCATTATTAATTAAATGCTCTGAATATGCTCCATCATATATTAACCCTGCATACTCGTGAAAATTTTGTTCTAAATTACTAAAACTTTCTTTTGATATATTATCAACTTCTTGAGCAAAAGCTATACTTCCCTTATCGCTTAGTTCTCCCCATTTTAATCTTCCGGTATTTAAATCTTGTGATAATTGATTTAATGTATTTTGGAGTTCTTCACTATAACCATGTAATTCTTCCAGATTTTTCAAATCTTCATCTGTTAGAGATTCATCATATATATTTTTCCTTGATAATGAATAACTATAATCACTTACTTGATTTAAAAACTTTTCTGTATTTTCTAATTCATTACTTGATATTGGCAGCCTTGCTAAATAACTTTGTGCTAAGTTTGATTCTCTCCATAAATGTGTCAAAGTTTCAGCACCATGTTCTGGAGTTGATGATATTAAAGATTTTGCTAAATATACTTCAATATTTTGAACATAATCTACAAGTTCATAAAAAGCCATATTATATGAATTTTCAGAAGCTTGTCTATATTCTCTTTGTTTTTGGTATAGTAAAATTCCTAGAATACCTACTATTACTAACAATACCATTATTACACTAAACATATGCCCTTTTTTTAATCGTTCTTTCCATTCTACTAATTTATTCATACACTCTCTCCTATTTACAAAATCTATGTTTACCAATTGTTACAATATGTTCCCTTGACCAAATCCAATCATTTGTTGCTGTGCTAGGATTAAAATAGTATATTGCTCCACCTGTTGGATCCCAACCGTTAATTGAGTCTTGTGCAGCCTTATATACACTAGAATTTTCAGCTATTGGCTCATTAATTTGTCCATCTGATACTGCTGTAAATGCTCCTTCTTGATATATTACACCTGCTATTGTATTTGGAAAACTAGAGCTTTTTACTCTGTTTAAAATAACTGCACCAACTGCTACTTGACCTTCATACGACTCTCCCCTTGCTTCACCATTTATTGCTCTTGCCATTAACTGTAAATCTGATTGATTTGAACTATTGGCATAACTTATTTCAAATTTTTGTATATTAATCAAGATTAATATTATTAAAATAATTATCGCTATTAATATTCCTTTTATTCTAGTAATTCTACTCACTTTTTCCACCTTCTTTTTGTTATTTTTAACTTTTTTTATAAATTTATACATTTATTTCTTTAAATATAAATAAAGCATAGATATTTAATTACACCTACACTCTATTGTTTATTATTTTATTGATTTTTATTTAGCTTCTTCAATTTTATCATTTTCTGATGTGTCATTTTTTTCTGCTTCTGTATTTGTAACTTGAACTGTTTCTTGTAATGGATTTTCAACTTTTTTAATAATATTTGTTTCTATTACATTTGTTTCTTTTATGATTTCTTTTTCTTCTATTACTTCTACTGGTTTTTGAGTAGTATCTGTAGGTGTTTTATTTTTTTTGGTCATTGTATCATATGCTCCTGTAGCCCCCCATAATATTGGTAATATATTTATAATCCCAATAATTATTGACGTTATATCATATTCACCTACTGCAAAAATTCTTGCAACTGCAATTATTCCTGATAAAACCAAAGCTATTGTTCTACTTTTTACATTTTTAAAATATCTTTTAAATAATTGTGTACTTAAAACAACTAAAGTTACACAACCTGGTAAACTTAATAATATTTTAACTGTAATAAATTCTTCCATTTATTAGCACCTCGTTTCTTTTTGTGTATACTATATAATATGAATTTTAAAAATTTAATTTACAGTTTCTTGAAAATAAAAAATAACAACTGTTTTTTGTTGCTATTTTTAATATATATTTTAATTTGTTTCTAATAGTAAATCTATCATTCTACTAATTATTATTTTGTTCTTTGAGCTTAGTAATTCATATTTACTAAGCAAATCTTCTGATGTTCCAACAACACCTTGAAATAGATATGATGATGAGCATTTTGCTTTTTCGCATATTTTAACTGCATTATCAATACTTAATCCATTTTTTCCATTTTCTACTTGTGATAGAAATTGTGGATGTATATTTAATTCTTCTGCAAATTCTTCTTGTGTTAATTTTAATTCTTTCCTTATTTTTTTGACATTTGAACCTATTATTTTTTTATCTTTTAATTTCATATTATCACCTCAAAAATATTATACTTTATATAGTTTTAAACTTGAAATAGTTTTAAATTATAAAAAATATAGTTTTTAAGCTTAACTTGTGGTATATTATATATATTAAATTGATTTTTAGGAGGTGTTTATTATTTCAGATGAATTTAATAAAACTAATTATACCAAAATAATTACTAACCTATTTAGCAATAAGTCTAATATAATACCAAAATCATATTTTGATGTATTTAATCAAATTTTAGCCAAAAAGAAGTATATGGATATTTTATCCTACATCAAAAATGATTTAAATACATACTTTTATAATATTTCAAATGATGATTTAAATTATATTTCCAATATCTTATACACTTATTGCATACTACATTTTAAGAACATAGATAACGAATTAATAGTATTTTATATTAATTCTATAAATTCAAATTCTTATCCAGAAAAAAATCCATATATAATTAAGCATTACAAATATTATAATTATTTATTAAATAAATATAACCATATGCTAAATTCATCTTAATATTTAAATAAATTACATATTTTAATTTTCTCTTGATATTATATCTATTAGAATGTATAATACTATATATAGGGAAATGGGGATTTTTATGTTTATTAAATTAAAAAAACAGTTATTATTTTTATTATTCACAATTTTAATTGGTGGATTTATTGGTAGTTTTATTTCAATTTTTTTGGCAATAATGAATTTTTTACTATCATTTATTTGGGAGTGGATTCCTAATCAAATAAATATACCTTTTTACACTATAATTGTATGTCTTATTGGTGGTCTGATAATTGGATTGTATCAAATTAAATTTGGAGATTATCCTGAAGAACTTGAAGAGGTTTTAGAGAAAGTTAAGAAAGATAAAAAATATCCTTATAACAAAACTTTAATTATTACTTTCGCAGCATTATTACCTCTAATATTTGGTGCAAGTGTTGGCCCTGAAGCAGGACTTACAGGCGTTATTGTAGGGTTATGTTATTGGGCAAGCGACAAATTCAAATATGCCGGAAAACATATTCAAGAACTTACATCAATTGGTATTAGCTCTACTTTAGGAGTTATTTTTAAAACACCATTATTTGGAGTTATTTTCCCTATAGAAAATGAATCTGATTATGCTGATAATTTCACTCTAAGCGGTTCTTCTAAATTTGTTGTTTATATAACATCTGCTTTGTCTGCTTTAGGTTTTTTCACATTAATTAATTACTTTATTGGTGGTTCTCTTGGTTTACCAAGATTAACTGCTAATTTATTAACATTTAATGATTTTAAGTGGAGTATTTTATTATTGCTAGTTGGTCTTTTAGCAGGTTGTTTTTATAATATTTGTTTAAAATCTACAAAAAGTCTTTTTAAAAGAATGACTTCTAAAAAATTAATATTACTAAAAACACTTATTGGTGGCTTAGTGTTAGGTATTGTTGGTACTTTCTTCCATTATTCTATGTTTTCAGGTGAAGAACAATTAGCTCATTTAGCCGATAACTATTTACAATATACTTCTTTACTTCTCATTTTAGTAGGATTTATAAAAATATTTTTAACAGCTTTTTGTATTCAAAGTGGATGGAAAGGTGGACACTTTTTCCCTATAATATTTGCTGGTGCAAGCATTGGCTATGGTTGTGGTATGCTATTAAATATAGAACCAGTTTTCTGTGTATGTTTAATTACATCTGCTTTATTTGGATTAATCATGAAAAAGACTATTCCAGTAGTACTTCTACTTATGATATGCTTCCCTATAGAATATATTATATATATTCTGTTAGCTGCTGTAGTAGGAAATTTAATCGGTAATTTAACTTCAACTAAAACTGAAATAGCTTAAAATATATTAAAAACAGCATATCAAAAATGATTGCTGTTTTATTAAATATCTTAATTTTTCACATTATTAGCTTTAATTTTATTACTAACTTTTCTTATAATACTAACAACTAATAGTACTGCAAAAGCTATTGCTAATATATTCTTACTTATTTCATTTTGTGAATGTCCCATATGAATCATACTTTGTTGTAAATCTATATTAAATATATTTATTATATAATCAAATATATATCCAAATATTATTGATAAAATTATAACAGTTGAAATGTATATAGCTATTATTTTTTTACTAAATGTTTTTCCTAAAACTATTAATGATGCTATATTTGTTACTGGACCTGTGAATAGAAATACAAATGCTGCGCCTGGTGATAAACCTTTTAATATTAATGATAATGCTATTGGTATTGATGAAGTAGAACATATATACATTGGCAATCCTATTATAACCATTAATATCATTGAAATAATCCCATTATCCAAACCTAAATCAATAAAGAAACTTTCTGGTATTATTATTGAAATAAGTGCAGATATTAATATTCCTATAATAAAATGTATTGATATTTCATCTAAAAATGTAATAAACCCATATTCAAATACTTTCTTACATTTATTAATAATTGAATCTTTCTGGTTTAGTTTTTCTTTCTCTATTCCTTCAATTTTTTGTTCATTACTACAAGAACAACATGTTTTTACTTCTGTTATCTTTTCTTTTAAACAAAATATATTAACAATTATCCCACCTATTATTCCTGATATAAATGCTGTGATAGCTCTAAAAACTGCCATAAATGGTCCTATCATTCCCCATGTTGCTATAATATTATCAATTCCTGTTTGTGGAGTTGATATCAGAAATGATATAACTGCACCATTTGATGCGCCTGATTTTTTCATTTCTATTGCAGTTGGAACTACTCCACATGAACAAAGTGGTAATGGAACTCCAAAGAGTGCTGATTTTATTACAGCTGTTAAATTATTTTTTCCTAATTGTTTTATTATCCACTCTTTCTTTATAAATACATGTAATATTCCAACTAATAATAATCCTATCATTGTATAAAAAGACATGTCTATAAAAATTTCTACTAATACTTCTAAGAATTGCATTTATTTCACCTTCTTTATTTATTATTACTATATATATTTCTTTTTCCAAATTATATTACATACTTAACTGAATATCAATAATTATTTATTAAATTCATTTGACTAATCTTATTTTTCAATATAAAATACCTTTAATTTTATGTGTAAAGGAATAACTCAAATGATAGATATACAAAGCAAATTCAAAAATTTTTTTAAAGGTACTAAAAATCCTTCTCTTAATGCTATGAAATTTTTTATGAATAAATATGATAATTTTGAAAAAGAAATGAAATTTATACATATAGCTGGAACAAATGGAAAAGGAAGCTGTACTGAAATACTTAATAATATATTAATACATGCTGGATATAAAGTAGGAAAGTTTATGTCTCCACATCTAATTACATATAACGAGAGAATAAGTATAAATTCAGTATATATTACTGATAGCGAAATGAATTCTTTATTAGAAGAATTAACTCCACATATTGATGAGTATAACAATAATAATGAATCAAATATTACATTATTTGAATTAGAAACAATTATGGCTTTATTATATTTTTACAGAAATAACGTTGATTTAGTTGTATTAGAAACTGGACTTGGCGGATTATATGACTGTACAAATATTATTACATCACCACTTGTTTCAATAATTACATCAATAGGATATGACCATACTCAAATATTAGGAAACACCTTGAGTGAAATAGCTTTTCAAAAAGCAGGTATAATTAAACCTAATTCTCATACTGTTATATTCAATAATTCAAATGAAATTAATAATGTATTTATTAAAAAGTCTAATGAAGTAAATAACACATTACATATTGTTAATCAAAAAGATATTTCAAATTATTCATTAATTTCTGACCATCAATATTTTAGATATAAAGATAAGTATGATTTCACTTTAAATTTAAAAGGCTCTATACAAGTACAAAATTCTAGTTTATGTATAGAAACCATGTTTATTCTACAGTCTTTAGGGTACAATGTTTCAATAGAAAATATTCAGAAAGGACTATCTACTGTAATACATAAAGGAAGATGTGAAGTTTTAAATACGTCTCCTTTAATTATATTTGATGGAGCTCATAACAAATCTGCTATTTTAGCTTTTAACAACATTGTTGATTCCTATTATAAACATTACAAAAAAATATATATTTTATCAGTTTTAAAAACAAAAAATATTGATGATATATTTAAATGTTTTAATAATAATTCTGATTCTTTATTTATTCTAACTTCTGGAAATGATGATAACTTATTTTATAAAAATACAGATTTATATGATAGTGCAATATCATATATCCCTAAAAATAATATTAAATTAATGAATTTAAAAAATTCAATAATTTATGCTATAAATTCTGATGAAAATACTGCTAACTTTTTTATAGGTAGCTTTTATACTTATGGTACAATCGTAGATGAAATTAAAGCATTAAACACCAAAACATGATTAATTAATAACTATTAACAGTTAAAAGGATATTACAATTAATACTGCTAATATCCTTTTAATTTACATGGTTTATTGCAATAACAATAAACTAAAAGCCATAACAATCATTCCACCTATAAATCCGCACATTGATAACTGATGCTTACCATATTCTTTTGATGCAGGTAATAATTCATCCAAACTTATATATACCATTATTCCAGCAACAGCCGAAAAAACAATTCCAATTACAATATCATTTAAAAAAGGTCTTAATATTAAATAACCTACTAATGCTCCTATTGGCTCAGATACTCCAGATAAAAATGAATATTTGAATGCTTTCATTTTACTGCCAGTCGCATGATATATTGGAACTGAAACAGCTAATCCTTCTGGTATATTATGAATTGCTATTGCTATTGCTATTGTTATCCCTAAAGTAGGATCTGCTAATGCTGACATGAATGTAGCTAGACCTTCTGGAAAATTATGTATTCCTACTGCTAATGCTGTAAATATTCCCATTCTATATAAATTTTTATTAGACTTTTCTTCTTTTTTAATTACTTCTTTATTTACTTTTTTATTTTTTTTATCAAACTTTAAAATAATATAGTCAATTAATGCAACAATAAGTATCCCCATAAAAAAACTTATTACAGTTAACCACATTGCCATATTTTCTTGCATGTTTTCCATTAACATACAATTTGCTTTTTGAAATATTTCTATGAAAGATACATATATCATTACACCTGCTGAAAAACCTAAAGAAACTGATAAAAATTTTTTATTACTTTTTTTCCAAAATAAACCTATTAAGCTTCCTATACCTGTAGCCAATCCTGCAAATAATGTTAAACCAAATGCAATCCAAAAATTTTCTTCCACTTTTTTCTCCTTTCAGTGAGTTTATATATATTATGTTTATTTTGTTTTTTTGTACTATATATTTTAAATTTTTGTATTAAACTTATTGATTAATTTAAATTTATTTGTTATAATTTTTATATCTTAAGTAATATTATTAATATTACTTAATGCTATTTTTATAGCACTCACAGGCACAAGAAGATTGTAGAGAACTCCTAGCAGTTTTCTTTTTTTATTTCTACATATTTATTTTTCTATAACAATAATTTTATAACTTTTAGAGTGATTTTCAGAGATTTTATCGAAACCCCAAAAAAACAACACATCAACCAATCCTTACTGGTTAATGTGTTTACGCTTTTATATAGTTTTCTTAAGTTTCCTTAAAATCCCTATTTTATGGTCGAGGCGTCTTCGATACCACAAGATTAAATTTCAGTATTTGCAAGCCTTTCACAGGTTGCTTTTATTTTAGAAACAATTTATATATTCTTTTAGTAATTATCTAACTTAGATTTTATATAACATTTGAATTCTTTGTTTTCATATTATATATCATTAAGTATAACTATATCTTCTGTACTTGCTCTCTTAAAGATATAATGCTATTTTTCTTTTTATTAATCTCATTATCTATTATTTGAATATTTTCTGTAAAATACTTTATCATTTCATTAACTTCCTCTTCATGTAACTTATATATACAATTATTATTGACTTTTATATTATCATCTATAATACTTTGCTTAATTATATATTTATCTCTCATCTATTTTTCTTCCTAACATACTCTTTTGCTCTAACAACTTTGTATATCATTTTTCTAACTCATCATATTTCTTATCCATATCAAAAGAATGCTTTTCAATAATACCAAATATATCTTTTAAAGAATCTTCACTATAATCATTATCTACTATATATTCAAAAGTCCCAGCATTTTTTTCTAAAAATTGTTCACTATCATAATAATCTCTCAATCTTTTTTCAAATTCTTCCTCAGGTGCATTTCTTTCTGATAAAAATTCTACTAATTTTTTTTCAGAACTTGGTCTTATAAAAATTGAGCATAATTTAATATTATTTTCCTTTAAATAAAATATACTTGTATACGAAACATTCATAATCCTAAGTAACTCATTATTAATTAAATCTTTTTTATACCAAGCATATTTATTACCAAAAATTTCTTTAGCTAAAAGTAGCTCATTTTTCCTTATTAAATCTTCAAATTCTTCTTCTGTAATATAATAACTTGATTGCCCATCAATTTCACCCTTTCTTTTAGGTCTCGTAGTAATTCCTGCTATTTCACTAATATGAGGATATTTATTTAATATTTTACCAACAAAGTGTGATTTACCACTTCCAGAAGCTCCTGAAATAGATATAATTTCTTTTTTCATTTTATTCTCCAATTTAATCTTTATAGAATTTCTTTAAATTTACTAGATATTGCACATAAAACCGAATCTGTAAATTCATCTGTTCTTGTATAAGAACCATGTGTAAGTATTCCATTAGTCCCATAAATACTCACTTCCTTTTCTGCACTTTTCATGTATTTTGCAACAACATCTGATAATCTTTGTTCTTGTAACATATTATTTATAATTTCATTAGGTATTTTAATCTTTGCACTACAACCATAATAATATTCATCTACATCTTTGTTATATATAACTGTCCAACCACACAAAAATGTTCCAACTGAAGTTTTACTTAAAATTCCTTCCATAGCAATATATAAATTAGCATTTGGTGATTGAGAAATTGCATCTTTAATTCTGTTTAAACATCCTAAAATTCCTTCTTCATCACCCATTGGCGTCTCAGACACGCCTGAAGATGTTTCTAAAGATTCTATACTATACTCAATAAAAAATCTTTTAATAACTTCTTCTACAGCATTATTTTTTGCTGCATTTTTTGAACATACAATTATTTTATTTACCATTTTCAACACTCCATTCTACAAACCTACTTTTAGGTTTACCTTTTCCTAAATTATATATATCATTTAATACATCTATTCCTGACAAAATTTTAGGCATCTTTTGCTTCAAAATATCCTCTTTTGCGCATTCAATTTGTCTTGCTATATGAGCTGTTCTATCATAAATTTGAGTAAAACTAGCATGCATGGCCACATAGCCAGGAGTGATCTTAACACTCAAATCTTCAGACAATAGAGCTGCAAGTAATTCATTAATTACACTAAAAAATCCCATATCATATGGCAATCCTGTTATTACATCTGTACTTCTACTTTGAACATCACAATTTAATACATTTCCTTCTAATTTAAATAAAATGCCTATTGTGCATGGAAAATCCTTTGTATTATATTTGTGGTCTATACTATTAATATTTATTAAAGCCTTTCTCGTATCAGTATTCTTAATAAATTGCTCTCGAATCCATTCCAATTGAGTCTTTTGTTCTTTAGTTTTTTGATAAAAAACATAATATCCATAATTTGAATTTATATAATTATTTTCATCACATATTTTTTCCCAATACTTGGAAGCTTTAGCTAAACCATACTCACTATAGATGTCCAAAGTTCCTGAAAAATAAGATAACAGTTCCATAGCAAAATATTTAGTAGCTTTTTTCGACCTTAATGTATGGATCCTATTACGACAATCTGTTAGAACATATGTTGTATTATTTGCTTGTATTGCGTCTCCTGCATGGGTATGCACTCTTATACCATTTTGATTAATATGCTTTATACCTTCTTTAACTAATAAATCTACAGAAGAACATATAATTGTTTTCTCTTTATACATTGTTTTCTACCTTTCTTCCTCTCATATTTTAGCATGTCTATTTTCTAATGTCAATTTATAAATCTCTTAAACCCTTGCTTTATAAATGATTCCAATATAAAAATGTGTTTTAAATTTTCATATGATGTTATAAAACTATAAAATGCATTTTTTAAAAACTATATATCTTGATTTAATTTTTATCTTTAAAATTTCTAATTTTTTTAATTTCAACATCTGTATATTTTTCTTTAATTCTATTTATCATTTACATTAGAATCATTTTTTGATTTTTTAGAAACATTTTAGAACTTTTTTTAATATTTCAAATATTAAAAAGTAAGTATTATAGCACATTACAGAGTTTTATTTTCTGATTTTTTTTAGAAACATTTAGCCTTTAAAAAAATTTTTTAGAAACACGTTTTTAGAAACATTTCACTACTTTTTTGAGGTTTCTGCGAAATTTTTTAAAATCCCATAGAAAAAAGAGTATCATTCAATCACTTGATATGACACTCTTTCAGCCTCTTAGAATATTTTTCAGTTTTCTAAAAATTCTTTAAATATGGTCGAGGCGTTCATCTCACTTTAACCCGTGTTTTATTTAATTTTCAATACTTCTAGTCCATTTATTTTTTCTATAACTCTTTTCTATAACATAAATTTACAAATATCATTTATATTTTGGATACTATCAATATCCTTAATTTTTTTATTATTATAATAAATTTGACATTCTCTACATTTATAATTATTTTCTATCAACTGAAGATTAATTAACTTTACATTTTTATTCAAATATTCTTTTACGATATAATCTTTTATACCTAATAATTTAATCAACTCTATTCTTACTATTAATAATAATTTATGATGTAAATTTGAATATAGTATTTTTTCTATATCCCACTTATAACCACACATATGAGATAATCTTACTCTTTCATCACACACAATTTTTAATATTTCCTCAATATTTCTAAAAACATAACATTGTTCTAATTCCTCATCTAGTCTATTAATTTCAATGTTAAATACTTCATTACTAATATCTTCATTTACCAATTTCCTTAATCGAACTTTTAAAGATTCCATTTTTGCCATTTTTCCTATTGAACTAGATACATCATTAATATCCTTTAACATTTCTTCGTCATCTTCAAATTCTTTTCTACATTGCCTTAAGCCTATTTTAATCTTTTTTATTATTAATTTTTTATTTTCCGATGTATCATCTATATACATACTAGAAGTAATAGCATCTATTGATTGTACTAAATTTACCATACATATTTCTTCAAAAGTATTACTTTCACATTGTGATAAAAATATTCCACTAAATACAGTTTCACCATAATCTTGTTTTAATTTTTTATACTTATCTAATATTTCATACCAATCTTCTACACAATTAATATCTACTAATTTTTCTGCTTTTCTTAAAAATCTTTTCTTAGATAAATAGATTTTCATTTTAACAGGATATTCTATAAATTTTATTTGATTAACATTATATTCTATTTTTTTAAGTTCTACAAAAAATCCATACATAATCCAAATTATTTCTCTAAAATTATTTATAATTTCTTTTACTTGGAATTCTTTCACATATCCATTATTAATTTTCACCTGCACTTCTTGTTTTACTATTTTTATATCATATTCTTTATATTTAAATTCTTTAACATAACCGAATACATCTCTATAAAATTTTTCAGTTAACGTATCATTATATTGTCCTATAGTTATTTTAAATTCTGATATATTTTCTATTTCATATTGTATCGGAACATTTCCAACATAAATATTATCACACTTAATTTTATAATATTTAATACCATTAAAATAAGTATCTATTTTACTATTTACTATTAACGTCATATACTTCTCTGCACCTTGCTTTATATATATCTTATTCTTATATAAATATTGATATCCTATTAAATAATTCTCTATATCATCTCTATTTTCTATAAGTATATATATACTTTTTTCATTCTTATCCAATTCAAATTTAACATCTAATCCTAATTCACTATTATAAATTGTATCTAATTCAATAATTTTTCCTTCTTCCATTATCATTCCTCACTAACTACTTTTTATATAATTTACATACTTTTGTGTTTCTATTTGTTGAAAATCAGTATAAATATCTCCATAAGTATTTATAGTAGTTGCAATATCCATATGTCCCATCAATTTTTGTAATACTGCTAGGCTAACACCAGCTTCTATACATCTTGTGGCAAATGAATGTCTTAACATATGTGTATTCACATCTTTATTTATACCTGCATATTTACAAATTCGCTTAAATGCTGAATTAATTGCTTGACTACCATATAACTGACCATTTTCTTGTGCAAATAAACTATTATGCTTATTTTTAACTACACTTTGTAATGCTGATTTCAATATTGGCTCAATTAATTCTGTTATTTGTATCTTTCTTTTACCACTTTTGGTTCTTGGTGTACCTATAATAGTTTTTTTATTTTTATCTTTTGTAATTGTTTTATTTATAGTAATTGTCATCTCATCAAAATCAATATCATCCTTATAGTTTAATGCTAATGCCTCTCCTATTCTCATACCTGTATATAAACAAAGTAATATAATATTTCTGTGCTTATTATCGCAAATACTTATATACTCTTCTAATTTCTTCTGTTCTGATTTAGTAAATGCTTTAACATCTTTATCTTCATTAAAACTCTTTGTAATCTCAACTTTTCCTATTCCTTCAAAGAAATTGTGCATAATATACAAATTATGTGTTGCATACTCAAATACATATTTAAGCATTCTATAATCTTTTTTTATAATTGAATTTGATTTTACTCTTTCTTTTTCTAAAAACTCTTGAACTTGTTTTTTAGTTACTTTTTCAATAGGTATATTTGCAAATTTATTTTTCTTAATTCTTTCTAATGTAGCCATATTAGTATTATAAGCATTTGCTTTTGTTGTTCCCATTTTATATTTAGAATCTTCTATTTCTTGTGCTAGTATTGATATTGTTTTTTCTGTTTTAACATATTCAAAAGTTTTTCCTTTTTGCTTCATCTCTAGTTTAAATTTATACATCTTATCCATTGCATCTGCTTCTGATTTTCCTGTAAAAGATTTTCTAATTAATTTTCCTGTAGTAATATCTTTCCCTATATTCAATGTAGCTTTGTGCTGTACTGAAATATAGAATTTATCACAATTTTGTATATCACTACAACCTTTACATTTATCACATTTTTTCATTTGTTCAATATTTTTTCTATTCTTACAAAATTGTCGATTAGTACAATTTTTACATATATTACATATTGGTACATCTGATTTAGGTTTATTCTTTTTAACAATATATGTTCCAACTGTATATCCTTTTTCACCTTTCAATATTTCCCTCCTTAATTTATTTTAGGAAATACCTTGTTTTTTTCTTATTTATTGTGTATAATGTACTTACAAAGTTTAAGCAGGTATTTCCTGTTTTGGAAGATTTAATTGGCCAAAATTAAATCTTCTTTTTATTTTGATAACATTCTTTTTTCACTCAAATATTTATCTAAGCAATCTTCTTTGATTAAAAATTTTCTTCCAAATTTTACACTTGGAAAATCAGCTGAATGAAATAACTCTAAACATTTTTTCTTTCCAATATGCAATAACTTACATACTTCTGTTGTTCCTAACATTCTTATATCCATATCTACCATACAAATCCACCTCCTTTTCTTGACTTTTCTCTTTTATTGTAGTATCATTTGTATATACCGTGAGAAATTCTACAATCCCCCTTAGTATTGTCATTATATATGGTCATTTAAAATTTGTCAAGCAATTTTATAAATTTTTTATTATTTCTCACAATATTTTTTAGAACGGAGTTTTATTATGTTTAAAAATACTGATTTAAACTTTCAAAATGGATTTTACATATGGTTTAGTAAAGAATTAAAAAAAGAATTTTATACTACACCTCTATACTCATATTTAAATACAAGAAAAGAAAACACAGATACTGAATATACTTTATCTTTATCTACTAAAAAAACTAAAAATAGAGAAGTTTCACAATTTATAACAAACTTTTCTCTACCCTATACAGAAAGATTAGGTATGTTTTTGATTAATTTCTTAAATACAGATTTTACTAATGCAGAAAATAGCTATAAAACATTTTTCTATATTTATGGATTCGAATTATTGAAAGATTATTCTAATTTTAAAATTCAATATAGTGATGAAAAAGAATTTTTAAAGGAATATAATATATTTTTTTCAAAGTGTTCTCATTATCTTATTGATTTACAATCAAAATATAGACAAGCTATTAACTTTATATATAATATTAATACAACAGATGAATTAAAAGACTATAAATATTTTTCAAAATTCACTGCATATTTTATCAACAATAATGATGTAACAGCTGATTCAGAGTGTTTTGAAATAATACTTGATAATTTTATAGAAAAACATCATAAACTAAAAGAACTTTCATTAACAGATTTACTTACAATGGCTGAAAATAATGTTAGAGAATTAAAGTTAGCAAACATATACACAACTGATACATTAAGAGGTATGTGCTACCTTGTACTAAAAAAATTAGTAGTTGATGAAAATATTACAATCAAACAATGCGAAAATTGTAATAGATACTTTATACCTGTAAATAGACAAGCAGAAATATATTGTGATTTACCTAATCTTGATAATACTCCTACTTGCCGTGAAAAAGGTGCTAGATTAACTTATAAAAATAATTTAGAAAACATAGAAGGATTATTAGAATATAGAAGAACTTATCAGAAAAAACTTATGGAAGTTTCAAGAAACAAAGAAAACACTAAACTAAAATCTGACTTTGATAAATGGAAAAAATCAGCTCAAGCAAAAATAAAAGACTTTAAAAAAGATTTAGTAACAGAAAAAGAATTATATAATTGGATGATACAAAATAAATAATATGAAAGAGGTACAAAATGGAAACAGATATTAATATAAACGAAGAAAATAATGCAATAATACATAAAGATAATTCACTAACAAGGTTAGATTTATCAGTAAATAAACATATACAATCAAAAGAATATAAAAAGTCACATTTATTATCTTATTGGTTTGAAGATTTTGCAAATTACCACGATAACGAAACTACTTTTAATACAGCTAAAATGAGAACATTTAAAAGAGGTGATATAATAAAAGTAAATCTTGGTTTTAACATAGGTAGAGAACTAGGTGGACTACATTATTGCATAGTTATTAATAAAGATGATAAACCACAATCAGGTGTTATAAATGTTATTCCTCTAACTTCATTAAAAGAAGGAACAGATTTCTATCACAATAATCGTATAAATCTAGGAAATGAACTATACGAATTATTAATCAAAAAAGTAAATAAATTAAAATTAGAATTAACTGAGTTAACTCAAAGTATGCGTGGTATTCAAAATTTAAATAGTCTAGAACTTTCTAAACTATCGCAAAAATTAGATCACCTATCTAAAATAGAATCAGAAATTGGAAAAATGAAAGAAGGAAGTATAGCTTTAATTAATCAAATAACTACAGTTAGTAAACAAAGAATATTCAAAACACCGGTATTAAATGGTATTAAAATATCACCTGAAACATTAACTACTATTGATAATAAAGTAAAAGAACTATTTACCAAAATCTAATTTCTAAAAATTACCAATACTTTTTTACTAAATTTTGTATATATCATTTGACAAATTGCATAATATATTATATAATCTAAATATATTACTCGATGTTACTTCGGTAGCACTCGCAGGCATAAGAAGATTGTAGAGAACTCCTAGCAGTTCTCTTTTTTTGACTTTTTATGTAAATCGTGATATAATACAAATAGGTATTTTTGTTTGAATTCCTTTACTAACTAGTGGAGGAATAATACCTCCAACTCTTTAGCCTAACAAAATTACTACTAATAAAAAAAAGAAAATGGAGGACATTATTATGTTACAAAAATTCGCATTATGGTTTATCACATTTGGGTTAAGTTTTCTAGTTGAAAACTTTGGCTGGACTGAACAAGGGCAAGCATTTCTCTATATTCATTTAAGTGGATGGGCATTAATGATAGCTGTTTTGCTATTAATCTGCTTATTTGCTGGTAATGGTTTAGGAGAACGCTTAGGAATACCACTTATGACAATTATTATATATGCTGTTGTGATTGGTATAATATTATTTGCTACTTGGGTAGCAACTCAATTATTTGAAGTTAATTTCTTTGTAGCTTATCAAATAATGACCTTTGGTCAATGTTTATGCCAAAATTCCAACAAAAAAGACTAATAACCAAAAATCAAGATAAGAGAATTACTCTAATCTTGATTTTATTTTTTTATCTTTCTCTATTTCTAACTTTTCTAACTTCAACATCTGTATATTTTTCTTTAATTCTATTTATCATTTCATATTGCTTATTTTCTACTTTTTTACTTAAATTAATATTATTCCTACACGCTTTAATCAAAATCGTTATATTTTGAATTTCATCACAAATACTATCTTTTTTATTAGTATCATCTACTTTATTAAATTTCTTCCATAATTTTTCTCTTTTATCCTTTAGTATATTTAGTTCTTCAATTTTACTTTCTTTAAATACTTCTAATTCATCCATATTATTAATTTTATATTTTCCTAAAAATCTAATCTCTCGTGTAAATTCATTTAACTTCTTTACTTCTAATTTTTGATTTTTAGTCAATTTCTTTGTTTTTTGCATTGGAAATATTTTAAACAAATAGCAATAATGATAATATAGTGCTTTAATCCCACTTACTCGTTTCTTATTTTTAACATTACCAATATGATTACTATATTTACCTTTAGTTCTTATAACAGGTAATATATCTATAATATTTTCTCTATTTCTAATTTTACTACAAATCATTTCTATACTATAATCTGCACCTAAATTTCTTTCAACTCGTATATTCCTTTTATAATTATCTTTTCTAACAACTAATTTTTCATATGGATTTTTACCTACAATCTCATATCCTACTTTTTTCATATTATTTAAAAAGTATTGATAATTTTTTGATACACTAATAGCCCTATCAATATCTTTTCTAACTATACTCACATATTTATCTTTTCTGTTATAACTGTCTGAAAAAGAAGAATAATAGCTATTTTCTTTTAATACTCTAAGTCCATAATCAGCACATATATTATCTGATGTTTCTCTTAATTTAGCTAAATTTTCTTTATTATTATAAAATCTTTTACCATCAACAAATGATACTGAATTTATAAAGAAATGATTATGTGTATTTTTAGTGTTTGTATGTGTTGCAACAATTACTTGGAATCTATCTCCCCATAATTGATTTGCTAATTCAATTCCTATTTCGTGAGCTTTTTTATCTGATATTTCTTTTCCTTTAAATGACTGATAACAATGATATCCTAATATTCCATTTTGCTTATTAAATCTCATTTTACTTAAATTCATATCATTAACACTATTATCTAGTATAGTATTAATTCCTGTTACAAACTCTTTATTCTCTGTTTTAACATCATTAGCAATATAGTTTATTACTTTATCAATTCTTTGGTTTA
>CAYJGL010000020.1:0-23014 GCA_964369695.1 uncultured Clostridium sp.
TTTTAGTAATATTAGATTTATTTTCTTCTGTAGGCTCTATTCCTGTAAAAGGTAGTACTTTATCTAATAATGTTTCTTCATTATTATTTGTATTTCCAGTTGTTCCGTCTGTATTCACATTAGAATTATTATTACCTGAATTATTATTATTGTTATTATTATCAGAATTATCATTATCACTATTTCCAGAAGAATCCTGTATATTATTTACTACAACTTCTATAGAACTTTCATTTCCTGCTAAATCAAATACTTTTATTGTTTCTACTATATTTTTATCATATTCTTTTGTTAAACTTAATTTATTGTCTGATAACTGCCAACCACTCAATGATTGGAGTGGCTCATTAGAAGTTATTGTAACTTGAACTTTTCCTGTAGTACTTTCAGTAGGTGTGTTACTAACTGATAGTAAAGGAGCAACAAAATCTGGTTCGATTATTATTTCTGTTCCTGCAACACCTTGATAGGTATTTGATCCCATCTTAACTTTTGCAATTGAATTAGGATCTATAAAATCTACAGTTGTATTATCTGCTGATATTGTACAATTTTCTACTTGTATACCAGTTCTTGAATAATATACCGTATCAGCTACTTGCGATTCTCTAACTAATTTTGGTAATTCAATTCCTGTTGACTTATTTGTTAATATTTTAAGCTGCTGACCCGAAACTTCTATATCGACTTTAGAATTATCAACTTTTTCTAAATCTGTCATATCAGAAATATGATTATGTCTCAAAAGTAACCAATTAAAATTTTCTAAATTATTATCAATAAATAGTTGATCAATATTTGAAATATTAACTATTTCATTTTCATTTAAATCTATTTTATTTAAAGAAGTCAAATTTCCTGTAGTATTTAAAACATTATTAATATCTGTTATTTTATTGTTGCTTAATAATAATCTTTTTAGATTATTTAGTTCGTTTAATGCTGTTGTATTTGTTATATTATTTGATCTTAAATCTATTTCTTCTAAAGTTTTTATATCTTTTAAACAATCTACATTTTCAACTTCATTTTCATATAAATTTAATGTTTGTAATTTTTTCAAATCAGTTAATGGTGTTATATCTTTAACATCATTTTCTCTTAAAGTTAACCAATTTAAGTTTGTTAAATCTACTAAAGAAGTTACATCTTGAACTTTATTTTTATCAAGTACTAATTTATATAATTCAGTTAATGTTTTTAACGATTCTATATTTTCAATTTCGTTATTAGTTACATCTAATTCTTGTAATTTTGTCAATTTTTCTATACCTGATATATCATTTATTTTATTTTCTGCTAGATTTAAACTTTTTAAGTTTACTAACTTCTCTATCCCTTTTACATTTGTAATTCCAGTACGCGATATTGTTAAATATTCCAAACTTTCAATTTCAAATATACCACTTACATCTGTAATATTTTCCAGACCACTTGAATATATACTTTCCAAATTAACAAATTGTTTCAACTGACCTATATCACTTATATCCTTTATCTCTTTCTGAGTTAAATACATATATTCGACAGTATCTGCATTTTGTTTAGAAATTATAAATGTATTTGTGGCATTATCTTGACTTATAAGTTTCCCCCATAGTTCTGAAACAATAGACTCATACAACTTATCGTCTTTAAATGTCATTGTTATATCCGTATCAGCTGCATTTGAAATTGTGGGAAATACCATATTCGATAATAATACTATCAATATCAATGTTATAATTTGAATTTTTGTAGTTTTTTTCATTTTAATTTTAATTGAATATAAATTCAATTATCTCCTCTCTTGTTTTTATTTATTTTACCATATATTTATCTTTTTATTGTTACATTTAGATTACTTTTATATTACATTTATATTACAAAACTTTTAATTTTTCTACATTGTTTTACAAATTATTATTTTTATTTTTATGTGTTTTTAATTTTATAATTATTTTTTAATTTTATTCCTTCTGTTGTACATTACTATTCCAAAAATTATTAAAGCAATTATTCCAATTATAATTAAAATTCTAGTAGCTATAATTTCTCCTGCATTAGGAAGTGTTTTATCTGATAACGTTTCATCCTTATTAGTATTATCAATGACATTATTTAGATCATCTGTATTATCTATTTCATCTTTTTGAATATTATCTACTTTTATATTTATACTACTTTCATTACCTGCTAAATCTTCTACTATAATGTCTTCTTCTATATTTTCATAATAATATTTGCTTAAACTTTTTTTATCTTCTGATATTTCCCATCCTTCTTTTGGCTTTATTTCTTCATCTGTAGTTATGGTAACTTTTACTTTTTCTTTTGTCATTTCTTCTGGTTCATTTTTAGATTCTAACTTAGGTGGTATTTGATCTAGTTCTATTGTAATAGTAGTTCCTACAACACCAATATTACTGCCACCATACGCCAAATAAATTGTACCTATTTTCTCATTAAAGTTTAAATCAACTGTCTTTTCATCACTTGATACTGTACATTTATCTGTAACTATTGGTCCGCCTGTATAATATATCGTGTCTGGTACTTGTGATTTTTCTACCATTTCTGGCAATTCTATATTTTCAGTTTTGTTTGTTTTTATTAATATTGTTTGAACATATAATTCTATTACAGTACTAGTATTAAAATCTTCTAAACTTTTCATATCATATATTTTATTTTCCCTTAATGTAAGCCATTGCAAATTATTAAAACTATCAAATTGGAGCAAGTCTGGCAAATTTTGTATATTTTCAATATTATTATTAGATAAACTTAAGTATTTTATAGAATCTATTTCTTTTAGCTCATTAAACAATTTATTAACATCATATAAGTTATTTCCTTTCAAGTATAAGTTTTCTATTTTTTTTAGATTTCCTATACCTGATAAATTGTTTAATTCGTTATCACTTAAGTCTAAAGTAGTTAAATTTGGTAAATTACTTAATGGTGTTATATCATTTATATTATTAAAGTTTAATTCTAGATTTTCTAAATTTGTAAATTTTTCAAATTGTGATAAATCAGATATATCTGTTAATTCTAGATATTTCAAATTTATTCTAGTTAATTCTTCTGCCTTTTCTTTAGTAAATATTATTGTTTTTGTATCATCATCATTCATCTTAATATAACTATTATAATAACTTTTCATTCTATCGTATATTTTCTGTTCTGTAAAAGTCATAACTATGTCAGTATCTTGTGCATAAGATATTATACTTATGCACATATTTAATATCATCACAGTAACAATTACTGTAATAATTTTTATTTTATTAATATTATTTTTATTCTTATTAAAATACATACTATCCTCCTTTTTTTATTATTTGCATTTAATAAATTTTTTACTCAAAAAAATAAACATAAATTTATTTTTATGTTTATTTTTCGAATCTTTATGCTTTTATTTCAACTCCAATATCTCTTCATCTTTTTTCAATTTTTCAGAAATAAAATGGAAAGCTTTCTTATCTTGAACTATTGCAAGCTTAACCATTTCTCTATCATTTCTAATTCTATCACTTGCATATTTTATAATTATCCCTTTATTTATAATGGCTTTTTTAACTACATCATCATCATCTCTTAATCTTTCAGAAGCATAATAGAGTGCTTGTCCATATTCTTGACATATATCTAAAAATATATCTTTATTATCACTTAGTCTTTCCGATATATAGCATATAGTCCAAGGAGCATTTTTAATTGCTGCACATATTATATCTTTATCATCTTTTAGTTTTTCACTTACAAACTCTAAATACTCACCTTTTCTTTTTAATATCTCCAATAAATACTCTTTGTTATTAGAATTTTGTTTGATCTCTTCTATTGTTATATTTTTATCATTTTCCATTTATTTTTTCCTTCTTGCTATTAATGCTTTAATTTTTATTCCTTGTTCTGTAAACATTTTTTCATGTTCTGTTATTATATTCGTTTCAAATATAGATTCACTATGAAGATTATATGTTTTACTTATTATTTCAAAACCTGATTCTTCAAAATATATCAAACTAGACTCAAACAAACTATCATCATCTGTTTTAAAATATATTTCTCCGCCTTCTATTAAAAACTCCTTATATTTTTCTAATTGTCTTGTGTGAGTTAGTCTTTTTTTTCTGTGTTGACCTTTTGGCCATGGATTACAAAAGTTAATATAAATTCTTTTAATATTATCTGTTTTTTCTAATATCATTAATATTCTTTCTATATCAAATCTAGTTAATAGAATATTATTTATTTCTTCTTTTTTCTCACTATACACATCTTCTACATTTCTTTTAGCCAATCCTAACATTGCATCAACTAAATCAATTGCTATATAATTAATTTCTTTATTTTCTACTGCTAAATTTGAAATGAATTGTCCTTTACCACAACCTAATTCTAAATAAATTGGATTTTTTGGATTTTTAAAATAATTTTTCCATTTACCTTTTACTTCTTCTGGTTTATCAATATAGAATTTACTTTCTTCTAACTCTGGTCTTGCCCATTTTTTAAATCTTATTCTCATTTAATTACTTCCTTTATCATTTTACTATTGTGATTTTACCAAATTTACCAACTTTTTTCAAGTAAATTATGATATAATAAATGTACTAATAACGAAAGGATAATACTATGATTTTTAAATATACTATATCATTTAGAGATATGCTTCAATATATTACTATTAATGATATTTTAACTAAGAAATTGCATTTTTCTACCAGATTAAAATCAAAATTAATTAAATCAGAACTAATAATCTGCAATAATAAATTCATTAATACAAACTCTAAAATTAATCTAAATGATATTATATCTATTGATTTTTCATATTACGAAGATAATTCTAATATAGTTCCTACTAAAATGGATTTAGATATTATATATGAAGATGAATGGTTTATTGTTTTAAATAAGCCACCTAAAATGCCTATTCATCCATCATCTAAACATATTAATAGTAGTCTTTCAAATGGTGTTAAATACTATTTTGACCTAATAGGATTAAATAAAAAAATACGACCTGTAAATAGACTTGATATTGATACATCTGGGTTAACTATATTTGCCAAATGTGAATATATACAAGAATGTTTTTCTATACAAATGAGTGAAAATATTTTAGAAAAAGAATATTTATGCTTAACAAGTAATATTCCTGAAAAAGCCAAAGGAATTATTAATCTACCTATAGGACGAAAAGATAATAGTATTATTGAAAGATGTATATCAGAAACTGGTAAACCTTCTATAACTCATTACGAAATATTAAAATCAGATTTAGAAAATAATATAGCTTTTGTGAAATGTATTTTAAAAACTGGTAGAACTCATCAAATACGTGTACATATGAAAAGTATTAATTCTCCCATTTTAGGAGACACTCTATATGGCTCTTCTTCTCATCTAATAAGTAGACAAGCTCTTCACTCTCATATTTTAAAAATTATACACCCTATAACAAATATACCTATGACTTTTATCTCAAATATCCCAGATGATATGAATATATTTTAAGACATATAACTATTTAATAATTATATGTCTTAATTTTAATAATACTGATATCTATTGTTAACCCCTGCAAATCCACCACCTGGAAGTATATTAATAAATTTTATTGCATAAATGTCACAATATATTATTATATCACTTTCAAAAGATCTAAGAAGTATATAGCTTGCTCCTACTTCTTCTAATATACCTGTTCTATCTGTTAACATATTTGTACCTATTAAAAATTCTACTCTCATTAATTTCCCAATTTGTTGTTTTAAAAAACCCGGTGTATATATTGGATTTGTTAAAATCTCTGGCATAACTTTATTTACTTGAGTATTATTTACTTCTCTTTTGTCTTGTTTTTCATCATAACTAGGCATAACATCACTCCCCATTTAATTTATATATCATTCTTTAGTATTATGTAGTGGCATATTTAGGTGTTGGTCTATAAAAACAATGCTTACCAATTTGTATATGAAAAACTCCTGAGCCATTTTTAGGAAATTCATTATCACATATAGGTTTAAATGGATTTAAAAACCATAGACTCTCTCCTACTTCATTAATCCTATTTCCTGAAAGTGCCCAATCAGCTATTTCATAATGTTCCTTAGTTGGATTCATATTATATATATTTTGCGGATTATACATATTCGCAATTGTTTCTCTTGCACAATCAAATTGACCTTGCTGAAATATAATGTTTCTTACACTACCACCATTTGATATTTTAAAATATTCTCCAACTGTTGCATTTACTCGATTCATAATTACAGTAGCAACAGCTTTCATTCCATCATCACCTTCACCACCTGCTTCACATTGTACTGTTCTTGCAATTAATTCTCTATCTGAATAACTCATATTTACCACTCCTAATACAATATATTCAATGTTTTTTTAATTATTCTAAATGATTTCATTTAATTTTTACATATATTATGATATACTAATTCTGGTGATTAATTTGAAAATTTTATTTAAAAATACAACTAAATATTCTGAAACAATATACGAAAAATTTTTAGAATTTCATATAAAAACATTTAAAACTAGATATTTCTTATATACACTTTTCTATGTTTTTTTATTTATATTTGTAATATTATATCTAGTAAATATTAATAATTTAACTTCAGCATATATAGTTATTACTGTGCTTATAGGATTTTTTGTTTGGAGATATATCAGACCTATGTTTGTTGTCAAGAAGGAATACGAAAGCGAGAAAATTAAAAAAGAAGAATCTTTTACTTTCAAATTCTATGATGATTATTTTTCTATTGAAAATTTTGACAGTGTATATAAAGTAAAGTACAAGCAATTGAGAAAAGTTTATATGACTGATTCTTTTTATTATTTATATGTTGATAAAACTCATGCTTTTTTATTAGATAAATCTACGTTTTACAAAAATGAAGGTGATTTTTATTCATTTATATATAAAAAGATGACTATATTAAAGTTTAGAAATAAGACAAAAAAACAAAGTAAGTTATAGTTTTTGCTATATCTTACTTTGTTTCATTTCTATAATTTTAAACTTCTTTTCCCATCAACCATATTTTTACTCTTTGTATCATATTTTTCTTTATTATTTTTATTTAAGAATCCATATACTAAGGCAGTTATTGGGACTGTAAACATTACACCTAAACTCGCTGTTATTGCTGATATTATATCTGTTGCTATTATCTCTATATTAAGTATTTCATTTAAACTCATTTGTTCAACTATATATAGTAATACGATATTTATAGATCCACCTATATATGCAAGAATTAATGTATTTGTCATTGTACCTATAATATCTCCACCAATATTCATTCCACTTTTTATTAATTCAAATCTTCCAATATCTGGATTTTTTTCTTTTAATTCATCAAGCGCTGATGCAATTGACATTCCAACATCCATACATGCTCCAAGTGATGAAATAACTATTCCTGCAAATAACAATTCTCTGAAATTAAATATTAACCCTTGACTATTTGCACTTAAAAATACTGATTCTTCACTAACCCCTGATAGTTTGCCTAATGTTCCAAATATTGTAGCTATTATTCCTGCACATATAACTCCACCTGATGTTCCGATAATCGCTGTTAATGTTTTTTTAGTAAAACCTGATATTATTATAAATGTTAAAATTATTATTCCAACAGATACTAATATAGACATTAATACTGCACTCTGACCATTTATAATTGATTGCAACATTACAAAAAATATCCCAATTATAGTTAATATAAATGCCAATATTGCCTTAATACCTTTTGTTCTACCAATTAGTAATATTACTAAAAAGAATATTCCAATCATGATATATATAATTGGAGCTCTTTCATAATTTAATATTACAACTTCTGATACTTCTCCATTTTCTAACATTATCTGTGTGTTTACATTATTACCTACATCTAAAGAGTAACTATCTATCTTCCCATTCATATCATAAGAAATACAATATTTGGTATCAAATACTTGTCCTTTGTATTCTCCTTCTAATATTTGAACTTTAACATCTTGATATTTTTGAATACTTCCATGCTCTTCTATTTCATATATATCTCCTGTTTCATAAACTTCAGCTTCTACATCTTCTATTGCTTCTATAGGATTATCTAATATGATTTGTGGTTCGGTAATCTCACTTGCAAATGATATATTTATGTTTAAACATAATATTACTAAAACTGATAATATTGTTATTATTTTTTTATTCAATTTATTCTCCTTTTAATATCATATATTTTGTAATCTTTTATTTTTGCAATACTATTATATTGTATTCATAATCTTGATATTCTGTTTTAAAAAATCTCTTATCTATTTCTTTTAATTCCACTACAGAAGTTTCTTTAACTTTATTTAAGAATGTTTCATTATAATCATCAATTAAAACTATGTTTCCTTCTGCATTATCTATTATATCGTTAATGTCATAAGCTACTTCCATATTAGGCAAATATGCTTTATATCCTTCTTCTATATTCCAGTAATTTTCGTTTATAAAATATTGATTTTGATTATCAAAAACTGTTGCAACAACAAACCCTTCATTAACATTATTGTACAGTATAGTATCATTTTCTTTTACATTTTGTTCTAAATACTCTATAGGGTTTGTATTTGAATAATGATAATTCTCTTCAACTTGTAATATAGTTGTTCCTATTGATAATGTAAATAGTATAGAACAAATTATGATTATTACTTTATTATTTTCCTTAGCAAGAAAATATGACAATGTAAATATTAATAATCCTGTTATTGTAAATAAATATCTATCATATAATATTGCTGACATCATAATTATTGATACTAATATAACTAATATTATTACAAGTAAATATATACCTATTGAAATTAGTGGTATTTTATCTTCTTTTATTTTTTTCCTGTTCTTAAATATAATGTATCCAATGTATATATATAATACTACTGCAAATGCAAATGTAATATATTCATTTAAATATTCATGTGCTCTGAATTGAAAATTAAATATGTCTAATATTATATCTGGAAATTCTATTGTAATCCAAAAACCATTACTCACATGTGTAAGTTGTATAATAAAGGAATATATCCATGGTATATATAACAAAATTTGTACAATTTCTAATATTATAGCTCTTTTAATTATTTTTTTATCTATCTTTTTAGTATTTTTAATTATATATATTATAAATAACAAATTAGCAATACCCATACATATTAGTGCATAATAATGTGTATAACAGCTAAACAGACTAAAAATAATAAAAATAACCATATCTCGTGTTTTATTATCTCTTACAAATCTATATAAATAAATCATTGCTATTGACACAAATAATAATGCCCATGTATACATGCGTATTTCAATTCCATATACTAAAACTGTAGGCATAAAAAATGTGAAGAAAGTAAATAATGTTCCTGTTCTTTTTCCAAAATCTTTTGATATATGTGTCATTCCTATTATTCCTAATATTACAACTGGTACTACTGATAATATTCTATAAACCATAATATTTGTTCCGAATATCAATGATATTATTTTTAATATATAATAATATAAGATTGGATGTACATCATAAGATCCTATTTTCCAAATTTCGCTAAATGAATGATTTGCAAGTGCAACTGAGTATGATTCATCAAACCAAATATTAGAGTGGAACGCAGGTATAAGTATTACAATTGTACCACATATTATTATTAATATATGTAATAAATTTTCTGATATAAACTTATTCATTTTCTCCATGTTTTTTCTCCTAATTAACAAACAAAATGATAGAATTTTACTCTATCACATGCTTATATTTCATTTATATTAACTTTTAAACTTCTTCTTTTTGTAATATAACTTCTTGTTCTGACATGTCAGAAATTTTTATATCTCTAACATGATTAATTTTTTCCCAAGTAGTTTCTCTCTTTATTAAACATTTTAAATTTATCAATAACCAAGATGCTACAAATATAGGATAACATATTAATCCTTTTAACATAGGTTTTATTTCTCTTTTATCAAGCCACATTGCAAATATAGCTGTTCCTATAGGGAACAATAATGTAGGTACAACATATCTAACTATATTCATAATTAATTCTTGTTCTGTCATCCCATTTAATGCATACATTAAAAAATTTGTCCCTAAAAGTATCAATGTTACTATAAACATTGGTATACTTCCTATTATATACAAGAAACCATCAAAGTTCATCATAGTTTTATGCTCAATAGCTGAATTAGCTAATGATTTTGTATATTCTTTTATGCATTGCATATGTCCTACTGTCCATCTACTTCTTTGTGACCAAGATTGTTTAAATCCTGTTGGTTGTTCGTCATATACTTTAGCTTCTGTTGACCAACCTAGTTTTTTGCCTTCTATTATTCTTTTTAATGAAAATTCTATATCTTCAGTTAAAGTTATTGTATCAAACCCTTTTGGTTTTATAACATCAAATTTAACCATAAATCCTGTTCCATTTAATAATGGTGATAATCCTATATTATATCTTGCTAAGTGATAAAATCTATGCATAGTCCAATAAAATAATGCATATCCAGCTGTTATCCAGTTATCAGAAGGATTTTTAATATCTCTGTAACCTTGAACAACTTCTTCACCTTGACACAATTTTTTATTCATACTTTTAATAAAATCTTTATCTACAATATTATCTGCATCAAATACAAAGAAAGCGTCATATTCGGCATTTTCTTCCATTTTTTGTTTTAAAAACCAATCAAGAGCATATCCTTTTGTTTTTTCAGTTTCATGAAATCTTTCATAAACTATTGCACCTGCTCTTTTTGCAACTATAGCTGTATTATCTGTACAGTTATCTGCAATAACATATATATCATATAAATCTTTATTATAATTTTGATTTTTTAAACTTTCTATTAAGCTTGCCACAACCATTTCTTCATTATGTGCAGGTATTACTGCCATAAACTTATGATCTTTTTCTACTAAAAGTGGCTTTTCCTTTATTTTTACTAATGAGCATACACTTATTACTATTTGATATAACCAAAATGCTGTTATAACCCAAATTATAGCTTCCCTAAGTATATATAAATAATCCATTTTTTACCTCTTTTCAAATTAATTATTCTAATTTGTATTCACATACCTATTTAATTATACTATTAAATAAGTAAATATGCAACTTATTTTACTATATTAATAAAAATTTAATAAATTTTTATGTAGTTTTTTGTAGTTTTTTCTTAATATATTTTATATCTATTTATATCACAATATTCATATTTTTCATATAATATTAATAAATATATATGAGGTGATTATTTTGAAAACAAATTATAAAGTTGCTATTATAGGAGCAAGTGGTCTAGTTGGTAGAACTGTATTAAAGGTTTTAGAAGAGAAAAATTTTAAGAATATTACATATTATCTTTATTCTTCTTCAAAATCAGCTGGAACTAAAATTAAATTTTTAAATCAAAACTATATTATTCAAGAATTAAAGGAAGATTCATTTAATCTTAATTTTGACTTTGCTATTTTTTGTGCAGGTGGTGATACTTCAAAAAAATACATTCCACTTGCCAGTCAAACAGGATGTATTTGTATTGATAATAGTAGTATATATAGAATGGACGAAAATGTTCCACTTGTAGTTCCCGAAGTAAATCCAGAAGCTTTACATTTACATGATAATATTATTGCAAACCCAAATTGTTCTACAATTCAAGCTGTTGTTGCTTTAAAACCACTTGATGATAAATATAATATACAAAGAATTGTATACTCAACATATCAAGCTGTTTCAGGTGCAGGTGTAAATGGTATTGATGATTTAGAAAATATGTCTGCAGGTGACGAACTTAAAAAATTCCCACATCAAATTTACAATAATTGCTTACCACATATTGATGTTTTTGTGGATGATGGATATACAAAAGAAGAATACAAGATGATTAATGAAACTAGAAAGATACTAAATAAACCTGATTTAAAAATAACTGCAACTACAGTAAGAGTTCCTGTAATTAACTGTCATTGTGAATCTATAAATATTGAATTTGAAAAAGATTTTGATATTTATGATGTAAAAAAACTATTAGAAAATTCTCAAGGACTTATTTTAGTTGATAATATGGATAAAAACTACTATCCAATACCTACTCTAGCTAATAATCATGATGATGTTTTTGTTGGTAGAATAAGGAGAGATTTTAGTATTGATAATGGACTAAATATATGGGTTGTCGCAGATAATTTACGAAAAGGTGCTGCTTCTAATGCTGTTCAAATATTAGAACACTTTATATATTTGTAAAATATTTCCTTTTATACTAATTTCCTTTAATTATATATATTTTTATGTTATAATTAATTAAATAACGTTTAAAATGAGGTAAACAAATGAATAGAGAAATAAAAAAAATTATTGATTCAGATTCTGAATTTCAAGAAATTATTAAAGAATTAATAACAGATACAACTGTTTTAAAAATGAAAAATTTTAGGCAACATTATGAAACAACTTGCTATGACCACTGCTATACTGTATCATATCATTGTTACATAATTGCTAAAAAGTATAAATTAGATTTTAAATCTGCAGCAAGAGCAGGTATGCTTCATGATTTATTCTTATATGATTGGAGAGAAAAAATACCTGAACAAAAAGGTTTACATGCTTTTACTCATGGTAAATTAGCTTGTGAAAATGCTTCTGAAATTTTTGATTTAAATATAAAAGAACAAAATATGATTAAAGAACATATGTGGCCTGTAACTGTTAAACTACCTTCATCTATCGAGAGTTATATATTAACTTTTGTAGATAAATATTGTACTCTTTCAGAATCTTTTGACGTTTTTAAAACATTATTATTTAACAAAAAACCTTTTAGACTTATATATGGTTATTTTAGCTTATTTAGATTGAACTTTTGTTAAATTAAAAATATACAAACAAAAAGAATGGATTTTATTATTTCCATTCTTTAATTTTATACTATTGTCCTGCCCATCTTACCATTTTTATATCTTTATACTTACTTAACACCATTCTATATTTATCGTATTCTTCTTCCCATAAAGCGTTTGGAACTTTATCAAATGCTTTAAATATTTTTTCAGCTTCTATTAAATATATTATTTGTTCTCTAGATGACATATTTTCATATTGTTTTGCAAATTTATATAATTTATCTAACATCTGGTTTGCTTCTATAAAAGTCCAGAAATCTCTAATTTTCATTCCAAACATTTTTATCTGCAATATTGCATATGCAATAAGCATAAATATTACAAATACTAATATATAAACAATTACTAATACATCCATCTAATCACCTCTTTTGTTTTCCATAATTCTACATTATTATACCATATTTTCCATTTTTATGCAATAAAAAGACAGAAATTTTAATTTCCTGCCTTATATTTAATACTTTTATAATTTATTATTGTGCTGTTACAACTGGGTTTCCATTTTCATCAGCTTGTAAAACTATTGTTCCACCAGCTGTGCTAACATTACTTAAGTCAAGTCCCATGAATTCTACTTCTGTTCCTTGAGAATCAACTGCTTTTATATCCCATTTAACATTTTCTGCATCAATAGTTAATACTAATGGTATTTGTGTTCCTTGAGAAAGAACTTGACCACCTAATACGTCTTCTCCCCAGTTACTTAATCCTGCTCCTGATAGATATAATTCAGTTATATCAACTGGATACATATTTTGTACTGTCATTGGTACTTGGATTACATTTGATGTATTATCTGTTGTATTTGTAGCTGTATTTGTATCAGTTGTTTCTTCTCCACAACCTGTTAATATAAACATAGCCCCCATTAACATGATAATCATTGCTGAAATTAATAATATTTTTTTCATAAAAATACTCCTTTCTTTTTTTATTTCTTCTGAATTATATCATTATTGCCACTTTTTCACATCAACCTTTAGGTTGATTATCTATTTTAATTATTTCTATTATCGAAATAACAAAAAGTATAAATATCCCTATCACAATTAGAATATCTGCTATATTAAAAACCGGAAAGTCTATTATGTCTATTTTTATGTAATCAATAACATATCCTCGTATAATTCTATCTATTAAATTACTTATACTTCCGCTTATTATCATAATAATACTTATAACATATATTTTATTATTATGTTTCTTAATTAAAATGAAACTAAATATAAAAATCATTATTATTGTACTAATTACCAATATATAATTATTTTCTAACAAACTAAAAGCTATTCCATAATTTTCTACATATTTAAATATAAAAAACTCTTTTCCTATCATATTATATTTAATGATTTGTTCAAGCATTATAATAGTTAAAATACTTATTAATATTATACTTGTCTTAATTATAATATCTTTATTAATTTTATTTTTTTTCAATATTTAATTACTCTCCTTTTTAGTTCTAGTTCGTATGTATTTTACTATCAATATAGTAATACCTATAACTAACAATATTATGGATAAAATTTGAGAAACTCTAAAATCACCCCACATTAAACTATCTGTTCTTAAACCTTCAATAAACATCCTTAAAATCGAATAACATATTAGATATATTACTGTTAATTGCCCAGAATATTTTCTGTGTTTTTTTAGTACAGTTAATATTATGAATATTGAAAATGTTCCTATTGATTCATATAAAAAAGTAGGATGTACTTCTATATATTTTCCGTTTTCAATTATTCCCATTCTCAAAAAATTTGTAGTTTCTGTACCATATGCTTCAATATTAAAGAAATTCCCCCATCTTCCTATCGCTTGAGCTAATGCTAAGTATGGAACATACATATCTAGTATATCAAAAAATTTAATTTTCCTAAACTTTGAATATATTAATATAGTGATTACTGCACCTATTATTCCACCATAAATAGCGAGTCCACCACTTCTTATATTAAATATTTGATTTAAATTTTGACTGTAGAATTCCCATTCAAATATAACATAATATAATCTTGCCGTTATAAATGAAATTGGAATAGTAATCAGAAACATTTCTAAAATATATTCATATTTAACATTATATCTTTTTGAATCTTTAATTAAAGAGATCAATGATATTAAAATTGCAAGTACAATTAATAAGCCATACCAATAGATTTTAATACTTCCTAATTGGAATGCTATATCTGATATTTGTAAATTTAAATTTAAACCTGGAAACTTCACTTCTTCCACTACTCTCTACTCCTATCTTAATTAATAATTAGTATGCTCAAAGTTCTTAATAGCTTGTACTCTATTTTTCACGTGCATTTTAGAATATATATGATTAATATGTGTTTTTACAGTTGCTTTTGATATATATAATTTTTCTGCTATCTCTTGATTTTTATATCCTTCTTCCATTAATTTTAATATTTTAATTTCAGATTTTGTCAAATTAAATTTTTGATTCTCATATTTTTTTATAAAACTATTAGTCTCTTCAAAAACGTTTATCAAATATTTCGAATCAATATTATTGTTTTTTTTCTCTTGATATTTCTTTAAAACTTCATATATATTTTGACCTTCATCTGCAAAAATTCTTATATACCTATATTTCTGTCCTAAAATCAAGGCTTTCTCTATATATTTTAAGGCTTCTTTTTTTTGCTTTAATTTATTCATTACTACTGATTTTAACATATTATATTCTATTAAATAATAGTTTCTTTTATATGTAGTTATATAATCATATACTTTGTCTAATATTAAATTTGCTTTACTATAATTTTTAGTAAAAATATATGACCTTACCATAGTAAAATATTTATACATATCTAATAAATTAAATTCTAATATATCCTCTTCATTTTGATTTATCCATTCAACAATATTTTTCTTGTTTTTTTTAAGTATTTCTATTCGTATCTGACTTGCAATATAATTATTTTTTATATAACTAAGATTGTTTTTATTTATATACTCGTTTATTCTATTAAATTCAGTTAGATATGTATCATCTGGTATATTTATACAAGAAATTTTTGCAAGCAAATTATATCCTATGCAAACAGCTTCATGAATATGATTTTTGATACTCTCTGCTATTCCTTTTGTTGTTTGAATTATTGCTTTTTCTAAATCATTTTGTTGATATAGTTTTTCACCTAATAGAATATGGTATAACCCTTTTGCAGCTTCTCCATATATATCACTTAAGAACTTGTTTTCTTTCCCATTTATTTTCAAATTCATTTTCATACAATCACATAAATCTCTTGTACCGCTTAAAAATGATGGTTGATTACCAGATAATGTTATTATTTGTTTTAATTGATTAAAATTAGGTTGATTATTTTTAATTTTTTCCCAGTTTTCTATTAACATTGCTTCATTTATTTCTTTAGAGTATATATCACAATAATATATACTCTCTAGTATTTCTTGATGTTTTTTATTGTTTTTCTCACTTAAAAGCATAGATTTTAATTTATTTTTATATACTTCAAATTCATTCAAATTATATTCTATTGCATATTTAACAGCTATATTTGAATATATATATGGATAGTTATATACTATTTCTTGTGATATATTATCTAATTCACTCTGAAGTTTTTCATCATAATATTTTTCTCCAATATTTTTTAAAAGTTCATTTTCCAGTTCTCTTATTTTTTGTTTATCTTCCAATCACTCATCTCCTTGTCTGCATATTTCATATAAACAAAATATTTAATATAAAGTTACCGCTTCTGTGTAATAAACATTATTATATATATCTGTTATTTTATAATACACATAAAATTCTCCATCTTCGATTTCTGTATATTCTATTAATATATCTTCATTTGATACTATTAAAGGATCACCAATTATATAGCTGTCTTCATATTCTCCATCATAAGTATAGTAATCAAATAGAAATTCTATTACATCTCCTTCTTGTAGCTCTATTAATCTTCTTGTTTCTATTGTTGTATCACCATAATCCGTCATTGGTCTTGCTCCAATTACTCTACCATCTGGATTCATATCATCCCACACAACTATTAACTCTACATATTCGTCATTTAGATATGCTGGAACAACTGCTTTAGTGTGATTTTCGGTTGATTCTGTTACATAAAACGGAACTATATTTCCATCTAATGAAATCCACGAACCATCAAAACTTACTATTAGATCTCCTTCTTCTGTTGTTTCAAAGTAGTCGTCACTACCTAAATCAATATATCCTTCTCCATCGTCATATAGGACCTCACAAGTTATATTATTTATTACTTCCCAATCTTCTGATGTTAATTCAAGTGCATAATATTCACCATGATCTACTATTAATAGGTCTTCGTATTCATTTTCTGCATAATATTCTTGGTTAGATTCTATGTAATCTTGATCATACCAGTTTTGATTAGCATAACTTTCTGCTTCTACTGTTTCACCAGTAATATCTTCTGTTGCAACTTGCCCACCTGCTACTGTATTTGCTATTTTAGATAATACATCAATATATTCTTGTTCTATCCCTAAGTTTTTATATATTTCAATCATTTTGCTATAATTTTCCAAATCAGTATATGGTAAATAAATTGATAATCCATTTGAATTTTCCATAACAGATGTTGTTGTATTATATTCAATAACATTGTCTAATTGTTGTTTTAAATCTGTTGTAGTAGATGTTTCTAAATTTTCTGTTAAGTGGTACAAATCAATTGTATCTACTTCTCCATCTGCAAATGCTTTTGTTTTATCTATAGCTTTTGCTACATGATTAAATTGTCCATTTGCAAGTAAATTAACATCTATTTGTTTCATGTATTCTGTTAATGAATTTATAACTTTATCCATTTCGTTTACATTTACCACACTCAATGTTGCTTCTTCTTCATACATCAAACTTTGATTAGATTGTATAAAAGAATCTGCAATTATTTTTCCTAACTCTACTGTTTCCATATCTGTATTACTTGATAATCCATTTAATATTGCTGTATAATCCCAACCTGTTCCTGGTTCTAATTCTTCTGATGCAATTAAGTAATCACTATTATCTTTCAACATATATGCTGTTTCTACTGTTGCCATTAAACATGCATCAAATCCAACAAAATCAAATTTAACTCCTGCATTGTTTAAAGCTACTTCCATTTCATCTATAGATAATGTGTCGTCTCCTTCTTGTGTTTCATCATATCCAAAACCACTTATTGCTCCACCACCGTGATCCCACATTATTAGTCCATATCTATCTGCTGGGAAGTTTTCTTTTGAATAGTTTATAAAGTCAGTAAGTGATGATGATTCTAACATATTTATTTGTCCTACTGTATCATCTATCAAGACTAATTCTCCATTTTCTATAGTATATCTTTCATTTTCTTGATTTGATATTCCAAAATCTTGCCATTCAGCTGTACCACCTGTTTGTATTACTATATTGATTTTTTCATCTATAGTGCTATTAATCATTTCTTGGATATCTGTTGTTGCATATCCACCATCTGTTTCTAAATCAGAACCACAAATATACATCATCATTGTGTATGTTTGCTCACCTTTATTTACTATTTCATCTTCTGAAAATAACCAACCTATAAATGCTATAAATAGGATTATTCCTCCTATAAATAATATTCCTAATATAGCCATAATTCCTAATACTTTTTTCATTCTTTTTCTCCTTTTCTTTGTTTATTTTTCATTTTTTCTATTACTCTTTTATCAACATATTTCGAAATATCTTTTCCTAGTCTAAATATTTCTCTAACAATAGTTGATGATGTTGTTTGATATTTTTCATCAGCAAAAAAACATATTGTATTTACTACATTTCCTGATATATATTTATTTACTTGTGATAATTCCATTTCATAATTGTAGTCACTTAAATTTCTAAGTCCCCTTACTATCATTTTACAATTATTTTCTATAGCTATGTCTGCTGATGCCCCTTCTGACGATATCACTTTAATCTTGGGGTTGTCTTTATATATCTCTTTAATTACATTTACTCTTTCTTCTGTTGTAAAAACCTTATTTGTTTTTGCGGAGTTAGTTAATACTCCAATTATTACTTCGTCAAACACTTGAGTGGCTTGTTCTATAACACTCATATGACCTTTTGTTATAGGGTCAAAACTTCCTGGATATAATGCTTTTTTTATCTCCATATTTCCTTCACAACCTTTCTAATATTTTTTTGGTGTAATTCTGTTAATATAATATCAAATGCTTTCTTATTATAGTTGTAACTTGCTTTTTCTCTTAAGTCAAATTGTTCTTCTGTTATTTTATCTCTTTCCAAGCATCTTTCTTTTCTTATTTTATATGGTATTTCTAAAAGTACTGTTATATCACACATATTAAAATATTCTGTTTTTTGCAATAATTGCCAGTCCAATATAATTATATTTTCTTTATTAAGAATTATCAAATCATTAATTATATCTTGCATACTCGGCCATGTAATATCTATTAATTTTTGCATATTTTTTTCTGAGTTAAAAGTTTTTTGTGCTAGCTTTTTTCGATTTACTACATTGTTTTCTATAATATTTGTTCCAAATTCTTCTCCTAATTGTTCTTTAACAGTTTCCAGCTCTAACACTCTATGTCCTATTTGATCTATATCTACATGTATAGCTTCCTGTTTTTTACATATATTACCTTGATTCATTATTTCTTTTGCTAATGTTGTTTTTCCACTGCCAGATTTTCCACATATTCCAATTATCATGTTTCACTCCTGTTTATCAAAATATTTTTATACATTGTTTATTATACATATAATATAACTCTAAAAGAAACTGTATCTACTGCATAAACATTATGTGAATTATATCTACTGTTAGATGGATACGCTGTATTTTTATAAAAACCACCTCTACTTACACAAGGATATCCTATATGTTTTGAAGTTTCTGTACTCCACTCTCTAACTCCTGAAGCTATATCATTTATCTTAAGTAACTCATCTCCATTTTCTCCTGTTAATGTTGCTATTGGTGAGTGAATTTTTCCATTTTCCTTTTCTTTTAAATTCCTTTCAAATCATATCTCTAGTCAATTCCTTTACTTATCGTATCACAAAACTATGCAAACATCACATTTTTTTAAATATTTCAGTGCTTATTTTCACATTTTTTTAGGTAAAAGCTATAGTTTTATCACATTTTTATTTTACTGCATAAATCCACACATTTAATAATTCAGTTACCTTACTAAACTTTTTCAACACTATTTTATTTAAATCTTTCAGTTCTCTCTAATTCAATATTGGATAACTCTTCTATCCATTTACTCAAACCTTTAATGTCGTTATTTAGTATATATTCAAAGTATTTAACTCTATCATCTTTTGAGATAACTATTGATGGCAAGTTATTTTTAATAAGTTCAAAGTTCATTAAAATTCTGCCTGTTCTACCATTTCCATCTTCAAAAGGATGTATTTTTTCAAATTCTATATGATATTTTGCAATCTTCTCAAAAATATTTCCTTCATCACTATTATAATTAAATATATAATAATTCATTAGATTTGGTATTTTTTCAGGACTAGGTGGCAACTCTTCACTACTTGCTATAAATACTTGTATTTTTCTATATCCTTCAGTAAACAGTACATTCTTATTTATTGTTTTATTTATATTTTTTATAAGCTTATCCGATAATTCATTTTCTATTTTTAAATATTCAAATACTAACTCAAGTGCTGCTTTATGATTAATTGCTTCATAAATTTCTCTTGGCTCTCTATTTTGTATTTTAAATGAATTGTAATTATATAAGATTGCATATGTTTCACTGTATGTTAATGTATTCCCTTCTATTGCATTTGAATGATATGTACTTCTTGTAATAAAGTCTTGTATATAATTTTCATTATTTTTTATAAGTTTTAATGTTCGCATCTCATTCTCCACTTTTTTAATATTTTAATACCTATAGTATATCACAAATATTATTTTTTTTATATCTTTTTTTAATTTTTAATAACTAATTATCTATTAATTAATACATGGTTAAAAAGTATTAATTATATATACACTAATTAATACTTTTTTATTTATATTACATTATATCCATAAATTGGTTCATATTATTCATATAACATTTTTTCTTTGATTAAATAACATATTAACTTAAATATTTTTTAATCATAATGATATATTTATCTTGTGCATTTAAACAAGTATCTATTAAATATCCTTTTTCTTTGCCTTTTTGATATTCACCAAGACCTCTATAATAGAATAGTTTATCTTTTTCTAATATTATAAATGGAATTATATTATTTTTTAAGCATTCTTTAAATGCTATTATCCTTCCTATTCTTCCATTTCCATCTTGGAATGGGTGAACTTTTTCAAAATCCGCATGGAATTTTATTATATCTTCTATCTCTACTTTTTCAAGCTTATTATATTCTTGCAATAGACTTTCCATATCTTTTTTTACATTTTTAGGAGAACTTACCTTTATATCTCCTACTGAATTACTAAGCCCTTTATATTCACCAACATTAAACCATTTTTTTCTACTATCAAAAGTAGCTTTTTTTAATATTTCATGATATTTTTTTATTAACTCTTCTGTTAAAGTTTCATTCGCAGTATCTATCATATAGTCTATTAATTCAAAATGATTAGTTGTTTCAATTATATCATCTACATTAGCAATAGTATCTTTTCCAAATAATACTGATTTTGTTTCAAAAATATATCTTGTTTGTTCTTCTGTTAATGTACTTCCTTCAATATGATTTGTATTATATGTAAAAGCAATTTGTGTATTATGATAAATATTACCTTTTAGCTTCATATCTTTTTGTTCTTTTAAAATTTTATACATATCTATATTATTTATATCTAATTCTTCTGTTTTTAGTATCTCATCAACTGTAGTTTCAAAAATATCTGCTATTTTTTTTAATATGTCTATACTTGGTAATATACTATTAGATTCATATTTAGAAATAGTTGTTGCTTCCAGTTCCAGCTCAGTTGCTAGCTCTTTTTGAGTCATATTATTTTTTTCTCTATTTTTCTTTATATTTTTTCCAATATCCATTGATGCGTACCTCCAATTTTCTATTTTTATCTACTTATATTATATACTGTATAATTACTATTAGTCAAGCATTTAGCTTTTTTTATGAATAAATTGATTTTAAATCATTCATTAGTATTGTTTATCTATATATTGAATTTATATAAAATTTTAATATCTTTATCATCTATAGTAATTCTATCTACAAGTTTAAAAATCAAACTTTTGTTACTTTCATTAATTTCCTTAATTCTAACAACATCTTTTTTTAATTTTTAATAACTAGCTATATATTAATTATTAAATAGTTAAAAAGTATTAATTATATATACACTAATTAATACTTTTTTATTTATATTACATTATATCCATAAATTGGTTCATATTATTCATATAACATTTTTTCTTTGATAATGCTTCTTGAACGGAATTTAAAGCTTCTCCAAATCTTTGGAAATGTACTACTTCTCTTTCTCTTAAATATCTAAGCGGATCTAATACATCTTTATCATCTCTACATAAATCAATTAATTTTTCATAAGTCGCTCTAGCTTTTGATTCTGCTGCCATATTTTCTTGTAAATTTGCTATTGGATCTCCTTTACAAGCAAAGGCTACAGCATTAAATGCCATTCCACCTGCACTTTGTGGATATACATCTAATCCGTGATCTGTGTAATATTCTGCTAAACCACTTTTTTCTATTTCTTCTATTGTACAATCTTTTGTTAATTGATGTACCATTGTTCCAACCATTTCAAGATGTGCAAGTTCTTCTGTTCCAATATCATTTAATATTGCTTTTGATGTTTGATCTGGCATATCAAATCTTTGTGATAAATACCTAAGTGCTGCACCTATCTCTCCATCTGGTCCACCATATTGAGTTATTATATATTTTGCAAGCATTGGGTTTTTTTTCTTTATATTTATCGGATACTGTAAAAATTTATTATATGTCCACATTAACAATCACTTCCTTCCCACGGCCA
>CAYJGL010000021.1:0-22832 GCA_964369695.1 uncultured Clostridium sp.
GGAATAGATTGGCTTGAATAATTTTCTGTAGCTACAAGAATTGATATTCTATTAAAATCCATATTATCATATATATAATTTATAAGTTTAGCACAAGATTTGGTTACTATACCATTTCCATTATATTCTTCTGCTAGCCAATAACTGATTTCACATTTTTTATTACTACTATCAATTTTTTGTATTGATATACAGCCTGCAAAATTACCTTTAAAATATATTCCTAATACATATTCTTCATTATTTTTTTCTTTTTCATTACATGTTTTAGTAAAGTTATATACATCTTTTGAAGAACTCTAATAATCTAGCCAACCTAACCACTTTTTTTAAAATTCTCTATTAGAATCTATAACTTTATATCTTTCTTCTATATCATCAAAAACCAAACTTATTAATATTATATCTTCACTAACAACTATTTTCATATTTTTTCTCCTTCTATTAATGATTTATATTGATAATTGTATCTTTTTTAATACTACACATATTTTATCACAAACTCCTTTCGATTTCTACGTTTTAACATAAAAAATATCAATCATGTTTCAGATTGATATACTCGAAAGTCGCTTGGTGCGACAATAAAATCTTTTGGAGCGGATGGCGGGAATCGAACCCGCGCTATCAGGTCGGAAGCATGACATTCTACCACTAAATTACACCCGCATATATAGAACTTCCTATACATATTTTAACAAAAAAAAAGAAAAAAAGATATACTTTCCTTCATTTTTATTTATTCACAATTAAATATCTGTATATTCCCAAAAACTCAACTTACCTTTTGCTGGAATTGGTATATCAAATTTTTCAACATCTTCAACTTTAAAAGCATATCCTGTTCTCGCCTTTGACTTTCCGTATACCAACTTATTCTTCTTTATTAGACTTTCTTCAAATTCGTTTGTAACTTCAATACAATCAGTTATAGTACATTTACCTAATATGCAACCTGTAGGATATTCTAAATTATATTCTTTAAATTTGTCCACATATTTATTTTCTATGTTTTTAGATGCATGAATCAAAATTTGTCCCCTAAACTTTGTTCTCCAACTTCTAAATTCATACTCCTTATATCCATTAATAATTAAACTAGCCCACGGCTGTCTTATACTTAAAACTTTCATAATCCACCTTGAATCCTTATACTATTTTTATAGCTAACTCTAACGCAAGTAATCCTATTTTACCTTTTTCACTTAAATCTTTTGAACAACTCAAGTTTCTTTTATCCCAAACAGATGAAGCTAAATTATCTGCAGCATAGAAAAATTCAAAGAATTCAATATTTCTATATTTTGCAAGTACACTCACTGCAGAACATTCCATATCCACACAAATAGCACCTTGCTCTTTTCTTCTTTTAACTTTGTTTGGAGTCTCCCTATAAAATGCATCAGTTGTCCAAGTTGTACCTATTGTATACGTATATTTATGTTCATTTAATAAGTTTATAAATTTATCCATATATTTCTCATTAACACTAATTTCATCTGTAGCTTTCATATAGTGATAACTTGTACCTTCATCTCTTATTGCACTATTTGGTATTATTATAGATAATTCTTCTATATCACTCTCTAATACTCCACATGTACCAAACATAATACATTTTTCCATTCCCATTGCTATAACTTCTTCTATTCCTCCTACACACGCAGGTGAGCCTACTCTTGAATAGAAAAGTGCTACTTCTATTTCTTTGTATCTTATAACATATATAGGGATTTTACCATTTGCATTATTCATATATGCTATTATTCTAGATTCAAATTTATCAACTATACTTTCTAATAACTTTTTAGAAAAACAAGTAACACCAATCTTAGGAAAGCCTTCTATTTTTTCTATTTGTACTTCTGGATTTATGATTGCTATTCTTTCTTCATCAAATTCTTCTAATATCATTTTCATCTCCATTTCTATAAATATTATTTTTTAATATTTATTTACTATAACATCTATTTCCCCATCTTTTAAATATATAATTTTATCTGATGACTCAATTGTTGATTTTCTGTGTGCTATAATTATTACTGTACTTTGTTCTGAAATTTTGTCAATTATATTTTGCATCATTTTTTCAGTTTTTAAATCTATATTTGAAGTAGGTTCATCAAATATATAATATTTTGCTTTATGCAATATAGCTCTTAAAAATGCTATGATCTGTAATTCTCCATATGATAACTTATTAAATTTAATTTTCGTATCTAACCCTTTTTCCATTTTTTCAAAAAAATAACTTACTCCTATTTCATCCATCAAACCAATAATTTGCTCATCTTTAATATTTTTTTTACCTAGAAGTATATTATTTCTTATACTATCTTCAAAAATGTGCGGTGTTTGTGAAATATATGATATATTTCTTCTTAATACATTATTAGATATTTCTGATATATTTTTTCCACCAATAAGTATTCTCCCATTATCAACATCATATAGTTTCATCAACACATTTGTAATAGTACTCTTTCCAACTCCAGTTCTCCCAACTATAGTTACTTTTGTACCTTTTTTTATTATAAATGATAAATTTTTTATTATCAATTCATCTTCATATTTCATACTAACATTTTCAAACTCAATATCGCCATCAATATTCTCTTCATTTTCGATACTTTCTATAAATTCATCATCTTTCTCTTTTAAAATTTTCATTATTTTCTTATATGATGTTATTGATATTTGAATAGAATCTAATTTATTAAATATTTCTCCTAATGGTTCTTTACATTGATTTAAATAGTATATTACTAAATAAATACTACCTAAGGATATATCTAAATTTATATTCAATGCATAATATATTATAAGATAAATTCCAAGAGCCTGTATCATTCCTATTAGCCAAAAAGGAAAAAGGTTAATATTCATATATTTTCTAAATAAACTTAATTCATTGTCTAGTAACTTTACTATTTTATTTCTGTTCTTAGTTTGAAGTCCAAATAAATATATTAATTTATTTTTATTATAAAATTCTGAAAACTCTTTGTTTTGTTCATCTCTTTTATTTGAAATTCTTTTCTCTATTGCACCTAAAATTTTTGTAACACCATATGTTTTTAATATTGTTAAAAATATTATAAATATACCTATAAATGCTAACCTATAATCTGCTAAAAGCATCATAATAATTGTAAAGACAATATATATCACATTATTAAAAATAATATTTACCCCATCTGAAAATAAAGCTGTTAAATTATCTACATCAATTGTTAATCTTGTGTATAATTTTGAAGAATTATATTTATTAAATGTTTTCATTTTAAACTTTAGTACTTTATAAAATAATTTTTCTCTTATATCTTTTAATACTCTCATTACAAGTTTATTGTTAAAACTATTTTTTATTTTACTCAACACAACTATAGATATGTGTATCAAAGCATATATTACAATTAATCTTATTATATTTACTATAATATTTTCATTACTAAAATCCAAATCAATAATTTGTTTTACTACAAAAGGATGTAAAGTATTTAATATATTACAAACTACAATTAAAGTACTTACTATTACAAATAATTTTATATGTTTTTTTATTATACCTTTCATATCAAATCACCTGCTTTCTCATAAGCATCTAATTCTCTATATAATTTATTTTTTCTCAGTAATTTTTTATGAGAACCTTGATCTACAATCTTCCCATCTACCAATATATATATTTTGTCCATTTTTTCCATCATACTTGTTTTATTTGAAATAAGTATCAGTGCTTTATCTTTTGTTTGATTTATAATTTGATCTATAACTTTTTTTTCTGTACTTACATCTAATCCAGATAATGTATCATCAAATATATTTACTTCTCTTATATTTAACAGACTTCTAGCAATTTGAATTCTTTGTTTTTGTCCTATAGAAATCTTATTTCCATTTTCCCCAACATCTGTTTCTAATCCATCTTCCATGTGTTCGATATCTTGAAATATATCTGCCTTTTTAACTATATCATTTATATTATCAGCAGAATTATCTTCTTTTATGTCAATATTATTTTTCACACTATCATCCAATATAACTGTTTTTTGTGTTGTGTATCCTATATTTTGAAATATACTTTCTCTTGAATATTTATTAATATCTATATCATTTATATATATTTTATCTTTAGGAACTTGATAAAAACCTGATATAATATTCATTAATGTCGTTTTTCCACTACCTACAGTTCCTAATATTCCTATTTTTTCTCCTTTTTTTATAGTTAAGTTTATATCTTCTAATACATTTTGTTTGCAGTTAGTAGTATATGTATATGATAAATTTTTAATTTCTATTTTTTCAATATTCTCTATTTCTTTCCCTTTTCTTTTATATTCATTCAAACCGAAAAAATATTCATATCTTTTTTTTGATTGTTTAAAATTAGCCATACTATTTATAACTGTACTTGTTGATGCTGAAATTTTACTTAATATCATTCCTATATACGCAATATATGCTGTTAATTCTCCTACAGTCAACATACTATTATATATTAATATTAATCCAATCGTAAATGCTATTATATATATTGTTGCTTCTAGAATTTTTGTATGGTTATTTATTTTATTCTGTATTTCCCCTACTTCATACTCAGCTTTATATCTATTTCTATTTACTTTATCAAATTCTATTTTTTGGTTATCTTGTTCATTGTATAATTTTATAAGTGAAAAACCAGATGTATTTTTTTCTATTACTTTTGATAATTGCAAATGAACTTTTCTAGATTTGTCAACCGTTTGTATTTGTTCTTTATATAATTTATATAATTTTATAAGACTTAATGGAATTATTATTATTAACGGAATTGCTAATAAGATATTCAAATTAAAAATAATCATAATGATTACCATTACAAAAGTTACAATTGTACGCATAGCAAAAAATACTCCATTACCTAAAAATGACCTTATAGCTACTAGCTCTTTAGATAAATATGCTAAAAATACATTTTTTTCTTGTTTATCAAAATATTCTGGTTTTACATACCTTAAATGATGTATAACTTTACTTCTTAATTTTATCTCTGTAACTCTAGACAATCTATAGAAAAAGTACAAGTATATTGCTCTTGGAATTAATAATACTAAAGAAATAAATATTAGTTTATATACTTCTTCCATAATAATTTCATTTTTCACATTCCCTATAATTAACATATCAAGTATATTTCCAACTATTGTTGGTATCAAAATATAAATATATACTACTATTATATAAAATATAGTACCTATAATATAATTTGGAATTAAACTTTTTATCTCGTTTATAAATATATCTTTTTTATTGTTTTTTTTAGTATTTTTCATCTCGCTTTTATTCCTTTGTATAACTTTAATATTTTCATAATTAATTTATTTCTAAATTTTATCATAGGTAGATGAAAATAACAACTTAAATTTATATTTTTAAAACGGAAAATTTTTATTATTCTATCTTCTTCTCAAAAGCTTTATTCGTAACTTTAGTATTGAAATTATAGTAAAATTATGATATAACATACATAATTAATAATAATTAAAATTATTATATGGAAAGGATGAATACTATATTATGAAAAATTTATTAGAAAAATTAAAATACAAATTTGACAATCTAATGTCAAAAGGAACAGTTGGGCTTATATGGGTCTTATTTCTATTAACATCTTTAGTTATTATAATAACTGGTGTTTTAGCATACATATTTAATGGTGGTACAGTAACTAACAATATTTGGCTTAGTGTTATGCATACAATTGATGCTGGTACAATTACAGGTACAGATACTGGCAATATTGGTTTCTTAATTGTTATGTGTATTGTTACATTATCTGGGTTATTTATCACAAGTATACTAATAGGTATTATAACAACAGGTTTTGAGGAAAGACTTAATTTATTAAAAAAAGGGAACTCAAAAGTTATAGAAAAAGATCATACTTTAATCTTAGGTTTTGATGAAAGTATTTATACAATAATTTCTGAATTAGTAATAGCTAATGAAAACAGAAAAAAACCTTGTATAGTTATACTTTCTGATAAAGATAAAGAAGAAATAGAAACAGCAATTGCAGAACAAATTCCTGATTCTAAAAATACTAGAATAATATGTAGAACTGGTAGTATTACTGATTTACACATGTTAAAACAATGTTCTATAGAAAATACAAGATCAATAATTATCAATAATCTAAATGATTTTGTTACAATAAAATGCATTCTTGCTATTAATAGTCTATTTAAAGAAAACAACTATAAGAAAAAACCATATATGATAACTACTGTAAAAGATGAAAACAACTATGACGTAGCAAAAATAGCTGGTGAAGGAAATGTTGAGTTTGTTCTTGCTGAAGATTCAATATCAAGAATTATAGCTCAAACATGTAGACTTCCTGGACTTTCAAACGTACTTATTGAATTATTTGATTATGACGGTAATGAATTATACTTTGAAAACTTTCCTGAATTAGGTGGTAAATCATTTGAAGATATCTTAAATTATTTTGAAGATGCTGTAGTTTTTGGATATAAAAGAGAAAATGAAATATTTGTTAATCCAAAAAAAGATACTATTATCCAAAAAGATGATGACTTAATCTTACTTGTAGAAGATGATGGACTTGCAAAACCACTTTCTACATTACCTGATTTATCTAATTTAGATTCTTTTATATCTACTGATACAGTTCCAACTGAAAAAGAAAATATATTAGTACTAGGTACAAATAATAAGATAATTAAAATATTAACAGAAATTGATAACTATTTTGTACAAAACTCTACAATATATATCGCTAATAATGTAATTAGTGATGAACTTAAATCAAATCAAACTAACTTTAAAAACATTAATCTTACATTTTATGAATGCGATATAGATAATAGAAAAGTATTAGATGAATTAACTCAAAACGATATTAAACATGTTTTGCTTTTAAGTAATGATGACGAAGATGCTGAAACTTCAGATTCTATAACACTTCTTAGATTAATTCATTTACGTGATATAGCTCAAAAATCCGGAAAAACTTTTAATATAACAAGTGAGCTTAAAGAAACAGTTAATCAAAAATTAGCGAAAGTTGCGAATGTAAAAGATTTAGTTGTAGGTTCTAATATTGTTAATTTAGTACTTACACAGATTTCTGAAAACAGAGATTTAGCTAGAGTATTTAAATTATTATTACAAGCTGATGGTTCTGAAATTCATACTAGAAAAGCTTCTTGCTATATAAAACCTAACACTCCAATTTCTTTCTATCAACTAACTAAAATTCTTTCTGATAAAGATGAAATTGCTATTGGATATAAAAAGGTTACAGGAGATTCTTTTGAATTAGTTGTTAACCCTTCTAAATCAAAATTAATTACCTTTGATATTGATGATGAACTAATTGTATTAGCAGAAGATTAAAATACCCCACCTATATATAGGTGGGATTTTTTATACTAATGTATTAATTTATTTTTATTGTATTTTTCAATCTATTTTCACATTCTCCACAACCTTATCAACTCTACCATCTTTTAAATATATAATTTTATCAGAACTCTCAATTGTAGACTTTCTATGTGCAATTATAATAACTGTACTTTCTCTTGATATTTTATCAATAATATTTTGAATAACTCTTTCAGTCTTTAAATCTATATTAGAAGTTGGTTCGTCAAATATATAATAATTTGCTTCATGAAGAATAGCTCTTAAAAAAGCAATTATCTGAAGTTCTCCGTATGATAACTTATTAAACTTTATAACTGTATCTAAACCATTATCCATTCTATCTATTATATTTGTTGCACCGATTTCTTTTACCAATTCAAGTATTTGTTCATCCTTAATTTCTTTCTTACTTAATATTATATTATCCCTTAAACTTGCTTCCAAAATATATGGTGTTTGTGAAATATATGATATATTTCCCCTTAACTCACTAAGTGGTATTTCTGAAATGTCTTCTCCACCTATTGTTATCTTGCCTTCACAAATATCATATAGTCTCATTAAAACATTTGTAATAGTCGTTTTTCCGACTCCTGTTCGCCCTGCTAATGTGACTTTAGTACCCTTTTTAATTGTAAATGAAATATCATTTAATATTATTTTTTTGTCATATTTCATACTTACATTTTCAAACTGTATATCTCCATCAATATTTCTAAATTCCAAATTTTCTTCTAAAATTTCATCATCTTTTTCTTCTAACAGTTTTTTAATTCTTCTATATGAATTCATTGATGTTTGTAGTGTTTCTAATATATTAAAAATATCTTTGATATAACTTTGACTATCTCTTAAATAGTATATAACTAGATAAATACTACCAATTGAAATTGTTAAATTTATATTTAATGAATAATATAGTATTGCAAATATTCCAATTGTATTAATTAGTCTTAACGTCCAAGTTGAAAAATTTTTTATAAATATATATTTTTTTACTATATCTAGTTCTTTGTTGTATATTTTTTTGATATTATTTTGGTTTCTATCTAATGTATTGAATAAATATAGCACTTTATTATTGTTATGTAATTCTGAATATGCTTTAGTTTGTTTGTCCCTTTTTTCTAATATTTTATCATCTAAAATATTTAAATTTTTTATAAATAGATATGATACTATTCCCATTAAACCCATTATTACAGCTGATATAATTGCTAAATTTATATCAGTTATACATATCATTATCATACAAAATACTAAAAAGATTATATTATTTACTAAAGTGTTTAATCCATCTACAAATAAATTAGTTAAATTCTTTATATCCACTGTCAATCTGGTATACAACTCTGATGAATTGTATTTATTAAATGTTTTCATCTTGAAATTTAATACTTTATTAAATAATTGTTCTCTTATCTCTTTTAATATTTTCATTACAAACTTATTACTAACTTTATTTTTTACAACTTTAGCAAAATATAGGATTATATGAATACATGTATATATTATTATTAATCCAATAATATTTACATATATATTTTCAGAAGAGAAGTCTAAATCAATTATCATTCTTACTATAGCCGGATGTATAATAGCTAATACATTGCATAGGTTGATAAGTACTATTACTATTATAATTTGTTTAATATGTTTTTTTAAAACTTTTTTCATAATGATTCACCAACTTTCTCATAATCACTTAGTTGTTTATATAAATCATTATTTTTTAATAACTCATTATGATTTCCGTGTGCTTCTATCTTACCATCTACTAGCATATATACTTTATCTAAATCTTTCATCATACTAATCTTATTTGACACTATTATCAAAGACTTATCTTTTGATTCTCTAATTATCTCTTTTATGACTTTTTTCTCAGTTTCAATATCTAATCCTGATAATGTATCATCAAATATATTTATTTCTCTTAAATTTAATAAATGTCTTGCAACCTGAATTCTCTGTTTTTGTCCTGTTGAAGTCTTAATCCCATTTTCACCAATTCTAGTCTCTATTCCATTCTCCATTTTTTGTATATCTTCATATATATCTGATTTTTTTGTAGCTTCTAATATATTTTCATTACTATTTTTGCCAACTATATCAATATTATTTTTAATATTATCATCTGATATTATTGTTTTTTGCATTGTATATCCAATATTTTCAAAAATACTTTTTCTACTATATTCATTTACATCTATTCCATTTATATAAATTCTATTGTCTTCAATTTCATATAATCCTGCTATAATATTCATGAGAGTTGTTTTTCCACTACCAACTAACCCTACTATTCCTATCTTTTCACCTTTTTTAATTGATATATTTATATTTTCTAATGCTAACTTAGAATTATATTCATTATATGAATATGACAAATTTTTAATTTCTAATGTATCAACTTTTTCTAATTTTTTACCATCTTTCTTGTATTTCCCCAAATCAAAGAAATATTCATGCCTTCTCTTTCCTTGTTCAAAAGCTGGTATTGTTGCTAGAAGTCTTTTAATATTTTTAACTACTTCTCTCATTGCCATTGAAATATATGACATATATGCTGTGAGCTCCCCTACTGTTATATAATTATTGCTAACCATAATTAGACCTAATATAAATGCTAAAGAAAATGCTAATGCATATACTAATGATGTCGTATTTTCTATCTTATTCCCAGATTCTCCTAATTCCTGCTCTGCTTCACACATTTCTTCATTTACTTGATTAAACTCTTGTTTTTGATTCTCTTGTTCATTATATAGTTTTATTAGAGAAAAACCAGATGTATTTTGTTCTATTGTTTTTGATAATTTCAAATATACTTTTCTTGATTTTTCTACAGCTATCTTTTGAACTTTATATAACCTAATTAATCTTAATCCAATAAAAGGTAGAAATATAATAATAGGTGTAATTAATATTATATTAAAATCTAAGATAATTAGTGTAACTGCTAATATTGGTGTAAATATAATTCTTACACTTTCATAATATATATTCCCTAAACCTCTTCGTATTTCTCTTAATTCTTTAGATAAATATGCTAAAAATATATTTTTGTCTTCTCTTTCATAATATTCTGGCTTAATATCTTTTAAATACTCCATTACTTTTGATCTTAAATTTATTTCAGATGTTCTACCTACTGTAAAATAACAATACATAAATATTATTCTAGGAAAAATCCAAATAGTAGAATAAAATATTAACCAAAACATTTCATTCATTATTAAATCTTTATTTATGTTTTCTTGTGATAATAAATCTAATATATTACCTATCGACTGCGGAATCTTAAATAATATATATATAACTATACAATGAAATAGAATCCCCAACATATATTTTGGAAGATTTCTTTTCATTTCGTCTCTAATTATATTATTATCTATCTTTTCAGACTTTTTCATTTCGCTCCTTTTTATCTTAAAATTCATTACTTTAATACATTATTTAAAACTATTTAATCATCATTTATATTTCTCACTATATTCTAAGTGATTTCTTTGTAATTGTTCATCACTTACTTTTGTTTCATATATTCCTACATAGTATACTTCTCCTTGTATTCCAGTTTGAAAACTTGAACCTGATTGTCTAGTATTTGCCCAAGTCACATTTTGAGTACCAGTTAAATTCCCTACAATTGTTGCTTCTCTGTTAAATACTCCATTTATATATTGTTTAACTTTATTTTCTTCTTTATCATACACAAGTGTTAAAGTTATTGGTTCTTCATATATTTCAAGTGGTGATTGTGCGTTTGCCTTATCTCTATGCGGCACTCCGCCTAATAGCCCTCCTGAATGTGAATACATTGAAAACCATCTTTCTTTAGTAAGTGCATTTGTATAAAACAAAATATGTTCATGTATTGGAGTTGTTCCATCTAATGACATTAATTCTATATCTGAGCCATATGTTGTTATATTATCCATTTTAAATGTATATTCTATTGTAAAACTCTCATCATAGTTTAATGCAAATGGCTCTGTTATAATGTATGGTGCTTTTCCAATTCCACTTTTTTGTTCAAAACAGCCTTTTTCAGTATTATATGTAGTTCCTGTTCCTAAATTCAGTACTGTACCATTACTTTCCCATACTCCATCTTCTGGTGGAACTTTTGTATCTATATTTATTACTTCTTTTTCAATCATATCTATTTTTGATTTAGTATAAAAATTTTCAATATTTAATTCTTCTAGTACTTTTTTTTCTTCATCTGTTGGTACTCCCACAAATACTAATTCATCATTATATATTCCAAAATTATCTTTATATTCTTCTGGAATATCTTTTATGTATTCATCTAATTTATCACCTATTATAAGGTTGTCCGCTTCTCCATCACTTTCTGTTTCATTGGTATTTTCAATCATTTTATTTATCAATTCTAAATCAAACTTTTCTTGATAACTTGCAAATTTTGTTTTTAATTCTGCTTCAGTAACTTGCGTTATGATACCATTTTCTCCTGTTAACATTGCAATACTTACTCCTGCTATGATTAATAGTACAATTATAGTTATTACTAATGTAATTAATGTTATTCCTCTGTTCATGTTTATCTTAGTATGATAAAAGCTATACCATACACTCCTTCCCTTTATATTTTATATATTAAAAGCTCTGAAAATCTTGAAAACTCCACTTCTTCTTTAAATTTATCATTTTTAATCTTAATACTTATTTCTTTTATTGTATTATTTAGAACTGTCTAAAATTTTTTCAATATCAAACTCAAAATTTAGATATGTCCAACCTATTTTATTAGATTGTAAATATTTATCTATAATGTTTCTTGCTTTGTCAGATATGTCATATATCCTACCTTTATCAACAACTTGTGGATTAATATATCTTTCTTTTGATTTAACATTTATACAATACCTTCCTTTAATCTTTTCTTTAGTTTCATAAACAATATCTATTTTTTCAAAATTTTTAAAAGCTTTTCTTATGTCATCATTTTCACAATTTCGAATCATATTTACGACTTCTTCTTCAGATAATTCATATAACTGCTCCATGGTTAAATATTTTAATTTAATCATAACTTTTACAACATCAGCTAAAAACTGCATTACAGTCCTATTTTCTTTATCAACCCATGAATACCATAATTCAGATATATTAGTTATACATTTTTCACATATCTTTTGTGTTTTAAATGTTAATTCTTCTATACCATCTTCATTTTTAGCTACTGTTAAATCATTATATATTTCTTGTACATCTTCATACTTAATTATACCTTTAATAATCATCCCCATGGCAAATGTGTATTCTAATCTGTCTGCTGCTAATCTAGGTGTATCATTATCTGCTACTCCATATAACTTATAGTCATATACTTCTGATATATCAATATTATCTCTTTTTAATAACCCCATTATTTCTTCAGAGTTTTTAATAATTTCGTATGTTTTCTCTTCTGTACTTTCTTGATTTTTATGATCTCCATTTAAAAAATCAATACAATGCTTAAAAACAGGTGTTGCAATATCGTGAAACAACCCTGCTAATGTTTGCTTTTTATCTTTTGTAAAATTCCAAATAATTAACGCAACACCAATACTATGTTCTAAATTAGAAACATTATATATATTTTTATATAATTCCACTGCATAGTCTGTACCACATCCAGTACTTATTTTGTGTATTCTCTGCATTTCTTTTGTATTAATATAATCTAATAACCATTCTGGAAATTCATTACTTAATATCTTAAAATACTCTTTCAAATTATCATTTATGTTTAATTTTTCATAACTATCCATATATTATTATTTCTCTTTCTTTATATTAATCTTTCCTTCTATTCTGAATAGTTTTTTTAGTAAATTCATTTTTTAATATATCCATACTTATTCTGTCATAATATTTACCATCAACATATTCACTTTGTCTTCTACGTCCACATTCTTTAAATCCACATTTTTCATAACATTTAATAGCTCTTTCATTAAAAGCTATTACATCTAATTTTATATTATTAATATTTAAATAATTAAACCCATAATCTAATATCAGCTCTACAGCTTCTGTACCATACCCCTTATTTCTAACTGTTTTATCTCCAATAAATATTCCTAATGTTGCATTTTTAGATGTATTATTTGTATCTTCTAAACTTACAGTTCCTATAAATTTATCTGTTTCTAATTCTACTATTGCAAATCTATACCCTTCATGAGCTTTTTCTTTTAAAAACTTCTTCTCTTCTTCTAATGTCATTATTTGGTCAGATCTTCCAATATATTCTGTAGTTTCAAAATCATTTAGCCATTCAGTAAAGTTTTCCGCACATTCTTCACATAATGGTGATAAGTATATTCTTTTTCCTACTATTTTTTTATAAAATTTCATATATATTCACTCCTTTATTTTAAATTATTAATAACTTTATCTAATACTTCTCCATACTTAGATACAAGGGTTTCTCCTTTTTCTTAAATATTTAGTAACTTATTTACTCTTTCTTGAATTATTTGTTCTATAATTTTAACCCTATTTTTATCCATATTATATTTTGAATGAGCTTTGAATTTAAAACCAATTAACCTTTTCAATTGTTCCTTGTTTTCTTTAGTAATCTTATCTTTTAAAATTTCTATAAAGTCATCATAAATAGCTGGTACTCTTGTATTACTATATTCTAGCATGCTTTGATAGTCTTCATCTAAACTATAGCAAAAAAGCGATAAACCGTTATCAAATATAGGTGATGTAGAAACTATTTTATTTATATTATTATCAACTAAAAATCCAAAATTCCCTAAATGCCTATCAGTATTAAAAATTATAGCATCAAATAAAAACATTGTTATTAATTCTTGATAATACTCTGCTCCTAAATTTTTATAATAATCTAGTACTGCTATTATTCCACCTGATTTAACAATTGAACCTACTGGAATAAATGATAATTCTTTGCTTGTAAATAATTCACATGTACTACAAAGTTTCTGTTTCCATCTACTTAAATTATATTTAGTTGCATTAATCTGCATCTTTTCTGCAATTTGATATGCTAAATATTCCGAATATGGTTCTTTACCACTATTAGATGTTCCTTCTGTACCTGACTTGTATAATAACGTTTTTCCATTAATTCTTCTCCAACATTTAGCAAGCATACCATTTGTTGTGAATTCTGGTGAGGACTTAAATGTTGATTTTACCTCACTACCATAACCTGTAAATGCTATACTGGATAAAACATTACTAAATCTATTGTCATATAAATTGTACTTATCAAATTTCCCTTCAAAATCAACAGACACAACCCAATAACAATCATTTAATGATAATGCTTTTGAAATATTTATAATTCCTATTATATCCTTCTCATTTAATCCAAGTTTTGATAAAAAATTAGTAGCATACGCTCTATTAGATGGAATTGTTCTACGTTTTAACCATTTATCAATATTTTCTATATCTAAATCAATTGGTTTTAATTTTTGATTAATTATATCTACATTAGATACAATAACTCCATCTAAAGTTTTTTCTATTTCAAAATAAATCACATCTTCATCTTTAAACTTTAATTTATATTGCATTCATACCTACTTTCTATTGAGATATTTTTATTCTTTATTTGCTACATTTTATCATTATTTTATAGCAATATCAATAATTGTGTTATTTAAATTTAATTTTAATAATTATATTCAAAAGATTATTAAAATATAAAAAGGATATTAAATTTATAAAATCTAATATTCCTATATTTTAATCGTTTTTATATATTACTTTCTATTAATCCTACAATTGTTTCTATCATCCCCATATCTAGTTGTGCTTTTTCAAAGAATTATTTAGCTCTTCTTCTAATTTTATTTTCAACTCACTATTAAACAAATTATGTATTGCTAGGAATTTTTTTTGTGTAAATTCTTCTATTGTAGTCCATATCCAACCTTTACATTTATCTTTTTCCATAGTTTCTGGCTCTCCACCTTCATATTCTGCTACTACAAAAATAGTAATATAGTGTTTTTTTGTTCCCTCATAAATATCATTAGTAATTCCTAATAATTTCATCTTATTTATATCTAAATTTGTTTCTTCTTTAACTTCTCTTTTAGCTGTAATAAACCAATCTTCTCCATATTCCATATGACCACCTGGGCAAGAAAATGTATTCTTACCATGTTCACTTAATCTTTCTCCTATTAAGAATTTTCCTTTATTAATTACACAGGCACAAACACCTACTCTTACATTTTCCACTTTTAACTCTCCTTATATTATTTTTAGTCTTTAAATTTCCATTTCATCTTTTTCTTTCATATATTCAATCATACCATTTAAATCAGAAAACAAAGTTTTAATAGATTTCACTCTTTTAGGATTTTTTTTTAGGAATTCATCATACACTTGAGTGACTATATCTAACACACTATTACCTTTTTGAGATGTTATTATTTTTAATTTTTCTTTTCCTATACCTTGATTTTCTTTTCCCTTTATATCATAAGCAGCAATCCCATGTACATCTTTAGTATCAAAATCTATACCTTCTTGTACATCAACTTGAAAATAAACTTCATCTTTCATTATCTTTATATATGCTTCATATATTTCTTTTTCTGTTAATTTTTCTTTACTTGTAAAATCCTTTATTTCAAAATATTGTCGATATCTAATTGGAATATTGCAAATGCTACATCTCTTCATAGCATGTATAAAAGAATTAATTATCCCTAACATTCCTCCCATACCTTTTGAATAACATACTCTTGCTTTATCATTTACATATTGAGAAGCGTCACCAATTCTAGGCTCAAGACCTGTATTTCTAATTGATTGAATATTACTTCTTTTAGTAAAATGAAAATATGCCTTTGACATATCTACATCTTTAATATCTATTATCTGCATCATTAACTCCTTTTATCTTAGCTTAATATTATCTAAATAATAATGTGCATTTTTACTATTTCTCATCTATCTCGTGTACAGTTTTTTTAACATTAAACTCTACTAAATCATTATATTTGAATTTTGATTTATATTGTATATATATGTATCTTTCTTCTAATAGTTTAAAATTCTAGTTTTTTTATCTTATGCGAAATATTATTTAATATAATACTGACCTACCAGACAGCCATGACTGATTCGAATAATATCCCCCCATATTTCTATTAGCTGCCGAAACCCCACTTCGAGTAGTATAAGTATAATCAGCTCCTCTTAATATATAAAAATTATCTGCCGGTTTTGTTTCCAAAGTCCATTCTCTCATATTACCTGCTATATCATAAATATTTACCATTTTATGTTTTTCTGATGAGCCTGTTGTTATTAACCACGAAATACCTGCTAATTTTTCTTCACTATATCCATAGTTCACTCCCTTATCTGCAGAATATTTTCCGTTACTATATAATGGAAATTGCGAACTTTTATAATTTCCTATCTGAGCTCCATCATTTATCAATTGATTTTGTGTAATACTTCCATTACTGTTTACCTCTATAAATTTAAGTATTAGATCCCATTGAAATCCGAACATAAGTGTTCCTCTCGTATTAATATTAGTATTTCCCATAGATTCTGCTAAAGTTTGTGCAGTTTTTAAATTAATACTTCCTTTTGGATATAAATCTGGCATAGAGAAAACCTCAGAACTCGTTTCAAATCCCATTTCATATCTAGCAACAAAGAAACCTTCTTTTTCATATATACCTTTTAATACTTCTTTTTTCACTTCAGAATATTCTTCTGCTGTTAGTGGACTATATTCTAAATGTGTATCTGAATATGTTGCATCTGTTTTATACTCCGCTGTGTAAGTATTTAAATCATTCTCAATTAATGTATATACTGATTCTTCTGTAGAATCAGTTATAGTTAGACTAGTTGTAGCAGTTGGATATACTTCATCTGTTTTAGGTACAACAACCCAAACCCATTGATTTCCTTTTCCATCTATAACTACTAAACCTTCATGCAATTCATCCTCACTCTCATCAGATGACACAGTAAAATTTTCTGGTAAAATTTCTTCTATTTTATCTTTTTTAGCTTCCTCTACTGGGTCTATTACTACTAATTCTTCTATTTTCCCATCATCTTTCACTGTTACATTATATTCTTTAACTCTTAAAGTATATGTTCCATCTTTATTGTCTGTAACTTTTTGTATTACTGAATTCTCTTCTTTACTTTTTTGTTCCAAAAAGGTTCCTAAATCAGTTCCTTTTATGTATTTTTCCCCTGCATATTCATTTATAATTAATGATACTTCTTCTTTAACTTCTCCTTCTATTGTATCAGTAATTGCTTCATTTACCATCTTTAATATTCCATTTTCTTGTGTTAACATAGCAATAGTAACTCCTGCAAGAATCAACAATACAATAATTGTAATTACAAGAGCAATAAGTGTTATTCCGCTATTTTCATATTTCTTAATCTTTCTTCTTGATTTTATCATCTGTTTAACCCCTTTAATATTAGTTTTTTTGTTTTTTTGGTGGAGATGAGGAGAGTCGAACTCCTGTCCAGAACATTTTTCAAATAAACATCTACAAGTTTAGTTTGCTTTTTTTATTCATCATATTTACACCAACAAACAGGTTTAAATATAATATATCTTTTAAAATACCCATTACTTCCAAAGAAAAAGTAATCTCGTTTCCCACTAAATTAACACTTTATCCAAATATGTGGGCTACTTAGTAAAGTGTAACTGCGACTAGGCAGCTAATGCTAATTCTTGTTTATCAGCGATTATATTTATTTTTGCTTTTTTATAGTGGCCTAAGCAACCATCCACTACTTGCAATCTATTCTGCTAATGCAATGTCGAAACCATTACATCCCCATATACACATATAATTATACTATAATTATATGTTATTATCAACTATTTATCTCTTTTAAATTTTCCAATTATTGTATTTGCTATTTGTATAAGTTAATGTATTTTTCAATAACATCTAAATCTTGAATATCTGTAAGTTTAATATTATAATAATCTCCATTTATGATTTTAACATTATAACCTGCTTTTTCTAAAATCATACAATCATCTGTAATTTCTTCACTTCCAGTAATCTTTTTCGTATTTTCAAGTAATACTTTCCTATCAAAACATTGTGGTGTTTGAATAATACAAGTATTTGCTCTATTTGTTGTTTCAGTTATAATATTATTATCATCTACAATTTTAATTGTATCTTTACTTCTAACTCCGATAGTAGCACCTTTATTAACTTCCATTTCTTTAACACATAAATTAATGTATTCATCCTTAATCATAGGCCTTGCACCATCGTGAATAACAACAATATCAGAGTTTGTATTTTCAATTCCATTTTGAACAGAGTCTTTTCTACACTCACCACCTGATACAATTTCGATTTTTTTGTTCCACTCTTTGTATTCAATAATTTTTTTAACATCTTCTATTTCATCTTTTTTAGAAACTATAACTATGTCATCTACATATTTATTATTATCAAATACATCTAAACTGTATTCTAAAATTGTTTTTCCACTAACTTTTTCAAAATTCTTATTTCTATTTTGCCCATATCTACTACTATTACCCGCGACTAATATAATTCCTGTAACTTTTTTATTATTATTCATATCCTTTTCTCTCTTCTATCTTATATCTTATTTTTATTAATTTTTATTTTATATACCTTTACAATTGTTTTTATCTAATTTCCCACTATATGATAAGCTGTAATAAATATTCCAATCTTTTTTATGTTTAAATTTATTTATCAAATTCCTATATGTATTTTTAGCTTTAGATTTTTCATCAAATATACCATATATAGCTGAACCAGAGCCTGTAAGCAGCGTTCCAATTGTTCCGTTTTCTTTTAATTCATTTTTTATATATTTTAATTCTTCTTGCTGCTCTAAAACTTCTTCAAAAACATTATATAAATTACTGCCTATTTCTTTAATCATATTTTTTTTAATTGCTTTAATCATATTCCCTGTATTAATTTGCTGATTAATATTTTCTGTATCAATTTTCTCAAACATCTTTTTAGTACTACATGAAAAATTAGGCTTAATGATTATTATATAATATTTATCCAAACCATTATCTATTTTTGAAATTATATCACCTATTCCATTTGCTTTAATTATACCATCATACATACAAGGAACAACATCTGCTCCTAAGCTACTACCTATTTTTGATAATTGACTTATATTTAATTTTAAATCATATAACTTATTTATTCCTATTAAAAAACTAGCACAGTTTGTGCTTCCACCTGCCATTCCTGCCTGTGATGGTATATTTTTATTCAATCTAACTTTAATCCCTTTTATATTATATAATTCTTTCATCTTTAAATACGCCTTATATATAATATTATCTTCTGTTTTAATTTCATTAAAATTAGTATCAATAGTACACTTATCATCATCTATTTTCTCAATAAATATCTCATCATAAAGACTAATTTTTTGAAACAAAGACTCTAAATCATGATAACCATCTTCTCGTTTTCCTAATATATTTAATGTCAAATTAATCTTAGCTCTTGATTTTAAAAATATTTTATCCATTCAGTTTCTCCTTATTCTGCTGTTATAGTGCAAAAAACACTAATTCCTAAGCCTTTTCCACAATCTGTCAAATTTTCCCCAGTTGTAGCTGTTATCCCAATACACATTTCTTCTATTTCTAAAATTCTAGCTATGTTTCTTCTCATTTCTTCTATTTTAGGCGTAATTTTAGGTTTTAGACATTCAATAGCTATTGATACATGAATTATCCTATTATTTAAATATTTAAGAGCTTCTTTTAAATATTCTTCACTATCTATTATTCCACTTTTACACATTTCATCTGCTTTTTTTCCTATTATATTCACACATGTTATGCCTGATATAGCATTTGTTAAACTATGTAACACAACATCTGCATCACTATTTCCATTTAATCCACAGACATCTTCAAAAACAACTCCACCTAAAATACATTTTTTATTAATATCTTGTGTTTCAAATCTATGACTATCTTGTCCTATTCCAACTTTCATACAACTAATTCCCCTTTATAATTCCCATTAACATATCTTTTATTTCATTTGTAACATATATAGCACCACAACTTTTTATCTCATCACCAATTTTCACATCTATATTTGTATTATTTTTCTCACCTGCAAAAAACTTTAAAGCACCTCTAAGTCTATCTTTTTGTTCTTCTGTGCAATTTGATATATCTAAAGTTAATGTTTCCATATTCGATTCTTCAAAATCTCTAATTTCATTTGCAATTATTGTAGCTGACTCTTCATCTCTAATACTAAGTCTTCCTTCAACAAATACTATATTCTCTTCTGATAGACTTCTTCCTGCATTTATATATGTACTTTCAAAAATAAGTAATTCTATTGAACCATATAAGTCTTCAACAGTAACAAATGCCATTATCTTATTATTCTTAGTATATTTTTTCTTAATTGAAGAAATTATACCTGCATATTTTACTTTTTGCCCATCTATAATTGGATTTTTTGCACTTTGCATAGAAGAAATATTATCCATTCCGTTTTCAATATCACTATTACCACCAATTTGCCTAATGTCCATAGATGATATTGTTGTGTTATTTTCAATTTGTCTTTTTAGTTTTTCCAAAGGATGTCCTGATATGTATATACCTAGCATTTCTTTTTCAATTGAAAGTAATTCTTTTTTATTCATTTCTGGAAGTTCTTCAAAAACATATTTTAATTCATCTAGCTTTTCTTTTTCTTCTGCTGTTCCTAAATCAAACATTGAAACTTGTCCATCAATAGACTTTTTCTTCCCATTTTGAATAACATCAACAATTCTTTCAAAGGAGCAAAGAAGTGTACTTCTAGTTTCATCAAATTCATCAAAAACCCCTGCTTTTATTAAACTTTCAATACATTTTTTATTTACTGATTCATCTGCTATTCTTTCACAAAAATCTGCAAATCCTTTATATCTTCCTTTTAACTCTCTTTCTTTAACAATTGCTTCAACAGCACCTATACCTACATTTTTAATACTACCTAAACCAAATCTAATTTTACCATTTGATGCTGTAAATTTTGTATAACTCTCATTTATCTCTGGTTTTAATATCTCTACACCTAATAACTTACATTCTTCTATATACTCTGGTATTTTATCTAAATTACCCAAAAAACTATTTAATGTGGCTGCCATAAATTCAGCTGGATAATATGTTTTTAAATATGCCGTCCTATATGCTATTACCGCATAGCATGCTGCATGTGATTTATTAAAAGCATATTTTGCAAATTCTGCCATTTCATCAAATATCTTATTCGCTGATACAGCGTCAATACCATTTCTAACACAACCTTGAACTTCAATATTACCATTTTCATCAACTTGTCCATGAATAAATATTTGTCTTTCTTTTTCCATTACATCAAGTTTCTTTTTCCCCATTGCTCTTCTTACTAAATCGGCTCTACCTAGTGAATATCCTGCTAAATCTCTAACTATTTGCATAACTTGTTCTTGATATACCATACAACCATAAGTTACATTAAGTATTGGCTCTAATGAAGGATGTGTATATTCATTATGCCCTGGATTTAATTTCCCTTTGACATATCTTGGTATCTGATCCATAGGCCCAGGTCTATATAGAGACACACCAGCTATTATATCTTCCAAACAATCTGGTTTTAGCTCTTTCATAAAGCTTGTCATTCCTTGAGATTCAAACTGAAATATCCCTGATGATTTTCCTTCATGCCATAATTTATATACTTTTTGATCATCCATTTTCCTATCAAATTCAATATCTATATTAAAATTCTTTTTCACTAAATTAATTGTATCTTGAATTACTGTAAGAGTTCTTAGTCCTAAAAAGTCCATTTTAAGTAATCCTAATTCTTCTAATGTCGTCATTATGAATTGAGTTGATATTTGATTATCCCTTACATAAAGTGGGACATATTTATCTACTGGTTCTTTAGTTATAACGACTCCACAAGCATGAGTTGAAGCCTGACGTGGCATTCCTTCTAACCCCATTGAAATATCTAAAACATTTTTAACTTTATCATCATTTTCATATAGACTTGCTAATTCCTTATTTTGCTCTAATGCTTTAGCAATTGTAATATGAAGTTCATTTGGTATCATTTTAGCCATAGCGTCCGCTTCTGCATACGGGATATCTAACGCTCTTGATACATCTCTAATTACCATTCTTGCAGACATTGTTCCAAAAGTAATAATCTGAGAAACATGGTCATGTCCATACTTATTCCCAACATAATCAATAACTTCTTGCCTTCTTTCATAACAAAAATCAATATCAAAATCTGGCATACTAATTCTATCTGGATTTAAAAATCTTTCAAATA
>CAYJGL010000022.1:0-22255 GCA_964369695.1 uncultured Clostridium sp.
AATTGTATTTTAGTCTATTTTTTGATTTTTAAAGTATACATATACTATACTATTTCAAAAAAATTGTCTATCTTTTTCTAATAATTCACAAAAAATTCACATTATTATTTAATTTCCAATACTTTTTTTATATTTTCTAAATTATTAATTACAGCTCTATATCCAGCTCTATAACATTCTTCAATATTATCAATATCCAACAATCCCATTTTGGGTGTGTCAACTGTAATTATGTAATCACTTTTACTTAAACTTTTTTCTGAAATTTTATCTCCCATTATAAATATAGTTCTCATACCTATATCAATTAAATTACTTTTTTCATCAATATCATCTGTTTCAAATTGTATAGCAATAACTTTATCTGCTCCTTGCTTTTTAACTTCTAAAATAGGTATGTTATCTAATATTCCACCATCTAAAAAACTATGTTGTCTATATTCACACGGTGCAAATATACTCGGAAAGCTCGAACTAGCTCTTACTGCTTTTCCTATTGATATATCTGTTATATATTGTGATTTTAAAATATCTCCATCTATATTTTTTTCATTAGGAATACTATTTGTAAATATGTATTCTTTTCCATTATGAATATCTACAGTAGGTATTACTATCTTAACTTTATTTATATCAGTTATTTTTTTAATCCCATGTTTCATACCCATTTTATCATATGCATCTTCTAATTCTTGCCCAGATTTTAATCCTAACATATTTAACTTTTTGTTCATCATATAATTCTTAATCCCTAACATAATTGGAAGTGGTGTTATTTCTACAATTTCTTTAACATATCTTTTAAAAAGTACATATGTATAATACGGAGAATATCCCATTGCATATATTGATGCAATTATACTCCCTGAACTCGCTCCACCTATTATATCAACATATATATTGTTATCTTCTAATGCCTTTAACACTCCTGCATGAGCTATTCCTTTAACCCCGCCACCTGATAATGCTATTCCTATTTTCAACCTAATCTCTCCTTTATTTTTATATATATTATGTACTAATATATTATTATTAATCAAGCTGATTTATTAATTTATTTAATACTATTTAATATTTGAAAACACCAATTTAAATTTAAACTTAAATTGGTGTTTTGTGTTTTATACTATATTTATATCCTATCGTTTATGTCAGTTTTCTTAAATTCATAATCATTATATATCTTAGCTTAACTTCTAATTCGGATTTATTTAAAAACTTAGCAATCTGTGAATAAGATAAATTTGATAATATTTTAAGAGAAACTATTTCTTTATTTTTTTCTGATATTTTCTTTATTAATTTATTGTATTTTTCTTTTTCTATAATGTTTTCTAGTTCATCATTACTTTTTTCTATTTCGTATATACTTTCATAATTTATATATCCTATTTTTTCTTTTAAGTAGATTAATGTTTCTTTCTTTATATATGTATACATCCAAGTCGCTTCTTTAAATGTAGGAAAATCATCTTTTTTAAAATTTATCAAATTATTGATTATGTTTTTTGTTATGATATTACTGTCTTGTTTATTTTTTAAAATACTAAATGAAACAGAATATATTATTTTTCCATATTTATTATATAAAATATGATAACCAGATTCTTGTTTGTTTTTTAAATCTCTAAAAATTTGTTTCAATTCATTTTCATCAACTTTATTCATATTCCCTCTCTACTATTATGTTTTGCTATTATCTCAAAAAAATGCCAGTTTTTAAACTCTCCAAGACCTGTTTTGGATTTTTTATTAATTTCATTTAATTCCAAAATATTAAAGTCAGAAAACAATTTTAAAATATCTTCTTTTGCAAAAAAACTCATATTATTTTGATTATTATTCCATTCATCATTTATTCCAAATAAATTCCCAACAAAATATCCATCTATAATTATACAATTTTTAATTACTTTCCACATTTTATTAAATTCGTATTTATCACAAAATGATAAACTATAATTAGCTACTAATAAATTACAATTATATTTATTAAATCTTCGTAATTCTTCTAACTTTTCAAAATTTTCATTTACAAATTTAAAATTCTTTTTTTCTCTACAATTTAATTTATCTGTTACTATTTCTGCAACATTTTCTTTATCTACTCCAATAACACTAAACCCATGTTTTAGCAAATATACACTATCTCTTCCTGCTCCGCATCCTAAATCTATAGCTATATTACCATTATTATTCTTTTTTTGATGATATTTACTAATATATTTAACAAGTATATCATTTGGTTTTTTGTCTTTAGTATTTTGATAATATTTTTCCATTTTTTTATCCATAATTAATCCTTTAAATTAATTTATTACTAATTTTATTCTTTATTTTGTATATCATTTTTTTCATTACTTAAATTATCTATTAAAACTTTTTCTTTTTCGTTAATATTACTTTTAGCAGTTTTTATATTTCTATTTTCTTTTCTGTTCATCTCTCTAAATGTAATGTATACTACAATTCCAACCCCTATAAAGAATATATATACTGGAAATGGTATTTTTCCAAGAAACTCTCTAAATTGAAATATAGCTGTTAATATTATTGATATTATTCCAACATGGAATAATGAATAAAGTTTTTTACTATTAATACCAACAAACACAAATATTATATCAATTATGGCAATGTAACTAACTGCCAAAATATTATCACTAAATATTATTGGTAATTGTATACATATTAATGCTATTCTTTCTATAATATGTATTGTTTTTAATCTTTTTATATCTAATATTAATCTTGTTATGTTAAATATAATTAATGTCAATATAATATTTACAAATATAGTTTTAAATTCATTTATAAAATGTAGTTCGTTTATAAATGAAATTCCCAAAAATGCTGCAAAAAGCAAATTGATTCCTGATAAATTTTTATGTTTTCTTGAACCAATTGCCATAAGCATATATATAGCTATTCCTATTATATGAATAATTAATGTGGTATATTGTTGTACCATAAACCCTACTGTAAATGATATGTCTTTTAAGTTCTCTACAACTATCTTTGAAATTGTATCAGTACCACATAATATAAATACAGAAATTGCTAATCCTATATTTGCAATATATCGATTTATTAGATTTCCCTTTTTGTCTTTACAAGTAACTATTAATGTTATTACAAAAGTAATTATATTTATTATATATGTAAATATATTTAACTCTATAATTGATATTGTTACATAATAGTATGAGATCATTAAATAATAATATGATAACACTAAACTTATTAATAAACATATATTTTTTTCTTTGAAATTTTGTTTTGTAAAATAGAAAATTAATAATGCAATATTTATTGGCAATAGCAACCACATACTTCCTAAATCAATATAATAATATTCTAAAATCATAAAGATTGATATTAAAACAGCTGCTATTTTTATTAGCTGCAAATATCTTTCTGCAACAAAATACTTTATGCTTTCTTTATGTGATAATATTAATATATTATCAATTAAGTATATTACAGAAAAGATAAGAGTAGCTATCAAATTGTCTGATTGTAATATTATTAAATTTATAAATATTACAATATTATATAGTATTGTTGACAATAGGTTTAATATTGTCTTATCTTTATTAACAACTGCTGTATGCATAAGTATCAAATTACCTATTAATACAATTACAGACCATAAAATTGTTGAGTTTGATTGTAAAACCTGTGATAGATATGTAGCTATATATATTGTGTTTACAATAATTATAATAGGTAATAAAACTTGATATCTACTATTTAATTTAAGTTTATTAAACATATTTATATATACAGCTGCTAATACTATAATCTGTAATGCTGCACATATAGCCCCTATGTTAGAATCAATAAATCCTGAAAACAGTGATATAACAGCTATGTTATTTAACCCATATTGTAAATATATAAAATTTTCTTTTTTATATGTTATTCTAATACTATATGCAATTAATCCTGATAAACCAAATATTATTGAAGATAATATATAACTACCATCTCCTTCAAATGACATATATGTTCCTAATACTCCATAAGTTCCAATTGCAATTACTGTTAATACTAAAAACACACCAGATAAAATATAATATACCATTTCTGCTTTTTTATTTACTATCTTACTTTTAAATACATAACTAAGCATACCAAACACTAGACTAGTAATAAATACTAATATAATTTTGACATTATCTGATATTACATCCCATGTTGATGTAGATATTATTAAACCTGAAAATACAATTAAAAATATTCCTACATTTAACAAAACATTAAAACTATTTTTCCTTTTTATTTCTTCTTGTTCTTTTTTAGTCCTAACAATACTTTTTATCTCTGCAGCTTTATTTTTAGATATCTCATTTTTCAGTTCACTTATGTACTTAGCCGACATAAACCCCGTTATCGCACCAACTACATTAGCAGTTAAAATATTTATTATTGACCATACCATAATTGGTACTTTTTTAGTTGCAAGTTTTTCATCTGGTAAAGATAAATAATTTATATACAATATTCCTGATATTAATGCTGGTAATCTCATTATGACTACTGCTATTCCAAACATTATAATCATAGTTTCTATTACATACTCAAATCCAGAAGTTCTATCTGTTATTTCTAAGATATTTGGTAATGCTACAATGCCCCCTATAATAGGTAAAATACCAACTATTATATTCCATATGGCTGTAAATTTTAAAACTTTCATATTTTTCCTTCTTTCTATTCTATATTTTTCCTAACAACACATGGATTCCCATATGCTATTACATTTGCAGGAATATCTTTAGTTACAACACTTCCTGCCCCTATTGTTGTATTATCACCTATTGTTACACCTGGTAAAATAACTGTATTTCCACCAATCCAAACATTATTACATATCTTTATTTTTTTAGCATATTCAATTCCCTTATTTCTCTCTTGTACATCTATAGGATGTCCTGCAGTATATATTCCACAATTTGGTGCAATAAATACATTATCTCCTATTTCAACTTTAGCACAATCTAATATTACTAGATTATGATTAGAATAGAAATTTTTTCCTATTTCTATGTTATATCCATAATCACAATAAAAAGGTTGTTCAATTAAGAATGTATCGGGTATTTTCCCAAATAATTCTCCAATAATTCTTTCTCTTTCTTCTGTATTTATGGGATTTATATTATTATATTTATAACACATTTCTTTGGCATATTTTCTTTCTTCAATAAGCTCTTTGTCATAATTCGGATTATATAATAAACCGTTTAAAACCTTTTGTTTTTCAGTCATATCTCTCCTTTCCAAGTCCAAATTCTATATTTATTTAGGCTTTTCTAATTCATTAGTAACAATTATAGCTACATGTTTTATTCTTAATGATCGATTCCTTGTTAATTCTTTTTTTATCTTATTTTCTAAATTAGTTATTTTTCTTAATGTTGTATTTGCATCTAATTGTATACTTAATTGTAATTTATAGTATGAGCCATATTTTATTAAATATATGTCTTCATCTTGTATCTCTTTATGATGATTTACTAAAAATTGTTTTACTTTATCTATCATTTCTTCATCTTCTTCTATTTCCCCTATTAATGACAATGAGTTTTCAAATACAATTTTAAAGGCTGTTCTTAATATTATAATACTTATAATTATTGTTCCTAACATATCAGCATGAATTAATATTGGATTTTCTGGAGATAATTGTAATATTAAGGTTATTATAGCAACACCCATAGTTGAGTATATATCTGCTAAACCTTCCTTTGCTGTTGTTAATACAATTTTACTTTTACGTTTTTTAGCTGTTTTAAACATTACTATTATTGCTATTCCTTTTAAAACAGATACCCCTAGCAATAACCATAATACTGATAGCGGTGGAACTATTACTTCTTTTTCAAAACTATGAATAAATATATATAATCCTAGTAATGATAACATTATTCCAACAAATAGGTTTGTTAAATATTCTATCCTACCAAATCCATACGGATGATGTTTTGTTGGTTTTTTTCTTGATAATTTCGCTCCAACTAAAGCAATTATATTTATTATCCCATCACTAAAAGTATGTAAACCGTCAGCAAATAATGAGCTAAGCCCAAAAACTACTCCACCTATTACTTTTATAACTGCTATTACAAAATTGTTTATTGCACTATATATTAAAACTTTATATTCTTTTTTCATTATATATCATTTCCTTTTTCTCTATTAAAAAATCCACATTTTTTACACATTTCTTCTTCTAATTTACTATTTTCAAATCCTGTCTTCATTTTTATATATCTCTCATTACTCAGTATATTTTCTAAATCTTCTTGATGTATATTCCCAAATCCCATTACACCTCTACTATCTAAACAACAAGGTATAACTGTTCCATCTACTAATATTGCTATATGTTCCCTTGTTCCATAACATGTCCCATTTTCTCTTATATTCTCATTCCCAATATCTGGCCATATAAATTGTTTTTCAAAATTAATATAAATATTTTCTCCTAGTTTAGAATCAATTCCTTTATTTATCTTCACTTTATATTTATTTTCTAATATTTTAATTATTTCGCTTTCTAATCTATTACTTGCCCATAATCTATATGATATATATGTAGTTTTACTAATTTCATTTGAAATATTTATAATTTCTTCTAACTTCTCTATACTTGTCAAACTTTGCAAAGATATATTTACCTGTCTTACTTTTTTTATATCTTCTCTTCGTTTTTTCATCATTGTTCCATTTGTCGTTATATTTACTTTTTTATTGTATTTCAAACAAAGATTTATAATTTCAGAAAATTGTGGATGGATTAAAGGCTCACCTTTTACATGTAAATAGATATATTCTGTGTATTTATTTATTTTTTTTAATATTTCTTCAAATTCTTCTATTTTCATATCTCTTTTTTCTAAATTATCTTTAGGACAAAATTCACATGATAAATTACATTTATTTGTTATTTCTATATATATTTTCTTAAATTTTTTCATATATGTATTTTATCATAAAAACTTTTTTTTGTATATCAGTTTTTTAATTATCAATTTTTTATTTTAAATATATATTTTAATCTTTCCATTGCTAATTTTATATTTATATAATATAATGCTTTTTGAAATTAACAACTCAAACGAAAGGAGATTTTTATGATTGAAAATTTAAAATTAATAATTAAAGGATTCTTTATAGGTATTGCCAATATAATACCTGGGGTAAGTGGTGGTACACTTATGATTGCAATGGGAATATATGAAGATATTATAGAAACGATTAGTCATTTCTTTTCAGATGTAAAAAAACATCTAAAACTAATTCTATTTATAGGTATAGGTGCTGGAGTATCCATTATTATTGGAAGTTTTACTATAACAAGTGCTTTAGAAAATTTTAGACTTCCAACAATATTATTTTTCATCGGACTAATTATTGGTGGAATACCGATGTTATTTAAAAAAGTAAAAGGAAATTCAAAATCATTTCTTAATATAATTTTATTCCTTATTACTTTTTCAATTGTTCTTGTTATGACTTTTGCTAATACTAACACAGCAGAAGTAAATCTTTCTAATATGAATATATTTTCATATGTATTATTATTTTTAGTAGGCATTATAGCTGCAGCTTCAATGGTTGTTCCGGGTATTAGTGGTTCTTTTATGCTTATCTTTTTAGGATATTATGAACCTATATTGAATACTATTAAAGATTTTTTAAGTTTAAATAATCTTAGTTCAAATTTTATAATATTAGCAGTATTTGGTGCTGGTGTTCTTGTAGGTATAGTTCTTGTTGCCAAATTAATAGAATTTTTATTAGCTAAATTTGAAATTAGAACTTATTTTGCAATATTAGGTTTTGTTATATCTTCAATTATTTCAATACTTTTTACTGCATATTCAGATGGATTAACTTTTAACATTTTACATATTTCACTTGCTGTTGTTCTTTTTATAATAGGATTTGGAATATCGTATAAATTAGGGGAAAAAGAATAATTATATAAATAAATATGAAATAAACTTTAATTTAACATATAAAAAAATCGTACTAGTTTTACTAATACGATTTTTTTAATTAATCAATTGTAGTACTTGTTCTACCTGTACCTACTACATCTTCTTGTAAAGAACGCCAAGTATTACAACCTACTATTCCATCTGCTCCTAATCCCCTTGATGTTTGATATTCTTTAACAGCATTTTGAGTAGCTGAGCCAAATATACCATCAAGTCCACCTGTTTTAAAACCTAGAGTATTTAAATCATCTTGCAATATTAATACATAATTACTTAGACTTCCCCTTTTTAAAGTCATATATCCTGCTGAACAAGCTGGATCGCCAAACCTTTTGTCAAAATGTACCCATGTAGGTGTTAAAGATTGTGGTTCTACATAGCTCCACACACCAGAACTATTTGCTGAATTCCATAATTGATTTCTTTCTTCACTTGATAATACCTGCCCTGTATCAAAAGATGTTCCTGCATAATGTTGACTCTGTTGTCCATGACCACCTTCCCACGGTCTTTTAAAGGCAAATCCTACTGGTATTGGTTTCCCGTATATGTATCTTTGACTATTCCAACTTTGCATTGTTCTTTTGGTAGTCCACAATGTTTCGCTTTTACTTGATCCCCTAAATTCATTCACTCTAAGTGTGCCATTTGTATTATACGGCATCGCTTCATCTTCATTTCTATAATAGGTTTCCATCCTATCTGTATCATTATTATATACTAATATTTTAGCCATAAAAAAACCTCCCATATAACTTTGTATATTATATGAGAGTTTTTTGCACTTTGATAATATTTCTCGATTTTTTATATATTTTTTAATTTTATACGTTGAATATAATTTCAACCTTAAATAAATCTCCGTCTATTTCTATATTTATATTTCCATTTAATTGTTCGACTAGACTTTTCGATATTGTTAATCCTAGTCCACTACCTTCTTCTGTTCTAGATTTATCTCCCCTTGTAAATCTTTCAAATAACTCTTCTTCATTTATATTTAACTTACTTTTAGATATATTTTTTATTTCTATACTTATTTTACTATTTATCTTGTTCAATTTTATATATACTCGTGTATTAGGCATAGAATATTTTTCAATATTACTAAATAGATTATCAAAAATTCTATTTATATATTTACTATCTGTTAGAATCATATATTCCATATTTTTTTCAACATCAAATACTACATCTAAGTTTAGTTTACTAAATCTATCTGAATATTCCCCTAATTGTTGTTTTATTAATTCAAGTAAATTTATATTTATTTTTTCTAATTTTAAATTATTAGTAGTAGATTTAGACATTTCAATTAAATCTTCAATCAATTTTTTTAGTCTTATTGATTTTATATCTAATATTTCAATATATTCTTTTATTTTAACATCTTCTATATTCTCATTTTTCAATAAATCTACATAGTTAATTATTGAAGTAAGTGGTGTTTTAATATCATGTGATACATTTGTGATTAACTCTGTTTTTAATCTTTCTGATTTCATTTTTTCTTCAACAGCAATATTTACCGCTTCTGACATTTTATCAATATTATTTGATAGTTTCTTCAAATCACCTATATACTTATTGTCCATAACTTTAATATCTATTTCACCATTTGATATTTTTTCTACTTTACATACTATTTCAGTAAAATATCTTAAATATTTTAATACAAAATACATTATTATAAGACCAAGAACTATACTTATTAAAAATCCAAAACCTTGTAATATTAAAGTTAATATAATTGTCATAATTGCATACCCTATTATTGTTCCTATTACTATTAAAGAAATTGGGATATTTTCAAATATTACATATTTTATATTTTTGCAAACTTTTTTTATTAAAGTAAATATTTTTTTAATTATTCTTATTATTAAACTTGAACTAAAAAATGTTTTTGTTTTTATTTTATTTATTATAGTTAAAAGGAATGTTATACCAACAATATATGATGTTATATATATAACTATTAAAGTATTAAACATAGTTTGAAATGTAAATTCTAATTCATTTATATCATAAGTATATCCTGCAATTATTCTTAGTGATATAAGTAGTAATATTACAAATACTGCAACTAATATACAATGTAATTCAATTGGTAATTTTTGAAAACCATTTTGTTTAATCCTTTTATTCTCTTTACTATGACCTTCACTAATTATTAAATATATTAGAAGTATAAATATTATTAATATATATACAGGTGTTAATTCTATACTTAATGTATTACTAGATGGAATAAAATTATATAGCTCTTCATTGAATTCAAAGTTTTGTCCCAAATCTTTTATCTCATTAAATCCAAACCAATAATTATACTCATTAAAAAATCCATCTATATATACACTTTGATTTTCGACACCTTCTATATTAGAAGTTATTTCTCCATTTTCTACTATTATATAGTATTTTTGATTTAAAATATCAGTTTTAATTTGTTCATAATCTTCATTGTTTTTTATATTACTAACATATAGGTTTTGTTCAGTATCTTGTATAAGTAATTTATTATTAATACTATCACCTAAATATTCTAATGGCTGATCATTTGTATTGTAATATCTTTCAAATGAACCAACTTCTGTGAATACTCTTCTTAATAGTTCTTGACCAAATTCTTCTGTTTGACTATATTCTTTTCCTTCATTTTTTTCTGGGTATATATAATTAAACACTAATACTACCCCATTTTGAATTACTGCAAAAATCGTAATAATTAACAAAATATGCACAATTAATTTAAAAATTTTTGATTCTTTTATTTTTTTCATTTCTTTCTACTCCTATTCTACTTTATATCCTAATCCCCATACAACTTTTAGGTATTCTGGATTTTTAGGATCAATTTCTAATTTTTCTCTAATATGCCTTACATGTACTGCTACTATATTTTCGCTTCCATAGACATTAATATCTTCATCCCATATATTTTTGTATATCTCTGCTATACTATATACTTTTCCTTTATTTTCACATAGTAACTTTAATATCTTAAATTCAGTTGCTGTTAATTTTATATCTTTTTCCAACAATTTAACTTCTTTAGTTTTATCATTAATATATAAATCTCTAACTTGAATTTCATCAACTTTTACTATATTACTACTTTTTTCATATTTTCTTATATTTGACTTAACTCTTGCTATTAGAATTTTAGGATTAAATGGTTTAGTTATATAATCATCTGCACCTACATTTAGACCTTCAACTACATCTTCATCTTCACTTTTACATGTTAATAATATTATTGGTATATTTTCATCTTTCTTTATTTCTATTAAAGCTTCTATCCCATCTAGGTTAGGCATCATAACATCCATTAATATCAAATCAAGAGTATTGTTTTTAGCTATCTTTAGTGCTTCAGCTCCATCATAAGCTGTTAATACATTATATTTTTCTTTCTCTAAATATATTTTAACTGCCAAATTGATTTCTTTATCATCATCACAAACTAATATATTTTTCATATTCCCTCCTTGCATGCTTATTATATTATACAAAAAAATATGTGTCTATTAATATTTTATTAAGTTTTAAAGGAAATTTCTTAATATTTTATTAATAATTTAATATATATTATTATGTATTTATATAATTTTAAACTTAAAATTTATATAAATGTCGCATTGGGGACAGTCCCCAATGCGACATTTACTTTTCTATTTTCTATATAGCTCTTGCTTTTACTATTACTCTTTCAACATTATCATCTGTGCATGTTATTAATGTTATCTCTCTTCTTCCATTTGTATTTTGTGATGTTGAACTTACATCTGTAGGATCTACACTGTACTTATCATAAACACTATATTTAACTGTACTTCCATTAATATCTGTAATTTCTATAATGTCTCCATTTACTAAAGTTGGTACATCACTAAAAAACATTCCATTTCTATAGTTGTGCCCTACTAACACTAAATTCCCTTGTTTATTTGGTGCTTCTCCCCAATTTTCATTAAAATCTGGTCCCCAAAATTTAGTTGGTGCTACTTTTAATAATTCATCTGTTTCTGCTACAGAATCTGTTTCACCATCTAAAATTGGATATGTAACACTAATTTTAGGAATATTTATAGTTCCTATTGTTTTATAATTGTATCCATTAACAGATGATATCGAACCATTAGTAGATTCAGTTGTAATCCCATTATTTGTGTCACTTGGTAATTGTTCTTCTTCAATTCCATTAATTGTTGTGTCACTTAAATGTACAACAAGTGCATCTTCTGTTGTTACTGTTGAATCTTGAATTCCTGATAATATTTCTTGAGATACTTCTTGACTTTTATTCCTATCAAATTCCGCATATATGTAAATAGAAATTAAAGAAATTACTAAAAATATAGAAAGCATAAAATTTATTTGATATACTTTTTTCTTTCTTTTTAGCTCTGGTGTTATATATAATTTTTTAGTAACTAAAATTTGATTCATCTCTATCTTCCTTTCTTTCTACATATTTTCTATACTAATTATATCATAAAAATATTAACTTTAAAATATCTTTTTACAAATATATTGTCTTTATTTTTTTAACTCTTGCCAAATTTCCAAATATTGACTTAATTCTACTTTTTCTGGTCTTATATTTACATCTATATCTAAGCTTTTTAGTATATTTATACCTTCATTTTTATTTGCAAAAATTCCTGTATTTACCAATACATTTAATAAAGTTTTTCTTCTCTGAGTAAATGCTAATTTTATTATTTTAAATACTTCTTCTTTGTTTTTTTGACTATTAAATTCAACTATTTTATCTTTTCTTATATCTAATCTTATTACTTTAGAAGTAACTTCTGGTTCCGGTATAAATGATTCCTTCGGTACTTCTAATATAGCTTTAGAATCTGCATAATAGTATACTGAATATGTTATTGCTCCTGTTTCTTTTTGACTCGGAATTGCAATCAACCTATCTGCAACTTCTTTTTGTATCATAACAGTTATACTATCTATTTTCAATTCTTCTTCTAATAATTTCATAATTATTGGTGTTGTAATATAATATGGTAGATTTGCAACTATTTTAACTTTCTCTATATTAATATTTTTTTCTTTTTGCTTTTTTATTAATTCTGTCAAGTTTTCCTTTAATACATCGTTATTTATTAGTTCAAAATTATTATAAATATTAAATCTATCTTCTAATATTTTTAACATTTTTGTATCTAATTCTATACAAACTACTTTACCTGCTTTTTCTAACAAATGTTTTGTAAGTGTTCCTAATCCTGGTCCTATTTCTATTATTAAATCTTTATCTGTAATCTCACTTGCATTTACAATACTATTTACAACTTCTTGGTTTATCAAAAAGTTTTGTCCTAAGCTTTTGTTTGCTTTTATATTGTATTTTTTCATTAAATATTTAGTTTCTTCATATATATTTTGCATATTTACCTCTTTCCATATATATTATAGTTAATTTTGTGATTTTTTTCAATACATTTAATTCAAATATCTAGAGTTAAGTAAATTTCAATAGTAAATGTCCTATTTGTAAATTTTTGTATAATTAAAGGATTTTAATTGATTTTTATAGTCTTATAATATACAATGTACTTATAACTTTAACAAAAGAGGTTCATTTATGGAAAAAAGTAAAAAAAATCTTAATAAAAAGAAACAAACTTCTAAGAAGTTTAATAAAAATACAGTAAACAAAAATATTAAGTCAAATAAAAAGTCTTTGAAAAAGTCTTCACCTTCATGGAAAAAAACCAGAAGAAATTATAATAAAAATCAAAATGATGAATTAGATTTTAACAAAAATGTAATTAGTTTAAATTCCAATTTAAACCCTAATAATTTCATAAACAAAAAAGGCTTTTTATTCATAACTCTATTATTTGCTTTTATTTTAGTCTGCCTTATTATAAGAATAGGATATATTCAATTTGTTGAAGGAAGCGAACTACAAAAACAAGCATATAATCAACAAACTATTAATCAAATTATTAGTCCTGATCGTGGAAATATATATGATTCTACAGGGAAAGCTTTAGCAATTAGTGCTCAAGTTGATACAATTACTATCAACCCTTCTAAAATAGTTAAAAAAACTGATGACGAAACTAAATTTTATAAAGAATTTGTTGCAAAAGGACTTTCTGATATCTTTGAACTTAATTATGATGAAGTCTTAGCTAAAGTGCAAAGCACTGAACAAGTTGAAACTATAATAAAAAAAGTAGAACAAGACAAAGTTGATGAACTAACTAAATGGATGGATGATAATAATATTTCTGTTGGTATAAATATTGATGATGATATAAAAAGATACTATCCTTATTCTAATGTTTTATCTAGTGTTATAGGCTTTTGTGGTACAGATAATTCTGGACTTGCCGGACTTGAATATACATGGAATAATATTTTAACTGGTACTCCTGGTAAAATAGTTAGTTCTCAAGGAAGTGATCAAAGAGAAATTCCTAACTCTACAGAAACATATATCTCTGCTGAAAATGGTAGTGATTTAGAATTAACTGTAGATCTTAATATTCAAACTGTTGTAGAAAAATACCTTCAACAAGCTGTTGATAATTATGATTGTACTGATGGTGGTAATATCATAATTATGGCTCCAGAAACTGGTGATATTTTAGCTATGGCTTCTTATCCAGACTATAATTTAAATACACCATATACACCTATTTCAGATTTAGGACAAACTTATGCTGATGAGTCGATATATAAGATGTGGGCAAATAAATCTGTATCTGATACTTATGAACCTGGGTCAACTTTTAAAATAATAACATCAGCTATCGCTTTAGAAGAAAATATTACAACACCTGATGTTCCTGGAGATTTTTATTGTAACGGATATGAAGAATTTCCAGATGTAAATAATTCAACTATAAGAATTAAATGTTGGAGAGCTGAACCACATGGAGAACAATCTCTACGAGATGCTCTTGCAAATTCTTGTAATCCATCTTTTATGCAGTTAGGAGAAAGAATTACTACTCCTACATTATATAAATATTATAATGCTTTTGGCTTATTTGATGTTACAAATTCTACATTATACGGTGAACAAAATAGTATTTTTCTGTCACCAGATAAAGTTGGACCAGTTGATCTTGCAACTATATCTTTTGGTCAAGGATTAAATATAACTCCACTACAAATGACTACAGCATTATCTGCAATAGCTAATGATGGTTTACTAATGCAACCACGAATTGTAAAATCTGTAACAAATTCAGATACAGGTGTAAAAACTGATATAGATCCTATTTCAGTAAGACAAGTTGTCTCTAAAGAAACTTCTGAAGAAATATTGTCAATGATGGAAACCGTTGTATCTGTTGGTACAGGTATAAATGCCACTGTAGAAGGTTATACTATTGGGGGTAAAACAGGAACATCTGAAAACTTACTGGGAACTCAAGAAAATGACTATATTGCTTCATTCACAGCAACAGCGCCTGCTCATGATCCAGAACTTGTTATTTTAGTTACATTATATAATCCTACTAATGAACAATATGGATTCCAAGGTGGTCAAATTGCTGCACCTGTAGTGTCTCAGATATTATCTGAAATTCTACCATATATGGGGGTAACTGCTAATAATACTTCTGAATACACAAACCCTGAAAACCTTATTACAGTTCCTGAATTAAGAAATAAAACTATAGCTGAAGCTGAAAGAATATTAAATGATTTAAATTTAAATAGTACTATCTTTTCTACAACAGATAAAAATACAACACTAGTTGTTGAACAGAACCCTAAACCTGGTTCTCAATTATCTAAAGATTCACTTGTTATTCTTTACGGAGAAGGTGATAATGTTTCAACTTCAGTAACTATTCCTGACTTAACGGGAATGAATTTATCTCAAGCTAGCAACACTTTAAAAAATCTCAACCTTAATATTAATGTTGAAGGTTCTGGTATTGTTACAAACCAAGAATATTTAAAAGGTGAACAAGTTCCAATAGGTACAATTGTCAATGTAACTTTCAAACCTGCATTAAGTGGTGCTCAATAATTATTATAGAACCATTATTAGAATATAACTAAAAATCAAATGGGAGAATTAAATTTCTCTCATTTGATTTTTTTATTTACACTACTCTTTACTTTTTATAAACTTTATGACTTCATCTATACTTTCTTTCGGTGTTGATGCTCCAGCCATAATACCTATTTTTTTATTTTTCAAAATAGTTTTTAATTCAAACTCTTCTAACTCTAAATATGTTTCTATACATATACTATTTTCTAAATTTCTCTTTGCTATTTCATATAACTTTTTAGTATTTGAGCTGTTTTTTCCACCTATTATAATCATCATATCAACTGTTTTTGCTAATTTTTCTGTTTCTTCTTGTCTTACTTCTGTAGCTTTACAAATTGTATTTTCTATTTGTAATTTATATGATTTATTTATTTCTTCAGTTATTTTCTTTTGTATTTCCTTAAATATTTTTATACTATATGTTGTTTGAGCTATTAATAATACTTTTTTCAATTTTGAATTATATAATGTACTTAATGCTTGATACACATCTTCTATTTTCTCTATATTAAAAGATTGTTCTTTGCAATAACTTATAGTTCCTATATTTTCAGGATGTGATTTATTACCACATAAAAATATATAATAATCTTTTTCTACATATTCTTTAACTATATCATGTATCCTAGTCACTTTAGGACAAGTATAATCTTCTATTTCTATGCTCTTTTTATCCACATATTCATATACTTCTTTTTGAACCCCATGAGCTCTTATTATTGTTTTTCCTTTTGTATCTGATATATTATCTATAAATTTCAATCCTTTTTTCTTTAACTTATCTATTACTACACTATTGTGGACTATTTCTCCTAAACAATATAATTTTTCTGTATTTTCTAATTCCTTTTCTGTATTTTCTATTGCTCTTTTAACACCATAACAAAATCCAGCTGTTTTTCCTATTATTATTTCCATCTTTTTCTCATTTCATATTAAATTTATATAAAAAACATTTAATAACTTTGAGTCTATTAAATGTTTTATTTTTTATTTTTTATTCTTTATTTTCCATCTGTTATATAATATCCTATTCCTCTTTTAGTTATTAATATACTTGGTGAAGATGTATCTTGTTCTATTTTCTCTCTTATTCTTCTTACTGTTACATCAACAGTTCTTATATCACCATAATATTCATATCCCCAAACTTTTTCAAGTAATGTTTCTCTTGTTACCACTTGTTCTGGTTGTGCTGCTAAAAATTTAATAACTTCGAATTCTCTTAATGTTAATTCAATAATTTCGTCTCTGACTTTTACTTCGAATTTTTCTAGATTTATTTCAAGTTCACCAACACTAATATAATTTTCTTCTTTAAAATTTGATGATTTACTTTTTATATCTTTTTTGCCATCCAAATTATTAATTTGTCCATTACTACTTTCTATTTTTTGGTTTGAACTTACTTCTCTTATTATATCAATTTTTCTTAAATTTGCTTTTACTCTAGCAACTAATTCTCTTACACTAAATGGTTTTGTAATGTAATCATCTGCACCTAACTCTAATCCTAATATTTTATCTATTTCTGAATCTTTCGCTGTTAACATTAAAATTGGTACATTATATGAATTTTTTATCTTTTTACATACTGTAAGACCATCTAATTTAGGTAACATTATATCAAGTAAAATCAAATCTGGTTTTTTTTCTAATGCGATATTTACAGCAGAAATACCATCACTAGCTTCAATTGTCTTATATCCTTCTTTTTCTAAATTATATACCAATATGTCAACAATAGGTTTTTCATCATCAACTATTAATATAGTTTTTTCGTTCATAATTATTTCTTCTTCCACAAAAATTTCCGCCTTTCTTTCTATAGCCTAATTTTTATATTTATTTTATATCACAATAATATTTAATATACAAGTTTTTTTAGTATATAATTCTATTTTCTATATATTAGATATTATTCCACCACCTAAAACATTACCTTCATTGTCGTAAAATACAGCTGACTGTCCTTTGGTAATTGCTCTTTGTTTCTCTTTGAATATTACTACAATCTTTTTATTTTCTTCACGAACTACTGCACTTGCTTCTTTTGCTCTATACCTAATTTTAACAAAACATTCTAATTCATTTTCAAATATATTGTCAACCATCCAATTCACATTTATTAGTTCTAGTTTATTTGAATATAAATCTTTTTCTAATCCTACAATTACAACATTTTTTTCTTTATCTAAGCTTATTACATACAAAGGTTCTTTATATGCTATTCCAAGTCCTTTTCTTTGTCCTACTGTATAATTTATTAGTCCTGTATGATTTCCGAGAATCTCTCCATTTTGTAATATTATTTTACCTTTTAGAATTTTTTCATCAATATTTTCATTTAAAAATTTTTGATAATCATTATCTGTTATAAAGCATATTTCTTGACTATCTTTCTTTTTAGCTACTTCTAAATTGTTTTCTTCTGCTATTTTTCTTATTTCTTCTTTATTATTATATTCTTGAAGTGGAAATATGATTTTATCTAATTGCTCTTTTTTTATATTATATAAAAAATATGTTTGATCTTTTTTTTCTTCATTGGATTTTGTTAATACATTTTGATTATATTTTTCCGAATATTTAATTCTAGCATAATGTCCTGTTGCAATGTATTCACACCCTAACTCTTCAGCTTTTTCATATAATAATCCAAATTTAAAATACTTGTTACATTCAACACATGGGTTAGGCGTTTTTGCATTTATATATTCATTTACAAAATTATTGATTACTAATTTTTTAAATTCTTTTGAAAAATCAAATATATGATGTACAATTCCTAATTTTTTGCATACTTTTTTTGCGTCTAATATTATTTGATTACTATGTTCTTTGTTATCTAACAATATCATTGTACAACCAATTACTTCATATCCTTGTTTTTGTAGAACTATTGCAGATACAGAGCTATCAACTCCACCACTCATTCCTAATAATATTTTCTTCATTTAAATTCCCTTTACTACTATATATTCTAATTTATATAACTATACAATTTTTGTTTTAAATTCTTCTAAAGCTATTGCTAGTTGGTCTGGACACGATGTCCCCCTTAATCCACAAGGTATTCCTTTTAATTTTTTAATTGCTTCATCTATACTCATTCCTTTAACTAAGACTGATATTCCAATAGTATTACCTGCACATCCACCAATAATTTTAGCATCTTTTATTATATTATCTTCTATATCTAATACCATTTCTCTTGCACATATTCTTCCACTTGGTTTAAATCTATATTCCATAATATTCTCTCTTTCTTATTCTTTAATTATATCTATATGAACATCTTTTAATTGCTCTTCTGAAACTATCGATGGTGCATTCATTAAAAGATCTCTTGCTTTTTGATTTTTAGGAAATGCTATTACTTCTCTAATATTTTGAGAATCTGCAATAAGCATAACTATTCTATCTACACCTGGTGCAGCTCCTGCATGTGGCGGTGTTCCAAATTGAAATGCATTATATAATGCTCCAAATCTTTCTTTAACATCTTCTTCTGAATATCCAGCTATTTCAAATGCTTTTATCATAACTTCTGGATTATGATTTCTAACTGCTCCTGATGCTATTTCATAGCCATTACACACCATATCATATTGATATGCAAGTATATCTAATGGGTCTTTTTCTAATAAATCTTTCAAACCACCTTGTGGTATTGAAAATGGATTATGACTAAAATCTATTTTTCCTTCATCAGATAATTCATACATCGGAAAATCTACTATAAAACAGAATCTATATGTATCTTTTTCAATTAAGTCTAATCTTTTACCTAATTCAATTCTAACTAATCCAGACATTTTTTGGGCTTTATTAAATTCATCTGCAATAAAGAATATACTTGAATTATTTTCTGCTCCATATTCCTTTTGTAATTTTTCTTTTATTTCTTCAGTTATAAATTTAGCAATACCACCTGAAATCTCACCTGTTTTTTCTATTTTCACCCAGGCTAACCCTTTAGCTCCAACTTCATCACTTGTTGCATATTCATTCATTTTATCAAAGAACTTTCTACCTTGTTCAGCTCCATTTTTTACAACTATTACTTTTATAGTTTTATCTTTAAATGCATTAAAATCTGAATTTTCAAATAAATTTGTAACATCTTGAATTATTAATGGATTTCTTAAATCTGGTTTATCTATCCCATATTTTTCCATAGCTTCAAGATATGGTATTCTGACAAATGGCCCTTTATCCACTTTCCAATTTGTAAATTTTTCAAATGTGTGAGTCATTGTTTCTTCCATAACTTTAAATACATCTTCTTGAGTCGCAAAACTCATTTCAAAATCTAATTGATAAAATTCCCCTGGTGCTCTATCTGCTCTTGGATCTTCATCTCTAAAACATGGTGCTATTTGATAATATTTATTAAATCCTGATACCATTAATAATTGCTTAAATTGTTGTGGTGCTTGTGGAAGAGCATAAAACTCTCCTGCATGAATTCTACTAGGCACTAAATAATCTCTTGCTCCTTCTGGTGATGAATTTGCAAGAATTGGTGTTTGAATCTCTGTAAAATCCATTTCATCCATTTTATTTCTTAATGTTTTTAGTATTTTTGATCTAAGTAATATATTATTGTGTATTTTTTCATTTCTTAAATCTAAAAATCTATATTCTAATCTTAAATCTTCTCTTACTTCTTGATTAGTATTAATTTCAAATGGTAATATATTTTTACTTTTCCCTAAAATTTCGACAAAACTAGCTACAACTTCAACTTCTCCTGTTGCTATTTTACTATTTTTACTACTTCTTTCCACAATTGTTCCTTTTATGTGGATACATGTTTCTGTACACAAGTCTTTTACTTCTTCTTTCATATTATTATCTACTATAACTTGAGTTATACCAAATTCATCTCTTAAATCTATAAATGTCATTCCACCTAAATCTCTTATTTTTTGTATCCAACCTGATAATTCTACTTCATTCCCAATATCCTTTATTCTTAAGTCTCCACAAGTTTTTGTTCTATACATATTTCCCTCCATATATTGTTTATCTTTTCATTGTATATATTATCATATCTAGCTATATTTTTCAATAAATTCTATTATAAATATCGCGTAAAAATTTGCTAATATTTTATTTAAAAATATTAAAAAAAACAATTGCAGTTTTTATTTTTTAGTGTTATTATATGTTTATGTTTTTTAGGAGGGGAAAATGGATATTTTTGATTTTTATGATACTACAAATTTAAAATCATATAATTTAGATAAAAATATGCAATATCAATTAAGTATGTTAGACAGACTTGATGTATTTACAAGGCGACATTCAGAAAGTGTTGCTGATTTAACGTGTAGAATTTGTGAATATTTACATTGTGATAAAATGTTTACTGAATATGCTACAATTTGTGCATATTTACATGATATTGGTAAACTTTTTATACCACCTGAAATCCTTCAAAAACCTGGAAAGCTAACTGAAGAAGAATATGAAATTATGAAAGAACATACAACTCATGGATACAACTTATGTATGAAAGATAAAGAATTACGACCATATAGTGCTGGTGCATATTATCATCATGAAGCTCTGAATGGTTCTGGTTATCCGCAAGGATTAGTAAAGAAAGATATTCCATTTGAAGCTCAAATCATTCGTGTAGCTGATGAATATGATGCTATTGTTAGCAAAAGACAATATAAATCTCATATTGGGATTTCTGATACTTTAAAAATACTAATAGAAAATACTAAAACTACAGAAATTAAAGACTCTGATGCTCTTAATGAATTAGTAATTAATACTAAGTTAGGTAAGAATAATCCTAAAATTGTAAAAGCTTTATTTAAGGTAGTAATTGATAATATTGAATATGAAATTTATTGTACAACTAATTATATTAAAGACTTAAAAGATGAAATTAAAAGATGTTCTGAAATAGAGAAGTATATATCTAAAATGAATTCATCTAAAAGAGATGTTGACAAATCATATTATCTTGATACAATTAAATTTATGCTTAAAAAAAATGAAAAGCTTGAATCTTTTGAAACGGTTCAAAAAGAATATATAACAGCATTAGAAACTAGAAAATCTATTATCGAAAATCTTTATGCTGAAATTAAAATTATAAAAAAATTAAAACATACAATATAATTTATTTAAATAAATTATAAAAACTATACTATTGACATTTTTG
>CAYJGL010000023.1:0-21821 GCA_964369695.1 uncultured Clostridium sp.
AAGGTAAAATGACAAGCTTATGAAATTTGACAAATAAAAGATAAAATGGTATAATATGTGTATTGCCAAAAGGAGGTAATAAGATTTTTATGAAAAATAAAGAAAAAGGTTCATTTTCAATGATAAAGATAATATGTGTAAGTATATTAATGATAATATTATTAAGCATAGGTGTTTTTGCAGTAAATAAAGACTTGAATGATGTTGTAATCATATTAGATAATGGTTATGAAATGAAAGTATTTACAGATAAAACTAATGTATCAGAAATTTTAAATGAAAATAATATAGTATTAACAGAAAATCAAAAAACATCTATTGATATGGAAACAGAAGTTAAATCAGGAGATGTTATAAAAATATTAGATAAATCAGAAGAAAATACTAATACAACAGTTATTTCTGAAGAAGTAGTTGAAACTACATTAGATGATTTATTACAAAATTATTCTGCTGTTACAGAAAAAATCATTGTAGAGCAAGTTGTAATACCGTTTGAAACTATAACAAAAAATTCAGAAACAACAGGAGAAACAACAAATGAAGTTTTACAAGAAGGTAAAGATGGAATAAAAGAAATAACATATAAAGTCAAATATCAAAATGATGTTGAAATTGAAAAAGTTATGATATCAGAAGTAGTAGTACAAGAAAAAGTAGATAAAATTGTTGAAGTACAAAAAGTAGTTTCAGTAACATCTAGATCGTCAACAACAGCAAGAGCTGCAACAGGGACAGCTGCAGAATATCAAGCGTATGCAAAAGAATATATGTTAAGCACTTATGGTTGGGGTGATGACCAATTTACAGCACTTGTTAACCTTTGGAATAAAGAATCAGGATGGAATGCAAATGCGCATAATTCAAGTTCTGGTGCTCATGGTATAGCACAAGCATTACCAGCATCGAAGATGGCATCAGCAGGAGCGGATTATTATACAAATGGTGAAACTCAAGTACGTTGGGGATTAAGCTATATAGCTTCAAGATATGGAAGTCCTATAAACGCTTGGAATCATTCTGTTCAAAAAAACTGGTATTAATAATAAAAATTAAAAATAAAATATACAAGAAGAAGATAAATAGTGAGTTTGACTTGCTATTTATCTATTTTTATAGTAAAATTATGTTGTAATATATTGGAAAGAAGAGTAAAAACATGAATAAAATAAAAATGATCTCATGGAATGTAAATGGAATAAGAGCATGTGTTAATAAAGGTTTTAAAGATTTTTTTAAAGAAATAGATGCTGATATTTTTTGTATACAAGAAACAAAATGTCAAATAGATCAAATTGATTTGAAATTTAATGGATATACTAGTTACTGGAATAGTGCAGAAAAAAAAGGTTATTCAGGAACAGCAATTTTTACTAAAAATAAGCCTATTAATGTCAAATATGGTATTGGAATAGAAGAACATGATAAAGAAGGAAGAGTTATAACTCTTGAATTTGAAAAGTTTTATATTGTTAATATATATACACCTAATTCAAAAAGAGAATTAGAAAGATTAGAATATAGGCAAACATGGGAAGATGAAATTCGAAAATATGTGCTAGATTTAAGTAAAAGTAAATCAGTTGTAATATGTGGTGACTTAAATGTAGCACATAAAGAGATAGATTTAAAAAATCCTAAAACAAATAGAAAAAGTGCAGGTTTTACAGATGAAGAAAGAAATAAGATGACAGAATTATTGGAAATTGGCTTTGTGGATAGTTTTAGATATTTATATCCAGATAAAGAAGAAATGTATTCATGGTGGTCATATATGGGGAAAGCTAGAGAAAGAAACGTTGGATGGAGAATAGATTATTTTGTAATATCAAAAGATTTAAGTAAAAATATTATCGAAGCTGAAATTTATCCTGAAGTAATGGGAAGTGACCATTGTCCAGTAGGTATAATTATAGATAATTTAAAATAAAATATAAATGTTAGGAGAAAGTTTTAATATGGAAAAAAATAATAAAAAATGGATGTATTGGTTTAGTTTAGCATTTGCAATAATATTAGTTTATAATATTTTTGATAACATTGAAAGTATATCAGGTTTTTTAGGTGGACTAGGAGAAACATTAGCACCATTTTTCATTGGTACGTTAATTGCATATATATTGTATATGCCTTGTAAAAAAATTGAAGAATTTTTTTGTAAATCAAATCTTAAAATAGTAAAGAAAAAAAGTAGAGTTATATCGATAATTATTGTATATGCAATTATATTAACACTTATTGGAATAGGAATAAACTTCATATTTCCTATAATATCTGATAGTGTTGTAGATTTAGTAAATAATTTTGAAACATATTATAATAATACAATAAATGAATATAATAACTTACCAGAAGATTCATTTTTGAAAAATGAAGAAATAAATAATATAGTTAATGAAATACAAAATATAAATGTATTCCAATACATTAATGTTGATAATGTAATGAAATATGCACAAAATGCTATAGATGCAGTAACAGGAGTAGTTAATTTCTTTATAGCTATAATAGTATCAATATTTGTATTAGCTCAAAGAACTAAAATCATAGCATATATAAAAAGGTTTTTAAATGCAGCATTTGAAGAAAGAGCATATAAAAATATAAATAAAATATTTAATAATACAAATGAAGTGTTTTTTAAATTTTTAGCAGGTCAATTTTTAGATGCTATAATTGTAGGGATACTTACAACAATAGTAATGTCAATAATGGGAGTTAAATATGCACCACTGTTTGGATTCCTAATTGGATTATTTAATATGATACCATATGTAGGTGCAATAATAGCTGTTGCTATATCAGGAATTATAACAATTATAACAGGTGGACTGTCACAAGCTATTTGGTTAGTTATAATAGTAACAATAGTACAACAAATCGATGCTAATATTATAAATCCAAAAATAATAGGAAATTCATTAAAAATAAGTCCTTTAGTAGTAATATTTGCAATAACCGTAGGTGGAGCATATTTTGGAATATTAGGAATGTTTTTATCAGTTCCCGTAACAGCAGTAATCTTAATTATAATTGATGACTATGTTAAATATAAAAATTGGGTAAAAAAACAAAAAAAGTTGGATGAAAACGAAAAAGTAATTAAAAATGAATATGATGCTAAATAATATAAAGTAATATAGCTGTAACATATATAAGAGTTACAGCTATTAAAATAATTAGTGGGGAATAAATGGAATTAGAAAAAAAAATCATAAAGACAATATTAAAAAATAATTTAATACAAAATGGAGAGAAGGTAATAGTTGCTGTATCTGGTGGACCAGATTCGATGGCTTTATTAAACTCACTTATCAATATAAAAAACTGTAATTATAAAGAAAATACAGATATTAAATTTGAAATAGTTGTAGCACATGTTAATCATAATTTAAGAGAAGAAGCACAAGAAGAAAGTGAATATGTGCATAATTATTGTAGGAATAATAATATACCATTTTATTTAAAAAGTATAGATATTACAAGTATAGCAAAAAAAAATAAAAAAGGTATAGAAGAAACAGCCAGAAATGAAAGATATAAGTTTTTTGATGAAGTATTACAAGCAACTAATTCTAATAAAATTGCAATAGCCCATAATAAAAATGATAATGTAGAAACAGTTTTAATGAATATGTTCCGTGGAACTTCAATAAATGGATTGAAAGGAATTGAAATTAAAAGAGACAAATATATAAGACCACTTATGAAATGTAGCAGAGAAGAAATAGAAGGATATTGTACTGATAATAAACTTAATCCTAGAATAGATAAAAGTAATTTTGAAAATAAATATACAAGAAATAAAATAAGAAATGTACTTATACCTATGATTAAAGAAGAATTTAATCCAAATATATTAGAAGGTATAACTAGATTATCAGAATTAGTAAAAGAGCAAGAAGAATATATTAATAATCAAACTACAGAAATATATAATAAAATAGTTTTAACAGAGTATAATAAAGATGATGAAAAAGTTACTAAGGAGAAAAATATAGAAAAATACATAATAATCGATTTGAAATTATTTAATATTCAAGAAAATGTAATTAAATCAAAAGTGATTATCTATATTATAATAAATCTTTTTGGAACAAGTAAAGGAATAGAAAAAGTTCATATCGATGATATAATTAATTTGTGTAATAAAAGTGAAGGTAATAAATTTCTAACACCAAACAAGAAATTAAAGGTATTAATAAAAAATAAAAAAATATATTTTATTAAAATAATATAAAATATTATTAGACAATATGTCAGTATCCGTATGTAAATATTAAAAATTAAATATTTGTAATAAAAATGAAATATAAAAAAGCTTGAAAATTAATAGTTTATATGTTATAAAATCAATAATATAAAAACTGCATAGGAGGAATTATTTTGAAAAGTGGAATAAAAACATTAGCAACATGGTTAATAATAGGAGTAATATTTATTGTTGTATTATCTGCAATAATGGAAAATTCAGATTCTAAATTAAAATATTCAGAATTATTAACACATATTACTAATTCAAATGTTGAATCAGTTGAAATAGAGTCAGATGGAAAATCTGCAACTGTAAAATTAAAAGATAATGAAATGGAAAAAGAAGTAAATATACCAGATATGGGATCTTTTCTAGAGTATAGTGATGAATATTTAAAAGCTGGAGCATTTACATTAGAAGAAAATTCAGAATCAATGATTGTAGTAATACTTAGCTTATTAACACCATTTGGTTTAATAATAATATTCTTTATATTCTGGTTTTTACTAATGGGAGGAGCAGGTGGAAGCAACCCAGGAAGTAAAACAATGTCATTTGGTAAAAGCAAAGCAAAAATGATGACACCAGTAGAAAAGAATAAAGTAACATTTGATGATGTTGCAGGTGTAGATGAAGAGAAAGAAGAATTGGAAGAAATTGTACAATTCTTAAAAAATCCAAAGAAATTTACAGATATGGGTGCTAGAATACCAAAAGGAGTATTATTAGTTGGTGGTCCAGGAACTGGTAAAACATTATTAGCAAAAGCAACAGCAGGAGAAGCGGGAGTGCCATTCTTTATAATAAGTGGTTCTGATTTTGTTGAAATGTTTGTTGGTGTAGGAGCATCAAGAGTAAGAGATTTATTTGAACAAGCTAAAAGAAATGCACCGTGTATTATATTTATAGATGAGATAGATGCAGTAGGTCGTCAAAGGGGTGCCGGCCTAGGTGGTGGACATGACGAAAGAGAACAAACATTAAATCAATTATTAGTTGAAATGGATGGTTTTTCTGAAAATGAAGGTGTAATAGTACTTGCAGCGACAAATAGACCAGATGTACTTGATAAAGCTTTATTAAGAGCAGGTAGATTTGATAGACAAATAGTAGTAGGAGCACCAGATGTAAAAGCTAGGGAACAAATATTAGAAGTACATTCTAGAAAGAAAAGATTAGCAGATGATGTAGATATGAAAGTTATAGCAAGAAATACATCTGGATTTGCAGGAGCTGATTTAGAAAATGTATTAAATGAAGCAGCATTACTTGCAGCTAGAAGAAATTTAACAGAAATAGGAATGAAAGAAATTGAAGATGCCATGGTTAAAGTTACTATGGGACCAGAAAAGAAAACAAAAGTTAGAAGCGAAAAAGAAAATAAATTAGTTGCATATCATGAAGCAGGTCATGCAGTGGTTAGCCAATTTTTAGAAACACAAGATCCGGTCCATCAAATATCAATTGTGCCAAGAGGTATGGCAGGTGGATATACAATGTATAGACCAACTGAAGATAAATCATTTATGTCTAAAACTGAAATGGAAGAAAATATAGTATCTTTATTAGGTGGTAGAGTGGCAGAAGCATTAATATTAAATGATATTTCAACAGGTGCTAGCAATGATATTGAACGAGCAACAAAAATTTCAAGATCAATGGTTACAAGATATGGTATGAGTGAAAGAATTGGGACTATGATGTTAGGTTCTAATCAAGAAGAAGTATTCTTGGGAAGAGATTTTTCACAAGGTAAAGAATATTCAGATGAAACAGCATCTGTCATAGATGAAGAAACAAAAAGAATAATTGATATTGGATATAAAAGAGCAGAACAAATTTTATCAGATAATATTCATAAATTACATGAAGTTGCAGGAATTCTTTTGGAAAAAGAAAAAATTGACTCAAGCGAATTTGAAGAAATTTTTGGAATTAATAATAATAAATAATATAAAAATATATAAAATAGAACATTGTTTAAATAATGATGTTCTATTTTTTATAATAAATATTAATTTAGATTTTTAAATTAAGAATTTAAATAAAAAGTCTTGAAAATTGATAATATTTAATATAAAATGAAATAATAATCAAGAGATAAAATTTAGGAGGAAAAAATGAAAAACTATTATGAAATATTAGAAGTACATCCAAAAGCATCAGTGGAAGTAATAGAAAAAGCATATAAAGTATTAGTTATGAAGTATCATCCAGATAGAAATGGAGACAGCTATAAAATATCTGAAATAAATGAAGCGTATGAAATATTGTCAGATAGTTTTCTAAGAAGACAATATGATTTAGAATTAGAAAACATACAGCTTAAAAGAAAAATAGATGAAAATACTAGAAGAAAAGAAAAAAATATAAATGATAATTATACTAACACAGAAGAAACAGAAACAGTGAAAAAAAGAAGAACTAATAAAAAGCAAAAAAAAGAAGTTCAACAAGGTCATAAAATTGGATCTTTAGGTGCAGTAATAGACATATATAAAATGGTAAATCCTTTTAGGAAGGATAGACCTAAAAAAGAAGTAAAAGATAAAGAAACAATAAAAAAAGATAGAATAGCAATTATTATAACAGCTATAATAATCATAATATTAGGAATAATAGCATGGTTTATTCCTTTTACAAATCAATTTATGAGAGATTTAACAGTAGACAACCCAATGTTTAGTTGGTTATTTTAGTAAATGAAATAAAAAATATAGTAAAATAGGATGTGAAAATATGAATTATGCAGATATAAAAAAAGCAGATATATCTAATGGAACAGGAGTAAGAGTTTCTGTATTTGTAAGTGGATGTACACATGCTTGTAAAAATTGTTTTAACAGACAGGCTTGGGATTTCAACTATGGTAAAGAGTTTACAGAAAAAGAAATAGAAAAAGTATTAGAAGAACTTGATAATCCGTTTGTTTCAGGATTAACTTTGTTAGGTGGGGAACCTTTAGAACATTGTAATCAAAAAGGATTAATACCACTTGTTAAAAAAGTAAAAGAAAAATATCCAGAAAAAGATATATGGTGTTATACAGGTTATACATTTGATAATGATGTAATGGGTAATATGTACAAAAAATGGGAAGAAACACCAGAATTATTATCACATATAGATGTTATGGTTGATGGTAAATTTGAAGAAGAAAAAAAAGATTTAAGATTAAAATTTAGAGGGTCTTCTAATCAAAGGATAATAGATGTACAAAAATCAATAGAAGGTAAAAAAGCGATATTATTTGAATTTTAGCTATTGACAAGCTTTTAGCTTTAGGGTATAATATATATCGTTAAAAGGATTAACCCTCATACAATTCGTATGGGCCGGAAGGAGGGGAAATAAATGTCAGAAATTAAAGTGAATAATGGTAATATAGAAGATGCCTTAAAAAGGTTTAAAAGACAATGTGCAAGAAATGGAGTATTACAAGAAGTAAGAAAAAGAGAGCATTATGAAAAACCTAGTGTAAAGAGAAAGAAAAAATCAGAGGCAGCTAGAAAAAGAAAATTTTAAATACATAGTAAATTGGGAGTTTAATTGATATATATATCTTTAAAGCTTCCAATTTTGTATAAATAACTAAAAAGATAGTATAATAAATAATGATAATTTAAAATATAAAGATTATATGAGGAGGAAAAGATATGTCATACAAAGTGATAAATATAAAAAATGGAATACAATTACATCAAATACAAACAGATAAATTTAAAACTAATTTAATTTCAGTATTTTTAACAACAAAATTAGACAGAGAAAATGTAACTAAAAATGCACTTATCCCATCAATACTAAGAAGAGGTTCTGTAAAATTAAAAACACAAGATTTGATAAGTAAAAAGATGGAAGAAATGTATGGAGCTAGTTTTGATTGTGGTATTGATAAAGTAGGAGACAATCAAATATTAAAATTTTATATTGAAACAATTAATCAAGAATTTGTATTAGATAACAAAGACGATATACTAAAAGACTCTATAGAAAATATATTGGATTTTGTATTTAATCCATATTTAGAAAATAATAAATTTAAAAAAGAATACATGGAACAAGAGAAAGAAAATTTAAAACTAAAAATAGATTCAAAAATAGATAATAAATCAAAATATGCAGTTCAAAGATGTATAGAAGAGATGTATAAAGATAAGCCTTATGGATTATTTCAATTTGGATATACAGAAGATTTAGAAAAAATTGATGAAAATAAATTGAAACAACATTATGATGAATTAATAAATAATTGTAAAATTGATATATTTGTATCAGTTCAAAATGCTGAAGGAGCAGAAGATACAATAATTAATAATGAAAATATACAGAGACTAAAAGAAAGAAATGCTGAATATAATGAGATAAATGACTTGAATAAGGAAAAACAGGAAGAAAAAACAGTTGAAGAATCAAGAGAAGTTGCACAAGGGAAATTGGTTTTAGGATTAGATGTATATTTAGATGATAATGAAAAAAGATATGCAGCATCAGTATATAATAATATACTAGGTGGAAGTGCAAATTCAAAAATGTTTCAAAATGTAAGAGAAAAAGAAAACTTAGCGTATGTTGCTAATTCAATGTATATTAGACAAAAAAATAATATAATAATAAATACAGGTATTGAGATAGAAAACTATAATAAAGCTTTGGAAGTAATAAAAATTCAATTAGAAGATATGAAAAAAGGAAATTTTACTGATGAAGATATATTAAATGCTAAAAAAAGTATAATAAGTTCAGTTAAAGTAATTGATGAAGAACAAGATACAGAGCTAACATATTATTTCGGACAAGAAATTTCTAAGAATAAGGTTGAAATAGAAGATTATATCAAGAAAATAGAGAATATAAGTAAAGAAGATATTGTGAATATTGCTAATAGTGTAGATATAAATACAATATATTTCTTAAAACAGTAAGGGGGATAAAATGCAGTTAATAGACAATTTAAAAGTGAAAGAAAAGTTATATATTGAAAAACTAGAAAACGGATTGACAGTTATGTTTATACCTAAAAAAGGAATACAAAAAAAATATATGATATGGGGAACTAAATATGGTTCAAATGAAAGTAAATTTATAATACCAGGAGAAGATGAAATTACAGAAGTTCCAGATGGTATAGCTCATTTTTTAGAACATAAATTATTTGAACAAGAAAATGGAACAAATAGTTTAGATACATTATCAGCATTAGGAGTAGAAGCAAATGCATATACAACAAATGATCATACAGCATATTTATTTGAATGTACGGATAATTTTTATCAAGCAATGGATGAATTAATGGATTATGTTCAAAATCCATATTTCACAGATGAAAATGTTCAAAAAGAGCAAGGCATAATTGGTCAAGAGATAATGATGTATGATGACTATCCAGACTGGAAATTGTATTTAAATGCTTTAAAAGCAATATATCATGAAACACCAGTAAGGTTAGATATAACAGGTACAATAGAATCTATTGCAAAAATAGATAAGGAAGTTTTATATAAATGCTATAATACATTTTATAATTTTTCAAATATGGCACTTGTGATTTGTGGAGATTTTGAACCAAATCAAATAATAGATGAAGTTAAGAAAAGATTACAAGAAAGAAAACCAAGTGGGGAAATAAAAAGAATATATCCAGAAGAGCCAGAAACTATAAATAAAGCAAGAGTAGAGTGTAAACTAGATGTTAGTCAGCCTTTATATATAATTGGAATAAAAGACAAAAGAGAAGCAGAAAAAGAAAGTCAAAATGAGATTATAAAAAAACATATTTCTATAGAAATTCTATTAATGATGTTATTTGGTAAAAGTTCGGAATTATATAAAAAGTTATATAATGATGGTGTAATTTACTCTGCTCCATCACTTGATTATGAATTTACAAAAAACTATGCACACATATTAATTACAGGACAATCAGTTAATCCAGATAAAACATTTGAAGAATTTAAAAATAAAGTAGAAGAAGTAAAAAATAGTGGAATAAATAAAGAAGATTTTGAAAGAATTAAAAAAATGATATATGGTAGATATATTAGAGAATATAATGATGTTACAGATATTTCGAGAATGTTTTTAGCAGATTATTTTAAAGGTATAAATAGTTTTGATTATTTAGAAGAAATAAAGGGGATAAATGTAGAATATTTAGAACAAATATTAAAAAATGTATTTAAAGAAGATAAAATGATAATTTCTATTGTGAAAAATGATTAAATTTGTTTAGTGAATAAAAATGAAAAAACAGTAAAAATATTTTAATATATAATTTACTGTTTTTATATATAAAAATATGTAGAAATATGTCATTTTTAGTCGTACGAAAGTTGGAGAAAACCATTGAAAATACTTGACTATAGAAAAATGTTGTGTTATTTTATAACCATACAAAAGAAAAATTAATAAAAAGGAGATATGATTATGATAAATGATGAAATTTGTAAATTAAGAAATAAATTAAATGAAAGTATTGAAGTAGGTGCAGATTATAATATAGTATATAAGTTAAGTATAGAACTTGATGAACTTATTGCTAAGTATTATGCTAATTTAGATGCAAATAAAAGAAGAGCATGTATAAATGTCTAAAAAAATATATATGAAACCTTTGAGATAGTATGATGTATAATCTGCAATTTCAAAGGTTTTTGTTATATGTGTAGAAAATTATTTGTTCTACATTTTTTATATTGCTAATTAGTAAGAATATATACAAATCAATTGATTTTTGGGAAGATTTGAGATATAATAATTAGCGATATAGGAGTGGTAGAAATGAGAATCAAACAAGAATTAGTAGAAAAGTTATCAGGTTATGCAGGTACTACAAAGACAACTAAAGCTAAAAGATATGTAAAATATAATAAAGTGAAAATAGATGAAGAAAAAAGTTATTGTTTAAGTGATGTTACATTTAAGATAAATTCAATAGTAGAAGGTAATAATTTTTATAATACAGAAATAGAAGTAGAAAATGGAGAGATAGAAACTGTATATTGTGAATGTATGGATTTTGCAAGAAATGATGTTATAATATGTAAACACATATTGGCATCTTTATTAGAGTATGACAACCATGATATATGTATTGAAGAAGAACTATTTCAAGATTTGACAAAAAAAGTATTAATGAAAAGTAATTATCCAGATTTTAGGGAATTAATAAAAGAATTCTATAATGAAGAATTAGAAGAAATAGAATTAGATAAAAATTTAAATAATGAAAAGATTGGAAGTATTAGAATAGTTCCTAAATTAATTTGGGATAAATATGATTCTGAATTGAAAATAGAATTTAAAATAGGAAATAAAAGATTATATAAATTGAAAAATTTATCTGAATTTTATTCAAATATGATACAGAATCATAATTTTAAGTATGGAGATAAACTTGAATTTACACATAAAAAAGAAATGTTTAGTAGTGAATCACAGGGAATATTGGAGTTTATTTTAAAGTATTCTGAAATTATTAGTTTTACAAACTCAAGTCAACGTTCGAGATATTCATATTATCAAAAACCACTTAGTGAGAGTAGTATTGCAATTGGAAACTCAGGAATAGATGAATTATTTGATATTTATAAAGGCAAAGCAATAGAGTTTCAAGGAGATTATATCGGAAAAAGTAAAATATCTTTTGAAGACAAAGAACCAGAATTAGAATTCAAGTTACAAAAAAACGAGAGAGCTAAAAATAAAGAATATATAATAACACCTAATAAAAACATATACGATCTTATTGTGTTAAGGGGTAAAAAATATAAATACATTCTTACAGATGATAAGATATATAGATGTACAGATGAATTTGAACAAACTAAACTTAAATTATTAAAGATATTTAAAAATAATTATGTTTCTGAAATAAAATTAAGAGAAGAAGATTTAGCAGAATTGTTTTCAACAGTAGTTCCTAGAGTGAAAAATGGATTAATAATAGAAGGTGTAGATAAAGAGATAGTAGAAAAATATACTCCGGAAAAATTAGTTGTTAATGTATTTTTAGATTTTAATGAAAATAATCATCTTGTTGCAGATATTAAGTTTTGCTATGGCCAAAAAGAATTTAATCCATTAGATGAAAAAAAGATAATTCAAATTCCTAGAAATTTAATTGAAGAGAATAGAAGTCTAATGATGTTTGCAAAATCTGGATTTCAATTAGATGAAGAGAACAAGAGATTTATATTACCAGATGACGAGTCTATTTATGAATTTTTAATTAATGATATAAATACATACATGAAAAAATTTGATGTATTAGTAACAGATAGTTTTAAAACTAAACAAATTAAACAACCTAAAATTGGAACACTTGGTATTAAGGTTGAAAATGATTTATTATCAATTGATTTAAGTAAACTAGAGATAGATGGAAAAGAAATTCAAAATATAATGGAAAAATATAGTTTGAAGAAAAGATATCATAGATTGAAAGATGGTACATTTTTAGACTTAGAAGAAAATAAGGATATAGAGTTTTTAGATAAATTAATTACTGGTATGGATATTAATTATAAGGAACTTGAAGAAGGTGAAGTACGTTTACCAGTTAATAGAACCTTATATTTAAATCAATTATTAAAAGGAATAAAAGGTACAGAAGTAATTAAAGATAAACAATATAAGAAAATAGTAAATGACCTAAATAAAGAACAACTAGAAGAAGTAGATATTCCTAAGCAATTTGAAAATATTTTAAGATCATATCAAAAAACTGGATTTAAATGGCTTAAAACATTAGAATCATATAAATTTGGTGGAATACTTGCAGATGATATGGGATTAGGAAAAACAATACAGATATTATCAATTATATCAGATTACGTAGAGAAAACTGAAAAAGATAGAAAAACAAGTATAGTAATATCTCCAAGTTCACTTACACTTAATTGGGAAAATGAAGCAAAGAAATTTGCCGAAAATTTAAATGTGAAAGTAATTAGGGGAACATTAAAAGAAAGAAAAGAACTATTAAATGATATTGAAAATTATGATTTGATAATAACATCATATGATTTATTAAAAAGAGATATAGATATATATAAAGAAAAAGGATATGTATTTAAATATATAATTGCAGATGAAGCACAATATCTAAAAAACAGTAGTACTCAAAATGCAAAATCTATAAAGTTAATTAGAGCTGAAACTAGATTTGCTCTTACTGGAACACCAATAGAAAACTCATTAGCAGAATTATGGTCGATATTTGATTATATTATGCCTGGATATTTATTTTCATATAAATCGTTTAAAACAGATTATGAAACACCAATAGTTAAAAATGAAGATCAATATACACTAGAAAAATTAAAAATGTTAATAGAACCATTTGTATTAAGAAGAACAAAAAAAGAAGTATTAACAGAACTTCCAGATAAAACTATTTCAGTTTTAAATAACGAGATGGGAGAAGAACAAAAAAATATATATTTATCATATTTGGCAGATGTAAAACAAGAAGTTGCAGCATATATTGAAGAAAATGGTATTGCAAAAAGTCATATCCAAATACTTGCAGCTTTAACTAGATTAAGACAAATATGTTGTCATCCAGCTTTATTTTTAAAAGAATACAATGAAGGAAGTAGCAAGCTTGAACAATGTACAGAGATTATAGATGAAGCAATTGAATCAGGACACAAAATATTACTGTTTTCAGGGTATACATCAATGTTTCCATTTATAGAAGAAAGACTACAGGAAAAGAATATTAAATATTTTAAATTAACAGGAGCAACAAAGGTTGATCAGAGAATAGAGATGGTTGATGAATTTAATCAAAATCTAGATATCAAAGTATTTTTGATATCATTAAAAGCAGGGGGTACAGGACTGAATTTAACAGGAGCAGATATGGTTATACATTATGATCCGTGGTGGAATATATCAGCTGAAAATCAAGCAACAGATAGAGCATATAGGATTGGACAAAAAAATAATGTGCAAGTATATAAATTAATAACTAAAAATTCAATAGAAGAAAAAATTTATGAACTTCAACAAAGAAAAGCTGAATTAACAGATAATGTATTAAGTACTAAAGTTTCATTTATAAATAAAATGTCAGAAGATGATATAATGAACTTGTTTTCATAGTTATATATAAATAAAAAAATGGGAGAAGATAAAAAAATGGGAGAAGATAATAAAATGGAAAAACAAGTGGGAAATCAGAAAAATAATAAAAACAAGAACAAAATAAGTATATTAATATATATAATATCATTTATACTATCAGGAATAGCAGGAGCTACAATAGTAGCAACTACAAGAATTGAAAATCAAGAAACTTTTTTAGGTGTAATATTTGATATGATAATAGCTGTTTTAATAATTATATTCTCAATGTTTATTCAAATAATAATACATGAGTTAGGACATCTTATTTTTGGACTAATAAGTGGATACAAATTTAATTCTTTTAGAATAGGAAGTTTGGTAGTTATAAAACAAAATAATAAAATCAAGCTAAAATATAGTAAAGTAACTGGATTATCAGGACAATGTTTACTTGAACCACCCAAAATGGATTATGAAAAAGTACCATTTGGATTATATAATTTTGGTGGTGTAATTTTAAATATAATCACATCAATAGCATTTTTAATAACATTTTTATATATAAAAGATATAAACTATTTATCTAGTATAGTAATAGGTGGTTCAATTATGGGATGTCTATTTGCAATTCTAAATGGTGTGCCATTAAATAATGGGAATATATGTAATGATGGATATAATTTTATTGAATCAAGAAGAAGTAAATTTGCAAAAAGGTCATTAATTATACAACTGAATATAGCAAATGAACTTTCAAGAGATGTTCGCATAAAAGATATGCCGGAAGAATGGTTTATTAAGCCAAACGAACAAGAAATGCAAAATGTTTTAAGTTCAACAATTGCAGGATATATAGCAAATAGATTATTTGACAAACACGAATTTATAAAAACAAAAGAATATATATATAAATTGTTAGAAGAAGATAATAAAATGCTAGATATAATAAAGATGCAAATAAAAGCGGATTTAATATATTGTGAGTTAATAACTGGAGCAGAAAAAGAGGATATTGATAAATTATTTGATAAAAAACAAAAAGAATTCATGAAAATGTTAAAATCTAATATTTCTATTATAAGGACAATGTATGCGTATGAATTGTTATATAATAATGATAAAGAAAAAGCTGAAAAACAGTTAGTATTATTTGAAAAAATGAGTAAAAATCATCCATATAAAATTGAAGTAGTATCAGAAAAAGAATTGATAGAGATAGTTAAAGAAAAGAAAAATAATATATAAATAGATTAAGATAGAAAAGTGTATTAGAATATTAGATAAATTAATATTTTAATACACTTTTAATTAAAACTTCAAATATTAGTAGACTTATATATAAATATAGTATATAATTTATATACTTTGAAATTAAATAAAATCAAAATATTTTATTTGTAAATTTTATATCAAATATTTTTAAATCAAAAAAAATTCGTTTAAATATTCAAAACTAAACAAAAACAATTGAAGTTCTTTCTTTTTTATGGTAGAATAATGGAGGTAAGAATAATAAATATTCAAAAATTAATTAATAATAAAGTATCACTAAAAAGGGACTTTATATTTAAAATGGTGCTAGCAAATAATAAGGAGATTTTAATAGACTTATTAAATGCAGTAACAGAATATAATATAAAAGACATTAAAATTCTAAGCAAAGATTTCACATTAGATAAATATAAAGAAAATGGTAAATTCGGAATATTAGATATTATGTCTGAACTAGAAGACGGAACTCAAATAGATATTGAGATGCAGATGACAGATGAATATAATACAATAGAAAGATTTCTATTTTATCTATCAGGAATGTATTATAAAAGTCTAAAATCAGGTGAAGATTATAGTAAGACAAAAAAATCAGTAGTTATAGGCTTTTTAAATTATGAATTATTTAAAGATGATTATAATTACATATCTCAATCGGACTATTATATATACAAAAAAGATGAAAATAATGTAATTCATAAAGTTTCAACATTAAATGATAAATTAAAAATGTATATAATAGAATTACCAAAATTTAAGAAAATGAAATATTGTTTAGAAAAAAAGATTGATCAATGGATTACAGCTATAAACTGTGATAACTTTGAGGAAGTTGAGGAAGTTATGTGTAAAAACATTAAAATTAAATCAGCATTAAATGAAATAGAAAAATTATCTACAGATGATGATGTATTAGAAATAATAAGCAGAGATGAAGACGATAGAAAAAAAGCGAATGATTTTAAAAATAAATATATAAATATTGGTATTGAACGTGGAATTGAGCAAGGAATTGAGCAAATAAACAATTTCAAAATAACTATAATTAAAAATCTACTTAATGAAAATAAAACAGTACAAGAAATTTCAGAAATAATAGGTATATCAGTTCAAGAAGTAGAAGAAATATTGGAAAATAATAATATGTAATAAATAAATATTTAGTTTCAAAGTAAAATACTACCATAAGAAGAAAGCACAATATAAAAGTGTTTTTTTTATATGTTTATATAATACAAATAATATTAAATTTAAATATAATTCATATAATTAAGATAGAAAAGATAGTTTTAATCAATTGACAAAAAAAAAATTTGATATATAATATAAAATAGAAAAAATTGGTTAAACTAAAGAAAATAAGGAGGACCTATGAACGAAGAGAAACAATACAATGAAGAAGAACTAAAAGTAAAACAAGATATAGATAAACTTGTAGAAAGAGCAGTAATTGCGTCAAAGGAATATTTAAAACTAGATCAAGAAACAGTAAACAATATAACAAAAGCAATGTCAATGGCAGGTTTAGAAAACCATATGAAACTAGCAAAAATGGCAATAGAAGAAACAGGACGTGGTGTATATGAAGATAAAATAACAAAGAATATGTTTGCTACAGAGTATGTATATAATAGTATAAAAAAAGAAAAAACAGTTGGAGTAATTAGAGAAGATGAGCAAGCGGGTTTTGTTGAAATAGCAGAACCGGTAGGAATAATTGCAGGGGTAACACCTGTTACAAATCCAACATCAACAACAATGTTTAAAGCAATAATATCAGCAAAAACACGAAATGTAATAATATTTGGATTCCATCCATCAGCACAAAAATGTAGTGTGGAATCAGCAAAAGTTTTAAGAGATGCAGCGGTAAAAGCAGGGGCACCAGAAGATTGTATTTTATGGATAGAAGAGCCAAGTGTTTTAGCAACTAAGTTTTTAATGAATCATCCAAATGTGAATTTAATACTTGCAACAGGTGGAACAGGTATGGTTAAAAGTGCATATTCATGTGGTAAACCAGCATTAGGTGTTGGACCTGGAAATGTTCCTTGCTATATTAATAAAGGTGTAGACCTAAAAAGAGTGGTAAATGATGTAGTAATGTCTAAAGCATTTGATAATGGGATGATATGTGCATCAGAACAAGCTGTTTTAGTAGACAGAGAAATATATTTAGAATTTGAACAAAATATGAAAAATGCAGGAACATATTTTGTAAATGAACAAGAAAAAGAATTATTAAAAAATTCTATGTTTGATTATGTAGAAGGTTATGGATATAAGCTTAAAGGAACTGTGCCAGGACAGTCAGCAAATCAAATAGCAGAAAATGCAGGATTTACAGTACCGGAAAACACTAAAATTTTAGTAGTGTACGAAGAAGGAATAGGAAAAGATTATCCACTTTCATCTGAAAAATTAAGTCCTGTATTAGCATATTATATAGTAGAAAATGAAATTGATGGAATAGATAAAGCAAGTAAATTATTAGACTTTGGTGGATTAGGACATTCAGCAGTTATACATTCAGAAAATCAAGATGTAATATTAGAGTTTTCAAAAGTAATGAAGGCAGGTAGAATTATAATAAATTCACCATCAACACACGGAGCAATTGGAGATATATATAATACAAATATGCCGTCACTTACACTAGGTTGTGGTTCATTCGGTAGCAATTCAACAACAGCGAACGTATCTAGTGTTAATCTAATAAACACTAAAAAAGTTGCGAAAAGGAGAGTTAATATGCAGTGGTTTAAAGTTCCAGAAAAAATATATTTTGAATCAGGTTCAATTGAATACTTAGAACAAATGCCTAATATAGAAAGAGCTATTATTGTAACAGATGAAGCAATGTTAAAATTAGGATATGTTGATAAAATCCTATACCATTTAAGAAAAAGAAATGTGTATGTACATTCAGAAATATTTAGTAATGTAGAGCCAGATCCATCATTTGATACAATTAAAAAAGGTGTAGAAATGATGAATAATTTTAAACCAGATGTAATAATTGCATTAGGTGGTGGTAGCCCAATTGATGCTGCTAAAGGTATGTGGCTATTTTACGAACACCCAGATGCAGATGTAGAAGGTCTAAAACTTAAATTTATGGATATTAGAAAAAGAACATATAAATTTCCTAAATTAGGACAAAAAGCAAAAATGGTAGCAATTCCAACAACATCAGGTACAGGATCAGAAGTAACATCTTTTGCAGTAATAACAGACAAAGATAATAACAAGAAATATCCACTTGCAGATTATGAGTTAACACCAGATGTAGCAATAATTGACCCCGATTTAGTTATGTCATTACCAAAAAGAGTGACAGCAGATACTGGGATGGATGTTTTAACACATGCAATTGAAGCTTATGTATCTATTATGGCATCAGATTATACAGATGCACTTTCAGAAAAAGCAGTAGATTTAGTATTTAAATATTTAGAAACAGCATATAATGATGGAACAAATAAAGTAGCAAGAGAAAAAATGCATAATGCAAGTACAATTGCAGGGATGGCATTTACAAACGCATTTTTAGGAATAAATCATTCTTTAGCACATAAAATAGGTGGTGAATTTCATCTAGCACATGGTAATATAAATGCAATAATACTCCCGTATGTTATAAAATACAATAGTGAAAAGCCAACTAAGTTTGTATCATTCCCTAAATATGAATATTTTATTGCAGATGAAAAATATTATGAGCTAGCTAAAAGAGTAGGATTAAAAGCAGATAGCAAAGAAGAAGGAATTCAAAGTTTAATAAATAAAGTTAAAGAATTAAACTATAAATTAGGAATTCCAGCTAGTTTAAGTGAAGCGGGAATTGATGAAAAAGAATTTTTAGAAAAAGTTGATATGATAGCAGATAGAGCATTTGAAGATCAATGTACTACTGCGAATCCAAGAGTTCCGCTTGTTAGTGAATTAAAAGAAATATTATTAAAAGCATATTATGGATAAAATAAGAACAAAATAAGGATAAAATAAGGATAAAATAAAAATAAAATAAAATAAAAATAAAATAAAAAGATAAATGTCGCATTGGGGTCTGTCCCCAATGCGACATTTATGTCGTTTTTGGGACAGGCCTCTGTTTTTAAGTATAAATAACACTTTTTGCAAACAGGATACATAATATATATAAAATAAATGTGAAAGGTGGTTTTAATATGTCAGAATATATAATTAAAGGGGGGAGTGTTCCAACAGGTGAAGTTAAAATTTCAGGAGCTAAAAATGCAGCTCTTCCAATTATAGCAGCAAGTATTTTAAATGCAGGTATAACAACTTTATATAATGTTCCTAATATTCATGATACTGAGATGATGTATAAAATATTAGAAAATATAGGTGGAATTGTTACTAAAAAGAATAATAAAGTTATTATTGATACCAGTAAAATACAGGAATGTAGTATACCAGAAGATTTAATGAGACAGATGAGATCATCAGTTATATTTGTTGGGGCTTTTATAGGAAAACATAGAAATGCAATGTTTTCTTATCCAGGGGGATGTGATATTGGTGCAAGACCTATTGATATTCATTTGAAGTCATTTGAAAAATTAGGAATAAATATTGCTAAAAACTATGGAAATATTACATGTAGTTGTGATAGAATAGTAGGTGAAAAGATTGATTTAGAATTTCCAAGTGTTGGAGCTACTGAAAATATAATATTAGCATCTTGTATGGCTGAAGGTACAACAATAATAACAAATGCGGCAAGAGAGCCAGAAATTGTGGATTTACAAGAGTTTTTAAATAAAATGGGTGCTAAAATTAAGGGAGCAGGTTCGAATCAAATTGAAATAATAGGTGTTAAAAATTTAAAAGATGTAAGTTATAATATAATGCCAGATAGAATAGAAGCAGGAACTTTTCTATGTTTAGCAGGTATGTCAGCAGCGAATTTAGTAATAAAAGACATAAAGATATCTCATCTTACACCCATTATACATAAATTAGAAGAAACAGGATGTAAACTAAATATACAGAATAATCAACTTGAAATACAAGGTTCTAAAAAATTAAAACCTGTAAATATCAAGACAATGCCATATCCAGGTTTTCCAACAGATATGCAATCTGTATTTGCAACAATGTTAACAGTTGCAAAAGGAACATCTATTGTAAGTGAAAATATATTTGAAAATAGATATAAATATACAAGTGAATTGATAAGAATGGGTGCTAAGATAACTGTAGAAGGGAAAACAGCAATAATTAAAGGTACTAAAAAACTATATGGAACAAATGTAAAAGCAACTGATTTAAGGGGAGGCGCATCACTTGTTTTAGCTGGAATTGTTGCAAAAGGTGAAACTAGAATAGATAATATTGAATATATATTAAGGGGATATGAAAATATTCATAATAAATTAACTAATTTAGGAGTAGATATTAAATTAAAATAGTAAAAAAATTAAAATTGGGGGAATTTCCCCCGTTTTAGAAAAGGATATTTTATGAGTTCAAAAAAAGTAAAAAAAGGACAAGTTAATAGTAGAAACAAAAAAAGTAGTAATAAAAAAAATACTAAAAAAGTAAAGAAATTTAATTTTAAACTATTATTAAAGATATTAGCTATAATAATAGTATTAGTAGGAATAATTTCGTTTATGCTTATATCACCTATATTTAATATTCAAAATATAGTAGTAACAGATAATAAGATAGTAAGTCAAGAAACAATAATTAGTTTATCAAATATAACAACAGGACAGAATATATTTGAATTTAATAAAAAGGATATATCAAATAATATTAAGCAAAATGCATATATTAAGGAAGTAGAAATATCAAGAAGTCTACCTAGTACAGTAAATATAAAAATAACAGAAAGACAACCAGAATATTGTATCGAAATTGTTGGTAAATATGCGTATATTGATAATCAAGGATATGTATTAGAAATCTCAGAAAATAGTAATAACATGATAATATTAAAAGGGATTGAAACAGAAGAAAGTAGTATATTACCAAATTCTAGAGTAGGTGAAAACGACCTTGAAAAATTAGATGATGTAATAAAAATAGTTAACTCAGCTGAACAAAATGGAATAAAAGAAAAGATAACAAGTATCGATATTACAGATAAACAAGAATATATAATAGATATGGTAACAGAAAATAAAAAGATATATTTTGGAGATTGTAGTAATTTAAGCGAAAAAATGATATATATTATAGCAATATT
>CAYJGL010000024.1:0-21678 GCA_964369695.1 uncultured Clostridium sp.
TAAGAAGATATAATACTGCAATGGAAACTTCTCATGAAGAAGGCGAAGCTAAGGGTAGAGTTGAAATAGCAAAAGAAATGTTAAAGACTTTAAAGCTAGATATTAATCAAATTAGTATAATAACAAAATTATCAGAAGAAGAAATTATAAAGTTAAAAAAAGAATTAGATAATGAAGATAATTAGATTTAATATAATATTTAGATAGTAAATAAAAAATAATTGATTTTTAAAGGAATAAATACCATAGAAAGAAAGATATCAATGTTAAAAAAGCATTGGTATTTTCTATTTTAAAATGTAAAAAAAGTAAATGTTTTTCTTAAGTTCGAATATAATAATATATACATAAAAGAAAGAAGTTGAAGAAATGAATGTAAAATATTTTGACCATGCAGCTACTACAAAAATTAGAAAAGAAGTTTTAGATGAAATGATGCCATACTTGCGAAATCAATATGGAAATCCATCTACATTGTATAAACTGGGAAGAAGATCAAAACAAGCTATAGAACAAGCTAGAAAACAAGTTGCTGAATTAATAAATGCACAATCAAGTGAAATATATTTTACAAGTAGTGGAACTGAAAGCGATAATACAGCATTAAAAGGAGTTGTATATGCTAATTGTAATAAAGGAAATCATATAATAACATCAAAGATAGAACATTCAGCAATTTTAAACAGTTGTAAAAGTTTAGAAGAACAGGGATTTAAAGTAACGTATATAGATGTAGATAAAAATGGAATAATAAAAATAAAAGATTTAATAAATAGTATTAATTGTAATACTATTTTGATTTCAATTATGTTTGTCAATAACGAGCTTCGGAACGATACAGCCAATTCATGAAATAGCAAAAATAGCAAAAATGTATAATATCATATTTCATACAGATGCAGTTCAGGCATGTGGAAATATTGAAATAGACGTAAAAAAATCAGGAATAGATCTATTATCATTATCAGGTCATAAAATATATGCTCCAAAAGGAGTGGGAGCTTTGTATGTAAAATCAGGTATAAAATTTAAACCATATATTGATGGTGGACATCAAGAAAAAGATAAAAGAGCTGGTACTGAAAACGTAGCAAGTATTGTAGGATTGGGAAAAGCATGTGAAATTTCAAAAAAAGTATTACCAGAATATATACAGAAAAATACGATGTTAAGAGACTACTATATAAGACAAGTAACTGATAAAATAGAAAATACTAAGATAAATGGAACTATGAATCAAAGAATATCAGGAAATGTAAACATATCATTTTTAGGAGTAGATGCAAATGAGATACTAAGTAAATTAGATAATAAAGGTATATGTGCATCAAGTGGGTCAGCTTGTTCTTCAGGAATTAAGCGTAGTTCCCATGTTTTAAAAGCCATTGGATTAGATGAGAAAAGTTTGAATTCTGCAATTAGAATAACATTTGGAGAAGAGAATACGAAAGAAGATATAGATTATTTGGTCGAAAGTTTATATGAAATAGTTAGAGAATTAAGAAATGAAAAAAATAATTAAAGTTAATGGTATAAATAATTAATAAAACACCCTTTAGTAGAATTAAGGGTGTTTTTCTAACATAGAAATTGCACATTTAATACCATCAACAGCAGCAGACATTATACCACCAGCATATCCAGAACCTTCTCCGCAAGGGAAGACACCGTTAATGTTTGATTCGTGAGATTCATTTCTAAGTATTTTAATTGGAGAAGAGCTTCTAGTTTCAACACCAGTTAAAATACTATCTGGATGTGAAAAATTATGTATTTTTTTATTAAATTCAACAATACCTAGTTTCAAAGATTCAGAAATATAGTCAGGTAATATATCATTTAAATTAGAAAGTGTATAACCTGGAAGGTAGGATGGGTTTACAACACCTAATTTTTCCGATTTCTTATTATTTAAAAAATCTCCTACTTTTTGAATAGGGGCATAATAGTTAGAACCAGCAAGAGTAAAAGCTTTTTTCTCTAAATCTCTTTGAAGATACATCCCATCTAAAGGCGAAGTTTTAAAATAGTCTTCAGGAGAAATATTAATAAGAAGTGCGGAATTTGCATTTTCTTTATCTCTTGAATAATAACTCATACCATTGGTAACAACTGTATTTTCTTCACTTGAAGAAGGAACAACTTCTCCACCAGGACACATACAAAAAGTATAGCAAGACCTACCATTAGGTAGATGGCAAGATAATTTATATGGTGCAGGTGGAAGATGCAATTTGAATGGTGGATTATCACCATACATACTAGAATTAATCCAATTTTGTGGATGTTCAATTCTAACACCAATAGAGAAATTTTTAGGCTCGATAGAAAAGCCTTTTGCATATATTTTTTCAAAAGTATCACGTGAACTATGTCCAATAGCCAATATTAAGTTATCACATTCATATGTATTTGTACTGTTGTTATTTAATATATCAATTGTTTCTATACTTTTAATAACATTATTTTCTATATTAAAATCTACAACTTTTGTATTAAAAAGAAAATTCCCACCATGAGATATTATATATTCACGCATATTTCGTATAATATTAATAAGGTTATCAGTTCCAAGATGTGGTTTAGATAAGTAGAGAATTTCTTTAGGAGCGCCAAAATTAACAAATTCTTGTAAAACATTTTTACAAAAAGGGCTATTAATACCAGTTGTAAGTTTACCATCAGAAAAAGTACCAGCACCACCTTCACCGAATTGAATATTTGAATAAGTATTCAAAATACCAGAATTTTTAAATTCATCAATATGTTTTTTTCTAGTATCTACGCTACTGCCTTGTTCAATTACAAGTGGTTTAATACCATGCTTTACTAAAAATAAAGCAGCAAAGAGTCCAGCAGGACCAGAACCAATAATAATTGGTTTTTTAGTAAATACATTATTGATATGAACTTGTGGTAATTCTGATTCGACTATTTTATTTGGATGAAAATGTATATGTTTGTGTATATATTTTTTTTCATTCTTTATTTCAATATCTATGCAAAATACATACTTAATATCAGATTTATCTCTTGCATCAATAGATTTTTTAGATATTTTCCAATTTAGTATATCATTTTTATTTAATTTATATTTCTGAATAGCAAGCTCTAAGACACTACTTTCAGGTAAATCTTCTCTTACTATTATATTATTAATTCTAAGCACACAATCACTCCTATATTTTATAAAAATTATAAAAGTATTATAGCACAAAAAGTAGAAATATGCTATAATTTGTAAAAGAAGAAAGTTAGGAATATTAGGGGAATTATGGAAGAGAAAAAAAGTATTGAAGAATTTGAGTTTTTAAAAAGAACAGAAAACTTAATTGGAACAGAAAAACTGGAAAAAATTAAAAAATCAAAAGTAATAGTATATGGAATTGGTGGAGTAGGCTCGTTTGTAGTAGAAGGTTTAGTAAGGGCAGGTATAGGGAGTATAGTATTAGTTGATAATGATACAGTAGATATATCAAATATTAATAGACAAATACATGCAAATATAAATACTGTAGGTAGAAAAAAAACTGAAATGATGGCAGAAAGAATAAAAGAAATTAACCCATATATAAAAATTAGAACATATAATGCAGATGAATTGAATGTAGACGAATCAGAGTTAATTGATAATACATTCTCTTATGTAGTAGATGCTGTAGATACAGTAAAAACAAAACTAAAATTAATAGAAAAAGCAAAAAAAATAAATATCCCTATAATATCTTCAATGGGAACAGGAAATAAGATAGACCCAACTAAATTTGAGATAGACTATATAGAAAAAACATCAATATGCCCACTTGCTAGAATTATTAGAAAAGAATTGAAAAAGAGAAATATAAAGAAAGTCAAGGTTTTATATTCAAAAGAAGAGCCGTATAAAGTAGAAGCTCAAGAAAAATCACCAGCAAGTATTTCATTTGTACCATCTGTTGCAGGTTTGATTATAGCAGCAGAAGTAATAAAGGATATAATTAGAGATGTATAATATAATGAAAATATATTAAAATAAATAGTGATACAAATTAGATTTAGTTTTATAATTTTACTGAATAGGAGAAATTAGAAAATGGAAAAAGAAGATATTGCAAAAGAAAATGTAAATGTTAGAAAATCAAAAAAAATTATAGATTATTTTTTTATAACTTTCTTAATATTTGTAATAGGAAGTATATTTGGATTTATAATAGAAACAATATCGATATCATTAGTGCTTGGTGAACTAGAGATTAGAAAAGGATTAGTATATGGACCATTTGTGCAAGTCTATGGTATAGGAGCAGTTGCATATTATATATTGTTAGAAATTATAAAAACAAAAGACATAAAAAAAGTATTTATATATTCAATGATAATAGGTGGAGCGATAGAATATATATGTTCATTTTTGTTAGAAGTATTTATTGGTAAAGTATCATGGGACTATTCAAATGATTTTATAAATTTTAATGGAAGAACATCATTAGAATACATGATTATATGGGGAATAATAGGTATATTATTTTTAAAATTAATATATCCATTATTTAAAAAAATGGAATCAATAATATATATAAAATGGGTAAAAGTTATAACAATAATAATATTTATATTCATGAGTTTTAATATATGGGTATCATCAGTATCAGCTATAAGGCAAACAGAAAGAGAACAAGGAATCCAAGCAGAAGGGAAATTAGATAAGTGGTTAGATATATATTATCCAGATGAAATGTTAAATAAAATATATCATAATAGATATGATCCGGAAAACTTATAATAAAACACTTGAAATAAAATATTTGAAATAAAATATTTGAAATAAAACACTTGAGAGAAGATAGAGGCCTGTCCCAAAAACGACACGGATGTCGCGTTAGGGACAGGCCCCAATGCGACATTCGAATTTTTTGTTGTTTAAATAGTCTAATTTTTTATCATTTATATTTTTAGATTCTATGTTGTTATTAGATTTGAAGTTGAATTTTATAATATAACTGTATAACATTTGATATTTCTTTTTAAATTTTTTATTTATTTCATTTATACCATATTTACCATCACCTATTATAGGATATCCTAAATGTGCCAAATGTGCTCGGATTTGGTGGGTTTTACCTGTTTTGATTTCTACATCTAATAAGCAAGTATTATTAGGATATTTTTCTAATATAGTATATGTAGTAATAATTTTAGAACAACCTTTTTTGTATTCATCATAAATATATACTTGTGATTTCTTTTTGTCTTTAAACAAGAAAGCTGTACATTCTTTTGGAGTACCTAAATTGATATTAGGTACATTATATACAAGAGCTTTATAATGTTTTTCTATTTCTTGATTTTTAAATTTAGCTAAAAGTATGTCTAAACTTTCTTTGTTTTTAGCAAATAATATTAATCCACAAGTATTTCTATCAAGTCTATGACATGGCATAGGCAAGAACTCCGAAGTTGTATATTTTCTATGAACTATTGAAGTTAAGCTGTTTTCTCCAACAACTTCAATGCATAAAGGTTTATTAATAATTACTATATTTTCATCTTCAAAAAATATATCTAAATTAATATTATTTTCTAATTTGAAATCAGGTATATATACTTCTATAACATCATTTTCAAATATAACTACATTTTCATTAATTCTTTTATTATTTATTTTAATATCTTTTTTTCTAAGTAACTTAAAAAACATATTAGTAGTTAAATTAGTAATATTATTCAATAAGAAGGTATTTAATTTTTTTTCATTATTTTTTTTATCTACAATTAATTTTTTCATAAGTATATTATATAGATATATAACTTTAAAATCAACTAAATAATAAATAAATTAAAAAACAGTAGTTATTAATAAATAAAAATGATATAATAAAAGAGATGAGATGAAAATACAAAATAGAATGTGAGGGATGTATATGAGAATTATATCTAAAATGATTATAAGTATAGTTATTATTTTAATAATATTAGTTTTTCTATTAATTGGATATATCGTATATACTGAATTTATTTTAATAAATAACAATCCTACAATAAGCACTCATGAGTTTAGAACAGAATTAGAAGGATACATAGATGAAAATAAAGAAGAAATAGAAAATATTCAGGAAACACAGACATCTTTGGAAGGTTTAGAAAGTAGTAATAATCAGAATGCTAACAGAGAAGAACAGGAAATTAAAACAGAAGAAGTAGTGTCTGTTCCAACTAATATAAATAAGTATTTCTATAATCAATTAGACCAATATTCTAAAAAAATATACGATGAATTTTATAAAAATAAAGAAAACATGAAAACAGGTACATATACAATAGAATTTGGAGACTACTTTACAGATGTTTTAAGCAAGGAGAATGGTTCTAATATTTTAGGACAATATTATCAAACTGCAATTGAATCATATATATATGACAACCCAGATGTGTTTTATTTAGATCCCCAAAAGATGACTATAAACATGGAAGAAATAACAAAAGGTAGAAATGTAACATATAATGTATATATTAATAGTGGGGATAGAGCGAATTATTTAGAAGATGAATTTAATTCAAAACAAGCTGTTGATTCAGCATTAAATTCAATAGAAAGAGTTGCTAATAGTGTTTTAGCAAATAGAAAAAATAATGATTATGATAATATAAAAATGGTTCATGATTACTTAATTGATAATATAAAATATGATACAGAATTATCACAACCATATATATATAACATATATGGAGCAATGGTAAAAGGTATATCAGTTTGTGAAGGATATGCAGAAAGTTTTAAATATTTAATGGACAAATTAAACATACCATGTACATTAGTAATTGGAATAGCTACAAATTCAAATGGTCAAACTGAAAATCATGCATGGAATTATGTAGAGTTAGATAATAAATGGTATGCTGTTGATGTGACATGGGATGACCCAATATCAACAACAGGTTTTGTTAGTGATAAAGCAAGATATGAATATTTCTTAAAAGGTTCAGAAGATATAGAAAAAGATCATGAAGTGAAAAATCAATTTTCAGAAGGTGGTAAAATATTTCAATATCCCAATATAAGTAAAGATAATTATGAAATTTAATAAACAGTAAATATAATAAATACCCATTGGAATAGATAGTTAAAGTATCTAAGTCTATGGGTATTTTGTATATAGAAACAATAAAAAATTCACACAAAAAACACATAAAGATAATTAAGTCTTAACAATAAAAATATAATATAAGCATATAATAAAATATCTAAAATCAAAAAAGAAAGAGGTATAGATATGCATAAAAACGAAATTAGCTCTACTGAAATAATTAAAGTGGAAAACACAATAGATTATAATAAAAAATTGGAAGTGAAAGATAATACATTTCAAAAATTAATGTTTATGTACAGTTTAGCAACAAGACAAATAGAAAATAGTATGAAAATAATAAAAGACGAATATGATATATTATATGAATATAATCTAATACATAATATATCAACTAGAATTAAAAAATCAGAAAGTATAGTAAGAAAAATGGAAAGCAAGAAATTAGATGTTACATATAAAAATATGATATCAAATATAAATGATATAGCCGGGATAAGGATAATATGCCCATTAAAAAAAGATATATATACTGTACAAAATATAATAGAAAGAATGGAAGATATTAATATAATAAAAGAAAAAGATTATGTAAAAAAACCAAAATCAAGTGGTTATTCAAGTTATCATATAATTGCAGAAGTACCAGTTAAATTATCAAATAGAAATACATATGTTAAAGTAGAAATTCAAATTAGAACAATTACAATGGATTTTTGGGCAGATATAGAACATGATATGATATATAAAACAGACATAAGTAATAGTAAAAAAAATCAAAAAGAATGGAAGGAATGTGCAAAACTAATCGCAAAATTAGATAATAAAATGATGAGAATAAATAGTTAAGAAAAAAGTGTCAAAATATAAAAGTTTTGACACTTTTTAGTGTTATTTTATATATTAAGAAGGATTTATGTAAAATGCGTCGAAATATAATATTGTATATATATAAAAGAAAGGATGAAATTTGTGCGATATAGTCAGCAAACAATAGATGAAGTAAGACAATCAAATGACATAGTAGATGTAATATCAGGTTATGTAAGTTTGAAAAGAAAAGGTAGAAATTATTTTGGGTTATGCCCTTTTCATAATGAAAAATCTCCATCTTTTGCTGTTTCACCAGATAAGCAGATATTTCATTGTTTTGGATGTAATGAAGGTGGTAATGTATTCACATTTATATCTAAGATAGAAAATTTAGGATTTGTAGAAACTGTACAAATGCTTGCAGAGAAAGCAAATATGAATATAGTTCCTATTGATAATAATCAAGATATGTCAAAAGAAATATTAAAATCAAAAGTATATAAAGTAAATGAATTAACAGCAGAGTTTTATCACCAAAATTTATACAGTTCTCATTCAAAAGTAGCTCAAGAGTACATAAAACAAAGAAAATTAACAAATAATACATTAAAAGCATTTAAACTAGGATTTTCAGGAAAATATGATGAATTATATAAAGAACTTAAAAAACAAGGGTTTGAAGAACAAGAAATACTTGAATCAGGATTAGTAAATAAAAATGATAGTGGGAAATATATTGATAGATATAGAAATAGACTTATGTTTCCTATATGTGATTCAAGGGGTAAAGTAATAGGATTTGGTGGAAGAGTTCTAGATGACTCTAAACCTAAATATATAAATTCACCAGAAAATTTAGTGTATAATAAAAGTAGGAATTTATATGGGCTCAATGTAGCAAAAAAATCAGATACAAAAAAAATTATAATTGTAGAAGGTTATATGGATGTAATATCGCTATATCAACGTGGTATAACAAACGTAGTAGCACCACTTCGGAACAGCTTTAACCACAAACCAAGGGTGGTTACTTAGAAAAAATGCAGAACAAGTTATAATAAGTTTTGACTCAGATGAAGCAGGTAAAAAAGCAAAAATAAGGGCATTAGAAATTCTTCAAGAAATGGGAATTGATATTAGAATATTAAATATCGAAGGTGCTAAAGATCCAGATGAATATATAGTAAAATATGGAAATGCGAGATTTAATCATATAGTAGAAAAAGCATTATCAGTTGTTGAATTTAAAGTAAGTGTATTGAAATCAGAGTTAGATTTACAAAATACAAATGATAAAATAAAATTCTTAAATGAAATTGCAAAAATAATATCAAGAGTACAAAACATTATGGAAAGAGAAATATATATAGAAAACATTTCAAAAGACTACAATATTTCAAAAGAAGCAATATATTCTGAAGTTAATAAATTAATATATTCAGATTCGGAAAATGATAAAAACAAATCAAAACCTAAAAAAATAATTATAGAAGAAAAGAATATTAGTAGAAATGTGTCAGAATCAATTAAAAAAAGAGAAAATTCAATAATTAATATATTATTAACTGAAAATCTAAATATATATGAACTTATTAAGCAAAATATTAATGAAAAAGATTTTAAATACGAATTAAATTTTAAAATAGTTAAAAAGTTGTATGAAGAGTTTGAAAAAGGAAATAGTAATATTAATGGAATAATTGATAGTTTAGATGAAGAAGAACAAAAACATATTTCTTCGATATTAATAGAAGATTATGAAATAAAAGATATAGAAAAAGCGATAGATAATATAATAAATAATTTTACAAAAGATAGACTAAATGAAAGAAAAATAGAAATTTTAAACTTATTAGATAAAACAAGTGGAAGTAAAGAAAAAGAACAACTAGAAAAAGAGTTAAATGAAATAATAATTGAGACAGCAAAGATTAGATAGGAAAGGATTTTTAAAATGGAAAAAGAAGAAAAGGTAGAAGAAGTGAAGAAAATTAATAACAAAAAAACTAAAGTTCAAGAAAATGGAGAAGAAATAAAAAACGAAAAAGTAAAAAACATTTTAAAAAAAGCAAAAGAAAAAGGAACAATAACATATGGAGATTTAGCCACTGAATTAGATGAAGTTAATCCAGAACAAATTGATAAAGTGTTTGATGATTTAGAAGAATTAGGAGTTGATCTTTTAAATGAAGAGATAGAAGAAGAGCCGGATATTGAGGATTTAAAAGAAGTAGAAGAGTTAAAATTAGAAGCGTTATCAGATAATAATTTTGAAAACATAAATGTTGATGATCCTGTAAGAATGTATTTAAGAGAAATTGGAAGAATCCCACTTTTAACATTTGAACAAGAAGCAGAACTTGCAGAAAAAATAATACAAGGAGATGAAGAAGCAAAACAATTATTATCAGAATCAAACTTAAGATTAGTTGTAAGTATTGCTAAAAAATATGTAGGTCGTGGAATGTTATTTTTAGATTTAATACAAGAAGGGAATATGGGATTAATAAAAGCAGTAGAAAAATTTGACTATTTAAAAGGATTTAAATTTAGTACGTATGCAACATGGTGGATAAGACAAGCAATAACTAGAGCAATTGCAGATCAAGCCAGAACAATAAGAATACCAGTTCATATGGTAGAAACGATTAATAAACTTATACGTACATCAAGACATTTGCTTCAACAACTAGGAAGAGAACCATCACCGGAAGAGATAGCAAAAGAGATGGAAATACCAGTTGAAAAAGTCCTAGAAATACAGAAAATAGCACAAGATCCAGTATCGCTAGAAACACCTATTGGAGAAGAAGATGATAGTCATTTAGGAGATTTTATACAAGATGAAGATTCACCAGCACCACACGATTCAGCAGCATATACATTATTAAAAGAACAATTAGAAGAAGTTATGAACACATTAACTCCTAGAGAAGCAAAAGTTTTAAAATTAAGATTTGGATTAGAAGATGGAAAAGCAAGAACATTAGAAGAAGTTGGAAGAGAGTTTGAAGTAACAAGAGAAAGAATTAGACAAATTGAAGCTAAAGCATTAAGAAAATTAAGACATCCAAGTAGAAGTAAAAAATTAAGAGATTATATGGCGTAATATGGAGGAATAATGGAACAAGTAGTAGATTTTATAAACAATATAAATCAAGAAACTATAATTAGTATAATGATTGCTATTGCAATTATTATACTTTTCAAATTATTTAGTAGTACAATAGCATATTTTATAATTAGAATATTTAAATTTAACGCAAGAAAGTCAAAAATATCAAAAGAAATTAAGGAATCAGCTTTTTATAAACCATTAACTATATTTTTCTTTATATGTGGAATATACCTATCTATAATATATTTAGAAAAACCTTTAAATATATCATTAGAAATAATGAATATAGTAACATCAATATTTAAAGTGGTAAGTATAATTGCATTTACAAAAGCACTGGCATCTAGTTTTACAGATGAATCTACATTAGTCAAAAAAATAAAGAAAAAATACAAAAAAGAAGATGAAGATACAATGTTTTCATTTGTCCTAAAATTTGTAAGAGTCATAATATATATAATAGGAGTATTTATTGTTGTAATAGTATTAGGTTTTGACATAACAGGACTAGTTGCTGGTCTAGGTTTAGGTGGAGTTATAATAACACTTGCAGCACAAGATACAGCAAAAAACTTATTTGGCGGAGCAGTTATATTTTTAGACAAACCATTTTCTGTAGGTGACTGGATTCAAGTAGATAGTTATGAAGGTACAGTGGAAGATATAACATTTAGAAGCACTAGAATTAGAACATTTGAAAATTCAGTTGTAAACATACCAAATGCTAATATTTCAAATACATCTGTAATAAACTGGAGTAAAATGGAAAAAAGAAGATATAAAACAAATATATCAGTTGCATTAAACACTCCGTTAGAAAAGTTAGAAATATTTAAATCGAAAGTTGAAGACATGTTAAAACAAAGAGAATCGATTTTTGAAGACTCTATAATAGTTAAATTTGATGATATAAAAAGCAATAGTTTAAATATATTGATATATAGTTTTGCTGATTGCATAGATTATGTTGGATTTTTAACAGAAAAAGAAAATATAAATTATAAAATAATGAAAATATTACAGGAAGAAAATATTAAGATAGCCTGTGATGAAAAAGTTATAAATATTAAAAATACTTAAAAAGTATATACTAAAGTTAAGCAAATGAATATAAGATTTGTTTAGCTTTTTATTAGCATAAAAATAAAAGTGTTGATATATAAAATAAAAAAGTAAATATAAATTCTTTATTTTTCACATAAAAGACATAAAAATATGTTAAAATATTAAAAATGTGAGTGGGTAGGAGAAAAGATATGAATGATAAATGTATATTAGTAGTTGATGATGAGTTGAGAATGCGAAAATTAATTAAAGATTTTTTATCATCAAAAGGATATAATATAATAGAAGCAGAAGATGGAGAAAAAGCCATAAAAAAATTTAATGAAAACAAAGATAATATTGAATTAATATTATTAGATGTTATGATGCCTAAACAAGATGGTTGGTCAGTACTGAGACAAATTAGACAAGAATCAACAGTTCCTATAATAATGTTAACTGCTAGAGGAGAAGAACAAGATGAATTGTTTGGTTTTGAATTAGGAGTTGATGAATATGTATCAAAACCATTTAGTTTAAAAATATTAGTAGCAAGAGTTGAAGCTATACTTAAAAGGATAGAGTCAAAAGAAAAGACAAATGAAATAGTGGAAGTAGATGGAATAAAAATTGACAAAGAAGCAAGAACAGTTTTTGTTGATAATAAATTAATTGAAATGAGTTTAAGAGAATACGAATTATTTGTATATTTGGTTGAGAATAAAAATATAGCGCTAACAAGAGAAAAAATATTGAATACAGTATGGAATTATGATTATTATGGGGATTCAAGAACAATAGATAGTCATGTGAAAAAGATAAGAAGTAAAATAGGAAAACGTGGAAAATACATAAAAACTATGAGAGGTGTAGGATATAAATTCGAGGTAAAGTAGGAGTATAAAATGAATAAAATAAGTAATATATCGAAATCGGTTAGATTAAAGTTATTTCTATTAATTTCTATAATAATATTAGCAGTAATAACTTTTTTAATATTGGTTAATAATTTCATATTTGCAGAGTTCTATAAGTTATCAAAAATCAATTCATTAAAAAATGTATATGAAGAAATACAAAGATGTAGTGACAACTTAAATGATGAAAATATTGAAAAATACATTGAAGAATTAGCTATTAAAAATGATTTTGATATTGTTATAAGAAATGAAAAAAATACAAGTGTATATACTTCAAATGAAGATTTTTTTGAAACATTTACTCAGATTAATAATATGGCGGATAGATTTTTTATGAATAATGGAAAAAACGTTTTAGAGCAAACAGAAGAGTTTACGATAAATGAAACACAAGACTATAAAACAAATATAACATATATAATGCTTTCATCAGAATTGCAAAATGGAATATATGTATATATAAGAACACCAATAAATTCTATTTATGAAAGTGTAAATATATCAAATAATTTTTTATATTTAATGGCTGGAATTACTATTCTGATATCAGCAATAATAGTTACATTTGTATCAAGAAAATTTACAGATCCTATATTAGAACTAAATAAGATAGCAAAGAAAATGAGTAATTTAGATTTTACACATAAATATAAAGAAAGAAAAATAGATGATGAAATAAACCATTTAGGTAAAAGTATTAACACAATGTCACAAAAATTGGAAGGAACAATTAAACAATTAAGAGAAACAAATATAGAATTAGAAAAAGATATAGAAGAAAAATCAAAAATAGATGAAATGAGAAAAAGTTTTATATCAGATGTATCACATGAATTAAAAACACCAATAGCTTTAATACAAGGATATAGTGAAGGATTAATTGAAAATGTTAATTCAGATGAAGAAAGTAGAAAATTTTATGCTGAAGTTATTTTAGATGAAACAAATAAAATGGATAGATTAGTTAAACAATTATTAGAACTTATGAAACTTGAATATGGTAAAAGAGAGTTTAATGATAATGTATTTAATATTGTTGAACTTGAAAAAGAAGTTGTAAGAAAATCAAAAGTAATGTTTGAAGAAAAAGAGATTGAAGTTATATGGGAAACAACAGAAGAAATAGATGTTTTGGCAGATGAATTTTATATAGAACAAGTAGTTACAAATTACTTGACAAATGCAATTAAACATTCTAAAAAGAATAAAAGTAAGAAAAGAATTGTAAAGATAACAAATTATATTGACATTGAAAAAAACAAAGTTAGAATTAAGATATTTAATACTGGAGAAAAAATTGATGAAGATAAAATTTCAAAATTATGGGATAGATTTTATAAAACAGATGAGTCGAGAAATAGAGAGAATGGTGGGACAGGCATAGGTTTATCATTTGTAAAAGCTATTATGAATAATTATAACAATGAATATGGTGTTATAAACCATGATGATGGAGTAGAGTTCTATTTTGAATTGGATATGAAGATATAAAAATGGGGAAAAGATAATAAAAATAAAAAGTTAAATGAAAAACTAAAAAATATTAAAAAATGCTTGATTTAAGTAACTAAATCTGTTATAATAGCAAGCGTATTAATCACATAAGTGGAGTTTTTTAGGTGGTGCTTAGAAATAAGTCCTAAAAAATAATGAAACTTATGGAAGAAAATAACAAAAAAATAGGAGGAATTTAAAATGGCAGTAGTTGCAATGAAACAATTACTTGAAGCTGGTGTTCACTTTGGACATCAAACAAGAAGATGGGATCCTAAAATGGCTGAATATATATTTCAAGCTAGAAATGGAATCCATATAATCGATTTACAAAAGACATCTAAAAAAATAGATGAAGCGTATGCGTTTGTAAAAGGGCAAGTTGAAGAAGGGAAAACAGTGTTATTTGTTGGAACAAAAAAACAAGCTCAAGAATGTATGAAAGAAGCGGCGATTAAATCAGGAATGTTCTATATTGATCAAAGATGGTTAGGTGGAATGTTAACAAACTTTGGAACAATCAAAAAAAGAATTAAAAGATTAAAAGATTTAGAAACAATGCAAGAAGATGGTACATTTGATATATTACCAAAAAAAGAAGTAATATTACTTAAAAAAGAAATTGAAAAATTAGATAAAAACCTTGGTGGTATTAAAGATATGGAAAAATTACCAGGAGTAATATTCTTAGTAGATCCTAAAAAAGAAAGAATAGCTATATTAGAAGCTAAAAGATTAGGAATACCACTTGTAGGATTAGTTGATACAAACTGTAATCCACAAGAATTAGACTATGCAATACCAGGTAATGATGACGCTATAAGAGCAGTTAAATTAATAGCTGACGTTATGGCTAATGCAGTTATCGAAGGTAAACAAGGTGAAAGTTTTGAAACAGAAGCAGAAGTTCAAGAAGAACAAGTTGTTGAAAATGCAGAACCAACATCAATTGAAGAAGTTGTTGAAAACGCTGAAAATGTAGAAGAAGTATCTGAAACAGAAGAAGCTAAATAATAAGGAGGACATATCTCATTAATAATTAAATAACAAATTAATTATTTATAGATATGTTTTTTATATAAAATATAAATATTTAAGGAGGATTAAAATGATTACAGCAAGTTTAGTAAAAGAATTAAGAGAAAAAACAGGTGCAGGAATGATGGATTGCAAAAAAATATTAACAGAAACAAATGGTGATATGGAAAAAGCAATGGAATTATTAAGAGAAAGAGGAATAGCAAAAGCAGCTAAAAAATCAGGAAGAGTAGCAGCAGAAGGAATAGTAGAAGCATATATAGCAGAAGGTGGTAAAACAGGAGCTATAGTTGAAGTGAATTCAGAAACAGACTTCGTTGCTAAAAATGAAGAATTTAAAACTTTTGTTTTAAATGTAGCAAAACAAGTAGTAGAAAAAAATCCAGCTAGTGTAGAAGAATTATTAGCACAAGATTCAATTGAAGTACCAGGGAAAACTGTTAATGAAGTATTAGTAGAAAAAATAGCTACAATAGGTGAAAATATGAACATCAGAAGATTCGAAAGATTCGAATCAGAAGGATTAGTAGAAAAATATATCCACGGAGATGGTAAAATAGCAGTATTAGTAGATTTTTCAAAAGGGAAAAGTGAAGTTGCAAAAGATGTATGTATGCAAGTTGCAGCAGCTAGAGCTGAATTTGTAAAAAGAGAAGAAGTACCAGCTGATAGAGTTGAAAAAGAAATGGAAATTTTAAAAGTTCAAGCTATGAATGAAGGAAAACCAGCTCAAATAGCTGAAAAAATAGTTCAAGGAAGAATTGGAAAATTCTATGAAGAAATTTGTTTAGTAGATCAAGCTTTCGTTAAAAATCCGGATGTTAAAATATCACAATTATTAAAAGAAAGTGATAGTGATATAGTTAGATTTGCAAGATTTGAAAAAGGTGAAGGAATTGAGAAACAAGAATCAAACTTTGCAGAAGAAGTTATGAGTCAATTAAATTAATTAAATTAATAGAAAGTGTTTAAGACAAAAAAATTAAGCATTTTCTATTTTTTCTTGCAAATTATATATAAGTATAGTAAATAGTCAAGAGTAAAGAAAATTAAGTTAAAAATAATAAAAAAACTAAAAAAAGCTATGTTTTTTTAGTTCTTTATGGTAGAATATAAAAAGTTAAAATATAATAAAAAGGGGAACTGATAAATGTCAGAAGTAAAATATAAAAGAATACTTTTAAAATTAAGTGGAGAAGTTTTAGCCGGAAATACAAAGTTTGGTGTTGATGTAGAAACAGTAGGGAAAATATGTGATAAAATAAAAGAAGTAGTAGACTTAGGTGTAGAAGTTGCAATAGTCGTAGGTGGTGGTAACTTTTGGAGAGGTAGAAATGGACATCAAATGGAAAGAACAACAGCAGACTATATGGGTATGCTTGCAACAGCAATGAATGGTTTAGCTCTTCAAGATGCACTAGAAACAAGGGGACTACATTCAAGAGTTCAAACAGCTATAGAAATGAGAGAAATAGCAGAACCATATATTCAAAGAAAAGCAGATAAACACTTAAAAAAAGGAAGAGTTGTTATCTTTTCATGCGGTACAGGTCATCCATATTTTACAACAGATACAGCAGCTGTATTAAGATCAATAGAAATGAATGCAGAAATTATATTATTAGGAAAAAATGTGGACTATATTTATTCTGCAGATCCTAAAATAGATGTAAATGCACAAAAATACGAAAATATATCATATATGGAAGTATTAGAAAAAGATTTAAAAGTAATGGACTCGACAGCAATTGCTATGTGTAGAGATAATAATATGCCAATACAAGTTTTTGGAACAGCCGACCCAGAAAATATATTAAGAGCCGTAAAAGGTGAAAAAATAGGAACAATAGTTAATTAGGAGGAAAGAAAATGGATTATTCAAATTTAAAAGAAAAAATGGAAAAAACAATAGATGTTTTTAATACAAAATTAAGTGAAATACGAGCTGGAAGGGCAAATCCAGCAATATTAAATAAAATTAAACTAGACTATTATGGAACACCAACACCAATAAATCAAGTTGCCGGTGTATCTGTTCCAGAAGCAAGATTAATAGTAATACAACCATGGGATGCCAGTATGTTAAAGGAAATAGAAAAAGCGATACTTGCATCAGATATAGGAATAAATCCGAATAATGATGGTAAAGTTATAAGACTTAACTTTCCGGAATTAAACGAAGAGAGAAGAAAAGAAATAGTTAAAGACGTAAAAAAAATGACAGAAGAAGCTAAAATTGCAGTTAGAGCTGTAAGAAGAGATGGTATAGATGAAGCTAAAAAAGAGCAAAAAGACTCTATAATAACAGAAGATGAATTAAAAGTTGCAGAAGCAGAAATTCAAAAAATTACAGATAATAGTATTTCTGAAATAGATAAAATATCAGAAAACAAAGAAAAAGAAGTAATGTCAATATAAATACTAATAAAAAGTAAGGAATAAATATGGAATTTAAAGAGCAATTAAAACAATATCAAGATATAATAAATAAAGAACTAGAAAAATATAAAATAATAGATGATAGCACTCCCGAAAAAATACTAAATAACTCTGCTGAATATAGTTTGATGGCTGGTGGTAAAAGATTAAGGCCTATATTGGTTTTAGCTACATATTCGTTATTTAATAACGATATAGAATATGCTATGCCGTACGCAGTTGCTATAGAAATGGTACATAACTTTTCTTTAATACATGATGATTTACCAGCAATTGATAATGATGATTTTAGGCATGGAAAACAAACTAATCATAAAAAATTTAATGAAGCAACAGCAATACTTGCTGGTGATACATTATTAAATAAAGCATATAAAGTTATAAGTGAAGATTTGTTAAAAGAAAATAAATGTATAGATATTGAAAATCAGAATATAAATATAATAACAAAGTTAAGAATATTAAATGAATTTACAATAGCGGTTGAAAGAATGATTGCAGGAGAATATGTTGATACAGAAGTAGAAGGAAAAAAAATAGAAAGAGAATTACTAGAATATATTCATAAAAATAAAACAGCAGAATTATTAAAATTATGTGTAAGAATGGGAGCTATACTTTCAAAAGCATCTGAAGAAGATATTACAAAATTATCTAATTATGCAGACAAAATAGGTCTTGCATTTCAAATAAAAGATGATATTTTAGCAGAAGAAGGTGACGAAAAAGTATTAGGAAAGCCTGTTGGGAATGATAAAAAATTAGAAAAATGCACTTATGTTTCAGAATATGGATTAAAAAAATCAAAAGAAATTTTAGAAAATGTTATAAATGAAGCATTAGAAGAAGTTAAAATATATGGAGAAAAATCAATATTTTTACAAAATTTAGCATTATATATTAAAAATAGAAATAAATAGAAAGAGTGTAAAATGAATTATAATAAAGATAATTTGCCAAAGCATATAGCTATTATAATGGATGGCAATAGAAGATGGGCAAAGTCTAAAGGAAAACCGGCTAGTATAGGACATAAAGAAGGAGCTAAGACATTAGAAAATATACTAAAACATGCTAGAAAAGTAGGAATAAAATATATAACAGTATATGCATTTTCTACTGAGAATTGGAAAAGAGCAGAAGAAGAAGTAAAAACATTAATGTTAATGCTTAAAAACTATTTAAATGAGTATGCAAAAAAAGCTGATACAGAAAATACAAGAATTAAAGTCTTAGGTGATATTTCAGCATTACAACCAGATTTACAAAAAAGTATAAGTTTATGTATGGAAAGAACAAAAGACAATAATGGAATTACATTTAATATAGCATTAAACTATGGTGGAAGAGACGAAATTATTAAAGCAGTAAAACAAATTTGTGAGAAGGTTGAAAATAAAGAAATTGAGATAGATAATATAACAGAAGAATTAATTTCTAATAATTTATATACAAAAGGTGATCCTGATCCAGATTTAATGATTAGAACAAGTGGTGAAATAAGATTAAGTAATTTTTTACCATGGCAATTGGTTTATTCAGAATTTATATTTGTAGATAAAAATTGGCCCGATTTTGATGAAAGTGATTTGGAAGAAGCGATAGCGGAATATCAAAAGAGAACAAGAAAATTTGGTGCTAACTAAAGAAAGGAAAAGAAGATGGGTTTAAAAAGAGTATTCTCAGCCTTATTAGGATTTCCAATAGTATTACTAATATTAGTGTTTGGAAATATATTATTAATAGATATGTTACTTGTTATAGTAGCAATTATTGCTATGAGCGAATATCTACATGCTATTTCAAAAGTATGTAATCCAATAAAATGGATATCATATGTGAGTTGTTTAAGTATTGGATTAATACATATAATACCGCATGAATATTTAAATCTAATTGTAACTATAAGTGTCCCATCAATTTTAATAATATTATTTTCACATATAATATCATCAAATATGAAAACAAATTTGAAAGATATAGCATATACCTTTATAGGGATATTTTATGTTGTATTTTCAATAATGTTTTTAGCATTTATACTAGGAATGGAGCATGGACAATTATTAATTTGGTATACCTTATTTGCAGCATGGGGAACTGACCTTTTTGCATATATTTTTGGAAAAGCGATAGGAAAACATAAATTCAGCGAAATAAGTCCAAATAAAACTATAGAAGGAGCAGTTGGCGGAGTTATAGGGTCATTAGTATTTATGTTACCATATACATATGCAATGAACTATTTCTTCCAAATGGATTACTCATATATATATGTAATAATAATGGGAGTAGTACTAAGTTTAGTAGGACAAATAGGAGATTTTGCAGCATCAAGTATAAAAAGACATGTAGAAATCAAAGATTTTAGTGATTTAATCCCTGGACATGGTGGAATATTAGATAGAATAGATAGTCTTATATTTTTAGCACCTTATGCGTATATATTTTTTACATTTATATAATGGAGGTTTTTGAGTGATAGATTTAATATTATCAGCTATTAAAATAATAGTGTTATTAGGAGTTTTAATTACAATTCATGAATTGGGCCATTTTATTGTAGCTAAATTGAGTAAAGTAAAAGTTAATCAATTTGCAATAGGATTTGGTCCTATTATATTGGAAAAAAAAGGAAAAGAAACAAAATATTCTCTTAGACTGATTCCACTTGGTGGTTTTGTTAGCATGGAAGGAGAAGAAGGTGATTCAGAAGCACCTAATTCTTTTGCCAAAGCAAAAATGTATAAAAAAATATTAATTGTAGCAGCAGGATCTATTGTAAATATATTATTTGCATTATTAATATATTTTATAATTTCAATATCAACTGGAACATATGTATCAAATGAAGTTGATAGTTTAATAAGTGGATATGCAGCAGAAGAAGCAGGGATACAACCAAATGATAAAATTATTGAAATTAATGGAAATGAGATAAAAAGTAAAAATGATTTAGATGAAATATCTGATGAATTTAATGGAGAAAAATTAGATATAAAAGTAGAAAGAAATAGTGAAGTTATAGAATATGAAATAATTCCAACTGAGCAGAAAACACCTATAACAGGAATATATTTAGATGAAAATGCCAATATTGTATTAGTAGATACAAATAGTCCGGCAGAGAAAAGTGGAGTAATGGTAAATGATAAGCTAATAAAAGTTAATAGCCAAGAAATTAATGGAGATATTTATAAAGCATTGGAACTAATTTCTAGTACTGAGCCAGAAAATCCAGAAATACAAATAACTGTTGATAGGAATGGAGAAATTATAGATATAAATATAAATCCAGAATTTATTTCATCATATTATATTGGAGTTGTATTTAAAGAAGCGCCAGATACAATAATGAATAGAATGATCAATGGTACAATGGAAACACAAAAATTTGTTATATCAATAGGAGAAAACTTAAAAGATTTATTTACAGGTCAAGTTGGAATAGATCAAATGACAGGGCCTGTAGGAATATCAGTAATGGTAGCAGACACAAATGGAGTAAGAGAATTTTTTGAATTAATGGCATTAATATCATTATCATTAGGTGTAACTAATTTATTACCAATCCCAGCATTGGATGGTGGAAAAATATTAATATTAATTATTGAAATAGTAAGAAGAAAACCTATGAAAAAAGAAACTGAAATAAACATACAATTAATAGGATTTGCATTACTTATTGCATTATCTTTGTATATAACTTTTAAAGATATAATAAGAATATTTTAGATTGAAATTTAAA
>CAYJGL010000025.1:0-20369 GCA_964369695.1 uncultured Clostridium sp.
TGGTTTCACGTTACTAAAAAAGAGATGCATATATATAAAATTATAAATGTTAAGAACTGGAAGAAATATATACCAACTTATGATGAGACTTCTTTTGATGTAGAAACTAAATCATTCGAGCAAATAGCAATGGCTACGTGTCAAGCTGAATTAGTTCATGAAACAATAATTTTGTTTTCGTTTTTACCTATAGTAGCATCTATATGGTTTGGAGCAATAGATGTATTTATTATCACTTCTATTGTATCAGCTTTTATAGATTTAATATTTGTTATATTACAAAGATATAATCGTCCAAGGGTTTTAAGAATAGTAGAAACATATACTAATAAGTAAAATGAGTATTTTATAGATGTATTTATGTCTCAAGGATTTTTACTACTACGGAGTATGCTACTTATCTGTTGGACAATTAATCCTAGAATAACGGAATAATATAGAAATAATATGTGTAATGCAAAGGAGAAATTTTATGGAAATATCAAATGAATTATTAAATTCTTTATATTATAAAAAATATTCTGAAGAAGAATATAAAAGCAAAAGCATAAAAACTAATTATCAGGACATTTTAAGAGAATTAGCAGATGGATATACGTTAGAGCAATTACTTGAACGTGGTGTAAGTAGTAAAAAAATAGAAATATTTATGGAAGATTTAAAATTTAATAATTTAAGTGTTGAAAATGTAAAAGCTATTAATCAATATAGCAATGAAAGCAGTATGATATTAAGTATTAAAAAATCCTTAGAAGACAAGAGCGAAATAAGAAAAGGTATAGATATTAAGTTAAATAAATCCTTAGAGGCTAGAGGGTTAAATAATGAAAGTATACAAAAGATAAGTAATTATATTGGTAATTTAGATTATAATGTGCCGCTATATAAAAATTACGATATTATGAAAGATAATATAGATAAATTATATTATCCTAATTCGATTAAAGCTTCAGTACTAGCAACTATAAAAGATATAAACAATTTGGTTCATATTGATAAAACTATCAATAGTTTGGATGATGTACTTTCAAAATCTTCTATAAATGAATCTTTAATAGTTTATAGAGCTTTAAAAAATTTTCCGAAAGAAAAATTGGATGTTATGAATGGAATAACAATTAATAATAAAGGATATATGAGCACAACACCAGTTTATGAATCTTCTTTTGCAAAATATAGTGATTATAATACAGTTATGGAGATATATATTCCTAAAGGAACACAAGGGATTGATATAACAAGATTTTCTGATTATGATAATGTTGAGAATGAAATTCTTTTAAATGAGAATGATTTAACTATTTTTGAAACAAAAATAGGAGTAATAGATAAAAATGGGGAAGAAAAAAATATAATAAAAGGATATGTATTAAGTAAAAAAAGAGATATATATGATGGATTATATAATAATACTAAAACTCATTCAGAAAGATAGAAGACTAGGTATAAATATAAAGTTGAAAAATAAAATGTAAAAACCTGTAATATAAAAAAATATAAAAAAGTAAACAACTCAATGAAAATATATTTAGAGAGTTGTTTATATATTTGTAGTATTTTTAAATTAATCAATACATATAGTAGTATCTGAAACGTTCTCACAGAATGTTTTATCATGTTCAACAAAGAGAAGAGTCATATTTGATGATATTATAAGATTTTCTATTTGAATTCTTGATAAAATATCTATATAATTTAAGGGTTCATCCCAAATATATAAATGGGCACTTTCAGAAAGGGATTTTGCGATAAGTAATTTCTTTTTTTGACCAGCACTATAATTTTCAATTGGCTTATGGAAATGATCCTTAGAAACACCTAGTTTCGTTAGTATTGACCTAAATAAGCTTATGTCAATATTTTCTTTTTTTTCGAAATCTGTTAATGAGCCCTTCAAAAAAGATGTGTCTTGTGAAATATATGAAATAATTAATCCTTTAGGTTTGAAAAAGTTACCCATATAAGAAATATCATTATCTAAAATCATTTTTAGTAAACTTGATTTACCACTACCATTTTTACCTTTTATATTTATTTTTTGTCCTTGAAAAACCTCGAAATTCAAATTGTTTAAGATAATATTTTTATGATATAATATTGAAATATCCTTTCCCTGTAATAAGAGATTTGAGTGAAATGTGAGAGGTATTATTTTTAGTTCACTAGATATTTCTAAATTTTTTAGTAGATTTTCTTTTTCAAAAATCTTATTAGTAATACGTTTTTCAATAGATTTAGATCGTTTCATCATTTTAGCTGATTGATGTCCAATATATCCTCTATCAAAAGCATCTGGATTATTTTTCTTAGACTTAGATGCTTCTACTTTATCTGACCACATACTTTTTTCTTTTGATGTCTCAGATAATCTTTTGATTTCTTCTTTAATTTTAATATTTTGTTTAATCTCAAAATTATCACGCATTTGTTTATTTTGATTCCAAGTAGAAAAATTGCCAGCGACCACTTCTATGTTCGATTTATTTATAGCCATAATGTGATCAACACAATTATCTATAAAGTTTCTATCATGTGATACTAAAATAAAACCTTTTTTCTTTTTTAAATAATTACTAAGAGATTCTCTTCCTTCAAAATCTAAATGATTAGTAGGTTCATCTATTAATAAAAAATTATTCTCTTTTATAAACATAGAGGCAAGTAATATTTTAGTTTTTTCTCCTTGGGAAAGAGAGTCAAATGATCTAAATAGTATATCAGAAGACATATTAAGCAGTGATAATTCTCTGTAAATTTGCCAATTATCTCCAATAATATTAATAACAATATCTTGTTCATCTTTAATCTCATAAGGAAAATATGAAAATTCAGTATTGCTAGATATACAGCCTTTAAATGGATACTTTTTCATTAAAAGTTCTAAGAATGTTGTTTTACCCCTACCATTTCTAGCTATTAAACCAAGTTTCCAAGAAGTGTCTAGATTAAAAGACACATTTTCAAAAATATTATCTATACTTCCATCATGAGAAAAAGTAAGATTAGAAACATTTATATTTGACAATAAGACCACCTCCATTTTTATATATTATATAATAGAATAACGAAAAAATAAAGATTAATAAGAGTATTTTGATTTAAAGTTATTTATATGATATATTAAATATGTGTGAGATAGTAAATTATATTTTATGAATAAAAAAGGAGGTATAAGTAAATATGAAATATTATACTATATATAATTCTCCAATTGGAAAATTAAGGTTAATTAGTAATGGAGAAAAATTAAATGTATTAAAGCCAGAGACTCATAGATATTATGATTATTTCTGTAATGGAGAAAAAGAAAAAGATAATTTGGAAATATTTATAGAAACTAAAAAATGGTTAGATAGATATTTTAAAGGAGAAGAACCTGAAATTTCTGAAATAAAGATAGAAGTAGATGGTAGTGATTTTAGAAAGGAAGTTTGGAATATCTTATGTGAAATATCTTATGGTGAAGTTGTAACTTATGGAGATATAGCTAAAAAAATTGCAAATAAAAGGGGAATTAAATCAATGTCTGCACAAGCGATAGGAAATGCTGTAGGGCATAATCCTATATCAATAATAATACCATGTCATAGAGTAATAGGAACAAATAAAAGTTTGACTGGATATGGTGGTGGAATTCAAAGTAAAGTTAAATTACTACAAATAGAAGAAGTTGATATATCTAAATTTACTATACCTAAAAAAGGGACAGCAATATAATAAAAATAATATACAAAATTAATTATAATCTATAAAATAAATATTTATTGCTTATTGTTTTGCTTATATTCCCAGAATAAATATTAGTAACAATATTATTAGAATCTGTTAACTCAAGTGGAATATCAATAAAAACACTACATACATATTTTTCGTTAAGATTGTTAGTTATATTAATATTAAAAGATAATTTAGCAGATATTAATGAAAGTTGGATATTGCATCGTTCTAATAAAGAGCCATCATAAGTTATTGGAACAGAAGTATCAGTCAAAGTATAATCTGTTTTTATGTTTTGATTAATATAACTTAGAGTAATTGGATTAGCTAAATTATTATATAATATTGGACTGGATAAATCAGCGTCAACTTCAGATGTTATTTCAAAATCTATATTATTAATTATTTTATTTGTTTCAATTAATTCAGGTTGAGTAAAATTATTGATAGATTTAAAATATAAGTTGGTATCACCAGTAGAAACATTAGAAATATTAATATTACTAATAGATAAACTTTTTAATGTATTATTTAATGTTTTTTCTTCTGTAGTGGTTTTTATAAAAAATGCAATATCTGTATATTGATATAAATTTTGAATTGTAAAATGACTTTTAGAGCTTGTTGTATTTTGTGAATTGCTACTGCTAAATAGTAAAATCTCATCTATATAAAAAATTACATTTTCATTTTTAGATGAAAAAGAAATGGAATCGGTTTCAAAAATTATTTTATTGCTATACTTATTAAAAATAAATACTACTAAATATATAAATAAAAAGAATAGAAGAAAAAGAAATATTAAAAAAAGAAAAAATTTAATATTACTTTTTATAAAGGTAAAAAAAGTATTAGCTATATTTTTTATTTGATGTTTTTTGTTATTTTTCCTATGCATAGAAGCTCCTTTTTTTAAAAAATCAATAAATAGATACTGTGAAATATATTTGACAAATGAAAATTTAAAGGTTAAAATTAAATCAGGTGATTTGATGAATTCTAAAGAAAAAGAGTATAAAAATAATAATATGAAATCTAATTTAAAAATAACAATTAAAAAAATAGTGATATTAATTATAGTTATTATTAGTATATTATATATATACATATTTTATAACTTTTATTTTACGAGTAAAACAGTATTTGCTAGTGAAATCCAACAAAATTATAATGTTGAAAGTATAGATAATAGTATAGATAATATAACAGAGATAGAAAGTACAGATATTGAAAATACTAATCAAATTTATAAAGAAAAATTTATAGAAGAAGAAAATCTGTTAGAATATACAACAACATATATAGAAAGTAATGAGTTACCAAAAGACACAATACAGGTAATTCAAGAGGGAAGAGAAGGTATACAAAAAATCACTACAAAGAAATATTATGAAAACGATCTATTAGTTAAAGAAGAACAAGTAAGTTCTAAAATCATAAAAGCGCCACTCAACAAAATCGTTAAAATTGGTACAAATAGTAATATGATTGTCAGTGAAATAAAAACAGGAGACATAGTGTATCCTACATCTAATAGGTTAGAATTAAAAATAGAGCCAAATACTTCTTCTCAAAAATTAACAATACTACAACAAACTGAGAAATTAAAGATTATAGATAGTGTAGATGAATGGTATAAAGTAGAAGTAGATAATATGATTGGATATGTCAAAAAAGAAAGCGTAACAACTGATTTTGCAATACAAGAAGAAAAAAACAACGATAATCAAAACCTAAATAATTCAGTTGATACAAACATTAATTTTAATATAGATTTAAGAAAACCAAGTGGCTTGTCTTTAGAACAATTTAAAAAAGTTCTAAAAGACGGTAAAGATACTAACCAAGTATTTGAAGAAAACTCAGAATATTTTTATTATATAGAAAAACAATACAATATTAATGGAATATTTGTAGCATCAGTAGCCATCCATGAAAGTAATTGGGGGACATCTCAAATTTCACAAGAAAAAAACAATTTATTTGGATATGGAGCATATGACAATAATGCATATAAAAGTGCGTATGATTTTAGGACATATTCGGAAGGGATAGATTTGATTTCTAGAGTGTTTGTTAAATATTATTTAAATCCTAAGGGCACTAAAATATATAGTGGTGAAATATCTGACGGGAGATATTATAATGGTAGTACATTATCAGATGTTAACAAGTGCTATGCAACAGATGATAATTGGGCAGAAGCAGTATATAATCACATGAAATATTTATATAATAAATTATAAAAAAATGTTGCTATTTTAATATATTTATTGTATTATATATTGGTATAATAAAAAGAATAATTAAAATTATTAAATGGCGTAGAAAGGGGTATAATATAATGAAGAAAGTGTTAACAACAATGTTTTTAATTATGCTAATAGCAATTTTCTTTGTTGGAAATCAAGTTTATGCACAAGAAGCAGCAATTGATAATCAAACAGAAAGTAAGATAGTAGAAATTCAGGAAGATGCACTAAATTCAATAGAAGATTATCAAGCAAAATATGGAGATCCTACATACGGAACTGTTGCATATATATTGAATTTGGTTAGAATATACAGTATACCATTATGTTTTTTAGGGATAGTAATTGGTGCAATACATCAATATGTAATTGGTATAAGAAAGTTAGATACATTAGAAAAAGGTACAGCATTAATGGTGACTTTTACAACATTATTAATAATTTGCCAAATATTACCACTAGCATTTGCAGTGTTTGTAAGATTTGGAAGGGGGTAACAAATGAAAGTTTTATTTGCAGTAAGTAATGAAGAGATTACAGAATCGATAGTTAAGAAATATCAAAAACAATTTAAACAAATAATTTCATATAAAAATGTATATTACTTTAATGCAATATTAAAAGAATTACAAAAAGATAAAACATATGATAGAGTGGTAATTAGTGAAGAATTAGAAAGTTTTTCACACACTCAATATGAACAAATAGACAAATTTATATTTGATAAAATGGACAGTATAAGTGATGAAGCAATTGGAACAAATGGTGAAGATATACCAATAATAGTAATATGTTCTGATAGAAGAGAAAAAGGAGAACAGTTACTAGTAAAATTATTTAGTATAGGTGTGTATAATGCTATAATTGGAAATGATAGAAGCATTGACGAAGTAAGTAGATTAATAAATAGACCACGTTCTAAAAAAGATGCTAAATCATACTACAAGATAGAATCTGATGATGTTAAATATCAATATGAAAATGAAAATGATGTTAGTGAAGTTGAAATTCAAAATATACTAGCTCATTATAAAAGAATTGGAAAAGACGAACAAAAATATATAGAGAGTTTTAAAAATATATCAGAACAATACAACGATGTACAATTAAGGTTAATATCAAAAATATTACCATCTCATATTAGAGCAGTTCTTGAAACTTCATCACCAGAGTATCAAAAAGTAATGACATTTAATAATGTAATATCAAATAATTTAAGAGATAATGATAAAAAAGAGACAAAACCTAATGGTAAATTACTAAAAAATTCATCACAAGCTAAGCCGATATTATCAAAACCAGTAGTTATACCGAAATCTATAAATATGAATAATGGTAAAAAATTAGCTACAACTAAACCAGTACAACAAATTGAAGAGAATATACCGCTAGAAAATTTAATAGAAGAACATAAATATGAAGAGCCTGAAATAGAAGTTACACCGATAACAGAAATAATAGATCAAAATAAAGAAGAAGCTATAGATACAGTGCAGGAAACAGTTATTGAGCAACCTGTAAAAAAAGGTAGAGGAAGGCCTAAGAAAAACCCGTCTATTGTGACTGAACCTGTTGTCAAGAAAAAAAGAGGAAGACCTAAAAAAGATGAAGTAGAAACAGTGTTACCAGATTTTGAAAATACAGAACCAGAAGAAACAGTGTTGCCAGGTTTTGACAATGCAGAACCAGAAGAAACAGTGTTACCAGGTTTTGAAAATATAGAACCAGAAGAAACAGTGTTACCAGGTTTTGATGATACAGAACCAGAAGAAACAGTGTTATCGGGTTTTGATAATATAGAACCAGAAGAAACAGTGTTACCAGGTTTTGATAATACAGAATCAGAAGAAACAGTGTTACCAGGTTTTAATAATACACAACCAGAAGAAACAGTACTATCAGGTTTTGATAATGTAAAATCAGAGATATCAGATTTTAGAAATGATAAAAAAGAAGAGTATGTCTATAAAAAAGAAGTTCCTGAAAGTCAAGAATATATACAAACAATTGATTTAGAATATTTATTAACACCGGGTAAAAAAATAGTATCTTTTGTAGGGACAAGCAAGAACGGAACATCTTTTGTTGTAAACAATGTTGCTGAATTGTTATCTACTTCAGGAGTAGATGTTGCAATATTTGATGCTACTCAAAATAAAAATTCATATTATATTTATACTCAAAACCAAGAAAAATTAAGAGTTTTGGCCAGAGAATCAAATAAAAGTTTATGTGAAGGTTTTGCAAAAGGTATACAAGTTCATAAAAATTTAACTGTGTATACATCATTACCAAATGAAGAAGATGAATATATTCATAATGTGGATAAAATATTAGAAACTTTAATTCAAAAGCATTCACTTGTACTTATTGATACAGATTATGAAACAAATATAGGGTATTTCAAACAATCTCAACAAATTTGTTTAGTACAAACATTTGATATATTAACAATACAACCGTTAACAGCCTTTTTAAGAAATCTTAAGGCTAAAAATATAATAGAACAAAATAAGCTTAGAGTTATTTTGAATAAATCAATAAATTTAAAAGGTATAGCAGATAAGAATATAATTGGAGGAATGGCATTTTATAATGATCCAGGTATGTCATATATGACAGAATTATTTGATGTTAATACTATACAATATATTTCAATACCTTTTGATCCACAAATATATATTGAATATTTACAAGGGATTGCAGAGTGTGAAATAACATTAAAGAAATATTCTAAGAATTTTTTGCAGATATTAAGCCAATTAGGAAAAATGATATATTCCAATAATGAAAATGTACAAAGCGGAAATTACAGACCGCCATCTGTAAACACAAATAATAATTTTTCACCATCTATGAATAGTACTTTAGAACAAATGAAGAAAAAATATTAAAATGCAGAATTAGGAAGGAGAAATATAGTGCTACCAGTAATAATAGTATTAGTAATAATAGTAATAGGATTAATAGTCTACAATATGTCTATTCATAAAAAAATACAAAAATTTAAAAATATGAATCAAAAAATAACAAACTTAAATGTTGTTCAGGATTTTATGAATACAATAGGAGAAGTATCTACAGTCGATAAAAAAATAAAAACTATTAATGATGTTCTAATCGAAAGATACGAAATTAAGTATTCCACAATAGTTGTATTTAATGGAGTGGAGTATGAAGTGAAAGCTTCTAATGTAGATAAAAAACATTGGAATGCGCTACAGTCATTACACGCTGTTGATATTTTTAAAGATAGTATTGAATCTGCAAATCCTAAATATGTTACAGTGAATTCGGATAAAGAAAAACTACCGTATCAAGAAACAGAGTTTGGTAGAGCAAAGTCAGCAATATTTTTTCCGCTATATATTGACAATGTATATATTGGTTATTGGATAATAGAAAGTGGAACACCACATGATTTTGATAATGTAGATATAACGGTATTAGAAGTTATAAAAGAAAATATGGTATCTGTATTAAAGACAGTAGTACATCAAAAAACATTAGAATCAATAGTAAGAAAAGACTTATTTACTGGACTATATTCAGAAGAATATTTATATGGAGAAGGTAAAAAAATTATCGACAAACATACAATATCAACTATATGTATGTTTACAATAACAAATATACAACAGATTAACAGAAAATATTCAAGAGAACTGGGTAATAAAGTGATAACTGATATTAGTAAATATGTTAAAGAAAATATTTCTAATGAATATATATTGATAAGATATATGGGTCCTAAATTTGTAATAGCTCTTTCAGGGGTACAAGTTGATTCAGTAGTAGACTTTTTAAACCAAATAAAAGAAAAAATTGAAGGAATGAGAATATCATTAACTCAAGAAGAAATTACACAAATGGGACTACAGGTAAAAATACAAGTTGCTAATAATAAAAAAATAGAAATAAAACAAGAAACAGTTCCTAGATTAAATATGGTTATATCGTCATATTATAAAGGTACTGGAATGGAAGAAGTTCTAAAAAAATTAGAAGAGTATTTAGATAATGCAGATATTAATGAAAGTGATATAACAAGTATTTAATAATATAAAAAAGGTTAAGGAGTGATTTATATGGATTTTGATAAAACAATGAACTTTAAATTTGAATTTGAAGAAAGCAAAAAGACTCAAGAAACACTAAAAGAAGTATATGAAGCATTAAAAGAAAAAGGGTATAATCCAATCAATCAAATAGTTGGATATATATTATCAGGAGATCCTACATATATAACAAGTCATAATAATGCTAGAAATAAAATAAGAACAATTGAAAGAGACGAATTATTAGAAAAAATGGTAAAAAAATATATAGGTTTAAATGGATAATTATGAGAAAATTAGGAATTGATTATGGTGATGCAAGAGTTGGTATTGCAATATCTGACCCATTAAATATTACAGCACAAGGATTAGAAACTATTAATCGAAATGGATCAGATAAGATTGTTTTGAAAAGATTAGATGAAATATTAGCTGAATATGAAATCGATACATTAGTTGTAGGAATGCCTATAAATATGAATGGTACTATTTCAGAACGAGCAAAAATAACCGAAGGTTTTATACATAAATTAAAATGTAAATATAATAAATTAATTGTAGAAACAATAGATGAAAGATTAACAACAGCCCAAGCACACAAAACGATGATATTCTTAGATGTAAATAAGAATAAAAAGAAAAATATAGTAGATACTATATCTGCGGTATATATTTTAGAAACTTTTTTAAATAAATTTAAAAAAAATATTGTAAATTAGTTTTAAATAATGTATTATATAGAAGTATTTATATTAAAGAAACTAATATATAATAAAAATCGAAAGGAGAAAATTATGGAAGAAAATTTAGATGGAGATTTAATGGAAAATATAGTAATATTACATGATGAACAAGGAGAAGAAGTTAAATTCGAATTTTTAGATTTAATAGAATTAGATGATGAAGAATATGTTGTATTATTACCAGTAGCAGAAGAAGATTCAGAAGAAGAAGGAGAAGTAGTAATACTTAAAGTTGAAGAAACTGATGAAGAAGCTGATGAAGAATCTTATGTTAGTGTTGATGATGAAGACGTGTTAAATAAAGTATTTGATATGTTTAAAGAAAAATTCAAAGATGATTTTGATTTTGTAGACTAGAATATGAAGCGGATTAACCGCTTTATTTTATATTATAGAAATAGTGTTTAAACTAAATTTAGTTAGGAGGAAACAAATGAAAAAACTTTCAACATGGTTATTAGTTATGTTTAGTGTTATGTTTTGGGCATTAAGAGTTATTGTTGCGTTAACGTACCAATTAAATGTAGATTTTGCAGGAATTGTACCAGCAAATGAGTTACTAGAAATAGCATTATTATTTATAGCATTATTTTCACTTATATTTATTGTTAAAAGAAAAATAATTGGTGGTTTGATATATTTACTATCTTACGGATTATATTTTGGGACATCATTAGTATCAGGTATACAAATATTAATAGGAAGTGAGACAGGAATGGATATGACAGTAGCTTTAAATACTTTTATATCCGGTATAGGTGTAATATTACCATTATTAGTTGTTGGAGATATGATGTTAGATAGAAGTAGGATGGACAATCCCAAAGACAAAAAGACAGATTGGTTTTATGCAAATGAACAGTTTGATAGAAAAAAAGATGATAGAGATGATAATAATAATTATAGGACAATGTAGAGATTTAAAATAAAATGTGTAGAATGAGCTATGCATTTTTATTTTAGATAATTATAATAAAAATATAAAATAATTAATGAGGTAACAAAAATGAATCTTTATGAAACTTTAAATAAAATAACTTTATATATAGAAAATCATGTAGAAGAAAAAGTAGAATATAAAGAGCTTGCTAAAATAATGGGAGTAAATATAAATACAATGCAAAAAATATTTGCATTAGTAACAAATATATCACTGTCGCAATATATTAGAAAAAGGAAATTATCTAATGCAGCATATGATTTAGTAACTAAAAAATATAAAGTATTAGATATAGCAATAAAATATGGATATGAAAGTGGAGAAGCTTTTTCAAGAGCTTTTCAAAAATTTCATAAAATCCAGCCTAGTAAAATAAATAAAAATATAGTTATTTGTGATTATCCTAGAATAGTATTTGATAGTGAAACTATGGAACATAAAGATATATTTTACTCTATAGTAGACTTTGAAGAAAAATATTTATATGGTGTTAAAATAAATACAACAAATACAACAATTGCTAATGATGCGCCTGAATTTATAAAACAAACAAATAAAAAATATATAGAGAAATATGGAAATATAAAATATTGCATGGTAAGATATTCAAGTAACTTGAGAGTAGAATGTAAGGAATATTATTGCTTATATGATAAAGAGATAGAAGAGTTTGAAAGAGTATTGATAAAAAAATCAAAGTTTTTAAAATTTACTCTAAATTCCAGAAACGAAATAAAAATACAAAATTTAGTAAGTACAGTTAGACAGAATTTTTTAAATAGTAGTAAATATAATATTAAAAGTGATTTTGAAATAGAGTATTACTATGATAATCAGGTGGATTTTTTAATACCAATACAATAACTGATAAAAAGTGATATAAAAAAGTCAGTTATATTAATATCTATATGTTAGAATTAGTATAAAAAAGGAGAAGAGCAGTGGATATTAAAAATATTAAAGAAAATAAAAAAGTTATGGAGTTTTATAAACAAACTAGTTTATATACAGATCTAGGATATTATAAACAATTTGCGCAAAAATTACCAGATGATATAAAAGAAATATGTATATTGCAAAGAACACAGATTATTCATTCAGCTGTATTGAAAAGAGATGATATAAGAAAAGAGAAAGATATGATATGGGGAGATATGACAAGAATACCTGTAAGTAGAATGTCTTATGAAGAAGATTTATTTCCAACAGCTATAGCAATAGTAAGTGAATTATTAAGAAAAGATAAAAATTATACTTGTGATAGAAAAGCAGAAAATAAATTACATTTAACATGTAGAGCACAAGCTATTTTATTAACATCTATATTAAAAGCAAAAGGCTATTCTGCAAGGGTAAGAAGTGGTTTTTCTACATATATGAGAGGTGGAGTTGTAGCAAGAGATCATTGGATTACAGAATATTATTCAGAAGTAGAAAATAGGTGGATATTGGTAGACAGTGACAAAATAATTGCTGAAACAGAAATTAACGTGAATGTATTAGATATACCACGAGAAAAATTTATATTTGGAGCAGAAGCATATATTGGTTTAAGAAAAGGTAAATATTCAGTAGAAAATATATTGTATGCATCAGAACCACCTAGATTAGGTTTTAAAGCGGCGATTAGAGCGCTATTTTATGACTTTCATTCACTGATGAATGATGAAGTTATATTTTTACATATACCTTCATATATCTATGATAAAAACACTGAATTAAGTGAAGAAGAGTTATCAGAGTTAGATGTATTAGCCGAATTACTATTAGACCCTAATAGTAACTTCGATAAAATATTAAAAATATGGAATACTGAAAATAAATATAGAATCATGTCGGGAGCTTTAAATAGTACAGGAGAGTAATAAAAGGGGAAAAATGGAAACATTAGAAGCAATAGAAAATAGAAGAAGTATAAGACATTATAAAAAAGAAGATATAAAAAATGAAATAGTAGAAGATATTATAAATTGTGGTAGGTTAGCACCATCGGCAAAAAATAGGCAACCATGGTTTTTTGTGATTTTAAAGAACAAAATGAAAGATAATGTAGCGAATTTAATGATTGAAGATACATTAAATAATCATGAATTTATTGAAAAAAATATATTCAAATCCGAAAGTAGTGTTAATCCAACAGCTGATACAATAAAACAAGCTCCAATATTGATTTTGGTTTTTAGAGAACCATCAGAAGTCTGGATTGAAGGGGATTGTTTATCAATTGGTGCATGTATAGAAAATATGTGCTTAAGAGCTAGAGAGTTAGGTATAGGCTCTTTATGGATAAGGGATACAGTATATGTGGCAGAATCTATAGCAGAAATGGTAGGGTATAATCATTTGGAATTGAATTGTGCACTAGCTCTAGGTTATACAGAGCAATTTCCTAAAATGAGAAAACGAAAGGAAATGCATGAAATTATAAAATGGTATGAAGAGTAAAATTATAATAAAAGCAGTAAAATCTACTGTTTTTTTGTATTTTGTGTGCAAATTATACATATTTATATATTATTATGATATAATTTGAATTATGAATATATAAAATAAAGATGGGATTTATATAATGAATAGTAATAGTATGAATTTTTATATTATGAGAATATATCACACGGTGAAAATATATGATGAATTAATAAAAAAAGTGTAAAGTTGAGCTAGTGAAGATTAAGAATTCGGGACATGTATTAACACCAATATCATCAAAAGATTTACAGGCAATAACTCAAAAAATATTAAAATTTATAAAAAATATAGGATAAGTGTATGAATATATACACTAGAAAGAAGGAAGAAAAATGAATGATAAAATAGCTATAATTGAAATAGGAAGTACAAATACAAAAATTAATATATGCGAAAATGGTACCATTATAGAGCAAAATAATTATACAATAGAATTTAAAACTAATTACTATAAAGAAGAGAAAATTGATAATAACGATTTAAATAAGCTATATAACATAATTGAGAATATAAGAAATATTACAAAAAAAATTCACTTATATGGATGCAGTATTTTTAGGAATATTTCAAAAGTGGAGTTAGATAATATAAACGAAATATTGATTGAAAAATATAATATTAAAATTGAAGTTATAACACAAGAAGACGAAGCTAAGCTAACAGCTCTAGGCTGCTATAGTGATATACAGTATGATAAAAATATCTGTATATTTATTGGTGGTGGTGGTTCCACTGAATTAGTATTTGTAAAGAATAAAAAAATAATTAGTGAGAAACATTTTGATTTTGGGGTAGTCGATATAACCAGAAAGTTTACTACACTAAAAAATGATATACCAGAATGTACTTTTGAAGAAGTATATGAATATATTGATAAATTAATCGGTAATATTGATATACAATGTGAAACTTTAATTTTAGCTGGTGGAGATCATTTATATTGGTACAATAATGCTGGTTATGAATTATTAAACAATCATATATATGAATCAGAAAATCAAAAATATATGATAACTAATGAGATGAGTGATAATTACGATAAAAATACATTAATAACTTCACTTGATGCAATCAGAAATAACAGTGATAATCCACTATGGTTTGATGGTTCTAGAGCTATGAAAGTTATTAATAATGTTGTATTACATAAAGTAAATGCTAAATATATTATTCCAACTAAAATAAATATGGAGCAAGGATTGATTAATAATGTATTAAATAAGCAATAAATATGAAATTTTGAATGAACACATTAATAAGATGAGAGAAATTAAATTTTATATAAAGGAAGGAAAATAAAATGGATAAGAAATTAAATGAGTACCTTGTATTTGCAAAAGAGATAGCAATTGAAGCGGGAAATATAATGTCTAAATATTTTAATAGCAATAATGGAGAATATTACAAAGAAGATAATACTATTGTAACTAAAGCTGATAACGAAATAAATACTTTTTTAATTGAGCAGGTAAAAGAGAAATTCCCCAATCATGCGGTGGATGGTGAAGAAGAAAAATTTGATGATAGTGATTTTCTTTGGGTTTGTGACCCTGTAGATGGAACATGTCCTTATGCCAAAAATATCCCTATATCAGTTTTTTCTTTAGCATTAGTAGTTCAAGGGGAGAGTTTATTAGGTGTAGTATATGATCCATTTATGGAAAATATGTATAGTGCTATTAAAGGGCAAGGAGCATTTTTAAATGATAAAAAGATATCTGTTAACAATATTCATTTAGATGATAAAAAAAGTATATCTAATTTTGACAATTGGCCAAATTCTCCATACAATATTTATCCAGTAGTAACTGAGTTAGGGAAGAAAACATATTTTTTGAGTTTAGGTAGTGTTATTAGAGCATGTATGTGTGTTGCTACTGGTGAATTTAATTTAGCGTTATTTCCAGGAACTAAGAATAAGAATTGTGATATAGCTGCTGTTAAAATAATTGTTGAAGAAGCAGGTGGAAAGGTTAGCAACCTTTTTGGAAAAGAACAAAAGTATAATACAGATATAAATGGAGCAATAGTTAGCAATAAATTAATTCATAATGAAGTTGTAAAAGTGGTTAATAGATTTATCAAAGAAAATAAATAAGACTAAATAACTTAATATATTTAAAAAGGGGAAAATAATTATGAATATGAATAAAAAGAAAAAGATTCATGTTGTGCATTCAACTAAGATAGAAAATTGGAAAAAAATATATAAAATTTTAAGAGAAACCAATTTTTTAAGAAATCAAGAAATTTTTTTACCACACGAAACAAAAGAAGTTTCTAACACTAAAACAATGATAAAAGAAGCTGATTTGATAGTAGCAGAGTGTACAGAAATTACGCCAGGAATAGCGATTGAACTGGCATGGGCGGATGCTTTTGCGAAAGATGTAATTATATTCGTTAAAGAAGATGTAGAAGTTAATCAATATTTGAAGTTTTTCAATTTTGAAATAATTAGATATTTTAATGAAAGTGAAATAGTTAAGTATCTAGAAAAAGTTAAATAGAAATAACATAGTCAATAACTATTATAGGAGAGAAATAATTATAAATATGTATCAAAAAATAAAGAAAAAAAGTTGTGTATCTACTAATATAAACTGCGGAGTAGGAATTTAAAGACGAAGTACATTAGTGCCTTATAAATAATGGATATGTAAAAAATAAGTTTTTACACATTAAAAAGATTGGTAATTTCATATGAAATAATATATGGAGGTGAAAAAATGCGTAAATTACAGGAAATTAATAATATATATGATGAAATGCAGATTAAATATGGAGATTCAGAATTAAATGCAATTTTAAATGGGGGGAGAATTGAAAACCCAGAATATTGTTTTATCTTTATGAATCCAACAAAAAGAAACATTGCAACTAGTAAAGATTGGGAAGGTATTAGAAGTCCATGGATAGGCACTAAAAATATATGGTCATTATTTTACGATATTGGATTAATTAGTGATGAAATATATAGTCAAATTAAAAACAAGAAAGCTTCAGAGTGGGATTCGAAATTTGCATCAAAAGTCTATAAAGAAGTAGAAAATAAAAACTTTTATATAACTAATCTTGGTAAATGTTCACAAGTAGACGCAAGACCACTTAAGGATAGTGTATTTAATGAATATTTAGACTTATTATTAAAAGAAATAGAAGTTGTAAATCCTAAGAAAATAATTCTATTTGGAAATCAAGTTAGTTCCATAGTTTTAAATGAAAAAATAAGTGTATCAAATGTAAGAAAACAAAAATTTTATAAAAATATTAATGGTAAAAAATATTTGTTCTATTCTGTTTATTATCCTGTTGGAAATGGCAGATTCAATTTACCTAAGTCAGTAGAAGATTTAAAATATATTATAGGAAATGAAGATTAATAATTATGAATATGCATTAAAAAAGAAAACAAAGAAAAAAGAGAAAATAATACTGCGGTAAATGTAAATTTAATAAAAACTAATATCAACTGGGATAGATGAATTTATGTTCCGGTTAACTTAAACCCTTATAAATAAAGGGCTTGTAAAAAATAAGTTTTTGCATATTTGGTAAAAATACAAAAAAAGGAAAGGAAAAACCAAGATGAATGATTTATTAATATATAAAAATAAAGATGGTAATATTGAAGTAGATGCTATTTATAAAGATGAAACTTTATGGTTATCTCAAAAAGCTATGTCCCAGGTATTTGACGTCAAAGTTCCAGCTATAAGCAAACATTTAAAAAATATTTTTAAAGAGAATGAATTAGATGAAGAAGTGGTTGTTTCCAAAATGGAAAATACCACTAAGCATGGCGCTATGGAAGAAAAAACACAAACAAATAAAATAACATTGTATAATTTAGATGCTATAATTGCAGTTGGGTATAGAGTTAATTCAAAAAAAGCAACAGAATTTAGAATATGGGCAACTAAAATAATTAAGGACTACATGATAAAAGGTTTTTCTTTAAATGATAAAAGATTTATAGAAGGAAATAAATTCGATGCTAAATACTTTGATGAACTTTTAGAAAGAATAAAAATAATCAGAGTAAGTGAAAGAATGTCTTATCAAAAAATCACAGATTTATTTATAACTACATCAAGTGATTATAATCCAAAATCAGAAGAAGCGTATACTTTTTTTAAAATCGTTCAAAATAAACTTCACTTTGCAATTACTGGAAAAACTGCTGCTGAACTTATTTTTGAAAGAGTAGATAGCGTAAAAGAAAATATGGGACTTACTAATTGGAGGAACTCTCCTGATGGATTAATATATAAATATGATGTTAGTATTGCTAAAAATTATTTAAATGAAGTAGAGTTAAATAAATTAAATGATTTAACTAATTTATTCTTAGTATTTGCAGAAGAAGAAGCAAAAGAAAATCGTGTAATGACAATGAATGATTGGATTGATAACACAGATAATTTACTCAAATTCAGAAAAAAAGAAGTTTTAAAAAATAGTGGTAATATTTCTCATAAAGCAGCAATTGAAAAAGCTTATAATGAGTACGAAAAATACAGAGTAATTCAAGACCAAAAATATTTATCTACTATGGATGAACTATATAATAGATATTTAGAAGAAAATATGGAGGGATAGAATATGAAAAAAAGAAAAGAAAGAAAAGAAAAAAGAGAACAAGGTGTAGAAGAAAATAAAACTTGTGCAACGACTAATATAAACTGGTGTATACGTATTTAAGAAAAACTCCTTGTAATCCCTTTGTTTATAAGGGATTATCTCAAAAATCGTTTACATATGTAGTATAATATAAGAAAAAAAGGAGGAAAATACAATGATTAATAAGATTATAGATACGTTACAATTAGGGAAATTAATAGAAAATCCTGTCAAAATAGTTGGAGGGTTAACTCACGTAACATATAAAGTATACACTGATCAAGGAATTTATATTATAAAATTATTAAATCCAAATATAATGAAGCGAGATACTGCAATGTTAAATTTTAAGACTGCGGATGATTTAGAACAAAAGTTAAAGGATAGTAATATTAAAATATTGCCAGCTAAATTATTTAATAATAATAGTATGCAAAAAATTGATGATCAATATTTTTATGTATTTGATTATTTTGAAGGTACTTCATTGAGGTCAAGTGAAATAAAAAAAGAACATTGTAAACTAATTGCACAGGAATTATCAAATATTCATAAAATTGATATGAAACCTGAAAAATATAATAGAAGAGAGATAAATGTTAATTGGAATTTTTATATTGATTTAGCAAGAGAAAAAATGAAATTATTTATCAGCTGTTGATTAATTCTATTGAAACAATAAATAAAAGTATGAAGAAAGGAAATCAAGCTATAAAGAATGTTCCGAACGTTATTAGTATTTGCCATAATGATATGGATAGTAAAAATGTATTATGGAATAATGAAGAATTTAAAATAATAGATTTAGAATGTCTTGGATATTCAAATCCATATATTGAGTTTTTTCAATTGGCATTATGTTGGTCTGGTTATGAAGAATGTAATATAAATGTTAATTTACTTAAAACTTTTATTTCAACTTATTTAGATAATGCTAATACTATAAATATTAATTGGGAAAATATTTATTATAGTAATTATGGGAGATTGGAATGGTTAGAGTTTAATTTGAAAAGAGCATTTATGATAGACTGTGATACAATAGAAGAACAAAATATTGGAATCAATGAAGTGATAGAAACTATTGAGCATATTGTTTATTATGACAAAAGCAAGAGTATAATATTAGAATGCTTTTACAATAATAAATAAACAATTAAATTTTTAGGAGGTAAATAATTATGGATATGTATCAAAAAAGAAAACAAAGAAAAGAAAAAAGAGAACAAAATGTAGAAGAAAATAAAAGTTGTGCATCGACTAATATAAACTGGCTAGTGGGAATTTAAAGACGAAGTGCCTTAAACCCTTATAAATAAAGAGTTTCGTCAAAAAAAGTTTTTACACATTTAGCAAAAAAACATAAAAATCATGTTATAATAATGCTAACTTTTATAATGAATTAAAATAAGAGAAGGGGGAATTAAAATGCAGCAATTAGAAAAAAATAATAAAAATAAAACGTTTGAGGATATAAAACATATAGATGAATATGGTAATGAATATTGGTATGCAAGAGAATTGCAAAAAGTATTAGAATATAAAGATTGGCGTAATTTTGAAAAAG
>CAYJGL010000026.1:0-20217 GCA_964369695.1 uncultured Clostridium sp.
ATTTTATAATATGGATAATTTACTTTAAAATGTTAAAAAGCTAGAAAGTTTTATTTTACTTTTTAGCTTTTTATATATAATATCTTTAATATATTTTATTCTGTTCTTAGTGCTTCAACCGGATCTTTTTTACTAGCCATTTTCGAAGGTATTAAACCTGCAATAATAGTTAATAACATACTTATTACAATTAAAGCAATTCCTGCATTTAACGGAACCATTGCTTGAACCTGAACTTCTGTTATTGCATAAATTATTGAATTTATTGGTATTGTTAATAACATTGTTATTCCAATTCCTAATGTTCCTGCTAATGTTCCAATTATAAATGTTTCTGCATTAAATACTCTTGAAATATCTTTCTTAGAAGCTCCTATAGCTCTTAATATTCCTATTTCTTTAGTTCTTTCAAGTACAGATATATATGTTATAATTCCAATCATTATAGAAGACACTACTAATGAAATTGTAACAAATGCTATTAATACATAACTAATTATATTAATTATTGTACTTACAGAACTCATCATAACTCCAACTAAATCAGAATAATTAATTACATTTTCTTCTTTACCAGCATCTCTTTGTTTTTGGTTATAGTCTTCTATAGCTGCTACCATTAAATCTTTTGATTCAAAATCCTTAGGATATAGACTTATACTTGATGGTTTATTAATATCTAAAGCAACTAATTTTTCCAAATTAGATTCATAAGTTGCATTTTCATTTTGCGAATATGTTTCCATCATTGCCGCAATTTCTTCTGGTGGCATTTGTGACATAGCCATTTGTTGTTCTGGTGTTAATTGCGCCATATCAAATTCTTGATTATCATTTGAAAACTCTCTACCAGTAAATATATTTTTTTCTGGTGTTTCTTTTTGATTTTTAACTATTTCAGTTTCATTTGATTTATCTATAACATATTTAGTTAAATCTTCTGTATATGCTATACCTTGCGTCATAGGCGTTGATGTACTTTGCGAATTTTGTTTAATTATACCTACTACTTTTAATTCTTCAGCAGTATTTAGTTTTTCTTTTAAATAATCTTCATCTTCACTTTTATCAACCCATACTCCATTTTCTTCTACATAATAGTCAGAATTTAAAAGTAATTTAAATGATAACTCTAAAAGTTCATCATAAGAATATACTTTTTGTTCTTCCGCTGCTATTTCTTCTCCATTTAATATTTTGTTATATTTCTCTTCTAGTTCATCTTGGTTTTTTAATCCTAAAGAATATAGTGTATAATCAGTTATTTCGTTTGTTTCATCAACAACTAATAATACTTCATTGTATGTTTCTGGCCACTTTCCAGCTAACACATCATATTGTTCTTTTAGTAATTCTTCATTACCTATCATCTCTATCCATACATCAGTATTTGATGCCATCATAGGACTCATAGAAGCCATTGGACTACTATTTTGAGATTCTACCATAGCTCCCATTCCTATAGCATCCATAACAGTAGTTGGATTTACTCTAACTACCCCATTTTCAGTATTTGAATTATATGCATTTATTGACATATTGTATCCATATTTTATAGCATTTGTATTTTTTGTGATTTCACTTTCTGGATTTTCTAATTCTTTTTTAAATTCTTCTAAATTATTACTTTCAACTTGTGTTGAAAACATTGACATCATATCATTCATTACATCTGCCGAATATATTTTGCCATCTTCTCTTACTTGTTCTTCTTCTGTAGTAGACATCATACTTTCTAACATACTAGTCATATCAATTGTTTCTTCTTCAACAGTAATAGGATATGATGATAAAGTTTGTTCTTCTACATTATCAATATAGTTTTGTACACCTGTAGCTATTGCTAATATTAATGCTATCCCTATAATACCTATACTTCCTGCAAAAGCTGTTAATAATGTTCTTCCTTTTTTTGTCATAAGATTATTCAAACTCAATCTAAGTGCTGTTAACATTTTCATTGATGTTCTTCCTATTTTTGATTTTCCATCATCTTTTTCGTTTTCCAAAACTGGCCTTGAATCATCTGTTATTTGACCATCTAATATTTTAATTATTCTACTAGAATATTTTTCTGCTAACTCTGGATTATGTGTTACCATTATTATTAATTTATCTTTAGAAATTTCTTTTAATATTTCCATAACTTGAACACTGGTAGTTGTGTCTAAGGCTCCTGTTGGCTCATCTGCTAATATTATATCTGGATTATTAACTAATGCTCTTGCTATTGCAACCCTTTGCATTTGTCCACCTGATAATTGATTAGGTTTTTTATTTATTTGATCTTTTAGCCCAACATCTTCTAATGCCTTAATTGCTCTTTGTTTTCTTTCTTTTCTCGATACTCCTGATATTGTAAGTGCTAATTCAACATTTGATAGTACTGTTTGATGTGATATTAAGTTATAGCTTTGAAATACAAAACCAATAGAATAATTTCTATATGCATCCCAATCTTTATCTTTAAAATCTTTAGTTGATTTTCCATTTATAACTAAATCTCCATCAGTATATCTGTCTAACCCTCCTATAATATTTAAAAGTGTCGTCTTACCACATCCACTTTGACCAAGTATTGATACAAATTCATTTTTTCTAAATGATATGTCAACACCTTTTAGAGCATTTACTTCACTGTCTCCAGATATGTATTTTTTAGTGATTTTTTTTAATTCTAACATATTGTTTCCTTTCTTGTTTTCCTTCCTTATATATTATATATTTCCCCTTTTGAAATTAATAACTTTTTAATTCTCATTTCTATATTATATATCGAAATTACTTCTTGTTCTTTTTACCGAAAATATTACCAAATATATTTTTTTGTTTTTTTTGTGATGAATTTTTTTCTACTCTTTTATCTTCAAAAATTGACTCTTGTTCTTTTTCTTTGTTATCTTTGTCTTCGTTGTCTTCTTCATAATCTTCATCTTTATTTATATCAAATATTCTATCTATGTCTATTTCTTCATTATCATCTTGTTCATCATATTCATCGTGTTCATAATCTTCATCTTCTTCGTCTTCATCATCTTCTTCAAATTCTTCATCTTCATAGTCTTCGTCTTCATCATCTTCTTCAAATTCTTCATCTTCATAGTCTTCATCTTCATAGTCTTCATCTTCATAGTTTTCATCTTCTTCGTCATCATCTATCTCGTCATAGTCTTCTTTAAAAACAAACTCTTCAGCTTCATTACTTTCTATCTCTGTATCTGATAATTTTTTTTCTAGTATATCTTCTTCTAAAACTACTTCACTTATTTTCTGTTCTTCAACTGGTTCATTTCTGTATTCTGACAAATCTTTATTAAAATTTGATGTTACTTCATCAATAAATGTGTTATATATGTTTTTTATACCTTCTATTCTCCAGTAACTTGTATTTATAACTGTAGCAATATTTGTTTTTATATTATTAGCTTCTTTTTCAAAATGTTTTTCTTTTTCTTCTATTTCTTGTAAATATGTTTTATTATATAATTCATTATATGCTTTTTTTGTAGATTTATTTGTAATTTCTTTTATAAGTAATTGATATAAATTATCAATTTGAGATATATCTAATTCAAAACTTTCGCAAGCTTCAATCATTAAACTTTCATGTACCTTAGCACCACTCATTGATGATAATCTTTCATAATCCAAAAATGTTGCTAGATATTCTTTTTCTACATTTATAAAACTAAGTTTAATATTTATATCTCTTAAAGCTTTCTTATATTTTTCTAATTTTAAACTTTCGTTTTCTAATTCAATTAATATTCTTTTTGTTTTATCGTATGCTATCAAATAACTTTCTATTTCTTTTTCAAATATTTTTATTCTATTGTCAATTGCTTTTTTTATTACGTTTTTATCAAATTTAACTTTTTCATTTTTTCCATTTTTAACTATTATATCAAATATTTCATTATTGTATTCCTCTTTATCTGAAAATAGAAATTCTTTTAGATCTTTTAAACTTTGAATTTCAATACCATGGAAATCTTCATTTACTTTCTTAACAAATGCTATATAATTAGTTTCTGAAATTCTTTTAGCTTTTTCACATTTATTTCTTTCTTTTTGATTCTCTGCAAATTCTGTTGAAAATGATATGAATTGTGATCTTAGTTCTTTTAATTCAATATTATTTTTTTCAATATTTTCTTCAATTTTAACAAATTTTTGTTCAACATCTTTTGTTTCATCTCCCAAATCGTAAAACAATGAATTTCTAGTTTGTTCTAATTTGCTATTTGTTTGAATTAATTTATCTTGCTTTTTTTGAATACTTTCTATTTCTTTGACACATTCATCAAATTTTTCTATAATATTCTTTTCTTGTATTGAAATTTCATTAAATTCTTCTATTTCTTTAACTAGATTTTTAAAGTTTTCATAATTCAATTTAACATTACTTTTTTTATTGGTGCCTAATATTTTCTCCAAATATTTCTCAATTACTATTATATTTCTTTCATACATCTTATTATTCCCCCATTTTAATAGTTTATATCTTTTATCTTATATTAGAAATAAATTCAATTATTTGTTCAGCGACTATTTCTTCTTTTCCTAAGTAATTGTGGTTAGCACCATCTATATAATCAATATCCTTTTTAGAATTTACTATTTTTTCATCTACCAAAGAAACTAAATCTTCTGCTTTTTGTAGTATAAGCTCTCTATCATTTCCCCATCTCATAAATATTGGTACCATTATTCTGTTTAGTACTTCAAATTCATTATCCCTTGTATATTTAGCAAAGTCTATGTCTTTATAGTATTTTGCATATATCAAAAATGTGTTTACACTAATTGGATGTATAAATGCATCTTGTGGCATTATTTCTAATCCTTTTCCGCTTTGTTTTTTGTCTTCTGCATATTCTAAATAATTATCAAACTTTTCTTGTAAATAGAATTTAGTTGCAGTTGGGATGTCTGTTAATGATAATAGTATTATTCCTTTTATATTATTTATAATTTCATTATTTCCTTCTAATAATTTATTATATACATATACTGTTTTTGTAGCACCTAAGCTATGCCCTTGTATAAATATATTTTCATATCCTAATTTTTTGAGTTCTAAAATAGCACCTAATATATCATGATATGATTCAAATATGTTTTCATAAGATGTTCCAGCAATTGTACTTTTGCCATCTTTTTTACAATATTTTACTAATTCACTACCTCTATTATTAAATGCAAAAAAATCCATGTTTTTCTCTAGTACTTTTTCAATTAAAACATCTTCTCTTTTCTTAAAACAATTTGTTGCCATTCCATGTATTGATAAAATTACATCTTTTGATTTTATCTCACTTTTTTTTGTATATAAAAATCCTGTTAATTCTAAATTATCTGTCGCCAAAAAATTAATTTTTTGCATTATTTTTCTCCTGTTATTATATATTAAAAGTAAACCATAAGCCGGATTCTGTCATTTAAAATAGTCATTTATCTAGGATATATATTACTATATATCTCAAGCCACGCAAGTTAGAAGATGCCGAGCAGACTTAATCTTCATTTCAGGTGTTGCTCCAAATGGGGTTTACACTGCCTAATATGTCACCATATTAGCGGTGAGCTCTTACCTCGCCTTTTCATCCTTACCATAAATGGCGGTTATTTTCTGTTGCACTTTCCTTAAGGTTACCCTCACTAGACGTTATCTAGCATTATTGCTCTATGGAGTCCGGACTTTCCTCTCGTAATTCTTTTCAGATATTTACCAGCGACTACTTAGTTTACTCTGCCAAATTATATCATATATTGTTTATTTCTTCTAGTAAATTCTTGTATTTTATTAAAAATATTTCTTTATCTTTAAGTTCTATTGATTCTTTTAATTCATTTATCATAACATATCCTTTATTTATATTATATTGCTTGTTTTCGCCTTCCATATTATTTAATAACTCTGAATAAATATTTACAGAATTTTGAATATAATTATCTATCTCTTCCCAATTTCCACTGTCTAGCAATATATATGCTTTAAATATTTCGTTTTTTACATTTATTAATATCTTTTCAATACTAGTAGCATTTGTATTAATTATTAATTTAGGAATATAACTATATACTTTAACTAATTGCTGCTCAACTTTTTCTTTACTTTCTTCTTTAACATAAGTAGTTAAAATATCGTATTCTTTGTTAAATTCTAATATTTCATTTGGATTATTGTGAATTTCATATAAATCTAATGTTATTGTAGGCAATGATATATATACTAATTCCATTTCTTTTTTTATATTTTCCCAATCTATTTCTTTATCATTACTTAGTATTCCGTTATTTTCAATTTCCATTGTACTTGTCTCAGAACTACTTGAAGTATTTTGTCCACTTGAAGTATTTTGTCCACTTGAAGTTTGACTTTCAGTATTACTAGAAGAACTTTGACCACTTTGACTTCCAGATTCTTGTTCAGTTGAACCACTACTTGTACCTGATTGTTGTTCCTCATCATTTTTTTGAATTTCCTTAACTGTAACAGCATAATTAGCGGTTTCTAAACCTTCTAAAGAATTTAACAAATCCACTAGTTTACTTTCTAAATACTTCAACTCAGTGGTAGTCTTTTCTTTAATATCTTTTTCATTGTTCTTATTAGCATTTGAATAAATTGCAAACGATAATACAGCTATTATACATATAAACACTATATATGCAAAAACTTTAAATTTTTTCAATATAATTATCTCCTTCAATATTTATCAATAATGTCAAATTTTAAAGTATCTTAATTTTCAATACTATTTAATTCATTTCTATTATTTACATTTTAATTTTAATTTATTCCATGTATATTTTTATATTATATTTTAATACTATATATATATATTAATTTATAAAATTTAGAATCGTAGCAGGAGTATAGTATGAGTGTAAAAGTTAATTTATATAGTGAAAAAAAAGGAGAAATAAATTCTTTTTTATATGATTTTTATAATACCAATATTGATTTAAATAATATTTTCACTTGGGAAAAAGATTATTTAAATCCTATTGAAATTGCCGACATAATTGGAACATATATAGATAATTCTGAAAAATACGAAATAAAAATGTGGATACATCTCGACAAAAATGCATATATAAACATTAATAATTCAAACGGAAATTATATAATACAATACCTATTTGAAAGATTTCCATATTAGAGGCTTGTCCCAAAAACGACATAAATGTCGCGTTAGGGACAGTCCCCAATGCGACACTCATGTCGTTTTTTCTTCTAATACTATTGTTACTGGCCCATCATTTAGAAGTGATATTTGCATATCAGCTCCGAATATTCCTTTTTTAACTTTAATTCCTTCTTGTTTCGATTTTCCACAAAAATATTCATATAATTCATTTGCTTTATTAGGCTCCATTGATTCTGTAAAACTAGGTCTATTCCCCTTTTTACAGTTTGCATATAATGTAAATTGAGAAACTATTAACAGTTCCCCCTCTACATCTTTTATACTTTTATTCATTCTATTGTCTTCGTCTTCAAATATTCTAAGGTTACACATTTTTCTAGCAAGATAATCTGCTATTTCTGTATTATCTTCATGTGTTATTCCAATAAATACTAAAAAACCTTTTTCAATTTCAGAAATAATTTTATCTTCTACTTCTACTTTAGCATTTTTTACTCTTTGTATTACTAGTTTCATTTATTTTCTTTATCTTCCTTTTCCTTCTTATCTTGTTTTTCTTCATATTTTGCTTTTAATTCTTCATCTATGTTTGATTCTATTTTTATTATATTCTCTAATTCTGATATATCTTTTTCTGTAAAGACCGTATCTAATTCTTTGTCGTATTGGTTTTTGTTTTGGCTTTGACTTTCACTTACATTTTTAGTATTATTTCCTATATTATTTCCTGTATTAATATTTGATTCAATTTGAATAGTTTTTGCTATTTCATTTATACTTTTTTCTACTTCTTGTGATGTCTTTTGTTGTTCATTACTACTTTTTATATCTTCTTCATTTACATTTACATTTTTTATATCTTGTATTTGCCCACAGTTAAAACAATATTTATCAGTATCTTTAATTTTTGCAAAACAATTTATACATTTTTTCTTATGTTTCATTTCTAATACTTCATTTTCTAATTTTCTGATTTTTTCGTTAATTTCATCTATATTTATACATTCTAAAATTAATTCTTGTGATATATCTTTTTCTTCATCTATTCTATATGACTCATAAACCTTTTTACCAATTTCTTCATATCTATCAATAACTTCATTTTTTAAACTTGAAATTTTAAATTTATTCTTTGTTTCTTTAGCTATTTGACCTGTTTTGTCAGTTGTTTCAGTATATGTCTTAACAACATGTTTGCTAATTTTTTCAAAAATTTCCATTCATTTTCTCCTTTTTTATTGAATATTATATATATTATTTGAAGATTTTAAAATATTATTCACTTTTTTTATTTCTTGTCATTAATTCTTTCACACCTTGTTTAGGATCTAAATTTTCATATAAAACTTTATATACTGATTCTACTATAGGCATTTCTATTCCATGAATTTTAGATAATTCATATGCAACTTCTATATTATCAATACTTTCTATTACCATTCCAACTTCTTTTTTAGCTTCTTCTAATGTTTTCCCTTGCCCTATTAATCTTCCTGCTTTTCTGTTTCTACTATGTTCACTTAGACAGGTTACAATTAAATCTCCTAATCCACTAAGACCATAAAATGTATCTTTTTCTCCACCTAGTTTCATTCCTAATTTAGTTAATTCTCCAAGTCCACGCGTAATTAACGCAGCATAACTATTATCACCTAATCCAATTTCTGATGCAACACCAGCACAAAATGCAATAATATTTTTCAAAGCTCCGCCTAATTCTACACCTTTGACATCTGTAGATGTATATATTCTCATGCTTTCACTCATAAAAGTGTTTTGTACCATTTTTAGCACATTATTATGTTTTGATGCAATTACTAATACTGTTGGAATATTTATAGATACTTCTTCTGCATGACTAGGTCCTGATAATACTCCTATTTTAACATTTGGCATTTCTTCAATCATTACTTCGTCTAATGTCTTTAAAGTTTCTTTTTCAAATCCTTTTGAACAAATTATAACTGGTATGTCTTTTACATATTCTTTATATTTTCTAAAAGTTTCTCTTGTAAATTTAGAAGGTGTTACATGTAATATGAATTTACTATCTTTTATTACTTCTTCAAAATTTGTTGAGCAATTAATGTTTTTATGAATTTCTAATTTTTTTAAAAACTTACTTTTTCTTTCTATATTAATCTCATTAGCTTCTTCCTGACTAAAAGACCATATCCCCACTTCATTTCCTAAATTTGCTAAATAAGTAGCAAGTGCTACTCCCCAACTTCCACTTCCAATAACAGCTATTTTACTCATATCCAATCTCCTTTATTCAAATTCTTATGTTTATATAACTTGTTCTTCTTCTAGTATTTCTGAATTACTAAAATATATTTCATTTTTCAGATTTTCGACATTAGAAAAATCAATTCCTACTAATCGCATATAAAAATATCTTAAATCTTCTGCAGTTTTAATATCTGTATCAAACATATTATCTGTAGACATATTTTCGAGCATACTTTTAATTTTCTTCATTATTGTTTCCTTAAAGCACTCTATGTCTTTGCATATTTCTTGATATTTTTGTTCTTTAAATTTTTGCTGTATTTCTTTTTCACCAGCAAGCTCACTACTTTTCTGTGTATAACTCTCTGGAGTTTCTCCAATAACAAATATTGTCTGATTAATTCTTCTTTCTTCTAAAATCTTGCTATATTTTTCTGTTTCTTTACATATATCTATAATATTTTGTTTCTCTTTTATTATTTTATCTAATAGTTGCTTTTCTTCTTCAATATTTAATTCCATATATCGCTCCTATTTTATTTATTAAAACTTATTTTATTTTCTTTACCTTCTAATATTCTTTTAATATTAGCTCTATGATTAAATAATATTATTATTGCTAATAAAATAGCATATATTAAATAGTCAATTCCTTTTTTCCCTTCTGATAATACTGTATAATTTGAGTTTATAAATATTGTAAGTATTGGAAATAATATTGCTACCATGATTGCTCCTAGTGATACCATTTTACTAAGCACTATTAGTGTAATTGCAAATACTAAACATATTAAACCTATTTGCCAGTTAGTAAGAAGTACTATTCCAAGAGATGTAGCAACCCCTTTTCCACCTTTAAATCCAAAGAATATTGGAAATGTATGTCCTAAAACCACTGCTATTCCTGCAATTTGAAGTAATAGTTCTCTATTTACTTCATTTAATATATTTCCTAGTATTATAGCAATTAAAACTGAAACTACACCTTTTAATATATCTAATAACAATGTTATAATTGCTGCTTTTTTACCCACTGATCTAAGCATATTTGTTGTACCAGCATTACCACTACCTTTTTCTCTTACATCAAATCCTGCAACTTTTTTACTTATAATTACTGAAAAATTAATACTTCCTATTAAATAGGCTACTATAAACATAATAATATATACTACCATATTTTTCCTCCTGTATATTTAATTTCTATTTTACTTATTAACTTTTATTCGAACTTTTCTCCTTTTTCTCTTACTATTACCCTAACAGGTGTTCCTTCTAAACCAAATTCTTTCCTTATTTGATTTACCAGATATCTTTCATAAGAAAAATGAAATAATTCTTTATTATTTACAAATATTACAAATGTTGGTGGTTTTGTACTCGCTTGTGTTCCATAGAATATTTTTAATCTTTTTCCTTTATCTGTTGGTGGCTGTACTATAGCTATTGCTTCATTTATAACTTGATTTAATATTGATGTTGATATTCTCATGCTATTTTGTTCTGCCACATGATTTATTAAATCAAATAGTTTATGAACTCTTTGTCCTGTTTTTGCTGATATGAATATTATTGGAGCATATGACAAATATTTTAATTTAGCATATATCTCTTTTTTATATTGTTCTAATGTTCCTGTATCTTTTTCAAATATATCCCATTTATTTACAACTATAATTACACCTTTTCCTGCTTCATGTGCTTCTCCTGCTATTTTAGCATCTTGATCTGTTACACCTTCTAAACTATCTATCATCATTAAACAAACGTCTGATCTTTCAACTGCAAGTAATGTTCTCATTATACTGTATTTTTCAATATTTTCGTTAACTTTACTTTTTCTTCTAATTCCTGCTGTATCTATTAATGTATATTTACCATTTTCATTCTCAAATTCTGTATCTATAGCATCTCTAGTAGTTCCTGCTATGTCACTAACTATCGCTCTATTTTCTCCTAATACTTTATTAATTAATGATGATTTCCCTACATTTGGTTTCCCTATTATTGCTACTTTAATTCTATCACTATCATCTTTCATTTCTTCTTTTTTCGGAAAATTTGAAAACACTTCATCTAACAAATCACCTAGACCTAACGCATTTGTTGCTGATATTGGAAACGGATCTCCTAATCCTAAGTTGTAGAATTCATAAGCTTGTTGACTATCTTTTTCATAATTATCTGCTTTATTACATACAAGTATTACTGGTTTTTTAGATCTTTTAAGCATTAGTGCTATTTCTTGGTCTGTCGCTGTTACTCCTTGTCTTATATCTGTTAAAAATAAAATCACATCTGCCATTTGCACTGCTAAATCTGCTTGTGTTCTCATTTGCGATATTATAACATCATCAGATTCTGGTTCAATCCCTCCTGTATCTACTATTGTAAAATCTCTTCCTCTCCAGTTAGTTTCAGCATATATTCTATCTCTTGTTACCCCTGGTGTATCTTCTACAATTGATATTCTACTACCTACTATATAATTAAAGAATGTTGATTTCCCTACATTTGGTTTTCCTATTATTGCTACTATTGGTTTTGACATATTTATATTATCTATTTTTTAAATAGATTCTCCTTTCTTGATTATTATTAATTTTCAAATACAGTATACCATAAAAGTATGATAATTACCAATAAATTCTTAAATTTGATTTATTAATGTGAGTTTACTAAAATAAAATAAATCTAAATTATTATTATTTAACAATTTAGATTTATTTATATAATACTTTTAAGTATATTAAATTATATTTTTAAATATCCACCTATTACTTTGTTTTGGTTTTGATCTGGTAATATTTTTGCTCCACCTGCTACTACTACTAAATCTCCTGATTCTAATATTCTATCTTTTTTAAGTATTTCAATTCCTTTTGATATAGTATCTTCAATTGTGTTCCCTTCTAATGATAATACTGGGTATACATTAAATGAAGCTCCTAATTGATGATATGTTTGAACATCATCTGCTATCGCAATTATAGGACATCCTGGTGCTAATCCTGCTAATCTTCTTATTGAGTCACCTTTATGTGTATATGCTACTATTGCTTTTGCATCTAATCTTTCTGCTGTTACACATGTAGAATATAGTATTGTTTCTTCAAATGTATCAACATCTAATTTAATTTCTTTTCTATTAAATCTTTTCCAATATTTGATAGCTCCTTCTATTGATAAAGCTATTTTATTCATAACATTAACACATTCTACCGGATATTTACCTATAGCACATTCTCCTGATAGCATTATAGCTCCTGTTATGTCATATACAGCATTTGCAACGTCACTTACTTCTGCTCTTGTCGCTCTTGGATTAGATGTCATAGTTTCTAACATTTGTGTTGCCGTTATAACTGGTTTACCAACTTGATTACATCTTTTTATAAAGTATTTTTGAACAATTGGAACTTCTTCCATTGGTATTTCAACACCCATATCTCCACGAGCTACCATTATACCATCTGATAATTCAAGTATTTCTTCAAAATTATCAATACCTTCTTGGTTTTCTATTTTAGATATAATTTTAACTTTTTGTCCATCATTCGAATCTAATAAATCTCTAACAGCTTTAACATCTGATGCTTTTCTTACAAAAGAAGCAGCAACATAATCAAAACCTCTTCCTATACCTTCTGATATATCTTCAATATCTTTTTCTGTTAATGCTGGTAAATCAACTTTAACATTTGGTATATTCATTGTTTTTCTACTTCCTAATTTAGCTGTATTTAAAGCTTTACATATGATATCTTTATCTTTTATTTCAATTACTTCAAATTCCAAAGCTCCATCATCAACTAATATAGTCCCACCAACAGATACTTGTTTATATAATTCCTTGTATGTTATTGTTACTCTTTCTTTATTTCCAACAATATCTTCATTAACAAATGTAAATGTTTGACCTTGCTCAATTAATATTTTTTCGTTTCCTGTTTCTAATACTCCTGATCTAATTTCTGGACCTTTTGTATCTAGTAATAAGGCTACTGGTTTTCCTAGCTTTTCTCTTACTCTTTTAACTGTTTCAATTTTTTCTCCATTTTCATCATAACTTCCATGAGAAAAGTTAATTCTTGCAACACTTAATCCTGCTTCTACTAATTTTGTAAACATCTCTTCACTTTCTGTTGCCGGACCTATTGTTCCTACTATTTTTGTTTTTCTTAAATTTAATTTCATTTATTTTTTCCTCCCTTATTCTTTAACTAAAATATTATATCATATAGTATTTCCATATTTCAATTAGATATTTCATTTTTTTCTTTTTTACTACTTTTAACATCAAAAAATAAGAACTAGATATGTCTCTAATTCTCACTTCATAATTAAATTCCATATTTTTTCTTGAATTTATCAGCTCTTCCACCAACAGTATCTTGTCTTAAGTTTCCTGTCCAGTATGGATGGCATTTAGAACATACGTCTATTTTTAAATCTTTTTTTGTTGAACTTGTTTCTAGTACATTTCCACATGCACATGTTACAGTTGTTTGATTATAATTCGGATGTATTCCTTCTTTCATTGTCTAGTCACCTCTTTCTTATTTTCGAAAATAATTTTACCGGTATATATATTAACATATATAATTTATTTTTTCAAGTAAATTTTGATTTTTTTATTCATTTATTGTATTATTTACTTCTTCTGATTGAATTATCTGCATATATTGAGCAGAATCCAACATTTCAGTATTTAATGATAATTTATTTACTAATTTATTCATAATATTAAAAACACAAGCAATTATTAATATTAAAATTCCTATTCTTTTCCAATTTTTTGCTAACATACATATTTTCTCCTTAAAAAACTTACAGATTAATTATACTTTTTTTTTTATTAAAAGTCAATATTTTGTCAAATTTTTGGTTATACTAATCTCAGAGGTGATTATTTTGAATAAAAAAACTACTTTTTTTATTATTTTATTTTTCTTTGTATTACTAATTGTATTAGGTATTTATTTTTTTATGAACTACATTAATACTAATAATTCAAATACAAATTATAATGCTGAAAAGACTTCCAATGATCAAAATATATCCAATGACAACAATTCTTATTCATCTGAAACTCAAAATAATCTAAGTAATGTTGAAAATAATTATACTACTTCAATTACAAACGAAAACATTGAAGTTCCAATACATGAAACTGAAGAGTATATTCCTATTGAAGAAGAATTAGGTAGCTTTTCAACAAAAATCCATAATCAAGAAGAAGCAAGACAAAATAATATAAAACTTGTTACAAGTGCTTTAAATGGTACTATTGTTAAAAATGGTGATACTTTTTCTTTTACAAGCATTGTAGGTCCTGCTACTACTGAAAAAGGATATCAAAAAGCTAATGTTATTGATAAAGATGGAAATAATGTTCCTGGTCTTGGTGGTGGGATGTGTCAAGTTAGTACTACAGTGTATAATGCTGTACTATCTATTCCTTCTTTAACAGTAACAGAAAGACACCCACATACTGCTGTCGTTCCTTATATTGAATCTGGTAAAGATGCTGCTGTTGCATATGGAAGTCTTGATTTGAAGTTTGTTAATAATACTGGTTATGATGTTAAATTATATACCGAAACCACTGGTTTAGAAGTTATTGCTAGAATTGTTTCTTTGAAATAGTTCTAGTTTTTCTCCTGTGTTAAATATTTTATGGTTGTTCTACTTTTATCAAGTTTATATCAGACTCTAAATTTTCTATTTTTAACCAATCTATCCTTTAATAACTTATATTTTCTTATAATTCAAATTAGTCTCATTATTTGAATTATGCAATAAATATTTATTATTATAAACATTACTTTTTTTGTTCATTAATTCAAATATAACACTTATATCTTGATGATAACGTACATTATTTTCGGTATTAATCCTATTTTTAATATGTAGTATATAATTCTCCAGTAAAGAAAATACATCTTTACTTTTTAGGAAAAATTGATATTCAGATTTCAGTATATAATCATATTTTTCATTAAAGTTTTTCATCATGTCCTTAGAATAACTTTTAGGATTTTTTACTGCAAAATAAAATATTTTATCATCTATAAATTCTCTCCACAACATCACATATCCCATAACTTCTGAATTTATTTGACTAAAATGTTCAGAATAAACATAAAATTCTCTTTTCTCATCAATATAAGTTTTAATCTTCAGATTAGTGTTAATCATTTTACAAACTTCAACTTCCGAAAAGATATCTATAATATCAGAAAAATCCCCCCCATATTCTGGATATCTTTTAAATGAATCTTCAATATAAAATCCATTTGATACTATTTTTCCGTCAACAGAATAAATATTTATAATTTTTTCAAATTCTTTATACATCATTATTTTAAATTCCTGCATCAACAATTTCTTCTTTTTTTCTTTATCTATCTCAACTTTTCCTAGTTTGTTATATTTATCTATCATATAATACTTTAGTTGCTTAGTATTATATTCATACTTAACATATATCGAATGGTGCTTGTTTAATTTAACAAATATTTTTAAGTTTTTTTCTAAATTATAAATATACTTCCCTAACATTCTTAATGCATTTTCTGTTCCAATTTTTCTTTCTATGTAATTAATTTTTTCAAATAAAAAATTAATTAAAAAAACTTTTAAAAAACTATCTACATCCCTTGTTTTGCAGAAGGTTAACAATTTATTAACTATTATGTCCTTTTCTATCATAAAACTTAATTCCTTTTTATATTTTAATTATCATATTCATTTTCTTCATACTCGTTATCATCATAATCTTCATATTGATTATTATACATTTTATCTTCATATTCTTTTAAACTTGGATTCCCATCCAAAGATACATCATATACATATTCAGGATCATAATAACAGTAATCCGGATCTACCCAATCATGCCAAGTTGGATCTCCCCATGGATATCTGTCTTCTGTACATAAAAGATATGGTTTTTTATCTCCTTTACACAAATCAGCCATTCTACAGATGGAAGATAATCCGTCAAAATCAGCTAAAATTATTGTAAATTCTGCTTGATTAGCCATTTGAGCTGCAGTTTCTTCGGTAGGACATGCAATTGGATTAACTTTTCCTACTTCAAATCTTTCTAAATACTTTCTCGTTCCGTAATATTCATCTTCAACCATGTCTTTTTCATAAAATCCATTTCCACAAGCAGCAAGATAACATTGATATCCTTGTCTTTCTAATATGTTAATAATTTGTGGCATAAGTTTGTTAAGTTTTCTGTTTGAACTATTACCATATACTCCTGATGTATCAATAAAAAATTGCACATACTTAGAAAGTTTCAGATCACATTTATCACTCATCAATTTATACTTTTGGTGTTTTATTATATGCTCTACAATCTTTTTTTTATCATAGCTTTCTACACCATATTCTTTATCTATTCCACCATATTCAGCAGCAATTTTTTTAATTGTTTTAAGTATATATCTTTGTATATATTCTTCTTTATTTTCATTTTTATTTTTTTTGCTATTTTCTTTTTTCTTTTTAAATAATTTTTTAATTTTTTTAATAGACTTTCTATTTTTATCTTTAAGATGTTTCCCCGTTAATTTTTTATTTTTATGTTTTACTTTTTTATTTCCTGTATTTTCTGTTTTTTCACTCTTGTTTTTTTTCAGGTCATTTTCTCCATCATTCACTGAATTTTGTGAGTTTTTAATTTCTTTTGATGCTTCATCTCCACCATGAATATCTTCTGTAGTTTTAGAAGTAGCCGGAGCAACTTCTTGTGTTTTTTTAACATCTTCTGGAGACTCAATTGAATTATTTTCTTTTTCTTCTATATCAGTAATTTCATTTTTATTTTTTTTAATCTGTCTTTCTAATTCTTCAAAAATTTTATCTATATCATATTTTAAAGGCATTTTCCCATCTCCTAGTCTCCATAATCAATTCCAGATTCATCATATTCACCATCAGTTTTATAGTCTTCTTTTTTCTCTTGTTCTTTATTTACTAAATTTACTAAAAATTCTTCTAAAGTAAAATTTTCAGAATTTAAATAAACAAAATTTATACCTCTATTTGAAGCAATTTTAAACATTTTTTCTCCACTAATTTTAATTCCAAACCTTGTATTATCCTTTTCATTTTTATTTGCTGCCCATATAATGTTTTGTCTTAACATATCTTCATCTGAAATTGAATATTCAAACCAACCTTTATAGCTATTCTCATAATAACTTTCTCTAGGAATTTCAATATATTTACATATTGTTTGAAGTTGTTCTAATGTATCTACCATAGTATAGTATTCAGAATTTTCATAATCATAACCAAAATTCAATATATTTGTTGTTTCATTTTGAAGTAATTTTAACCATTCTTCTGCTGATTTTTCCCCATGTGTTTTCATCATCATTTTACATCTTTCTAAACTTGGCACTTCAATTTCTATTCCTTCTTCTCCTACATCTTCTAATCTCTGTAAATCAGCTAAAGATGTTATATTTAAATCTTCATAATGGATATATTGACTTAATGCACTTTCATCAAATTCTACTCCTAATATATCTATATCTTCCAAATATTGTTTTGCCTGTCTTATAGAAAAATCAGGACATTTTTTATAAACATACCCCAAATGATGAGAATCTGGTAATCCTAAAATCTCTAAAAACATTTCTTTATCCGGTCGTAATAAATCTACTTTTCTACTTCTATTAAGTACAGCTTCATCAATTTCTCTTTTATTATTTGATGTAATAAATGTATATATAGGGTAATTACCTTTTTTATATGTATCCGTTCCTGTTGTCAATCTTCCATTTTCTAAGAAATCTAATAAAAACGAGTCTACATCTGGCCTAGCCTTATCTAATTCATCTATAACAAGAACTACTGGAGTTTTTTCTGATTGCTTAAGTGTTTGCAATAATATACCTTCTTTTATACTCTTATCAGCATCTTGTCTAATAACAGCCTCTATATTTACATCATATTGAAAATTTTCAGTTCCCATCCTAGGAAAACATTGAACAAATTTAGTATCAGCTCCAACTAACTTAGCAAATGTTTCACTTAAAAATGTTTTTCCAACTCCAGAGTCTCCTTCTAATAATAATGTTGGTATACTCTTCTTCTTTCTCTTTCCTGTTTCTTCAAATAATAATACTAATTTTGATATATCTTTTGATGCAAAATAACCTAAATCCTTTAATTTTTTTTGCATTTAGTCAATTTTTTCTAACATATTGTACCTCTCTCATTTTAATTCTCCAATTGTAAATTTTCTTAAAATCAATCTTTTTTCAATTTTTTCATAGAATACGACTAAAGTTAATCTCATCTATGAACTACTTAAATAATTAAAATATACACTAACTAAAAAAATAATTATATTACCAAGATATTATCATATAAATATCAATTTATCTATAGTTATATAAAAATTTTTCATATCGTACTATAAAGTCCACATAAATCATACTATATTAGTAATACAAATTTATTTTTAAGCAATTTGTAATTTAAATTATACTAATAAATTATCCATATTTAAACATTTTAAATCTTCAATAACAAACTCTCCATTTTTTCTAATTAATTTATTATCAACCCAAATTTCACCACCACCAAATTCTTTTGTCTGAATACAAACAATATCCCAATGAATAGCTGATTTATTTCCATTATCACTTTCTTTCAAGCTATTCCCTGGTGTTAAATGAAAACTTCCATAGACTTTCTCATCATATAATACATCTTGACTTACATATTTTATATATGGATTTAATCCAAATGCAAATTCTCCAATATACCTTGCTCCGTCATCAATATCTAAAATTTTATTTAATTCTTTTGTTTTATCAGCTATAGCATTTATAATTTTACCATTTTCAAATTCAAACTTAATATTTTTGAATTTTTGCCCACCGTATATAGTTTCTGTATTATAAGTTATATATCCATTCACACTATCTTTTACAGGAGCTGTTGCTACTTCTCCATCTGGCAAGTTAAAGTTACCTATATATTTTTGAGCTTTTATTCCTTTTATACTAAATGATATATCTGTATTCTCACCTATAATTCTAATCTTATCACTTTTATTTAATAAATCAACTAAATTATCCATTGCAAATGATAACTTTTTATAATCCAAAAGACACACATCAAAATAATATTTTTCTGCTTTCTCTAAACTCATGTTGTTTTTTTGAGCAAAAAATTCATTTGGATATCTTAGTGTACACCATTTCTTATTAACTCTCTCGTTCAAATGAACTTTTGTCATATATTCTTTATTATACATTTCCATCTTTTCAAGCAATATACCTTCAAATTCACTCTCAGTTTTCTTACAACTAATAGCTACATATGCGTCCATATCTTTCATTCTTTCGTAGTCATGTTTAGCATATAATTTAATTTGAGTTCCATTGCAATTTTTTAATAACTCTTTTAACATGGTATAATTTATTATATTAAAAAACACATTAATATTCTTTTTTTCTGCCTGCTTAATAAGTTCTATTGCAAGTGGCATTCCTTCTTCACCAAATATTTCTACTAATAAGTTTTCTTTTTCTTTTACTTCTAAAGAATATTCTAATATTTTCTTTGTTAACATTTCTATTTTTTTACTGTTCATCATTATTCCTTCCTATATATTTTTTATTCTTTTATAACATATTCTTTGGATATTATCCAGTAACTAACAGTAAAGTTTTTAACATTTTATAGATAAATTAATTTAAGTTAATATTAAAAGATACCACTTAACCTGTTCTATTTTTGTTTTCCCTACATATATTCTAATATCTATGGAGGTATATATATGTATATT
>CAYJGL010000027.1:0-18598 GCA_964369695.1 uncultured Clostridium sp.
GTACAGCTTGATAAATTTTAAATCGAAAAAATATCAAAAAATCAAACAAATTAAATTAAAAAATAAAATTAAACTATTAAATTCTAGTTCTGTATTGTAAGAAAATATTTTTTATGATATTATAAGGTAGACAATATGGAGAGAAAAGATATTGAGAAATTAATGAAAAGCAATATTTCTTTACAATATGATTTTATATACAAATCAATATTTTCAAATAATCCTGATTTATTAATAGATCTATTAGAAGCTATATTAGAAATAAAAATAAAAGGAATAGATATAATACAAGATTATTCATTAGATAAATTTCACAAGGAAGAAAAACAAGGAGTTTTAGACATAAAAGCAACACTGTCAACTGGTGAAATAGTGAATATTGAAATGCAAATTAGAAACCATCATAACACATTTGAAAGAATGCAATATTATGCGTCTAAATTGTATGCAAAAGAAATAAAATCAGGAGGATTATATAAATCAGCAAAACCAATAATTTGTATATCTATTTTAGATTATGTATTATATAAAAATGAAAATCATTATTTAGGAAAAAGTGAAACATATTTTATTAAAACAGATGAAAACAATATTAGATATATGGAACTTATGGAGAAAAACTTAATAACATATATAACAATAGAGTTACCAATATTTAAAAAGATGAAACATGATACAAAATCAAGATTAGAACAATGGTTAACTATAATAAGTAAAGGTAATATTGCGGAAATAGAGAAAAGTATGACTTATAATGAAAAAATAAAAAAAGCACTTGATGAATTAAAAAAAGTAGAATCAACACCTGAAGTATTATCGCAAATAGAAAAACTAGAAGATGATTTGAGAAATTCAAATGATGCACTTTTATATGCTAAAACAGAAGGTTTTAATCAAGGAATTGAAGAGTCAAAAATCCAAATTATAAAGCAATTATATAAAAAACAATTCCCAGTAGAGCAAATATCAGAAATGTTAGAAATTGCAAAAGAAAAAGTTGAATATTTTTTAAAAAAATAAAATTTAAATAATTGAAATTAAAATAAATTATAAAAATATAAGTATTATTTCTAAAAACAAAAAAGAAAGGTTATCATAAAAAATATTGCAATATAAATATTAATAGTAAAAATAAAAACTAATAAGATACAAATATATAGTAGTAATTACAATACAGTTACATATATATTTGTATTTTATATTGATATTAAAAATAGTAGAACATATTATAAATTAAAAAAAACTTTAAAAGTATTCTTTTTTAATATAAAATAGAACAAAACCTATAATAGAAGTTGTTCTAATAAAATATATTAATATGAAATAGTATTTAAATAGTTAAAATAATTTTTTAAAAAATCCAAGAAATAGTATTTAGAATCTTTTTTGTCAATATTTGAATCAGATAAAATATTAACAGAATAAACTTCAGTTGTATTATTATATATAGTAGCTGTACCAATAATCTGGTCTTTATATACAGGTGAAATTAAAAAATTATCAATTTTAATTTCACATCTAACATTGTTTACATCAATATTGTTAATAGATAAAACATCTTGAGTAATTGTATCAAGCTTAATACTTAAATTTGAATTAATACCTTTTTCAATAGTAAAATAATTGGGATTATCATAGATCCATGTGTTTAATGTAGTGGTTAAAATCTCTGAAGTATTAATATATTGAAAATTTTCAAATGTATATTCAATTAATTTGATACTATCTTTAGTTCTAAAAGTTTTTGTATCTGCTCCTAAAACAACACAAATTATATCCATATTTTCACGTTTACAAGCTGATACTAGACATCTATTAGCACCATTGGTAAATCCTGTTTTAATGCCATAAACACCACTAAGATTTCCAAGTAGTTCATTAGTGTTTGATATTGTTTTTGGATATCCATTTATATTAACAGTATAAGTTTTAGTTCCTACAATATTAGAGAAAGTTTCATTTTTTAAAGAATAATCAGATAAGAGAGCTAATTCGTATGCAGTTGTGTAATGATTATCAGAATCTAATCCGTGTGGTGATTCAAAATTTGTATTATATAGGTTTAATTCTTTTGCTTTATTATTCATAGCAATACTAAATTCTTCAATACTGCCAGAATAAAACTCAGCTAGTGCAACAGCAGCATCGTTTCCAGATGATAGCATTAATCCATATAAAAGATCATTAACAGTTATTTTATCTCCTGTTTTAAGACCTAAAGAAGAGCCACCCGTAGTAGCAGATTTTTTTGAAACTTCAACAATCTCAGTCAAATCACAATTTTCTATAATTACAATAGCTGTCATGATTTTTGTAGTTGATGCCATTTTGACTCTTTTATCTTCATCTTTTCCTATAATTGTTGAATTAGAATTTCTATCATATACAATATAGTTTCTTGAATTTATATTTAAACTAGAAGCATCACTTGAAACTTCTTTTTCTAATTCATTAATAAAATCATTAGAATTAACGTCAGTTGTATCAATGTGGTTAACATTATTTATAGATAGAGATTCATCAAAAGAGTAGGAAGTTAAAAAAGATGTAAATAATAAGTAGATAATAATACTCAAAACAACTGATTTTTTAGTAAAGACCTTTTTAAAAATAAAATTCATTATATCACCTATATAAATATATGAATATAGGTAATATTTTAGAAGTTTTTTTAATTTTAATAAAAATATAATAAAAAACAAAAGTAATTTACATAAATACTTGAAAATGTAATGAAAATGTAATATAATTGTAATAGTTGATAAAAATATAAAATCAGTAATAAAACCTTACAGAATCAACGGTTACAAAAACCAGTGTAAAAAAAACATAAAAAATAGAGTTTTTTGTAAAAAAACCTACTTGACTATCTGTGAAAATGTAGTAAAATAGTATTAGGAAGTAGAATTTTAAGGAGAGAAAAAAATGGTTTTAAAAAATTTAAAGAAAATAATAATTATAACTTTAATGCTAATGATAGTATTTTCATTAGTAAGTATAACTAATAAGGTATATGCAGCAGATGAAATACTTTATTTAAGAATACAAGAGTTAATGACAGAATCTGAACCAGATAAAGGATATGCAATAGGAAATCCAAACGCTAATGGGGTTACACCCACTGCAATGAAATTATGGAATATTGTAAGATCTAATGCTGGATATACTTCTGTAGAAGAATCAGACATATATTGTATAAGAGCAGGTCAAGGATTTACGAATCAGAGTAATGCTAGTACAGATGAATATCCAAATTCATTTGATATAATTGCAGAAAAAAATGCTATATTAAATAATGGTATATTAACAGGTGAATTCACAACTCAAATAGATGGGACAGAATATACTGTAAATGTATATAATGCGATATTAGCATTATTAGATACAATATATTTAGCACATCCAGAAAGTTCAACAACAGGATTGATTGGATATGATGAATTAGTAAATAATGCAATGGAATATGCAAGAGAAAATTCATTAAGTGATGAATTTAATTTGTATTCAAGTATTTTAGGAACAACTAATCAGTTATCAGAAACAGATGTACTTGCAGTACAACAAGCAGCAGTATGGTATTTTACTAATTATGATCAAAATACTACAGAAAATAATAATTTATATGACAAAAGAAACAAAGTATCATGGTTAAATGAAACTATAGATGGGACAACATATAGTGCGAATAATGATACAGTAATAAAAGGTCAGTCAGAAATTTTATATAAATATTTAATAAGAACAGCTATTGAAAATGCAGATCAATATTCAAAAATAACTTCAAACGAAGTTATAAATCCAATAACTGTAAATACGACCAAATTAGAAAAAGAGTTATCAGCTGACAATAGCAAATATATATTAGGACCAATTAATATAACTGAAAATAGAGAAGCTAATTATGATTTAAATGTTGAAGTTAAAAACGGTTCATCAGCTATGGGATATACATTATTAGATGAAAATAAAGTAGAAGTTGAATCAGGAAAAGCAGTGAAAGATTTAATAGGTAATGATTTCTACATTTCAATACCAGCAAATGAAGTTACTGAAATAAGTGATATAACGGTAGATATAAATGTTGAATATTTTAAAACTACAGCTACTGTATGGACAGATGAATCTGATTTAAATAATACTCAACCAGTAGTAATACCAGAAAGAGTTAAAGAAAATGAAAAAATAACACTTACTTTAGAACCAGAATTTGATTTAGCACTTAGAAAATATATAACAGCAGTAAATAATGTTGATTTAACAGGATCATTTTCAAGAGTTCCAAACATAAATACAGATACATTACAAAATGGAACTACAGCAACTTATGCTCATAAAAAAGATCCTGTAACAATAAAAACAGGAGATATCGTTACATATAATTTGACAATATACAATGAAGGTGGAAAAGCAGGAAGGGCGACTAAAATTGTGGATCAATTACCAACTGGATTAAAGTTTGTAAGTATTGAAAGTGGTAATTTTATAGAAGATCCAGCAAACCCTTACGATGAAGGAACAAATAAATTAAATTTAGTGAGAGATCCAGCAAATACTGATAACTTAGAAGCATATAATGGGACAACACTAGAATATGAAACAATAACAATAAATTGTGAAGTTACAGCCAAAGCTAACACATCTGGTAATACAGTATTAACAAACGTAGCATGGATATCTGAAGAATTTGATGCAGTAGATAATGAAACAATTATAGATCAACAAGGAGCAGATAGAGACTCAGAACCAGGAACTACACCTAACGTTAACAAAGATAACATGAGTGAATATAAAGGTAATAGTTCAAATAAAAATGATTTAACAGATAATACATATTTCTATAAAGGTGAGCAAGATGATGATGATTTTGAAAAATTAATATTAGTATCAGAATCATTTGACTTAAAATTAATAAAAAGAATAGTGCAAGTAAATAATCAAAATGTACCTGAAAGAATAGAAAGTATTGATACAAGCGAATTAAATGTAATTAAATCAGACGGAACTTATGAAACAACAGCAAAATATGAATTGAATAAAGAACCAGTATTAGTTGAAAAAGGAGATATAGTTACATATACATTTAGAATATATAATGAAGGAACAATAGATGGATATGCAACAGAAATAACTGAAGATATTCCGGAAGGTTTAGAATTTGTATGGTCTGAAAAATCAGGGGAAGAGTTAGCAGATGATGAAACACTTACTGATGATGAAAAAGAAGCTGTAGAGTTTAACCAAGAATATTTATGGGGAAAATTCCAATATGATGAAAATAATAGAATAACTCAAATCTCTACAGATTATTTATCAAAAGATAAAGAAGCTATAGAAGGAGATAATCTAATTGAAGCATTTGGTGAAAATGACGGAACTAAAACTGAGGATGACTTGAGTTATAAAGAAGTATCAGTAAAATTAAAAGTTGTAGCAGAAAACTTAAGTGGAAATGTTATAAGAAATGAAGCAGCTATAACAGAAGATTCAGATGAAGATGGAGACGACATAGATGATAGAGATTCAGATCCTAAAATATGGAAAAAATATGAAGATGATGAAGATTTTGATAACATAGTATTACAATCATTTGACTTAGCACTTAGAAAATTCATAACAGCAGTTAGTCCAGATGAAACAATCGAAGAAGAAGAATATTTAAAAGACTCAGATGGAGCATATACAAGAGCACCACAAGTAGATACAAGTAAATTAAATACTACTGATGAAAATGGAAATCTAATTACAACAGCTGAATACAACCATACAAAAGAACCTTTAATTGTAAATCATAATGACATAGTAATATATACATTAAGAGTATATAATGAAGGTGAAACAGATGGATATGCAGCAGAAATAACTGACTATTTACCACCATATTTAGAGTTTGTACCAGGAGAGTTTAATGATATATATAAATGGACAGTTGCAGAAGATGGAAGAACAGTGAAATCAACATATTTAGATGATACACTATTAAAAGGTGCTGAAGAAAATGAAAATGGTAAAATAGTATTATCATATGAAGAAGTACAAATAATGTGTAGAGTTAAAGATGTTGCACCAACTAATGAAAATATAACAAATATTGCAGAAATATCAAAATATTTAGATAAAGATAAAGAACCAGCTAATGACAGAGATTCTAGTGAAGATAATGTAAATATACCAGATGATGAAAATCTACCAGGATATAAAGATGATGAAGAAGGTTCATATATACCAGGACAAGAAGATGATGATGATTTTGAAAAAGTAATTGTTAAAATATTTGATTTAGCACTTAGAAAATGGGTAACACAAGCTATTGTTTATGAAGATGGACAAGAAGTAATAACAGAAACAGGCCATCAACCTTATGATGATCCTGAAGGAGTTGTAAAAGTAGATTTAGATAAAAGAGATATAAATAATGTAGTTGTAAAATTTAGATATTCAATTAGAGTAATAAATGAAGGAGAAGTTGCAGGATATGCAACAGAAATAACAGACTATGTACCACAAGGATTAAAATTCTTACCAGAAGATAATCCAGGTTGGGTAGATGAAGGAAATAATGTAATATCAACAAGATTATTAGAAAATACTTTATTACAACCAGGTGAATATGCAGATGTAGAAGTTGTATTAACATGGATAAATGGTGAAGATAATTTAGACTTAAAAGTAAATACAGCAGAAATATCACAAGATGATAATGAGTATGACATAGATGATAAAGATTCAACACCAGATAATAAAAAACCAGGAGAAGACGATATTGACGATGCACCAGTAATATTAACATTAATAACAGGACAAGGACAAACATATTTTGTATTAGCATTAATTATATTAGGAACAATTTCTATTGGTATAGTATTAATTAAGAAGTATGTATTATAAAATATAGTAAAATAAAATTATAAGATATATAATAAAACATATAAGATTTGCCAGAAGGAAAAACCATCTGGCAAATTTTAGGTATATGAGTGATGTTAAGAAGGGGAAATACATGGAGTGGAAAAGTAAATTAGAAAAATTTATTAACATTTTTGAACTTAAAAATGATATAATAGGAATATTAGCATGTGGTAGTTATATTACAGGAAATCCTAACAATCATTCAGATTTAGACATACATATTGTATTAAATGAAAAAGTTGAATATAGGCAACGTGGAAATAAAATAGTAGATGGATTATTAATTGAATATTTCGCAAATACACCTAATCAAATAAGGAAGTATTTTAAAGAAGACTATGATAAATGTAGAGCAAATTCCCATGTTCAATTTATTACAGGAGAAATAGTTAGAGATGATATAGGAATAGTAGAAGAATTAAAAAAAGAAGCAAAAAAATATTATGATAAAGACTTTAAAGATTTAGACACATCAATTTCAGAACTAGAAAAATACGCATTATGGGATAAAATGGATGATTTAGAAAGTCTATGTGAATTAGACGCAGATGAGTTTGATTTTGTTTTTTATAATAATCTAAACTATTTATTAGAAAAATATATGAACCTAAATAAAATGCAATATGGAACAAAAATAATATTAGGACAACTAATAAGTGAAATTACAAGGCAAAAATACTTATTAAAAGAATTTAAGAACAAAGAAATAGCAGAAGCTATAATATTATGTATAAAATCAAAAGATAAGAAAATAAAATTAGAAAACTATAAAGTAATAACAAATGCAGTATTTGAACAAACAAATGGATTTAATATAGACGGATTCAAATTAAAATCAGATAAAGAAATTTAAAATAAATGGGAGATAAAACAAATGAATGAAGAATTAATTAAAAAGGTAGAAGAAGAAATAAAACCATATTTAGAAGAAGTAGATAAAATATGTACAATAAATAGTAGAAAAGTATTAAATGCATTCCAAGAATGTACATTAGAAGAAAGACATATGCACTCATCAAATGGTTATGGTATAGATGAAATTGGAAGAAATAAGATTGAAGAAATATATAGCAATATATTTAAAACAGAAGATAGTTTAGTAAGAGCTCAGTTAATATCAGGAACACATGCACTAAATATAACTCTATTTGCTCTATTAAGACCAAATGATATATTACTTAGTGTATCTGGTGAACCATATGATACATTAAAAACAGTAATTGGAAATGTAGAAAATCCAAGCCAAAGTTCGCTTAATGCTTATGGTATAAAATATGAAGAAATTAATCTTAAAGAAAATGAATTTGATATAGAAAAAATACAAGAAAGATTAAAAAAAGACAAAAAAGTAAAAGTAATTGAAATACAAAGATCAAGGGGATATTCTACAAGAAAAAGTTTAACAATAGAGAAAATAGAAAAAGTAATTAAAGCAATAAGAGAAATAGATAAAGATGTAATAATAATGGTGGATAATTGTTATGGAGAATTTGTAGAAGAAAAAGAGCCGACAGAAATAGGAGCAGATATAATCGTAGGTTCACTTATGAAAAATTTAGGAGCAGGTATAGCAACATCAGGAGCATATATAACTGGTAAAAAACAATTAATAAAACTATGTGCAGAAAGATTAACATCAGCAGGAATAGGAAAAGAAATAGGTCCATCATTAAATCAAAATCCACTATTTTTGAAAGGATTGTTTTTTGCACCAAGTGTAGTTGCAAGTAGTATAAAAACAGTTATTTTTGCAAGTGCTATATTAGAAAAATTAGGATATAATGTAGAGCCTAGATTTGATGAAAAAAGAACAGATATTGTACAAACAATAAAATTAGGCTCAGAAGAAAAATTAATTAAATTCTGTCAAGGAATTCAAATGGGATCACCAATTGATTCAAATGTATTACCATATCCATCTCCAATGGGTGGATATGAAAATGATGTAATAATGGCAGCAGGAACATTTACGCAAGGATCAACGATAGAACTTAGTTGTGATGGTCCATTAAGAGATCCATATATTGCATATTTACAAGGTGGACTAACTTATGATTATGGCAAAATGGGAATTTTAAAGGCAATAGAAAAAATGAAAGATTAAAAAAGGAAAAAATGATGAAAGTAATAGTAATAGGTGGTGGGCCAGCAGGAATGATGGCAGCAATTACAGCAGCAGAACAAGAAAATGAAGTGATATTAATAGAAAAAATGAATTCACTAGGAAGAAAACTATTGATAACAGGAAAAGGAAGATGTAATATAACATCTTCTTTAGACATGGAAGAATTTATAAAAAATACACCTGGTAATGGGATGTTTCTATACAGTGCATTTAAAATGTATACAAACAATGATATAATAGAGTTCTTAGCAAAAAATGGACTAAAAACAAAAGAAGAAAGGGGAAATAGAATATTTCCAGTAACAGATAAATCAATAGATGTTTTAAATTGCTTTAAAAAGAGAATACAACAATTGAAAATAGACGTGAAATATAGTGTAGAAATACAAGAAATATTAGTTGAATATGAAGAAGAAAAAATACAAGCAAAAGGAATAAAAACAAAAAAAGAAGAAATATATGCAGATAAAATAATACTAGCAACTGGTGGGAAAAGTTATCCATTAACAGGTTCAACAGGAGATGGATATATTTTAGCAAAAAAAATAGGTCATACAACAACACAAATAAAGCCATCATTAGTTCCTTTAGAAATAAAAGAAAAACAAATATATAAAGAACTTCAAGGATTAAGTTTGAAAAATGTTGAAATAAATATAGTTGATAGAGAAACAAATAAAATAATATATAACGATTTTGGTGAAATGATATTTACACATTTTGGAATATCAGGTCCTATAATATTAAGTTCATCAGCTCATCTTGTTAGATATAAAAATATTGAAGAAAAATTAAAAAAAGGATTAATAAGCATACAAATTGATTTAAAACCAAAGTTAGATATAAAAAAATTAGATGCTAGAATATTAAGAGATTTTGAAAATTTAAAAAACAAATCATATAAAAATAGTTTAGATGATTTACTACCTAAGAAGTTAATACCAGTAATAATCAAACAAAGTAAAATTGATGAAAATAAAAAAGTAAATGAAATAACAAAATTAGAAAGAAAAGAATTAGTAAACATATTAAAAAACTTTAATATGACAATAACAAAATTCAGACCAATAGAAGAAGCTATAATTACAAGTGGTGGGATAAATATAAAGGAAATAAATCCTAAAACAATGGAGTCAAAAAAAGTAAAAAATCTATATTTTGCAGGGGAAATAATAGATGTAGATAGTTATACAGGTGGATTTAATTTACAAATTGCATATTCTACAGGATATGTAGCAGGATTATTAAATTAGGAGTTGTGATGGAAGAATTTATAACTATAAAAGAAAACATAGAAGTAGAATTTATTGAAAAAAAATCTAAATTTATAACAAATATAATATATGTAGAAAACCTAAAATGTGTCCAAAAATATATAAAAGAAATAAATGAAAAGTATAGAGATGCAACACATAATTGTTTTGCATACAGAGTTATAAATGAAAATACTTTGAGTGAAAAAGTAAGTGATGATGGTGAGCCAACAGGAACAGCAGGTGTTCCTATATTAAATATACTTCAAAAGAACAAGCTGATAAATATACTTGTAGTAGTAACAAGATATTTTGGTGGGATAATGTTAGGAGCAGGTGGATTAGTAAGAGCATATTCAGAAGGTGCTAAAAAAGCAGTAGAAGAGTCATGTAAAATAAAAAAAGTTATAGGAGAAGAAATAGAAATAATATTAAATTATAAGGAATTTGAGAAACTTAAATATTCGTGCCAACTTTTAGGAATTAATATCATTGAAGTAAGATATTTAGAAAATATTGCTTGTAAAATAGAAGTAGAAGATATAAAAAAACAAAGATTAATGGAAGAATTAGAAGTTAAAAATATTAATATAATAGAATTTAAAGAAAATATAATAAAATATATAGAAATAAGTATATAAAAAAGTTGGTTTTGTAAAATATTGGAAAAAATAATTGCATTTGTAACCTGAAAACAATATAATACGAATTGTAAAATTTTTACAGTTTAAAAATATTAGGAGGTTACAAATGAAAGAGAAAATTACAGTTTTAATTGCAGATGATAATCAAGAATTTACAAGAACATTATCAACATTTATTAACAATCAAGAAGATATGGAAGTAGTAGGAATAGCAAAAGATGGGAACGAAGCAGTAGATATGATTGCAGGTATATCTCCAGATGTAGCGCTATTAGATGTTATAATGCCACATCTAGATGGAATAGGAGTATTAGAAAGCCTAAATGAAAAAAGAGAGATGAAAAAACCAATGTGTATAATGTTATCGGCAGTAGGACAAGATAAAATTACTCAAAAATCAATAATGTTAGGCGCGGAGTATTATGTTATCAAGCCATTTGATATAGAAGTACTAATAAAAAGGATAAGAGAAATAAGAGACTATAAACCAGGGGAAATTCAGAATAATTTCTTAGCTAAAGAAACTAAACCCAAATACATAGAAATAAATAAAACTAATATAAAAAAAGAAGATAATATAGAAGCTTTAGTTACAAATGTAATACATGAAGTAGGTGTTCCAGCACATATAAAAGGATATCAATATTTAAGAGAAGCAATAATGATGGTTATAAATGATATAGATGTAATAAATCAAATTACAAAAAGTCTATATCCACAAATAGCCACTAAATTTTCAACAACTCCATCAAGAGTTGAAAGAGCGATACGTCATGCAATAGAAGTGGCATGGGGACGTGGACAACAGTCAGTAGTTGAAAATATATTTGGATATACAATATCAGCAGCAAAAGGAAAACCAACAAACTCAGAATTTATTGCAATGATAGCAGATAAATTAAGACTAGAATTAAAATCAGCATAAAATAAAAGAAGAAAAATAATGTCGCATTGGGGACTGTCCCCGATGCGACATTAATGTCGCGTTAGGGACAGTCCCCAATGCGACAAATATTTATAATTATAGATACGTATGTTTATATTCTAAATATTTGGAAATAATATAGTAAAATATACATATATAGGAGGTTGGTATGGGAGAGACTAAAATGAAAAATATGATAGTTTTAAGAAATTTACCATCAAATGTTATTGAAGAAGCTTTTGTCATAGTTAAGTCTGCAAAAAAGGCAAAAGATTTAGAGAGAATAGAGAAAAAAGAAGAAAGTAAAAAAACAGTTAATCACGCGAAAAACAAAGAAAAAACAAATGAAAAGAGTAATAAAAATAATTATATAATTAAAGAAGCAGAAATTGTTATATCAAGCTATATAGAATCTTTAGAGTTAAAAGAAAAAAAGATTAGTACTATGAATAAAAAAGATAATAAAAATACAAAACTTAAAATATATTCATGTTTAACGACAATAATTATTTTGGTACAAATTTTAATAACATATTTAAGATAAGTAATAAAACACACTTTGTCTTCATATAGTTTAAAGAAAAACTAAGGAAGAGGTGTGTTTTATGGTTAAGTCAATTAGCGTTGAAGATAGAATTAGAAGAGCAGAAGAAATTTATGAAAAAAGAAATATAGAAAAAAAATATAAAGTAAATAATTATGATATTAGTATAGGAAATAACAAAAATCAAAAAGTAAAAAAAACTAAAAAAGAAATTAAGTTTTTAAGAAAGATAATGTTGCAATTACTAGTTTGTATGGGAATTTATTTTTTAATATCAAATATATATAATTCAGATTATATTTTTTCTAATGATATTGTAAATAAAACAAAAGAAATATTATCATATAATACTAATTTTTATGAAATATATCAAGATTCAAAAAACTCTATAATGAGCATTTTTGATAAGAGTACAAACGAAAGTAATGAAAACAATGAAGAAGATAATAATCAAAAACAGGAACAACAGGAAAATCAGGAAAGCACAGATACTCCACAGATTGAAGAAAAAGGAGACTCAATAGGTGGAGTTACAGAGCAAGAAATAAAAGAAGAAGAGATAGTACAATTATCCCAATATGAACAAGATATTCAAACAATAAAAAATACTACATCATTTATAAAACCATTAAATGGAATGATTACATCAAGGTATGGTTATAGAGAAACAACAAATCCAATAATTCCAGAAAACCATACAGGAACTGATATAGCTGGAAATATTGGAGATAAAATAATATCTAGTACAGATGGAGAAGTTGTTTTAGCTTCATCAGAAGGTGGATATGGAAATCATTTAAAAATACAAATTGGAGAAGTTAGTATAATATATGCCCATTGTAATGAATTATTAGTAAAAGAAGGAGACATGGTAAAACAAGGACAAGAAATTGCTACAGTAGGTTCTACCGGTAATTCGACAGGTCCACATTTACATTTTGAAATAAGGGTTTTTGAAAGAATAGTAAACCCAGAAGATGTTTTGGAATTGTAAGGGGGGCATATGAGATTTAGAATTGATTTGAAAATATTTTTAATAATATTTTTATTTTGTTTAACAGGTCAAATTACAGGATATTTTTTAATGTTTATATTTATAATAATTCACGAATTAGGACATTTATTAGCAGGACTAATATTAGGAATGAAACCTATATTATTGGAAATAATACCACAAGGACTTAGAATAGAATTTAAAATAGATGATAATGATTATAATAAAAAAATATTAAAAGGTAACATGCTAGTCATTAAAAAAACAGTAGTAGCAATAGCAGGACCTATTACAAACATTATATTAATACTAATATTTATAAATATTTGCAATAATATATTTTTACAAATTAACATTATATATACAAATGTAATTATAATTTTATTTAATATCTTGCCTATATATCCATTGGATGGAGGTAGAATTTTAAAAGGAGTGATATATATTTTAAAAGGTAAAAGGAAAGCAGAAAGATACATAAATTCACTATCATTTATAGTTTTAATAGTATTAACATTTTTTGCAAGTATATTAATATATTACTATCAAAATATAGCTATATTGATTATAATATTATTTTTATGGTGTATACACATAGTTGAAGATATTAAGTATAGAAAAAAGGTGAATTTATATAAATTAATAGATAAAACTATTGAAAAAAAAGATATAAAATAGTAAACTATAAATATATAAATTAAAATATAGCAAAAGATAAATAATAAAGTGGAGAAAAGAACTTTATTATATGAGGAGAAATATGAATATTAAAAATAACAAAGGTATAACACTAATATCACTAGGAATAACAATAATTATTCTAATAATTTTACTTAATATTATTGTATATAATGTAATGGATAATTTACAGTTAGCAGATGTAGAAGAATTGCAAACAGATATTAGTAACTTAAGGGACAAAACACTTAACTTTTATGCAGAATATGGTACTATTCCTATAAATAAAAAATATGAATATACAAATATAAGTATGTTAGAAAATATAAAAGGAGCAAATGATATTGGAAAATTCTATATTTTAGATTTATCAGCTATAGAAAACCTAACTTTAAATTATGGAAAAGATTTTGAAAGTTACAAGCAAATTTTAGCAGATGTAAATATAGATGATGTAAATAAGGCTATTGAAATTAATAAACTAACTGATATCTATATAATAAATGAAGCTAGTCATAACATATTTTATGTTGAAGGTATAGAGCTAGATGATAGTCTATTATATACGGATTATGTAGCTAGTGAAAAAGACACACAAAAAGTTGAAGAAAGAATTGTTGAAAATGTTGTAATACCAAAGGGATATAGCTATGATGAAACATCTATAGATGAAATTATAATTAAGGATATAGATGGAAATAAATATAAATGGATTGAAATTAAAAATGAAATAACAGAAATACCAGATAATATAACTAATATAAACAATGAAGATGATAGAAAAGCATTTTTAGAAAATGTTAATAAATATAATGGATATTATATTGATATTAAATCAGAAGAAAATGTTATATATGTAAATTAAAAAATTTTAACCAATATCTAAGGATAATTGGTTTTTTTATTGCTTTTGCCAAAAATCATTGACTTTTTAAGCTTTTCATTGTATTATATAAGCGTTAATATAAGTGTTTTTAATCCTAAGGAGGAAAATATGGGAGAAGTAATAGTAATTACATCAGGTAAAGGTGGAGTAGGAAAAACAACAACAACAGCAAATTTAGGATCTAGTTTAGCATTAGAAGGAAAAAAAGTAGTGTTAATAGATACAGATATAGGACTTAGAAATCTAGATGTTGTAATGGGTCTTGAAAACAGAATTGTATATGACATAGTTGATGTTGTAGAAGAAAAATGTAAATTAAGACAAGCATTAATAAAAGATAAAAGATTTAAAGAATTATACTTACTACCAGCTGCCCAAACAAGAGATAAAAGTGCTGTAAATGAAGAACAAATGAAAAATTTAGTTGGAAAATTAAAAGAAGAATTTGATTATATATTAATAGATTGTCCTGCCGGTATTGAGCAAGGATTTAAAAATGCAATAGCAGGAGCAGGCAGAGCTATTGTAGTAACAACAGCTGAAATATCAGCAATACGTGATGCAGACAGAATAATAGGGCTTTTAGAATCATCAGATATAAAAAATCCAGAATTAATAATCAATAGAATCAGACCTAATATGGTAAGAAAAGGTGAAATGATGGATGTTGATGATATAGTGGACTTGTTGTCAATAGATTTAATTGGTGTTGTACCAGATGATGAATGTATAATAACTCAAACAAATAAAGGAGAACCAGTTATTCAAAATAAAAAAGCTCCATCAGGTAAAGCATATATTGAAATTGCAAAAAGAGTTCTAGGGGAAAAAATAGATGTAACAATTCCTGGAAAAGACAAAGGTTTTTTTGCGGCAATAAAAAGAATATTTAAAAAATAAACAAAACAAGTGGTGGAAGGAAGATCAGAATGTTTGAAAATATAACAAACTTTTTTAAAAAAATAGGTAAAAAGGATTCAGATAAATCATCAAGTTCTAAAGAAACAGCAAAAGAAAGATTACATTTAGTGCTAATGCAAGATAGAGCCAATGTTTCTGTAGACTTTTTAGAATTAATGAAACAAGAAATAATAGATGTAATAAAAAAATATATTCAGATAGATGAAAACGAAATAGATGTAAGACTTACAAATAAAGAAAATTCTGATGGAAGTAATGGAGCACCAGCATTATATGCGAATATTCCAATCGTTAATTTGAAAAATGAAGATATTAAAGATGTAGTAGATAAAGTTAAACAAGAAAATGAAGAAAAAGAAAATAAAGATACCAAAAAAGTAGATTTAAAAGAAGAACCTGATAAGAATAGTAAAAATGAAAAAAATACAGATAAAAAAGAAAAAGCGCAACAGAAAAAAGAAGTTGAAAAAAGTAAAACAAAAATAGATGGTGACATTAAAAAAGAAGAAAAAGAAGAAAATAAAGAAACAGTAAAGAAAACAGATTAAGCAATAATAACTGTATTAAATCAAAAAAATAAAGAAGAGTGGTTTAATGAGAAAAAATGAAATAAAAAATGTAGAATGGAAAATACTTATAGTTGCAATTATCCTTAGTTTAATAGGGTTAGTTGCTTTATTTTCAGCTACACAAGAAAATAATTATGATGAGTTTTATAGACAATTAATATGGTTAGGTGTAAGTATAGTAGCAATGATAATAATAATGTTTATTAGTTATGAAACTTTAGTTAAAATTGCTCCAATACTATATGGATCCGCAATAACTTTATTAATTGCGGTATTATTTACAACTCCAATTAATGGTGCATCAAGTTGGTTTGATATTGGATTTTTTTCATTTCAACCAGGCGAATTTGCTAAAATAGCAGTAATAATATTTATTGCATATTTAATAAATAAAATACAACAAAAGAATAAAAATGAAATAAATAAACCGTTAAAGCTATTAATAGTTTTAGGTGCTTTTGCATTACCAGTAATATTAATAATGCTACAACCAGATAATGGAACAGCATTAGCATTTATGGTAGCTGTAGGCTTAATTATATTAGTATCAGGTATAAATAAAAAGTATATAATATCAATATTGTTAATAATAGTAATAGCTGTACCTATAGCATATAATTTTATTTTACCTGAATATGCAAAACAAAGAATTGATATATTTTTTAATCCAGAATCAGATCCAAGAGGTGCAGGATATAATATTCTTCAATCACAACTTGCCATAGGGGCAGGTGGACTAACAGGAATGGGACTTTTTGAAGGAAATCAAACACAACTAGGTTTCTTATATCCAAAAACAACAGATTTTATATTTTCTGTAATTGGAGAAGAACTAGGTTTTATAGTAGGGACATCGGTAATATTATTATATATTTATCTTATTTCTAAATGTATTTACATAGCAAAAACTGCTAAAGATGATGTAGGAATGTTAATAGCAACAGGTCTGACTGGGATATTTATATTTCATTTTGTTCAAAACATTGGAATGGTTATGGGGCTATTACCTATAACGGGAGTACCACTTCCTTTTGTAAGTTATGGTGGAAGTGCATTAATAACGAATTTTGTGAGTATAGGTATATTGCTAAATATAAGTGCAAAAAGACAAAAAACAATATTTATAAAATAATATATGGAGAATAAATGGAATATTTAAAAAAATTAAAAATAGGGAATATAGAATTACAAAATAATATAATATTAGCACCAATGGCAGGAATTACAAACCTGCCATTTAGAAAAGTATGTAAAAAGTATGGAGTAGGTTTAGTTTGTACTGAGATGGGAAGCTCCAAAGCTATGTATTATAATGATGAAAAAACAAAAAGACTATTCAATACAGAAGGCGAAAAAAGACCAATTAGTTATCAAATATTTGGTAGTGATGAATTAACAATGGGATATACTGCTAGAAAAGTTAGTGAATTTGCAGATATTATAGATATAAATATGGGATGCCCAGCACCAAAAGTAGTGAAAAATGGAGATGGAAGTAAATTACTATTAGACTTACAAAAGGCAGAAAAAATAATGCAAGCTGTTGTGGAAAATTCAACTGTGCCAGTAACTTTAAAGATAAGAAAAGGTTGGGATAATAATAATATTGTAGCTGTGGAAGTTGCAAAAATAGCAGAAAAAGTAGGAATATCTGCTATAACGGTACATGGAAGAACAAGAAGTGAATTTTATTCAGGTAAAGCAGACTGGGATATTATTAAAGAAGTAAAACAAGCTGTGAAAATTCCAGTAATAGGAAATGGTGATGTTGTAGATGGTATTTCTGCAAAAGAAATGTTTGATAAAACAGGTGTAGACGGTATAATGATAGGAAGAGCGTCATTTGGGAATCCTTGGTTATTTAGAGAAATAATATACTATTTACAGACAGGACAAGAATTAGAAAGTCCAACTAATACAGAAAAATTAGAAGTTATAGAAGAACATATTGAGTTAGCAGTAAAAGAAAAAGGCGAAATTGCAGTAAAAGAACTAAGAAAGCATATCTCTTGGTATACTAAAAATCTTAAAAATTCAAGTGAATTTAGAGATAGTGTAAATAAAATTGAAAATGAAGAAGAATTAATATATAAAATAGAAGAATATTTTGGAAGTTTATAAATAAAATGATAGTGAGTAAAATCACTATTTTT
>CAYJGL010000027.1:18698-19881 GCA_964369695.1 uncultured Clostridium sp.
AAGAATATTTTGGAAGTTTATAAATAAAATGATAGTGAGTAAAATCACTATTTTTTTGTATGGGAGTTTAGAAAATGGAAAAAATATTAGAAAAAATAAAAAAAGGTTTAGAAAAAAATAAACAAAAAAAATATATAATCGGTAGTATTGTAATTATTGTAATAATAGTAATTATTACATATTTAACTAAAAATATGATTATATCAAATAAAAATGGTAATAATAAAAATAGTCAAGAAATTATAGATAATATTTTAAATATTAGTTCGTATAAAATTATGTCAGATGTAGAGATAACAGGAAATAAAACAACAAATAAATATATAATAAAACAGGAGTACTATTATCCAGATAAATCAATCCAAGAAGTAATAGAACCTAGTAATATATCAGGAATTAGAATAACAAGGCAAGATGATATATTAACAATAGAAAATACAAGTATGGGTTTAATCAAAATATATGAAGATTATGAATATATTTCTGAAAACATATTAGATTTAAGTTATTTTATAGAAAAATACAAAAACAATCAAAATAGAGAATATATTGAAAATGATAATCAAATAATTTTAGAAAACATTATAAATGAAAATAGTGAGAAAAAAGTTTTAAAACTATACATAGATAAACAAAGCGGATTACCACAAAAAATGACAATAAACGACACTGGCAAAAATCAAACTATTAACATATTATATATAGAAGTAGAATTAAATTAGAATTTAATTGATATCTACTTAAAACAAATATTTAAATAGTATAAAATGTACTTGACAATATAGTAGCAGTAGGAGTGAATGAAATGCAAATAAAAAGAGGAGATATGTTTTATGCAGACTTAAGTCCAGTAATTGGATCTGAACAAGGTGGAATACGTCCAGTTCTCATAATTCAAAATGACTTAGGAAATAAGTATAGCCCAACTGTTATCGCTGCAGCAATAACTTCTCAAACAGGAAAAACAAATTTGCCAACACATATAAAAATAGATTCTGAACTATGTGGATTAAAAAATGATTCAGTAGTTCTTGCAGAACAAATACGCACAATAGATAAAAGCAGACTAAAAGAAAGAATAGGTCATATTAATGACATGGAAGTAATAAATAAAGTAAATAATGCTTTAGGAGTAAGTTTTGGGTTAGAAGAATAAAAAAGACTATACTAGATGACAAAAATG
>CAYJGL010000028.1:0-19068 GCA_964369695.1 uncultured Clostridium sp.
TTTTTTTCATAATTCACAAAAAATTCACAGTGAAACATCATTTTAAATACATAAAAAGAAAGACAGAAGCTTTTAACTTCTATCTTTGTTAATTATATTTAAATATTAATTATTTAACATTTAAAACTTTTTTCCTAATTACTATTATACCAATTGCTATTATTCCTAAAGATACTACTACAATTATAACTGGTACTATATAATTAAGATTTGCTCCTGTAGGTGGAATAATTACAAGTGTCTCTGCTTTATCATCATCTAGTTCGTCAGGACCTTTACCTGGCACATAGTTTCCTAATGTACTTGTAGATATTTTACGTGATGCTGTTACTTCAATTATTTCAACTTCATTGTCTAATTCTATATCATCTGATGCTGAAAGTAATTTACTAACATTTAATGTTAAGTCAAATGTTTTAGTTGGTGCCAAAGTCTCAGCTTCTTCATACAATAACATTGTTTTGTCTTTTACAGATTCTGTATTTTCAATGTCATATATTACATGATTTTTCATTTCGTCAACAGTTGTTGAACCCCAATCAGTATTACTATTTAAGTCTACTGCCCAATCCTTGTCTAAATAGTCTACAACTTTATTAATTGTCATTTCAATTGGATCTCCACTCTCTTTACCATAATGATAATAATCTTTATTTTTATAATCCAACTCACTTAAATTAGTAACTGTGTAAGTATACGTAACTTCAAGCTTTGCTCCTTGTGTTAGTTCTGAGTCTAATTGAATTTCAACTTTATCTGGAAGATGCTGTAAATTTTGTCCTTGTAAATTCCCATTATCCAAATTTGTATCTATAAGTGTTTGTCCATTTGCTAATGTTAATTTAAGACTACTTATTTTTTTCTCAATTCCAACACTTTGTCTTGCTCTTTCTACAATACCAAAATCTATATTTGGTATTTCTTTTATTGATATTTCTCCTGTTAAAAATGTTTCATAAGTGTTTTCTACACCTATTACCATATTTGGAGTTGTTGATATCATCTTTTCTTCTACTGATTGCCCATTATCTATCGCTGTTCTTAATGTATAATCATCCATAGCATCTGAATATCTTGGATCTTCTTGTTGATGCCATTTTGGGTCACCTTCTCTGGCCTTATCATTATATATTGTCGCTTTATAATCATTAACATTATATGTTTCATCTCCCCATACATATTGAACGGTATAATCTCCTGGAATAAAGTTACTAAAAGTATATTCTCCATTTTCATTTGTTCCTGTTGTATTTTTCACTGTTCCATTTTGATCTATTAAATGAACTGTTACACCATTTATTGTCTTTTCACCAGCTTCATCATATATTCCATTACCTTTTCTTATTTCCCCTGTCATTAATTCTGGGTCTGTACCATCTATGTATTCTATATCATCCAAGAATACTGTACCTGTGATTGTTCTTGATTCTGCCTTTTCTAATTTAATTCCTGGTGCATAATCTGAATCATCCTCTTTATATCTTTCAGGATATCTTGGATCTACATTTCCTGGTTTAGAGTCAACATCTAGTCCGGCATAATTATTTCCATCTTTATCAAATGTTGAATATGAATATATTTCAGACAATACATTTAAGTTTTCTTGGTCTGTTATAATTCTTTCAACAGCTTCCCTATTTAACTCATATTCAATATATATATTTGATACTCGAGTTTGTGGTTCAATCTTATCTGTGTTTATAGATATTTTTTGTTTTTTCATTCCAGCGTCTGTAGCATTTTGATCTAGTATTTCATCTGCTATTATTTCTGTATTGTTTTCTACTTTTCCATTTTTTAAAGTTGTACCTATAGCTGATATAGCATAATTGCTATCATAATAATTTACAATACTATTTACTTTTGATACAAGATTTGTTGATTGATTTTCTATACCTATTTGATAAGTAATATATACTTTAAGTTCTTTAGAGTTCTCTTGTAAATCTGTGATATAGTCAGCATAATATATTGGTCTTGAATATGTCATATCTCCATATTTTTCTCCAAATTTAACACCTACATCAAATCCATTTGAATCTTTATCTAAGTTATTAAATCTTGATCCATATAAATATGTTTGACTTTGATCATTTATTTGTACTCGTGCATTGTGAATATCATTCATTAATGCTAAATCAGGTTGTTCTCTTAATACCATACCTAAATTAATATCTTCTATATTATTATTTTTTTCTACATTAGCATAATCTTTAAGTGCTATGCCAGTTTCTTTAGTTGATGCACTTATCATAGAATTTGTTATCATTCCGGGGAATATTACTATTCCATCTCCACTATCTTGAGAATATATTACTGAACTTGTTTCTTCACCAAATTTATTCTTTATTGTATCCTTCGTAGTACTTGTACCTTCAACTATAGCAAAGTTTTGATTAAATATTTTTCTATCTTCATCATTTTCTTCTGCTTTAGAACCATTCGATAATTCTAAGTTTGGAGTTACATTTGTATATTTAACACCATCATAGTAGAATTCAACATAATAATTGTCTAATTTAGATATTTCAATATCTATAAATGTATATGCTCCATTTTCATCTGTTTTGGTTTCTTGAATACGATTTCCTTTTTCGTCTACTAATCTAACTGTAATATCTTGCATTAGTCTATCATTTTCATTATTATCATATATGTTATTTCTCGTAGACTCTTTTCCTTCTACTCCATCTAACCATACATATCCAGAAATTTTAGTATATACTTTTATATTTGTTATCTCTACTTCTACAACTTCTGTCTCACCTTTTTTAATATTAACATTATATGTACCATCTCCATCTAATACATATCCGTAATTAGGATTTTTTAATTCGACAATCGTATAGTTCCCCTCTTCTAATCCTTTTATTTCTATAACTCCATCTGAATTCGTGTAAAACTCTGTTGCTTTATCTCTTTCTACATATGTTATCTCACCTTCTTTAGAAACATTTACATAGAAATTATCACCCATATCATTATTCTTTAAAACCATTTCCACCTTTGGTAATCTAGTTTTTGCTTCAGAATCATCAATTTTTATAATTCTTAAATCTACAAAATTTCTTTCAATCTGTTTTACATTGTATTTTGACTCTTCTTTTACTAGTATTTCGTCTAGTTTTGTATTAGTATATATTAAATTTTGTCTAGTACCTTCTCTAGCTTTTAAAAACCATATTTCGGCTACAATACCATTTTTAACTTTCATTTCTACTTTTATACCAATACCATCATTATTAATTACATTTGTAACAGGAACTTCTGTTGCATCTTTTACGTCTTTTTCAGAATTATATGTTATTGTTAAATTTCCATCTAATAGTACTGTATCTTCTTGATGTGGTATTACAATATAGAAATCTTTATTAGATGGTATTCCATATTTTGTATTTACTTTTTTATAATCATAATCTATACCATCCATAGAGCCTTTTTCTTTAATTGCTATATCAAAACCTTCTGAATATATTATATTTCCATTACTATCAGTTAATGTCATCTTAGCATTAGGATTTATATCTCCATCATCAGTATTTCCTGTAATCCATTTAAAAGGACCTATTACATATGAATTAGTTGTAACTCCTTCGCCTTCATCAAAGTTTTTCACATTAGCTTGATGTATTGGTTGTATCTTAGTATGCTTTGTTTTATCTTCTAATTTTATTTTTTTAGCATAGTCAATCCCCGCTTGTTTAATCTTTTCATACTCATATGCGTCTGTATCACCTTTTACACCATTTGAAAACGAAGTTCCTACTATTCCTTCAAAATATTTTCCCACATAATTTATCCATGTCGGCATATAATTCCATACAGCATTTTGAACTTTATCTTCCTCTTTTTTACCTTCAAACTTTTCATCATATTGATGTAATATATATGCAAATCTTGCATTTGCATAATCTGCTCCATCTGGAAAATCTGGTATCACTCTATGTTCTACCTTACCACCTTGCGTTTCTCTCGTTATATTTTCTTTTTCAACTGTTATATATTTATATGCATCTGTTTCAGCTTCAGTAGCCGAATTACCAGTAATTGTAGCTTTAGATATAACATCATATGTTCTTATTTCCCCATTATAAAGTTTTTGACCTCTTTCTACACAGTACAACGGAGTATTTATCTGAACTGTATCAACATCTGGATCTTGACTGTGGTTTTCATATTGATCCCATAGGTAATTTTGAAATTGAACTCTGTCTCCTATAACTGCATTTTCTATTTTCTTCAAATCACTAGAGCTACTTCCTATAGGATATGTATCATTTCCACTGGCAGCCCATACCATTGTTGATATTCCCAAAACTAAAGCTAATATTATTATCATTTGTATTAATAGTTTTATTTTACTTTTCTTTCTTTCTTCTTTCATAATCTTTCCTCCTTTCTTCCTTATTATTTTCTTCTCTTAAAGTATATAATTGTACTTCCTACTATAGTTAATATAGCTACTATTCCTAATGCTATATACACATAAGTCATTCCACCTGTTTTAATACCGATTATTAAATCTGCTGAACCTAAATCATTTTCTGATTTATCTTTGTTTCCTGGTGTTGAATTACTATCTTTTATTGCTAATTCGTTGTAATCTTCTTCTATTTCAGCCATATTATTTATTAATCCCATATTATTTTCTGTCATTTCTTTTGTAAGTATTAATGTTAATTCTACTGTCTCTCCTGGAAGGATTTCTTCATTTGCTATACTTTCTGAATATAGAGTGTTATCTATTTGATACCAATCTTTATTTAACTCTGAACTAAATCCTAAATCACTTGGGATATAGTCTGCTACTTTTTTAGCAAATCCACCTATTTCTCCATTATTTGTTATATGTATTTTATATTCAATTAATACTGTTGAATTTTCTAATCTTCTTGCATCTAATTCTAGTTTTGCAAATTCTGATAAGTTATATTCCATTTGTGTTGTTCCAACACTGTTTTGAATTATAACTTTTGATACATATTTGTTTAATTCTAAATCAAAGTTTTTAAGTTCTATAAGACCTAAATTAATATTTGATACATTATTATCTTCTATTTTTATAATATCTGTTGATGATACATTTGTAGGTTGTCCTTCAATGTTTAACTCATTAATCATTGCATCTGAGTTTTCTGTTTCACTAACACCTTCTGCTTTATATTTTGTTGGTATATATTTATTATCATGTTCAAATACTAATATATATTCTCCATCTTTAATTTCATCAAACATATATAATCCTGATTCACTTGTTACTGCTTCTATTACTTCGTTGTTTTCATCTTTAGCATATTGTGATGTTTTAACATCTAACAATCTAACTTTTACATCTTTGATTGTTGATTCTTCTTTATCTTTTTTACCATTTGCATTTGCATCAAACCATGCTATTCCTGATAATGAACTATTATTTGTTGTACTGTCTCCATCTGTTCCGTCTCCATCACTTCCACCTGAACCTTCGTTAGCTTGAATTATATGGTTTACTTCTTGACTTTCTGCTAGTATAACTCCTGAATTCATATTTATAACATATGCAACATTAGTTATACTAACTGCTTCATCTCTGTAGTATGATTCATTTACAGTAGTTTCAATTACTATTGTTTTTGTTTCTCCTGTTTCTAAATCAATTGCTATTCCTACTTTATTATCAAATATATCATCTAACTCGATACCATTAACACTAACTTTTGAAACTGTTAATTCTTCTGATATATTATCCATTATTTCTAAATCACTTAAAGGTATACTACTAGTATTTTTCACAGTTATGTTATATGTTATTACATCTCCTGTTTTAACATATGTGTCCGTAGTTGTTGTCATCGATATATCTGCATTGCTCTTTTCTACTTCTGCTGTCCACATATTTGATTTATATTCTTTATTATTGTGATTTAATTTTACCATAAAATCAACATTATCTTGTCCTTCTGTCAAATCTCCAACTAACATAGTAAATAAATAAACTAATTTATTTCCTGCTCCTAAGTTTTCTATATTTATATTTGCTAAAGTCATTGCTTCATCTGTTTCTGAATCCCTTTGTGTTAATTCTGTTACTACTTCTTCTCCATTAATGTTTTCTATTTTAGATACTTGAGATATTCGTAACCATTCTGAATATTCTGGTGTTAAAACTATGTCTTTCTGCTCTTCTCCAGATATATTTTCAACTATTACATAATATTCTATTGAATACGCTTCCATAATTGCTACATCTCTATCTGTAATTCTTTTAACACTTACTCTTAAATCCCCTTGCTCTACTGTGTATGAAAGTTCATTTGTTCTAATTACTGTATCTGCATAATTTACTTCTGAAACATTTGTAATCAAACTATTTTCTTTTGTATCCGTATTTACTCTTACTTCGTATTCTAAATATACACTTTCTTTCGGATTTAAAGTTTCTATTGTAGCTGTACGTTCTCTTTGTGGTAATTCTTCGTAATATGAATCCCCTGAATATTCATAATTATCTTCTGGTACAACAAGTGTTGTTCCTTCTGGTACTATTCCTTTAATATTAACATCTTTAGCTTCTTGTGTTCCTTCATTAGTTATTTTTAATGTATATCTAATAACTTCTCCATTTTTCACAGTCCCTGATATATCTTGACCACCTACAGTTGCTGCTATCTCAGCTTTTATTCTAGCTTCAATACCTGTGTTTAATTGTATATTAGTTGCATCTAAAGTTTTTGCTGTTTTATTAAAACTATTTGTATATGATACTGTATATCCAAATTCAGTTATTTTATCAAAAGTTAAATTTTCTGGTATGTTTATATCATAACTTCCTATTACACTTTGTTTTGCTTCTATATTATCAATATATATTAGATATTTTTTAGCTGTACTAGAAAACTCTTTTTTCCATCCACTTTCAATATGAGCTACATCATTTATTGCATTTTCGTTATCTGTATAGTATATTTCATATCCATCTTGTATTGATAAATTTATATTATTTACTGTCACTCCTAAATTGTTTTTAGAACTATCTGTTGGAAAAGTTCCTTCTATTATTATTCCTTCTATACTTGATTCATTATTATTTGTTATTCCAAAATCTACAGTGTATTGTTTTGCATCTTGTCCTTTTTCAATTTCTTTTACTACTGTTTCATTATTATCTATTGTTTCAATTCCTAATTCTTTTACATTATGTACTACTGTTGCATCATATATTGGTACTATTTTTACATTTAATGTTTCTTGACCAAACTCTGCATTGTTTTCATACATATTTACATTTTCATTAGTATATTTTACTACTATTTGTTCATCTGATGATCCTGCAGTTTTATTTACTGTTAAATCTAAATTCATTGCTATTGTAGCACCTTCTATCGCTTGTTCTTTATATGCTGTTTGTTTTCCATCTAAATTTATTACTATTGAATTGTCTATTATTTCATAACTTTCTAATAATTCATCTTCATATAGCAATTCTAAACTATTTACTGCTATTCCTTCTATAACTGTTGGAAATTGAATTGTTACTTGTGCATTTTCATATAAATCATATTTTTCGTTATTTGATAATAAGTCTACTTTCATATCCACATTATTTACTGCTACTGTTGATAATTCATTTTTACTTATTTCTGCTGTTGCTTTTGTTGTACTTTCTTTTAATTCAATATATGATTCTGTTTCTTTATTTTCAGTTTCAGAGAATTCTGTCTCTCCTGCTACAGAACTTCCAACATATAAGTTGTATGTATATTCCACATTTGATTTAATTTTTTGAGCCTGTTTTTCAAATTCTTCATTACTATTTGCTATATTTTTAGTAGATATAATATCAAAACTTCCTTCTTTTACAGGTGAAGTTTGAGCAAATATTTCAATATATTTTGTATTTGGTTGGTATTTAATTATTACATTACCACTTTCATCCACTTCTGAATTTTTATCTATCACAGCTATTTGCTGTCCTAAATTATCTCTTATATTTACTATTGCATCTTGTCCAAAAATTTCTAGTATCTCTTCTTTGTTTATAGCTGATTGTACAAAATAGCTATTTAATTCTTGTATATTATCTTCTTCTATAACATATTGTTCATTTTCTAATCTTACTGATATATTTGCCATCGGAGCAGCATAATTAACATTTACTGTAGTTGTTGTTTCAAAAAGTCTTTCTACATCAGAATATATTTTCCCTTTATATATAACATCTTCATTTATTTTAGTATTTACTTCTAATATATTATCTTTTTCTTCAAGTACTTGCACTGTATTTTCTACTGACAACACTGTCTCGTCATATAGTACTACATTTTGTTCTAATTCAAACTCTGCATTATCTACAACTACATTTGAATCATATATAAATGTTACAACTATACTTTCACTACCATTTAAGTTCCAATTAACAATTCCTTCTTCATTTGCTTTGTTTTCGAATTTAAATTCTAAACTATTATTATTTTCACTATTATAGCTCGCACTATAATTACTTGTATTTGACCTAGTAGATACAGATTCTATTTCTGGATAATCTCCTTCTACATCTGGAAGCATTATTTTACCGTTTATTTCTTTTATAGGATAACTATTTTCTTTTAATCCCATATTGTACTCTACTTGAACAACTCTTTTTTCTACACCTTCAACTTTAAGTATTCTATTTGTTATAACTTGTGCATCATTTAAAACATTCTCATTTGAACTACTTTTATTAACAATACTTAATGTTAAATCCTTAGTTGAGTTTATTTGTATATCTTCTTCATTACTATCTCTATATATTCCTGTTAATACTAAGTTTGTTTGCATATTTAATAAATCTATATCATATCTATCTGATACAGTTGGTTTTATTTTAACTTTTATTTCTCCTGTTGTTCCAACATTTAACTGATTAAAAGTAATCTTATTCCCATCCACTTTGTTTATATAACTATCATTTTCAATAGCTATAATGTCAAAATTACTATTTTCAATAGTTAATGTTCCATTAAAATACCCTTCATTTAAAACTGAAAGTTGTAAATATAAGTATAACTCTTCATTATATCCTACTTTCACTCCAGTCGCTTTATTCTCTTCTGCATCTTTAAAATATGCACTGAATTGAACGTTTGGATTATTCGTACTATCCGAACCTTCTTGTGCATATGCAATTATTCCACTACTTAATAACATTAAATTTCCCATTGTTAATGCTACTATTAGAGAAATTATTACTATTATTTTAATTAATCTATTTTTCATAATATGCCTCCTTTTTACACTTATAATTATTATACCTTATTTACAAGCATTTTTCAAGAGAAAACAGCTAATTTAGTTATTTTTTATGTATACTTTATTCGTATTTCTATCCAAGCTTCTGCGGAAGTACAAAATACAACTTTTTATCTACTAATATTACATTTTTATTACACTTATATTTCAATACTATTACACTCACTTTTTTTATTTTTTTACATATATTATATAATAAAGTACATATATTATATAGAGGTGATTATATGAATAACAATAATAATAATTTTAATATTGACGAAAATACTATGGGAAAACTACAAGATATGATGAAAAGCGGTGATTTGAATAATGTAATTTCACAAATTCCACCCGACATGTTACAGAATTTTTCTTCCATGATGTCTAATAATTCTTCATCAGATAATAATGAGAAGTCTAACGGAAATGGGAGTAATCCTGATTTAAATAATGTTATAAATAATTTTATGAATAATAGTAATAATAATAATGGGAATAATTCAGGATTTGATTTTAATAATATTGATATAAATACTATTATGAAAATGAAATCTATCATGGAAAAAATGAATACTCCAAATAATGGAACTAATTTATTAAAATCTTTAAAACCCTATTTAAGAGATGAAAAAAAAGATAAAGTTGATCAATATGCTAATTTATTAAATATGAGTAAATTAACAGATTTTTTCAATAATCAAAATAATCAAAACAAAGGAGATTAATATACATGACACCTACTTTCCCTAATAGTCCATACAATAAGTATTATCATTTTTACAACAACACTTCTAGACTACCTAGATATTTTAAGCCTGAAAAATATTTTTCGGATAATGATTGCAATTTAACTAATTCTGAGACTATTAAAGCTGAAACAATTGATTTTAACGAAAACTTATCAGAAAGTAATACTAATTCACAAACTGATTATACAAAAAAAAACAGATCATCTGGATTTAATTTTAATTTTCTGAATTTTGAAAATATTTTTTCTAACAATTCAGATGAACCCGTTTTTGAAATTATGGGTATAAAATTATATCTAGATGACCTAATCATTCTAGGTTTATTATTTATATTATATAGTGAAGGTGTAAAAGATGAAATGCTATTTCTTGCTCTTGTATTGCTTTTAATTGGTTAATTACTCTATTATTATCTTATCTTCTACAATACTAATATATGCTTGTTTATGAAGATGTTCTTCATCTCTATCTATTTCTTTTACTATGTTTGCTATTCTAATTTGTACAGTATCAACCATTGCTGCAGCTATTATTGCTTGCTTATTTCCATTTGCTCCTGCATGCGCTAGTCCTCTTAATGCTCCAACTATTATTATATTTTCAGAAGCTATAACTTCTGCACCAGAATTAACATCTCCAATTATTACTAAACTACCTTCTGTTTCTAATTTTTGTCCTGAACGTAAAGAGCCTCTATGAAATTTAGTCTCAGATTTTGCTATTTCTTCATCAAAAGTTTTTTTAATACTATACAATCCTAAAGTTTTTGGTGCTTCAAAATCTATTTCTACATCTATTTTTGATTTTATTATTTCTCTGATTTCGTCAATTTCCTTGTTTTTTAACAATTTCCCTGTTACTTTTATAGGTATCATTTCTTCTTTATACAGTTTTTTCAATTCTGGTAATTTTTTCTTCAATATAGCTACTATTTGTTCTTGTTCTGCCTCTTCATTTAATTTAATTGTTGTTACGTCTTTTTTTAAATTTATACTTATACAATTTTTCATTATTTCTACATCCTTTTCTTCTATTTATTTACTATTTACCTTGATAATTCCACATATGGAACTGCATTCATATTTTCTTGAACATCTTGTGTATTCATTCCAAAATACTCTTCCATTATCTCTCTAACCACTTCTGCCGTAAAATGTCCTTTATTTCCATTTTCTACTATAACTACAATTGCTATTTCTGGTTTTTCAAAAGGAGCAAACCCGACAAACCATGAATGAACTTGATCGTTTGGAGCTTCAGCTGAACCTGTTTTACCACCTACTGTTATATTAAAGTCTTGAAATCTCATATATGCAGTTCCACCCGAATCACTTGTTACAGATTCCATTCCTTTTAAAACTGCGTCTAAATATTCTTGATTTATATCTAGTTCTTCTTTTTGCTGTTCTTGTATTCCTAATTTGCTATTTATTTGATTATCTATTATTTCTTTTGGTATTTCTGTGCCATCTGAAGTTCTAACAGTATCAACTATACTTACATCTATGTCATTTCCACCATTTGCAAGCATACTTATATATTGTGCCATTTGTACTGGACTAAATTCATTGTCACCTTGTCCTATTGCAGCATTCAATGTATTTCCTGGATTCCAATTAGGGTCTTCAGGATGTAATTCTTGTTTAGTTTCTCTACTTGCAAGTACTCCATCTGTTTCACTTGGTAACTCAATTCCTGTTTTACCGCCTAATCCAAAATATCTAGCTGTTTTTGCTAAACTATCTATTCCCATTCTATCTGCTACTTCATAGAAATAGTAGTTACAAGATTTTTGTATGGCTCCTACTATATCTAACCACCCATGACCTCTTCCATAGTCTGTAAAATACCAACAATTCATTGTTATTCCATATTTTTTATATTGTCCTACATCGTTTATCTTTTCATTAATTCCTACAACTCCTGCTTCTAATGCAGCAATTCCTGTAATCATTTTAAAAGTAGATCCAGGTGAGTACGAATTTTGAACTGCTTTATTAACAAGTGGTTTTGCTTCATTATTCATATATCCATCCCATGCTGCTTGGCTTATTCCACTAGGATTTATGAAGTCTAATGGATTATATGTAGGATAACTTGCCATTGCTAAAACATTTCCTGTATCTACATCCATAACAACACATGCACCTGCATCTGCTGGATACGCATCTCCAAATCCACCACTAGCAATTTTTTGTATATTTGCTGCTAAAGCTTGTTCTGTAATCGTTTGTAAATTGGCATCTATTGTAAGAACAACATCTGAACCTGATACAGCTTCTTGAGAAATATATTCTCCTGTTATAGTTCCATCGACTGCCATATCTATTTGTTTTATTCCATCTGTTCCTTTTAAATATTCTTCAAACGCATATTCTATTCCAGTTTTTCCTATTATATCATTTTGATCATATGTATCTTTTTTTTGTTGATATTCTTCTGAACTTATTTTAGATGCATATCCTAATATATGTGACGCCAATTCTCCTGATGTATACTCTCTAATAGGTTTTACATATATATTTATACCACCAAAATCTCCTGTATTTTCACTAAGTTCTGCAACCGCTTCTACTGATAAATTATCTGCTATTTGAACTGATTTAGTACTACTATATCCTTGTATTGATATTTCATACCTAATTGCTATTATCTTTCTTACATCATCAATATTTTCACTTGTTATATCATATTTGTCTTTAAATTCGTAAAAAGCTTGCTCTGCAGAAATATCTTCTTCCAAATCATTCTGTTTTTTCCAATTTGTCAATGTATCTCCTGATATTGTATACTCAAATGGATTTATATTAATTGGAAATGAATCTTCATATTTAATTTGATGTTTTTCTAAAACATTTACTATATTTAGAATAGCATTATTTAAATCTTCTTCTTCCATATTTGTTTTATATAGTTCTAATGAATATTGGGCTGTAGTTCCTACTAATACTTTTCCTGATGAATCTAATATTGAGCCTCTTGATGCTTCTAATGTTGTTTCTCTTGTCAATCTTGTATTTGATTCTTCTCTATACTCTTCACCATGTACAATTTGTAAATTAAACAATGCTATTATTAGAATAATACCTATTATATAAATTAAAAAAAGTATAATGTTAAATCGCAAATTAATATTCATTTTATTTATATTGTTTTTTCCCAATTTTTCACCTTCCTGTCTCTTTTACCTTCTATTCTTAAAAGTATCTAGTTAATATCTTATTTCCTTTATATGTATTTTCAATATAATATCCTGCTTTTTGTATTATAGGATATATTATTATTGTTATTAATACATTAAATAAAACTTCAATTGCCAATATTTCTATAAAATATATTATTTCAATATTTATATCTATAAATATATATCTTATTAAATATTTTAAAACTTCAAATATGATTGTTGTTATAAATACCATTAATATTATTATCATTCTATTATCTTTCGAAAAGTTTTTATCAAATATACCAGCTAGAAAACCAATTGTACCTAAACATATTGCGTTTATTCCTATTATATTATTAAGTAATAAATCTAATATCAATCCTGAAGCTACACCATATATCGCCCCTAAAGTTCTTGTACTAAATAATCCTACAAAAAGTGCGAATATTATAAATAAATTAGGCATTATACCTGCAATATTAAACCAACTAAAAAAATCTGATTGTAAGAAATATATTATAAATATACTTAAAACTAAACATACATTTATTACTACCTTTTTCAATTGGTTTCCTCCTTTTATTTTATATCTATTATTGCTTTATTTATTATTTATTACTAATACTGTATCTAATTTTTCAAAATCTACTGCTGTTTCTACAGTAGCATATCTATCTATTAAATTATCTGTATTGGTAACTTTTTTAACAGTCCCTATTCGTATACCTTTGGGATATATTCCACCCAACCCAGATGTTTCTACTGCATCACCCTGAATAATATTTGCATTTGTTGGTATATATGTTGCTTTTAATATTGAGTCTTCTTCTAATGTACCTTTGCAAATTAAACTATCTTTAGTTGTACTAAGTGCCGCACTTATTGATGTAGCTGGATCTATTATTGTTTGCACTTTTGCCGTATCTGGTGTAACAGATATAATATATCCAACTAATCCTTCATCAGCAATTACAGTCATATTTTCTTCTACACCATCATCACTACCTATATTTATTACTATTATATCTGAATAGTTACTTATATCTTTATTTATTACATATCCAGGAATAGTTTTATATTCACTATATTTCTCTGTTAAACCTAAATACTCTTTTAATGTTTCATTTTCAGTTCTAATATTTTCTAACTCTCTTAATGATTGTTCTAATTCACTATTTTTTTCTGATAATTCTTCATTTTCAGTTTTAAGATTATTTATATCTGCAAAAAACACATCATTTCCTGAAAGTTGATTTTTTAAATATGTTAATCCATTTTGAATAGGCATAACAATATTACTAACAGCATTTTCAAATATAGAACTTCCACTATCCCCATTTGAAAATATTACTATTATTATTAATATTATTATTGTTATAACTACACCTACAATACCGACTTGCTTATTTCTATTCATTTTTACCTCTCATAATATATTATCTTCTTCTTCTTGAGTTGATTAATACAGTTTTTAATCTTTCTAAATCTTCTAATGTTTTCCCTGTACCTCTTACTACTGCATCTAACGGCTCTTCAGCAATATACACTGGCATTCCTGTTTCTTCACTTAATAATTTATCTAAATTTTTTATAAGTGCTCCTCCACCTGCTAAAAATATTCCTTTTTCCATAATATCTGATGCTAATTCCGGTGGAGTTTTTTCTAATGTTGTTTTTACTATATCTACTATTTTGTTTATTGTCTCTTTTATGGCAATTTCTATTTCAAATGATGATATTTCTATATTTCTCGGAAGACCTGTTGCTAAATCTCTTCCACGTATTTCTAATTTTTTTTCAGTAACAAGTGGCATTGCACAACCTAGTTCCATTTTTATTTGTTCTGCTGTTGTTTCTCCAATTGCCAAATTCATTTCTCTTTTTATATAACTTATTATATCTTCATCTAATTTATCTCCTGCTATTCTTAGTGAATGACTAACAACTACTCCTCCTAATGATATTACAGCCACTTCTGTTGTACCACCACCAATATCCACAATTATATTCCCACTAGGTTCTCCAACATCTAAGCCTGCACCTACTGCTGCTGCCATTGGTTCTTCTATCAAATATACTTCTTTTGCACCTGCTTGCATTACTGATTCTTCAACAGCTCTTTCTTCAACTTCTGTAATTCCAGAAGGCACTCCAACTACTACTCTTGGTCTACCAATTTTATGTCTTTTTGCAACTTTGGCAATTATATTTTTAAGCATTAAACCTGTTGCTGTAAAATCTGCTATAACTCCATCTTTAAGTGGCCTTACCGCTTTTATTTGTTCTGGAGTTCTACCTAGCATATCTTTTGCTTCAGTTCCAGTCGCTACAATATTTCCTGTTCTTCTATCTATTGCTACTACTGATGGCTCTTTTAATACAATACCTTTTCCTTTCAATGTAACTAAAATATTTGCAGTTCCTAAATCTATCCCCACATCTTTTGAACCTAATCCAAAAATACTCATTTTAATAATCCTTTCTAATTTAATTTTTGTCTTGTGCCAGTTTAGAAAAAATACTCGTATAGTTCCCATCTCCAATTACAATATGATCAAGCAATTGTATATCTACTAATATTGCTGCTTCAATCAATCTTTCTGTAAATTCAATATCAGCATTACTTGGCGCAGAGTCTCCACTTGGATGATTGTGAACTAATATCATTTTTGGTGCATTTATTTTTAAGGGTTCTGCTAATATATCTTTTATAGCTATATTAACAACATTACTACCACCTATTGCTACATTTTTTATTTTAACTATTTTGTTTTTATTGTCTAAAACAACTACTTTTGCTATTTCTTTTTTTTCATTTCGCATTTGTTCAATTAAAACATCAACTAAATCTTTCGGTTCTTTTATAATTATCTTTTTAATATTATTTCTATACGACATTCTTACTGCTAATTCACATACCGCTTTTAATTGAAGTGCTTTAACTTTTCCTATTCCATTTATACTTTTTAATTCTTCAATTGTTATATTTTTCAAAAAACTCAGTTCTCCTGCTTTATCATCACTTAGATTTAGTATTTTTCTTGCTATTTCTACTGATGTTTGATTTTTTGTACCTGTTTTTATTATTATTGCTAATAATTCAGCATTTGACAATGACTTTTCTCCATATATTTCTAATTTTTCATACGGTCTTTCTAACTCTGGTAATTCTTTAATTTTAATTTGATATTATCTCCTTCCTATATATTACCCCTTTTACACTTTTTTATAAATAAAAATTGCTAAAACCATACCTATTATACTTGAAATACTTATTTTAAACATTAGTGAAAATGTAAGAGTTATAACTCCTAAATCTAATCCTATTGGTTCATTTATTCCAAAACTTTGTGAATAGCTAAGCCACCACAAAAAATCTACACTTGATGCTATTTGTCCAAGTAATCCTCCTACCACTAATCCTGCTAATATAAATACTAATAATATCCAAATATTTTTATCTTTTGTTGCCATTTTACTTCCTCCATTTTCTATTTTATCCTTACGGCTATTAAGTTTTTATTCTTTCCACATTATATATTGTATTTAGTTTTTTTTCAAGATTTTTACTAATATTTAATTTTTTTATAATTTTAGTTCTAACAACTTCATAGTAGCATATAATATTTTAAGCAGTAATATTGATAATATATTAAAAAAGGAGTGCATAATTATGCAAGAAACAAACTGCAGAAACTATTCAACTAAAGCTTTTATTGAAGAACTAAGAGTTTTAAATTCAACTGTTCCAAACAACGAACTTCAATTCAAATTGAAAAAATTTGATGATGAGCCATACTTTATTCGGATTTTCACTAAACTCTCTTTTAAAAGTATAGTTCTTCCAGAAGGTTATTATTGGCAAAAAAATTCCTGCATGTTTTTATATGCAACAAACAAAAAAAATATAAGTGGAACTAACGGAGTGTACTCAGTTATCCCATGTATTTTTACCCCTTTACCATAAGGGGTTTTAACTTTTTTTTTATTTTAACATATACTATATTAACTATTTTTATATTAATTACCATATTTTGTGCCTTTATTTATATATTGGTTAATAGTATAATATAATTAATAGAGATTTTAGGGGGTATATGTTTTTTATGAAAATAGAAAAATTAACAGATAATAAAATTAAGGTTATAATTAATTTAAATGAAATAGAACAAAAGAATATTAATGGTTTCATAAATTCTTCTTTTAAAGATCAAAAAATTTTTTTAGATATTTTAACTAAAGCAGAAAAAGAAGTTGATTTTAATGCTGATGGTTGCAAGCTTTTAATTGAAGCTTTTCAGAACACTGAAAATTGCTTAGTTTTCACAATAACTAAATATGATTTTTTACATACTGCAAATGATTTAAATATTAAAAAAAATTTAATTATTAAAAGAAAAAGTTTTAATAATTATTCAAAAAATTTGATATATGTATTTGATTCATTTGATAATTTTTATGATTTTTCTAAGCTGATTTTAAATTATTCTAATTTTGATATTAAATCTTTTTCAAAAAATATTTCTTTATATGAATACAAAAATACATATTATTTAATAATTAAGAATATTACTAAAAATATTACAAAATACAATATTTTCACTTCAAATATTTCTGAATTTAGTAGATATAAGTCTTATTCTAATTTATTTGAATCTAAAATATTAGAACATGGTAAAGTAATATTAAAAAAAGCTATTTAAATAAATATCGAAAAAACCATAATTCTAAACTTAAATGTTTAGCAACTATGGTTTTTAATTTATATATAATTTTGTGGATTATATCTTACTCCATTTACTCTAACTTCAAAGTGTAAATGCGGTCCTGTTGAATTTCCTGTTGAACCCACTGTTGCAATCTGTTGACCTTGTGCTACAGATTGTCCATAAGAAACATTTATTGTATTACAATGAGCATAATATGTAAGTACTCCATTTCCATGGTCTACTACAACCATATTTCCATATGAATAATTACTATATTGAACTCCAACAACTGTTCCACTTGCAGCTGCTAAGATAGGAGTTCCCCTAGGCGGTGCTATATCAACACCTGTGTGTAAACCACTACTTCTATATCCATATGGAGAAGAAATAACACCTGATGTAGGTCTTATTAAACTTATCCCTAAGTTGATATATGCAAAAGAAGTTGACCCTCCACTTGTTGCTGTTGTACTCATTGTTGAAGAACTTCTTGAAGAAACTGTTACAACTGACACTGGTTCTGGTTTTGGCTTTTCTACATACAAATCTGCTACTGCTGTTTCTATTGCTGTGAATTCTTTATTTTCTGTATCATATTTTTCTAATATAGTTATTTTATCTATATTATCACTTTCTTTTTCTTTTAAATCATTTACTATTGTTTCAGCTTCTGTAAATGATGATACATAATACTTTTCTTCACCATCATTTAGAACAGCATAATAACGATAATAGTTTACCCCTTGTTCTTTTACTTTTGCTACTATTTCATCATCATTTGTCACAATATCTTTTTTCAATAAACATATTTCATATTCTGGAAGCGCGTTTACTTGAACAAATGCTAAATTTTCATCTGTATTTTCTCCGTTCTGAATATATTCATTTATTTCACTTTGTAATTTTGATTTATTCTCTGTATAACCAACTTGCTCTCCATTTATACTTACTATGTATGTTGGTTTATATAAAAAAGTTATTATTGCTATTATTATTAAAATTGCTATTATAAAAAGAATAGTAAATTTCATACTTCTTCTCATGTGTACAATTAATTTTTTTAACATTATTTACTCCTTCGTACTTAAATTAGTACATAATTTTTCTACATATATATGATAGTATACTTTACTTTTTTTAGCAATTATGTTTATCTACTAAAAAAAGGCATACAGCTCCCTATACACCTTTT
>CAYJGL010000029.1:0-19040 GCA_964369695.1 uncultured Clostridium sp.
TTTCAGTATTATCTGGAACTACAATGGGAAATGATATTAAATATATGCCAGAAAAGTTAGAGCAAGCATCAAATTTTGCAAACAAAATATGGAATGCAGCTAAATTTATAATAATGAACATAGAAGATGAAAAAGAGATAATTGAATTTAGTGATAAAATATATAATTATGAAACTAGAACATATAATGAAAAATATTTAAATATAGAAGATAAATGGATAATATCAAAACTTAACACATTAACAAAAGAAGTAACAGATAATATGGAAAAATATGACTTAGGTATTGCTATTGATAAAATATATGGATTTATATGGAATGATTTTTGTAACTGGTATATAGAAATTGCTAAAATTAGATTAAATTCAGAGAACAAAGAAGAGAAGCTAACTATATTATATATGCTAGACTATATATTTGGTGTATCTTTAAAAATATTACATCCTTTTATGCCATTTGTTACAACAGAAATATATAGTAATTTAATTAAATATAATAATAAACCACTTATGCTATCAAAATGGCCTAAGTATGAAAAAGAATTTGAATATAAAAAAGAAGAAGAAATTATGAGTAAAATTCAAGAAATTATAGTTGGAGTTAGAAATATTAGAAATGAAAAAAATATACCAAATAGTAAAAAAGCAAAGCTAATATTCATAACTGAAAAGTATAAAGAAGAATTAGAAAATTCAAAAGAATTACTATTGAAATTCTTAATGGGAAGTGATATCATAATTCTTGATAAAAAAGAAGATGAATTACAAAATACAATAAATATTGTAACTTCTGATATAGAACTATATATTCCAGCAGAAGGTTTAATTGATTTAAAAGAAGAACAACAAAGGCTAGAGCAAGAAAAGAAAAGATTAGAATCAGAAATATTAAGATGTGAAAAAATGTTATCAAATCCTGGGTTTGTAAATAAAGCTCCACAATCAAAAATAGATGAAGAAACTAAAAAATTAGAAGAGTATAGAGAAATGTTAGCTAAGATAAATAATTAATGTATGAAAATAAGGGGAAATAGATGAAGCAAGAGAAAAAGAGCATATATTTAGTATTAAGTACTAATGAAACATGGCCAGAAGTTCTGTTAAGAAAAAGAGCAGAAATGCAATTTTTAGATAGGAAAAAAGGTGATTGTTATGTGCATATAGGAATATCATTTGATAAAAAATTAAATAATATGGTAGCATTTACACGAAAACATATACACAATATATTTGATGCAGGATTAGCAGTTGAGAATATAAATGAAGGTATATTTGCTAAGAAACAAAAAGTTGGAAAACTTACTGTTATAGAACTAGAAATTACAATAAAACAATATTTGAAACTGAAAAATGAAGTTGAATATTATTTGGAAAATAGTAATAAATATAAATATAATTTTTCGGGATTAATATCAATGCTAATATTTGGAATCGGAGTAAAAAGTAAAAATAGATATTTTTGTTCTGAATGGATAGTAATGCTACTTAAAAATATAGAGGTTGAATTATTTCCTAATAAAAAACCCCACTATATCAGACCATTTGATTTTTATGAAAAGTTAGCTAATAATATAATTTATGAAGGTAAATCAAGTGAATATGTTTATAGAAAAGTAGAAGAAAATTACATAAATACAGAAATTTATTTAATCTAATTTGAACATAGAACAAAGACATCAATATAACATATATTGGTGTTTTTTGAATATATTAAAATATTGACATTTAAAAATATTATGAATATAATAAGGAAAAATACATACAAAAATTTGAATGTATAGAAATATAATTAAGAGGTGTAAAATGAAGTATAATTTTACAAAAATGAATGGTCTTGGAAATGACTATATATATTTTAATTGTTTTGAGCAATCAATTCAAAACCCAGAAAAACTAAGTATTAAATTGTCAAACAGAAATTTTGGTATCGGTGCAGACGGTATTATATTAGTATGTCCATCTGACGTTGCAGATGCTAAGATGGTAATGTTTAATGCTGACGGTTCAGAAGGTAAAATGTGTGGAAATGGAGTTAGATGTGTAGGTAAATTTCTATATGACTATAATATTGTAGAAAATGATACAGAGAAAGTTACAATTGAGACATTAAGTGGAATAAAAATACTCAATACTGTTAAAGAAAATAATGTAATAGTAGGTTTTACAGTCGATATGGGAAAACCAATTTTAAATCCAAAATATATCCCTGTTATATCAGATAAAGAAAAAATACTTGATGAAAAAATCTTAATAGACAATAAGGAATATGAAATTACATGTGTTTCTATGGGAAATCCACATTGTATAGTATTTACTAATAATATTGATGAAATTGAATTGGAGAAAATTGGCCCTAAATTTGAAAATAATAAGATATTTCCAGAAAGAACAAATACAGAGTTTGTAGAAGTTATAGATGATAATACAATAAAAATGAGAGTATGGGAAAGAGGAAGTGGAGAAACACTTGCATGTGGTACAGGAGCTTGTGCAGTTGTTGTAGCAGCTGTAGAAAAAGGAATATGTTCTAAAAATGCTGATATTAGAGTAAAATTAAAAGGTGGAGATTTAATGATCAAATATGCAGACGATACTGTTTTTATGACAGGTCCAGCTGTTAATGTATTTGAAGGTAGTATAGAGATATAAATAAAAAAATAAAAATAGAAAATATATAAATATTTAGGAGGATAGAATATGAAATTAAATTCAAATTATGATAAATTAGTACCAAGCTATTTATTTGCAGAAATAGCAAAAAAAGTAAATACATATATTGAAAACAATCCAGAAAAAAAAGTTATTAAATTAGGAATTGGAGATGTAACACTTCCTATTTCAAAAGTTGTAATAGATGCTATGAAAAAGGGTGTTGATGATTTAGGAAATAAAGAAACATTTAAAGGTTATCCAGATTATGAAGGATATGAGTTTTTAAGAAAAGCTATATCAGGATACTATAAATCAGAAATGGGAGTGGATATTGGAATAGATGAAATATTAGTAAGTGATGGAGCAAAATCTGACTGTGGAAATATAGGAGATATATTTTCAGAAGACAATATAGTATTAGTTACTGATCCAGTTTATCCAGTTTATGTAGATACAAATATTATGGCAGGAAGAAAAATAATATACGCAAATTCTACAAAAGAGAATGGATTTAAAGCCATGCCAGATGAGAATGTAAAAGCTGATATAATATATTTGTGTTCACCAAATAATCCAACTGGTTCTGTGTACACAAGAGAAGAATTAAAAAAATGGGTTGATTATGCAAATAAAAATGATGCAATTATTTTGTTTGATACAGCATATGAGTCGTTTATAACAGAAGATTTACCACGTTCAATATTTGAGATACAAGGAAGTAGAACTTGTGCTATTGAATTTTGTTCATTATCTAAAGTTGCTGGATTTACAGGAGTAAGATGTGGTTATACAGTTATACCAAAAGAACTTGAAAGAGAAGGTAAGAATATATATAAATTGTGGTATAGAAGACAATCAGGGAAATTTAATGGAGTTTCATGGCCAGTTCAAGTAGGAGCGGCAGCAGTATTTACAGAAGAAGGGCAAAAAGAAATAAAAGAAAATATTAAATATTATCAAGAAAACAGTAAAATAATATCATCAGCTTTAGATGATTTAGGAATACAATATACAGGTGGAAGAAATTCACCATATATATGGTTAGAATGTCCAAATAATATGAAATCTTGGGAGTTTTTCGATTATTTATTAGAAAATGCAAATGTTGTAGGAACACCTGGTAGTGGTTTTGGAAAAAATGGAGAAGGATATTTTAGATTAACAGCGTTTGGTAGCAGAGAAGCTACATTAGAAGCAGTAGATAGAATTAAAAAGTTAAAGATATAAAAAGTAATAAAATAGTTAGCAGATTTAAATATAAAAGTTTAAGTCTGTTTTTTTGTCGAAAACTTCTAAAAAACTGACAAAACTTCTTAAGTTTTGCTATTGGAAAATTATGGAAATGGTAATATAATACTTTTAAATATTCACAAAGGAGGAAATTATGGAATCAAATTTTAATGAAATGGACAAGTTATTAACTTTTAAAATTATAAATGAAATTGATGATTGCAATGTTCAAAAAATAAGGGGGAGGGTAGATTATGAAATACAAAGATATATGCCTAAAAAGATTATTCTTGACTTTAGTAGTGTTACATTTATGGATAGCTCAGGAATAGGATTTGTAATAGGTAGATATAAATTTGCAAATATGATAGGTTCGGAACTTGAAATTTGTAATTTAACAAAAAGTGTTGAGAAAATATTTGAAATGAGTGGTATTTTAAGGTTAATACCAATAACACAAAATATATAAAGAAAAAGGAAGGTAAAAGAATGAAAGAAATATTAGAAAATGAAATGAAATTAGAGTTTATTAGTAAATCAACAAATGAAGCTTTTGCAAGAATAACAGTAGCTGCTTTTGCATCACAATTAGATCCAACTTTAGAAGAGTTAGCTGATATTAAAACAGCAGTATCAGAAGCGGTTACAAATGCAATTATACATGGATATGAGAATAAGCAAGGGATAGTCAAGATACATGCAAAATTAACAGCAGATGAGATAATGATTGAAATATCAGATAAAGGAAAAGGAATAGAAAATATTGATATAGCAAAAGAGCCTTTATACACAACAAAACCAAATTTAGAAAGATCAGGGATGGGATTTACAATAATGGAAAGTTTTATGGATGATGTTGAAACAGAATCTGTTGTAGGTTTAGGTACAAGAATAAGTATGAAAAAAAGAATAAAAGCTAAAACTACAGAAGAAACATCAGATTTTGAAATGGTAACAAATTAAAGAAGGGGGACAGGTTAGCCTGTAGCTTAAAATATGTATGAAAACAATATTGAATCAATAATTAAAGCCAGAGATGGAGATAAATATCATCTAGAAAAGTTAATAACTGAAAATAGTCGGATTAATTTGGAGTATAGTTAAAAGATTTAGCGGAAGGGGATATGAAAAAGAAGATTTATATCAAATTGGGTGTATTGGTTTTATAAAATCAATACAAAGATTTAATACTGAATTTGAAGTGAAATTATCAACATATGCTGTACCATATATGCTAGGAGAAATAAAAAGATTTATAAGAGATGATGGTCCTGTGAAAGTTAGTAGAAGTCTAAAAGAATTATATGTAAAAATTAAAGAATTACAAAAAGAGTATATAATAAGGAAAGGAAGAGAGATATCGTTAGAAGAATTAGAAAAAGAATTAAAAGTATCTAAAGAAGATATTAACTTAGCTTTAGAAACAACTAATCAAATTGAGTCAATTGAAAATAGTAAATACACAAATTATAAAGATGGAAACACTGTAAGTATAATTGAAACAATATCAAATGGGAAAAATGAAGCTGAAGATAGTACAAATAAGATGTTTTTAAGAGAAATGATAAAGAAACTAGAGAAAAGAGAAAAAGAAGTAATATTATTAAGGTTTTTCAAAGAAAAGACTCAATCAGAAGTTGGAAGAATATTAGGAATTACACAAGTTCAAGTATCTAGAATTGAAAGAAAAGTCTTAGACAATATGAAAAAAGAAATGTTGTGTTCTTAATAGGATATAAATAGAATATATGTATATAAGAGAATATATGTAAGCGAGGTAAAACGGTGAAAAAAAGTATAATATATGTATGTCTTTTTCTTTTCCTTTTTTTTATATTACCAGCAATACTTACAAATACTGGTGATAATAAAAAAGAAGAAAACAAAATAAACCCAAATGTATCAAATATACAAAATGAAAATAATATACAAGAAGAATATTACGAAGAACAAAAAACAACAGAATATATTGGAGATTATTCTACAATAAAGTTATTAAATTATAATACTGGGATTGTAGAAGATGTTAAATTGGAAGAATATTTAGTAAATGTAGTTTCAGCTGAAATGCCTGCTGATTTTGAATTAGAAGCATTAAAAGCACAAGCATTAGTTGCAAGAACATATACAATATATAAAGTGCAAAATAAAAAGCATGATAATGCAGATATTTGTACAAACTTTGCATGTTGCCAAGCTTGGATATCAAAAGAAGATAGGCTTGATAGATGGGATGAAGCTACAAGAGAAAGTAATTGGAATAAAATACAAAGAGCTGTTAATGAAACAGTAGGAAAGATTGTAACATATAATAATGAACCAATAAATGCTTTTTTTCATTCAAATAGTGGTGGAACTACTGAAATACCAGTAAATGTATGGGGCGGTACAGGTTATCCATATTTACAAGTTGTAGAAACATCAGGTGAAGACGCATATAGTCAATATTCATCTCAAGCAGAATTTACAAATGAAGAATTGTTAAATAAATTAAAAGAATCATATCCAGATATAGAAATTGACTTTAACAATCCAGAAGATATTAAAGTATTAGAATATACAGATAGTAATAGAGTAAAGACTGTTAAATTTGGAAACAAAGAATTATCTGGAACAGAAACACGAACTTTATTAGGACTTAGATCAACAGATTTTGAAATAATAAGACAGGATGGAAAGATAATTTTTTCAGTTATAGGATATGGTCATGGAGTAGGAATGAGTCAAACAGGAGCTGATGCATTAGCAAAACAAGGGTATACAGCAGAAGAAATAATACATCATTTCTATAAAGATGTTGAAATTAAAGAAATAAATAGTATAAATAAATAATACATGTATAATCTTAGAAAAAAAGGAAATAATTTAAATAACAAATTATTTAAGGAGGATTATATGAGAAGAAACAATAATTTAATGAATAATAATACAAGTAAAAGTGATAAGGTTGTATTTTATGTAGGAATTGGTGTAGCTATAATACTAATACTAATTATATCAGGATTAATATATGCAAATGGTTTAGAAAATAATAAACAAGATATTATAATTTTTGAGAAGTCAAGTGATGAAACACAAGCAGAGAAAGAAGAAACAGAAATTGAAAGTGCAAACGCAGAAATTGGTAAAACAGTAGAAGAAGTACAAGAAGAAACTTTAGAGAGTGAAAAAGAAGTTGACAAAAATACAACAACAGATAATAATATAGTTACAGAAAATACACAAGAAGAAATAATAGAACAAGAGCAAAGCGTTGAATCAACAACTCAAAGTCAAGAAAATCAAAATAATTCAGTTGTACAAGAAAATCGAGAGTTAAGTTTTGAAAAACCAGTTGAAGGCGAAATAATGAGAGAGTTTGCTAAAGATAATTTAGTTTATTCTGATACATTAGAAGAATGGGTAACACATTTAGGTATTGATATAAAAGCTGACAAAACATCTGTTGTAAATGCAGCAGAATCAGGAGTTGTTAAAAGTATAAAAAATGATCCAAGATACGGATTAACAATAGTAATAGATCATGGGAATAATTTTGAAACAGTATACTCAAATTTATTAAGTTCTGAATTTGTTGTTGAAGGCGAAACTGTAGAAAAAGGACAAGCAATTGGAACAGTTGGAAATAGTGCACCATTTGAAATTGCAGATGAGCCACACTTACATTTTGAAATATTAGAAAACTCTATTCAAGTAGATCCTATGTTATACTTAAAATAAGATAAGTATGAATAATGAAAAATAAATAAATTTAATTAAAAACTAAATAAAACATAGTGATATTTATATAAAATATAAGTATTACTGTGTTCTATTTGAATTTATTGTAATAATTTGTCGATGAAAAAATATTGACAATAGAAATTAAATATGTATAATAGATATAAGTTTTAGTTATATCTATTTTATCAAAAAAATTTTTTTCATACTAATTTAAATCTAAAAAAATCCAATTTAAAGTAAAGAAGAGATAGTAAGAATATCAGAGAGAAAAAATGAGTTAAATTAAATATATGGGGTAATATTTAGTTTGATTAATTAAACTTATTGGTATAAACTAAAACAAATAAGTAACAAGAATGGAGGTGATTAGATGGAAAATGAAATATTAAAAGCTATTAAAGGTGTTTCAGAACAAATAAAAGAAGTTTCGTTAAAAGTTGATAATTTAGAAAAAAGAATTGATAATTTAGAAAAAAGATTCGATAATTTAGAAAAAAGATTTGAAGATTTTAAAGCAGAAGTTACAAATAGATTTGAAGATTTAGAAAATAAATTTGAAGATTTTAAAATTGAAGTTACAAATAGATTTGATGACTTAGAAAATAGATTAGAAGACTTTAGAACTGAAAGTAATAAAAGATTTGAAATTTTAGAATGGAGAGTTAAAGACTTAAAAGTTGAAGTTGATAAAAAATTTGAAATTGTAAATATCAATATTGGAGCTGTACTTATAAAACAAGAAGAATTTATTAAAACAATTGGGAATGAAATGAAAAATACAAATAATAAGGTTGAAGAACTAATAAAAACTAATAATATGGAACACAAAGGTTTTGAATATGAAATAGCTAAAGTATATAGTCAAATATAATATATATAAGAAGATATAAAGTAATAATACTAAATATCTTCTTTTTGCATATATTGACTTGCCTAAAGAAAACATATATAATTTTCAATAGTAAGAGTAGATTGGAGAAAAAAATGGGAGTTAAATGGACAAAAGAACAAAAGCAAGCAATTGACGAGAAAGGTCAAAATATATTAGTAGCAGCTGCAGCTGGTAGTGGTAAAACTGCAGTACTTGTTGAAAGAATAATAAATAAGATATTAAATGAAAAAATTGACATTGATAAATTGTTAGTTGTAACTTTTACAAATGCAGCAGCATCTGAAATGAGAGAAAGAGTACTAGAAGCAATATACAAAAAACTGGACGAAGATCCAGAAAATAAAGACTTACAAAAACAGATAATTTTATTAAATAAATCAAATATTTGTACAATAGATTCATTTTGTTTAGAAATAGTGAAAAATAATTTTTATAAACTTGAAAATATATCACCTAATTTTAGAATAGGAGATAATAATGAAATTGAATTATTAAAACAAGAAATAGTGGAAGAAATATTTGAAAAAAAATATGAAGAAGAGAATATCAATTTTGAAAAATTGATTAAAACATATACATCATATAAGGATGATACACCGCTTAAAGATTTAGTACTGAAAATATACTCATATATATGTAGCAATCCTTTTCCAGAAAAGTGGTTAAAAGAAAAGATTGAAATGTATAATATATCTGAAGATACAGAAAAAGATTTTTCACAAAATATATGGGGAGAGAATATATTAGAAAATGTAGAAGAAATAGTAATAGATGGAATAGAAACATTGAAGAAAATAAGAGATGAATTAAGAGAAGACAAAGAATTAGAACTATTCTATAATACAGTATTAGGGGATATAAATAAATTAGAGTTTTTGAAACAAAATTTAGATAATTGGGATAAAGTTTATGAAATAATATATAATATAGAATTTGAAAAATGGCCATTAAAAAGAAGTGATTCAGATTTAAAAGAATATGCTAAAAAAGTTAGAGATAATGTTAAGAAAAAAATCAAAAAAGTAGAAACAGATTTAATAATATGTAATTCACAAGAAGCATATCAAGATATATCGGAAATGTATATAATATTAAGTAATTTACAAGAACTAATATTAGAATTTAAATCAGAATTTACTAAAAGGAAAAGAGAAAAAAATATTGTTGACTTTCATGATGTAGAACATCTAGCACTTAGTTTGTTAATAAGAGAAAAAACTGATAGTAGTAATGAATGCGAAAATAATAATTTGGATTTTGAAGTAACTGAAATCGCAAAAATGTATCAAGAAAAATTCATAGAAATTGCAATAGATGAATATCAAGATAGTAATTTAGTCCAAGAATATATATTAACATCAGTTTCAAAAAAAAATAATATATTTATGGTTGGAGATGTAAAACAAAGTATATATAAATTTAGACAAGCAATGCCAGAATTATTTTTAAATAAATATAATAATTATAGTAAAAAAGATGATTTGAAAAATGGAGATAGTTTAAAAATACAGTTATTTAAAAATTTCAGAAGTAAAAAAAATGTATTAGATTTCACTAATTCAATATTTCAAAACATCATGAGTTCAACTTTAGGTGATATAGATTATACAAACGAAGAATACTTGAATTTGGGTGCATCATATAGAGAGATAGAACAAAATCAAAATATAGAAATAGATATACTAAATATAACTAAAGATAATAGTAATGAAAATGTAGAAGATAAAAAGATAGAAAAAGAAGATTTAGAAGAAAATGAAAATTTAGAAAATATTGAAATAGAAGCAAGATATGTTGCAAATAAAATCAATAGATTGATCAAAGAAAAATATCAAGTCTGGGATAGAAAAAAAGATAGTTACAGAGATATTACATATAAAGATATAGTTGTTTTATTAAGAGCAACAAAAATGCCAGCACCAATATTTGAACAAGAGTTAATTAAGTTAGATATTCCAGTGTTTTCTGATACATCAGGAGAATATTTAGATACAATTGAGATACAAACAATAATTAATTTATTAAAACTAATAGATAATCCTACTTCAGATATTCCGTTATTAACAGTATTAAAATCAAGTATAGGTGAATTTACTGATAATGATTTAGTAGAAATACGATTAACTGATAAATTTGATAATTTCTATAATACTTTAATAAAATCTAAAATAGATGTAAGGGCAGAGTTAAAAGAAAAGATAGAAAAATTTTTAAATAATTTAGAAATATGGAGAAAAGAAAAAGAATATTTATCGCTTGATGAATTACTATGGAAGATATATCTAGACACAGGCTTTTATCATTATGTAGGGCTAATGCCAAATGGTATATTAAGACAGGCAAATTTAAAAATGTTATTTGAAAAAGCTAAAAACTTTGAAAAAGCAAGTTTTAAAGGTTTATATAACTTTATATCATTTATAGAAAAAACTAGATTAAATAGTGGAGATATGGGAGCTGCAAAAATTATTGGAGAAAATGATGATGTTGTAAGAATAATGAGTATTCACAAAAGTAAAGGACTAGAATTCCCTGTTGTATTTTTATCAAATTCTTCAAAACAATTTAATGAGATGGATTTAAAACAAGATATATTATTGCATCAACAAATGGGAATAGGTGTTAAATACATAGATTATGAAAAGCAAATTAAGTATGACACTATTTCAAAAATAGCAATAAAAAATAAAGTTAAAGTTGAAAATTTAGCAGAAGAAATGAGAGTACTGTATGTTGCATTAACACGAGCTAAAGAAAAGTTAATTGTAACAGGAGTAATTAAAGATTATGATAAAAAATTGGAAAAATTACAAGAGCAGATAGATATATACAAAAAACAAGATGATAAAATAAATCATATATTGGTAAAAAAATATAAATCATATATTGATTGGATATTACTTGTGTATAATTATGAAAAACATATCATGGCAGATTATGTAACAATGAATATATTAAGTGAAAAAGAGATATTTGATACTTTTAAAAAAATATCAGAAGAAAAAAAAGATTTTGAATTTGATAAGAAAAGTATAAATAAAAAAGAAATAGAGAATCTACGCAATATATTTAATATAGAATATGAGTTTGATAATGAATTAAATATCCCAACTAAAACGTCTGTTACTAAATTAAAAGAAATTGAGCAAAACAGAGAACACGAAAACAGAATAAGTGAAGATGAATTAATTATAGAAAAGAATAAAGAAAAAGATAATTTAAATAAAATACAAAACAGTATAAGAGTGGATTTTGAAAAACCAAAATTTTTAAATCAAGAAATCAAAGAAAAACTTACAAATGCTGAAATAGGTACACTTGTGCATTTATGTTTGCAAAAATTAGATATAAATACTGAATATAACATAAATGAAATACAAAAATTAATTGCCAATTTGATAAATAAAAATATAATAACTGAAAAGGAAGCTAGTTATATAAATAAAAATAAGATATTAGAATTTACAAAATCAGATATATGGAACGAAATGAAAAAAGCAAAAGAACTATATCAAGAAAAGCCGTTCTATGTTAATATCCCAGTAAAAGAAATATACTATGATGATGAAGAAAAACAAAAAAGTAAAGAAAATGTACTTGTTCAAGGTATAATTGATCTATATTATATAACAAAAGAAAATGAGATTGTACTTGTAGACTATAAAACAGATTATGTTGAAAATAGGGAAATAAGTAATCTAGTAGATAAATACAAAAGTCAATTAGAATTATATAAAAGAGCATTAGAAGAAGCTTTAAGTAAAAAGGTTAGTAAAACATATATTTATTCTGTTTATTTAGGAGAAGCCGTTGAAATAGTATAATATTAAAATCTTGGAATATATTTCTAAGATTTTTTTCTTTCAAATTAGTATGATTAATGATATAATAAAAACCAAGAGAGTATTAAATAAATATATTTTAGGATATATTTATTTCGGAAGGAAAATAATATGAATGATAAAATAGTTATAAAAGGAGCAAAAGAACATAATTTAAAAAATATAGATTTAGAAATACCAAGAGATAAATTAGTAGTAATAACAGGTTTATCAGGTTCAGGAAAATCAAGTTTAGCATTTGATACAATATATGCAGAAGGACAAAGGAGATATGTAGAAAGCTTATCAGCATATGCTAGACAATTTTTAGGATTAATGGAAAAACCTGACGTAGAAAGTATAGAAGGATTATCACCAGCAATATCAATAGACCAAAAAACAACATCAAAAAATCCACGTTCAACAGTTGGAACAGTTACAGAAATATATGACTATATACGTTTGCTATATGCAAGAATAGGTGAGCCGTATTGCCCTAATTGCAACACTAAAATAGAAAAACAAACGATAGATCAAATAATCGATAATATAATGACTTTAAAAGAAGGAACTAAAATACAAGTATTAGCACCAGTAGTTCGTGGTAGAAAAGGTGAATTTGTAAAACAATTAGAAGGTTATCAAAAAGAAGGATTTGTAAGAGCAAGAATAGATGGTGAAGTTTATGATTTATCAGATGAAATTATTTTAGATAGAAAGAAAAAACATAATATTGAACTAATTGTTGATAGATTGGTAATAAAAGAAGAACTAGGAAGTCGTTTAACAGAATCTGTTGAAGCGTGCTTAAAGCATTCAGAAGGACTGGTTTTAATAGATGTTATAGGTGAAGAAGAAAAACTATATAGTACAAATTATGCTTGTTCAGATTGTGGATTTAGCTTTCCAGAGTTAACGCCTAGAATGTTCTCTTTTAACAATCCTTTTGGAGCTTGTCCAGATTGTACAGGTATAGGACATTTAATGAAAATAGATGAAGATTTAATAATTCCAGATAAAACTAAAACACTATATGATGGTATAAAAGCATTTGGTACAAGCACTATGAAAAAAGGTGATACAATGGCAAAAATGTATTTTGAAAGTATTGCTAAATATTATGGTGTTGAAATTAAAAATAAGAAAATAAAAGATTTACCAAAAAGCTTTTTAAATAAAATACTATATGGTACAGGCGAAGATATAATTGATTTTGAATATACATCAAGTATTGGAACAAGAAAGTTTAGCAGTCCTTTTGAAGGAGTAATACCAACTTTAAATAGAAGATATAAAGAAACAAAATCAAATGGAATGAGAGCATTTTATGAAATGTATATGAGTGATTCTCCTTGTGATACTTGTAATGGTGCAAGACTAAAAAAAGAAGTATTAAGTGTTAAAGTAGGAACTAAAAATATTAATCAAATAACTGAAATGTCAATTGATAAAATTCAAGAATATATGAAAAATTTAAAATTAAATAAAACTCAAAAATTAATATCAGAATTAATACTAAAAGAAATTAATCAAAGATTGCAATTTTTGATAGATGTAGGATTATCATATTTAACATTATCACGAAATGCAGGAAGTTTATCAGGTGGAGAAGCACAAAGAATACGTTTGGCCACTCAAATAGGATCTGGATTAACAGGAGTGTTATACATATTAGATGAGCCAAGTATAGGTTTACACCAAAGAGACAATGAAAAGTTATTGAAAACACTAAAAAAATTAAGAGATTTGGGAAATACATTAATTGTAGTAGAACATGACGAAGATACAATGTATCAAGCAGATCAAATAATAGATATAGGGCCAGGAGCAGGAACTCATGGTGGCCACATAATAGCACAAGGGACAGCAGAAGAAATTAAATTAGTAGAAGATTCTATTACTGGGAAATATTTAAGTGGTAGAGAAAAAATAGAAGTGCCGAAAAAGAGAAGAAAACCGCTTAAAGGTAAAAATATTGAAATAGTTGGAGCAAGTGAAAATAATCTTAAAAACATAAGTGTAAAAATAACTTTAGGAATTTTTAACTGTGTAACAGGAGTTTCTGGTTCTGGTAAATCATCTTTAATAAATGAAGTACTATATAAAAGTGTTGCAAAAGAATTAAATGGAGCAAATGAAAAAGCTGGGAAATGTAAAAACATAAAAGGGATTGACAATATAGACAAAATTATAAATATTGATCAATCTCCAATAGGGAGAACTCCTAGATCGAATCCGGCAACATACACAGGAGTATTTGATTTTATACGTGATATATTTTCAGCAACAGAAGAAGCGAAACTTAGGGGATACCAAAAAGGTAGATTTAGTTTTAATGTATCAGGTGGAAGATGTGAAGCATGTGGTGGAGATGGTGTTCATAAAATAGAAATGCACTTTTTACCAGATATATATGTGCCTTGTGAGACATGTAAAGGTAAACGATATAATAGAGAAACTCTAGAAGTGAGATATAAAGGTAAAAATATTTCTGAAGTACTCGATATGACAGTTGAAGAAGCATTGGAATTCTTTGATAAAATACCTAAAATAAAACAAAAAATGCAAACACTATATGATGTAGGACTTGGATATATTAAATTAGGGCAGCCATCAACAACTTTATCAGGGGGAGAAGCTCAAAGAATTAAGCTAGCAACAGAATTATCAAAAAGAGCAACAGGAAAAACATTATATATTTTAGATGAACCATCAACAGGGTTACATATTGCTGATGTTCATAAATTAGTTGAAATATTACAAAGATTAGTAGACACAGGAAATACAATTATTGTAATAGAACATAATTTAGATTTAATCAAAACAGCAGACAATATAATTGATATTGGACCAGAAGGTGGAGATAAAGGTGGAGAAATAGTTGCAATAGGAACACCTGAACAAATAGTTAAAAATGAGAATAGTTATACAGGACAATTTTTAAAACAATATTTAGAAAACTAAAATAAAAATAAGGTTGGATTAATTTAAATCCAACCTATATTTTTGTATAAGAATTATATTATTTCTAATTTAGGATTATATTTTTCAAGCCACATATTGACTTGAATTAAATAAGCTAATAGTTGTGGGTAAGTCATTAATTGCCCAAACCACGGACGTTTAAAAGAATCTGGATTAGAATTTAATAATTCTAAAATATATTCTTTATTTAACAATGTAGTAATAGGACTATTAGGGTTATTAACTATATTTATAAGAAGAGATTTAACTTTATTCAAATAATTAGGATTATGTGTTTTAGGGTAAGGTGATTTTTTTCTATCAATTATTTCAGAAGGCAAAAAATTACGTGAAATATATCTAAGAAGACCTTTTTCTCTTCCATTTAACGCTTTCATTTCCCAAGGAATATTATATACATATTCAGCTAATCTATAATCACAAAAAGGAACTCTAATTTCCAATCCGTTTGCCATTGCCATTCTATCAGACCTATCTAGAAGTGTTTGCATAAACCATGTCATAGTAAGTGAAGATATTTTTCTCTTTTCAGCAGTTTCAGATGAGTCAGAATCTAAAATAGTCACATTTCTTAAACTTTCATTATATCTAAAATCAATATAACTTTGTAAATCTATTTTATTTGAAATATTAGGGTTTAATAAATTTTGTCTTTCTGATATTGCAATTGACCATGGGAAAGTATTACTTGCTAAGCTATCTTCTCTGAAAAACCATGGATAACCACCAAATATTTCATCTGCACATTCTCCGCTTAATGCAACAGTCATTTCTTTTTTTACATTTTTACAAAAAAGAAATAGGGAAGAATCTATGTCAGCCATTCCAGGAATATCTCTTGCAATCATTGAATTTTCTAAATAATCAGCAAGTTCTGGTGTATCTAAAACTATTTTGCGATGGTTAGTATTAAGTTCATTTGTCATTATATTTATATAGTAATCATCTGAATTTGGTTGGAAATCAGATTTTACAAAATTTTTATCATTATCAATATAATCTACAGAGTAAGTATTTAAACTGCCTAAATTATTCTCTTTATAATAATCAGCGGCAAACTTTGTTATAATGCTAGAGTCAAGTCCGCCAGATAAGAATGTGCATAATGGCACATCTGATACTAACTGTTGTCTAATTGAATCATTTAATAAATATTCAACTTTTGCAGTTGTTGTATCAAAATCATCATCATGTTTATTACTATTTAATTTCCAATAATTAAAAATATTTAATCCATCTTTATTAAATATTCCAAAATGAGCAGGTTTTAATTCGAAAATATTTTTAAAAACTGTAGCACCTGGAGTATGTGCAGGACCTAATCCGAAAAGTTCAGATATTCCTTGATTGTCTAGTATTTTGTCAATATAAGGGAACTGAAATAAAGCTTTTAGTTCAGAAGCAAATACAAAATTATTATTTTGTATTGTATAAAATAATGGTTTTACACCAAAATGATCCCTTGCAAAAAACAACTCTTGTGTATTACTGTTCCAAACACTAAAAGCAAATATACCATTTAAGTGATTAACAACATCATTTCCAAAATGAATATATGATTTTAATAATATTTCAGTATCTGAATGTCCTTCAAACTTAAATCCAGCAGAAGTTAATATATTTTTTAATTCTTTTGTATTATATATTTGACCATTAAAAGATAACACAAATTCCCCATGACTATATTTTTCGGCCATAGGTTGTTTACCGTGTTCAGGATCAATTACAATTAATCTTCTATGTCCAAATGCTAAAAAATCATTTATATAATAACCTTTTTCATCAGGACCTCTATTTATTAATTGATTATTCATTTTTTCTATAATATTTTGTTTATCCGATATTTTTTCTCTAAAGTTAGCAAATCCAACAAATCCACACATAAAATCTCCTTTATTTTAATATTTATATATATAATTATATGCTTTAAATACGAAAATAATTAAGAAAATTATGAAAAAAGGTAAATGTTAAAAAAATAGAAGACTTTTACTTGACAAAAGTAATAATAACTTGTATAATTTTATAGTACAAAAAAAGTTAAAAAGAAATAGATATATATACATATCTTGAAAAAGGAGGAATTTTAGATGGCACAACCAAAAAGAAGATGGTCAAAAGCAAGAACACATACAAAAAGATCAACATGGAAAAAAGAAAATCCAACAATTTCAAGCTGTTCTCATTGTCACGAACCAGTAATGCCACATAGAGTTTGTAAAAACTGTGGTTATTATGACGGTAAAGAAGTAATAGCTAAAAAAGAAGAAGCAACTGCATAATTTAAAGTCTCTAAATAGAATATCTATTAGAGATTTTATTTTTTACTTGATTTAAAATAATATATATGATAAATTATAAATATAAATAATAAAAAAGAAGAGGTGGTAATATGTTAGAAAAAATATTTGAAAAATCTGGACGAGCTGATATAATTATTTCTGTTATATTTATAATATTAGGAATATTTTTAATTGCTCAAACTGAATTATTTACATCACTTATATCGCTATTATTAGGTGGATTTAGTGTTGTTATTGGAATTATTAGATTAATAACATATATTAAGGAAGGGAAAGATAATGGTATATTATTATCAACATCAATTTTCCTTATAATATCAGGTGTAGTAATAATGTTTTTTACAAATGTAATCCTAGACGTTTTTAGAATAATAATTGCTATTTGGATAATATATGTAGGGATAATGAATATTATAAAATTAATATCATGGAAAGAATATAAGTCGACATTATGGATAATAACATTAGTATTAGCAATAATTTTATTAGGAATAGGGATATATATATTACTTAGTCCTAATGCAATAATTCAAACAATAGGAGTTATAATAATAATATATGGAATTATAGATATAATTGCAAATGTAATACTAATGAATAAAATAAAAGAAATAAAAGGTTAAGAGAAATAAATATAAAGTGGGGTACTATTAATTTTAATAGTGCTCTATTTTTTGACTCTATATTAGTATCATTTAACATAAATACTTCATAAAATAAAAATATAGGAGGTATAAAAATGATAAGAAACAACAGAAAATGTAACTGTATGAATAATGAAGTTGTAAATGAAACTGTTATTGAAAATACTGTAACAGAAGAATTTACAAATTATTATGAAAAAGACTATGATATGTGTTCATGTGGATTTGAAGAAGAAGCTAATATGTTTCCTACAAATCTAAGTTTAGGTCAGAGTTATGTACCATATCAACAAATGGATAAAACATTTAAGCCATGTATTGGTCTTAAAATGGGAACAATTTTTCCAGAACTTGTTAGTCCATATATGCCATGTCAAAGTATGGCACAAGCACAGTATTTAAGGGTAATATCTAGTATGGAAGAGGGGTGTAACAAATAATAATGAATCAAAATGAATATTATACTATGAAAGAAATGCTTATAAATAACAATTGTCCTGAAGAAGGTATGAACATACAAACTAAAGAAGAATTAATGAGAGAGATAATGTGTCACGAATTTGCTATAAATGATTTAGCATTATATTTAGATACACACTCGACTGATGAAAAAGCATTAAAATTGCATAATAAATATTGCAATGATTTAAATAAAGTTAAAAATATGTATCAAAAAATGTATGGGCCACTTACAATAAATTATCCATGTAATTCATGGAGATGGAGAGAAAGTCCTTGGCCGTGGGAAGGAAGTGATTGTTAATGTGGACATATAATAAATTTTTACAGTA
>CAYJGL010000030.1:0-18667 GCA_964369695.1 uncultured Clostridium sp.
ATTGAACAAAGAAATAAAGAAATTATTATATCTTTACATCAAAAAGGATTTAGTCTTAATCAAATTTCAGAAATAACAGAGATAGATAAAAAAGAAATTAAGAAAATATTAAAAATATAAATATTTAATATTTAAAATAATATAATTAAAAAAGCACAATATTATATATTTAATTCTAAGAAATTTAAAAGAAAGATTATCATAAAAAGATAATTATATTATTACAAAAACTAGAGCTGAAAATTAATATTAGCTCTAGTTTTTATTATATATAAATTCAATAATATAAGTTAGAATACTAACAATAACTTTTGAGTGCAGAATATGATTATACTTTATGATTTTATATTAAAAAGATAACTTTGGATTTTAAATTTACTTACACCATATATACCAGTAGATTCTTCTTGAAAAATAGGTAAATGTGGTGGAGCAAATGTAAAAATAATGAAACACAGTAATAATGAGATAATAGTAAAAATAGATAAGGAAGTATTACATGGAAGACCGTAAATAATATAAAAGTAAGCTAATGATTCTCCTATTATTACAGCTAAAATAAAGGATAAAATATCTAGGAACAGATTGTGAGTTCCTAAAATGTTAGTATATGTATAAAAAAATATTGGTATAAATAATATTGCGAAAATCATAGAAAGTGTTTTAGCACAAAGAAAGTTAGGAATAGTATCTTTAAATACAAAATACCCAATAATAGTAGTAATAAGCATTGGGAAAAATGCTAATTTAAGATGTTCCCACACACTTTCATTTACAGCACTAAAAGTAGCAACTAATGGGTTATTACCACTTAATTGATATGTAAAATGTAATAAAGAACCAACTATAATTATAAATATAATTGATAAAATTTGAAATTTAAGAATAGACATTAAAATCACCCAATAATAATATATTAATGAGTGATTAAAAAAATACCTATAATTCAATATAATTTCCTTTTGAGATGTTTAACAATTTGTCCATTAATGTAATTCCTAGAGCAGTTTTTTCAAAGCCTTCTATAAAAATATTATTAAAAGGTTTTTTATTTATTTCATATATCATGTGGAATAAATTTTTAGATATTGAAATTAAATCATCTTTAGATCCATACGAAAATATTTGAATATTTCCATTTTCACGTAGCAAAGATTTATATGAATTAACATTTTCATCACAACATAAAATTGAAGAATAAGAGTTATTTATATATAGATTATAGATTGCATCTATCATTTTTTTATTATCTTTACTATATACAACTGTATTTTTAGAACTTGTTTCATAATGAGATAAATTGCTGCTAGGGATGTTATTTGTTTTTAATATAACATTAGGAGTTACCTTTTTTATATCATCAGGTAAAATACTTCCTAGTCTTAATATATGAACAGAATTATTAATTACTTGGACAATAGTAGATTCAAGGCCTATATCGCTTATTCCATTATCCAAAATATATGCTGTACTTTGGCTAAATTCATCTAATATATCTGAAATATAAGTAGAACTAACTTTACCAGAGATATTCGCGCTTGTTGTAGCAAGTGGTGTATTTGTATATTTTATTAAGTCAAGTGCTATTTTATTGTTTGGTATCCTTATTCCTACAAATTCTGAATTAGCGGTTACTATATTTGGAATTAAATTATTCTTAGGAAGAATAATGGTAAAAGCACCAGGTAAAAAAGCTTCAATTAACTTATATTCTAATTCAGTAATATTTGTTGTAATTGATTTAATCATATCAATGCTATCAACAAGCAAGTTAATAGGATTATTTAAGTTCCTGTTTTTAGCTGAATATATTTTTTTTATAGCAGAACAATTAATCCCATTTGTACCAATGCCGTAAACAGTATCTGTAGGGAATATTACAAGTTCTCCATCAATTATTGAATTTCCAACTTTTCTTATTAAATTATTATAATCTATATTAGACGATATAGATTTCATATCAATATATGTAGTCATAAAAGCTCCTATTTAAGTGTTATATAAATTAAAGTGTATCATCATTGTTAATATATTCATCAATACTAACAACCCTATAATCAGTCCTTGTATCTCTCATTACAACTGACTTAATACCAGCATTAATAATAAGTCTAGTGCATAATGTACACGGTTTATTATCTGTAACATATTCACCATTTCTTTTATTAATACCAACAAGGTATAGAGTTGAATCAATCATCTTTTCTCGTGGCGCACTAATTATAGCATTTTGTTCAGAATGGACAGAACGGCATAATTCATATCCTGTACCAGAAGGTGCATTTTTTTCTTTTCTCATACATTTTTGTAAATCTGTACAATTTATTCTGCCACGTGGGCTTCCTGTATACCCAGTTGAAACAACTTCGTCATTTTTCACAATTACACTACCATAATTATTTCTAATACAAGTTCCACGGCTTGCTACAGTCTCTGCTATATCTAAATAATAATTTGTTTTATCAATTCGTTTGAAATTATTTGGATAATCCATATATAACCTCCTATTAATTATTTACATAATTAATACCACAAAATATATTTAATGTCAATAAAATAAATGTTGAAAGTTATATATAGAATTAAAAAAATGTATAAAATCCGAATAATATGTTTGATTTTTTACTCAAGTATGATATATTAAAGATAATCAAGAATGCTTATGAAAAATAATTTGAAAGAGGAATAGATGGATAATTTTAAAGATATTAATAATGAAGAAAAAATAAATAAGAAACAAAAAACAACTAATATAAATGAAAAAGGAAAAATGAATAAAAAAGGGAAAAGACTTCAGAATGGGAATAATAAAAAAAGAGTGTTAAATAAGAAAAAACTAATTATTTTTGCAATAATAGCAATAACTATTATATTAGTCTCTACTGTATTATTAAAACTTACAGATTATATAATCTTAGATAAGAATATTAGTACTAATCTTGTTATAAACAATAATAATATTACATCAAATGTTAAAAATGAAATTATAATAGAAGATAATAATATATATATATCAAAACAAGATATTGCAAATTTTTTTGATGAACATATATACGAAGTTCCAGATAGTGATATTGTAGTAACAACTTATGATAAAAAAATAGCAGAATTAAGTTTAAATGAAAATGAAATGAAAGTAAATGACTCCAATGTTAAATTATATGCTGAAATGTTTGAAAAAGACGATGTGATATATCTACCTATTTCAGAAATGGAAGATATATATAATATTGAAATAGAATATATTCAAGAAACAAATATCATAACAATGGATTCATTAGATAGAGAACAGAAGCAAGCCATAGTAAAAACAGATATACCAGTTAAATCATCTACTAATTTTATATCTAAAACATTGGATAGAGTAGAAAAAGGAGAATCTGTAGTTATAATATCAAAAGGAGAAAATCACACAAAAGTAAGAACTCCAGATGGTAAAATAGGATATGTTAAAACAAATAAACTGGAAAATGAATTTATAGTAAGGGAAGAATATATAGAAGAAAAACAAATCGAAGGAAAAATTAATTTGACTTGGGAATATTTTTCGGAATTTGGTTCAGCTCCTGATATGGAAGAACAAGAAATACCAGGTTTAAACGTAGTATCGCCAGCGTTTTTCTATTTGGACTCTGATGGAGAATTAAAACAAAATGTAGGACAATCAGGAATGGATTATATAAATTGGGCTGAATCTAACGAGTATAAAGTGTGGGCAATGGTAGGGAATGCAGAAGCAGGAATATCAGTTACATCTGAAGTTATGAATAGTTATGAAAGTAGAAAAGAATTGATCAATAAATTGGTAGATGTGGCAGTAGAATATAAATTAGACGGACTTAATATTGATTTTGAATATATGAAAGAAGAAGATAAAGATTTATATTCAAGATTTATAATTGAACTTACACCTAGATTAAAAGAATTTGGTATGGTAGTATCTGTTGATGTTACAGCACCAGATGGAGCGCCAGAGTGGTCACTTTGTTTTGATAGACATGTATTAGGCCAAGTAGCTGATTATTTAATATTTATGGCTTATGATCAAAATGGTGTATCAAGTAAAGAACCAGGAACAACAGCAGGATATGATTGGGTTAAATCAAGTTTAGAAAAATTTTTAGGAAGAGAAGAAGTACCAAGCGAAAAACTAATACTTGCAGTACCTTTTTATACAAGAGTATGGACAACTAATAGTAATGGAGAATTAATAAGTAATTCTACTGTATCTGTGAAAAATATTGATACAGTAATACCAGAAGAAGCTGAAAGAATTTGGGATGAAAATTTAAAACAATATTATACTAAATATGAAGTTGACGGAAATATTAAAGAAGTATGGATAGAAGATTTAGAATCACTTAAAGCTAAAATCTCTTTAATTAATGAAAATGAATTAGCAGGGGTTGCATCATGGGTTAGAGGTATGGAAACTCAAGATGTCTGGGAAATGTTTCAAGAAGAGTTAGGGCTATAGTATATAAAATAACAAAAAAGAATTATTGATAGATTTAATAATTCTTTTTTTGTTATATATATAATTATGTTTATGGTTCTATAATTAATTATTTTATAATAATCTTCTTAGTAAAATCTAAATTACTCCATGAGTCATTAGTGTATCCAAGGGTATAAATATTAGTTGAATTAATATCTATATCTAAAAGTCTTTTTAAATTCCTATTAGAATTATTATCAACAAACTTTTTAACAGAAGTAATGATATGTAATTTAGGATTAGCTTTAGAAATTTCAGAGATTAGAAATTTCCCTCTTTTATTAAAACCTAGAACACGTATATATGGTTCTTTTATTTTTTTAGATATTTCCATATCTTTTTTAGAAATTTTAAGTAAAGAATATAGTAAAATTCTTTGGAGTCTGGTAGTTGTATATCTCTTACTTTTACAAATATTTAAAAAATCAATTAAAGAATTACAAGAATTAGCAGCAGTTTTAATAGTATTTTCTAATCCTTCAGAAACATCAGGTAAATTCGAAATATCTTGTATACTCATTGTTCTTAAATTGTATATAATTTGTTTTTCAAAAACAGACAAATCAGGTACGATATGACCAGTTGTAATAAAATCGATAATACTAGAATAAGTAGAAGGTGGTAATAATTTTTGTAGTATAGAAATATTATCATTTTTAATAATGTTGCGAATAGCAGTAGCACTTGCTATATTTTCAGAATAATTCAAATCATTGTAATTTGCACCATATCTTTTAACAGTAATAGGTTGTATTTTTGAATTATGTTTTTTCAAAGCTTTTAAATATTCGATTCCTAAAATAGAATTAGGAGAAGAAATAGCATTTAAAAAAGTAGAATAATCAAATTGTTTACTGTTAGTACTATTGTTATTTTTGTGAGTGATGATTTCTGGATTATGTTTTAAATATGATAACAAAGCGTTTGACCTTGCTTTTGGGAAAGAAAGGCCTTTTTTTAATTCTTCCTTTAAAAGTACAGAATATTCCTTAGGTTCTTTATGTAGAATATCAGATAAAGTATCTAAAATATTAATATCATCAACTTCTGAGCCGAAAGAAAGATAATCGACAACATTTAAAGAGTTAAGTATTTTAACAGCTCCATCTGAAAAATTTTCAGCACTTGAAGTAGCATATAAAGTAGGTAGTTCAATAACTAAATCAACACCACAAGAAATAGCAGACTCTGCACGAGACCACTTGTCAAGTAAAGCAGAATCACCACGTTGAGTGAAATTTCCACTAATAATAGCAATAGAATAAGAAGCACCAGAAATTCTTTTAGATTCTTCTAAATGAAATAAATGCCCATTATGAAATGGATTGTACTCAGCAACAATCCCTAAAACCTTACCCATAAAGTAAAACACCTCCTATGTCGCATTGGGGACTGTCCCCAACGCGACATTCATGTCGTTTTTGGGACAGGCCTTTGTAATATAATTGTAATATTTTTTGTTTGTTTTTTTGTTGTATCTTTTTAATATTATTGGTATAATGATATCATAATTTTGGTAATTTTACAAATTTTGATATATAATTTGAATCGAATATGTAAAATTAAATACGGAAAGGTAGTTTGTTGTGGATAAAGTTATAATATATACTGATGGTGCTTGTTCTGGAAATCCTGGACCTGGTGGTTGGGGAGTTGTTCTTATGTATAAAGACAACATAAAGGAATTATCAGGATTCAAAAGGGATACCACTAATAATATAATGGAATTACAAGCTGTTATTGAAGGGCTAAAGATTCTTAAATTTGCTTGTGAAGTAGAAATATATAGTGATAGTGCGTATGTTGTTAATGCTTTTAAACAAAAATGGATTGATTCTTGGATTAAGAATAATTGGAGAACAGCAGGAAAAGAACCTGTTAAAAATCAAGAAGAATGGAAAGAGTTATATGATTTAATACAAAAGCATACTGTTAAGTTTTTTAAAGTAAAAGGACATAGTGATAATGAATATAATAACAGATGTGATGAATTAGCAAGAATGGCTATAAAAGATAATGAATATGGAAATAAATAAGTAGAAGGAAGGTATGTATGGAAAATTTTGCAAAATATATTTTAGATGAAAAAGATATATTATCTAAAATGGAAATTGTATATTTTATGACTAAAAAAAGTAGAGTATTTTTAGATAAATCTATAATTTTCAAGACAGAAATTGTAAGAATGTTTTTAGATTATGCTAAATTAGATATTGACAAAAATGAAGTTATAACAGCTATGCTTTTATGTAATTGTAAAAAAGTAGAGTCAGCTCAAGATATAGAAAAATTACACTCTTACGCAAAAAATGGAGCTGAATTTCTAAAAACTTTAGGATTTAATAGTAAATTTTGTAAAGTTTGTGAAGAAGTTAATAGATATAGTGGAAGTGAGCCAAGAGAAATTGAAAGTGATATACTTGAAGTAGTAGATCAATTTTCAGGAATGTTACTGAGAAGAGAAGAACGACCAGGATTTTCATCAGAAGAAGCACTAATTTTATTGAAAGAAAGAAATTTAAAAAAGTATAACAATAAATTTCTGGACTTATTTGTTAATTTTATAAATGAATTAGAAGAATTAGAGATACAAGACATTGTTAGTATATCACCACTTAAAAAATTAGTGAAAATGTATAATGAAAATGAAACTACTGTAAGGTTTATGAAACAAGTAGTGTTATGGTATGAACCAAGAGTTGATAAAGTCATGAACAAGAGCTATAATAAAGAATTAACTCAAATGTTAAATAAAGTTGAAAGAGAAGAAAGAGTGGGAGATAAAAGACCATTATTTTCTCAAGAAACTACAAAAAAGTTTATAGGTGAAAATAATAGCCAAATAGACATAAACGTATAATATTAAGAAGGAATGATTTGAAATGTATGAAATTTTTGCAGATTTGCATGTACATATAGGAAGAAGTGAAAAAGGTAAACCGATAAAAATAACAGCATCAAGAACGCTTAATTTTGCAAATATAGCAAAAGAATGTTATGAACGAAAAGGAATAAATGTTGTAGGAATAATAGATACTGCATCACCTTATGTAATTGAAGATATTGAAAAGTTTTTAAAGACAGGTGATGCTTATGAATTAGAAGATGGTGGTATAATATATAAAGATAAGGTTTGTATATTGTTAGGTGCTGAAATTGAGACAACAGAAGTTGGCAGATACACAAAAAGTGGAAGTGCACACAATATATGTTTTTTTCCGCATTTAAAAGATATAAAAGAATTTTCTAATCATATGAAATCACATATAAACAATATAACTTTAAGTACACAAAGAGCTAACATATCAGGATATGAATTAATAGATATAGTAGAAAAATATAATGGCATATTAATACCGGCACATGTGTTTACACCACATAAAAGCTACTATGGAAATTGTTCAGATAGACTAAAGGATATATTTAAAGAAAAATATGATAAAATATTTGCAATAGAATTAGGTCTTAGTTCAGATACTTTTTTAGCTGATATGATATCAGAACTAGAAACAAAAACTTTTTTGACTAATTCAGATGCACATTCTCTTCCGAAAATTGCAAGGGAATATAATAAGATGTTAGTTGAAGACATCTCATTTAAAGAAATAGTTAAAGCTCTAAAAAATGAAGATGGAAGAAAGATACTTTGCAATTATGGACTAGACCCTAAACTAGGCAAATATCATAGATCATATTGTGATGATTGTAATGATATTATCTTGATAAATAAACCTGTTAAAAATTGTCCGATTTGTAATAGTAAAAATATTACTTTTGGTGTTTTTGATAGAATTGAAGTAATAAGTGATAGACTTGATACAAAAAGTCCAGAAACAAGACCGCCATATATATATCAAATTCCACTTGGTTTCATGCCAGGAGTGGGAAATATGACAATGAAAAAACTTATGGATACATTTGATACTGAAATGGATATTCTCCATAAACTGTCAGCTGATGACATAGAAGCTGTTGTTGGTAAAAAAATAGCCAAAACTATACTTGAAGCTAGAGATGGGAAATGTACAGTAAAATCAGGTGGTGGTGGGAACTACGGTAAAATTAGTAAAAAATAATTTGGAATACAGTTCTAATAAATCTTCTTATAGAATACATATTATGTATAAAGTTATAAGGAGATTTTTTATGCTTAAGAAAAGTAAAATTATAAATATTATAAAAAAACATGTCAAAAACAACATAAGGGAATATAGTACAGTCATATTAATATTTATTATTGGTATATTTTTAGCTGTTTTTTTTGTAAATAACATATCAGAATCTCAGAAAAATGAAATAAATATATACATAACAGATTATATAAATAATTTGAAAAGTATTGAGAAGTTGGATAGTATAGAATTGCTTAAAATTAGTATATGGCAAAACTTTGTAATAGCTATTTTGATATGGTTTTTTGGAACAACAGTTATAGGTATTCCGGTTGTATTTGGATTATTACTGTATAGGGGATTTTGTCTAGGGTATGCCATTTCAACATCAGTATTGGTATTAGGTATGCAAAAAGGTTTGATATTTTCAATTGTCTCATTATTGTTTCAAAATATACTATTTATACCAGCAATATTAGGTATTTCTGTTAGTGGAATTAAATTGTATAAATCCATAGTAAAAGATAAAAGAAGGGAAAATATAAAGCTAGAAATATTAAGACATACACTTTTTTCTTTAATAATGTTAGTAGTAATAACATTATCTTCTGTAATTGAAGTATTCATATCAACAAATATTTTAAAACTAATAGTAAATTATTTTTAAAATTTTCAAAAAAACTATTTACATTTTTAATTAATTTTGATATAACATATATGGTTTATGTAAAGGGTTTATATATACACATATTTTAAAGAAGAGGTAGGGAATTAAATGGAAAGACAATTAAAATATTTTTTTGATTTTTTAGAAAATGATAAGAAATTATCTGATAATACATTACAATCATACAAAAGAGATTTGGAACAGTTCAATAAATATCTTCAAGCGTGCCAAATTGCATATCATAGAGTTAAACAAGAAGATATACAAGATTATATAAAAGAATTACAAGAAAGTGGTAAGAAAGCTTCAAGTATTTCGAGATGTATTGCATCAATTAGATCTTTTTATCAATTTGCTATAAAAAACAAAAAGTTAAAAATAAATCCAACTGAAAGCATACAAGCTCCAAAAATAGAAAAAAAAGCGCCTAGTATTTTATCTTCAAAAGAAGTTGAATTATTATTAAATCAACCAAAAGACATGGATCTAAAAGGTATTAGAGATAAAGCGATGTTAGAGTTTGCATATGCTACAGGAATGAGAGTTACAGAAATAATTTCTCTTAATATAATTGATATAGATTTTGAAGAAGGAAATGTTATATGTAAAACACGTAGTAAAACAAGAGTTATACCATTAGGTACATTATCATTAAAAGCTCTTAAAGAATATGCAGATGATGCTAGAAAAATATTAATTAAATCAGATGATGAAAAAGCATTATTCGTAAATGTTAATGGAACAAGATTAACAAGACAAGGTTTCTGGAAAATTATTAAGTATTATAAAGAACAAGCTCATATTAATACAGAAATAACACCACATGTTTTAAGACATTCGTTTGCAACACATCTGTTACAAAATGGTGCTGATATAAAAGCAATCCAAACAATGTTAGGACATTCAGATATATCTTCAACTCAAGTATATATGCAATTTCAAGATGAAAGTTTAAAAAACGTATATAAAAAAGCTCATCCAAGAGCATAATAAAAAAAAATTACTAAGATATACTTTAGTAATTTTTATTTTATTTATATTTCCATTTGAGTTCCTAAAAAAGTTGCTGCAGATTGAGCTACTTTTTTTTCGGCTTCATTCATTTTAGCAGATTGTTCTTTTGCTAGTAAAATAACTGTACCAATAGTATCACCATTAGAAATGATAGGATAAACTATTTGTGGATTATCTTTTTTATCAGAATTATCATGTTTAGTAATAGGTAAAGATTTATTGCTATTTTCGTTACTAGTATATATTTCTTTGTCTTCCATCAACTTTTCTATTTCTATACTAATATCTTGTTCTAAATAATCTTTTTTTGAGCCACCAGAAACAGCAATAATTGTATCTTTATCTGTTATACAAGCAATATGTCCCGTTGTTTTTGAAAGTGTTTCTGCATATCCTGCCGCAAATTCAGATAATTCACCAATAGGTGAATATTTTTTTAATATAACTTGTCCTTCTCTATCTGTAAAAATTTCAAGTGGTTCTCCTTCTTTAATTCTTAATGTTTTTCTTATTTCTTTAGGAATTACAACTCTACCTAAATCATCTATTCTTCTTACAACACCAGTTGCTTTCATTGTTTTCATCCTCCTTTTAATTTATGTCTACTAATATTATGTCAGAAAAGGAAAATATTATGCAAAATTATTAAATTAATAAAAATTAAATTAATAAAATTAATTGATTTTTAATATTAAATATAGTAGAATATATACATAATATATATTGTTAATAAGTATAAAATCGAGAAATAAGGAGACTAAAATGAAAGCAATTGAAATAAGAGAAAAATATTTAAAATTTTTTGAAAGATACAATCATACCATAATACCATCTGAATCTTTAATACCACAAAATAATCCATCTGTTCTATTTATAATAGCAGGTATGCAACCACTTGTACCATATTTATTAGGAGAAAAACATCCAGCAGGGACAAGAATAGTTGATTATCAAAAATGTGTTAGAACAAATGATATTGATGAAGTCGGAGATAACCGTCATTTAACATTTTTTGAAATGCTTGGAAACTGGTCATTAGGAGATTATTTCAAAGAAGAATCTATAAAAATGAGCTTTGAATTCCTTACAAAAGAATTAAATATACCAATAGAAAAACTATCTGTAACTTGTTTTAAAGGTGATAAAGATTGTCCTAAAGATGAACTTTCAGCTGAACAATGGAAAAAAGCAGGAATACCAGAAGAAAAAATATATTTTTATGGAAAAGAAGATAATTGGTGGATTGCAGGAGAAGAAGGCCTTTGTGGTCCTGATACAGAGATATTTTATGATACGGGAAAAGAACCCTGTGGAGATAATTGTGAACCATCTTGTGATTGTGGTAAGTATGTAGAAATTTGGAATAATGTTTTTATGGAATATTTCAAAGATGAAAATGGATATAAAAAAGCAGAAAAACAAAATGTGGATACAGGTCTAGGATTAGAAAGAATGACTATGTTACTTCAAGGAAAAGAAACACCTTATGAAACAGAAGTATTTTCTCATATTATGGATAGATTAATTGTACTTCAGAAGATTGATTCGATAGAATCAAGAAGAATTGTAGCAGAACATTTACGTTCAAGTATGATGATAATTTGTGATGGGGGAAAACCAAGTAATACAGATCGTGGATATATTCTAAGAAGATTAATTAGAAGAATGATAAGACATATAAATAAATTACAAATTGATTTAGATGAATTAGAGAATTTGATAGAATTAAATATTCAAAATTTAAAAAATATGTATCCAGAATTACAAAAAAACTCTAAAACTATTAAATTTACAATAATAGAAGAAAAAAATAAATTTATGAAAACATTAAATAATGGTGAAAGAGAATTTTTAAAAGAAATTACAAAAATTAAAAAAATAAATGAAAAATCAAATAAAATTGCAGGAAAAATAGTATTTAAATTATATGATACGTATGGTTTTCCACCAGAAGTTACTAAAGAGTTGGCAGAAGAAAATGGATTCAAAATTGATCTAGTTGAATTTGAAAGATTATTTAAAGAACATCAAGAAAAATCTAGAGAAGGAGCTAAAGAAAAATTTAAAGGTGGACTTAAAGAAGAAACGGAAAATACTATAAAATATCATACAGCAACACATTTACTGCACCAAGCTTTAAAAAATGTTTTAGGAGAACATGTTAATCAAAAAGGTTCTAATATAACTGATGAAAGATTGAGATTTGATTTTAGTCATCAAGAAAAAATGACTAAAGAACAAATTATAGAAGTTGAGAACATAGTAAATGAGCAAATACAGAAAGAGCTAAAAGTTATATGTGAAGAAATGAATATTGAAGATGCAAAAGCTGAAGGTGCAATAGGTTTGTTTAATGATAAATATGGAAATAATGTTAAAGTGTATATAATAGGAGATTTTAGTAAAGAAATTTGTGGTGGACCACATGTTGAAAATACAAGCGAATTAGGTGTATTTAAAATTAAAAAAGAAGAATCTAGTTCATCAGGAGTAAGAAGAATTAAAGCTGTTTTGATTAAATAAAGTAAATTATAGGGAGAATAAAAATGTCAGAATGTATTTTTTGTAAAATAATAAATGGAGATATACCAGCTAAAAAGATTTATGAAGATGATGATATAATTGCATTTAATGATATAAATCCAGTTGCTCCAATTCATATTTTAGTAATACCTAAAAAACACATTTCATCTTTAGCTGAGCTAAAGTTAGAAGATGAAAAACTTATAGGTAAGATATATACTGTGATTAATAGAATCGCAAAACAACAAGAGTTTATTAAATCTGGTTATAGAGTAATAGTTAATTGTGGTGAAAATGGGGGACAAGAAGTTATGCATTTACATTTTCATGTTTTAGCTGGGAAGAAATTAGGTGTAAAATTATAATCTAACAAAGTTAATAAAAATACTATCATTTACACTAAAAATATGGTATAATAAGTATAAGAGTTTGAATTATGGAGGAAATAATTATGTTTGAAAGTAAATATAGTAAATTATTAACAGTACTGTTGGTAGTAGTAATAATAGGAATAGTTGGGTTATTAATATTTTTAGGATATAATTATTATACAAATTATATTACGACACAAGATGCAAATAGTTATGTTGAAAATTTCCAAACAGAAATAAGTAATGATAATTCAAATAATGGAGAAGAACAAAATGCTTCAAATGGAGATAATAGTGCACTAGAAGGATTAGAAAGTGCAGGAACAAACACAAGCAAATCTGGAAACGAACTTCCTATGTATAAAGGTTTTGGAGTATTAGGAACAATAGAAATACCAAAAATAAATTTAAGTTATCCTATTTTAGAAAAAGTAACTAAAACTTCTTTAGAAACTTCTGTAGCTTTTCAATATGGAGTAGGTTTAAATGAACCAGGTAATAATGTGATAATAGGACATAACTATAGAAATGGAGTGTTTTTTTCTAACAATGAAAACTTATCCAATGGAGATACTATATATATAACTGATAATGATGGAGAAAAATTAACATATAAAATCTATAATATGTTTTATGCAGAACCATCGGATGCTAGTTTTTATCAAAGAGACACTAACGGAATTCCAGAAATAACTTTATCAACATGTTCAGATGATAGTAGTTCAAGATTAATAATATTTGCGAGAGCAGAATAAATAAGTGGAAATAAATAAAAGTTTAAGGTTTAAGGTATATTATATATGCTTTAAACTTTTTTTATTTTAAAATATATCAATTTGTATTTATTTTTTTGTTTAAATTGTATATAATAATAAAATATAAAATGAAAAACAATCAAACAAAGGAAGGTATTAAATTGAATAAAAAAACAATAAAAAAGCAGATAAATGAATTAAGAAAAAAAACAGAATATTATGCAGATAAATACTATAATAATGATATATCAGAAATATCAGATTTTGAATATGATGTGTTAATGAATGAACTTAAACATTTAGAAAAAGAAAACCCGGAATTTATTCGAAAAAATTCCTTAACTCAAAAAGTTGGTGGAGAAGTCAAAAAAGGATTTGGAAAGGTTAATCATATAGTACCACTTCAAAGTTTACAAGATGTATTTGATTTAGAAGAAGTAGAAAATTTTGTAGTAAAACAAAATAAAAATGCAGAAGAAAATAAAATAAATAATACTAAATATGTTGTTGAAACTAAGATCGATGGTCTATCAGTTGCTTTAGAATATATAAAAGGTGAGTTTGTAAAAGGGGCAACAAGAGGAAATGGACTTATTGGTGAAGATGTAACAAATAATCTAAAAACAATAAAAACAATACCAATGAAGTTAAAAGAGGAAATAGATATAATTGTAAGAGGTGAAGTATTTATAAGTAAATCAGACTTTGAGAAAATGAATAATCAAAGACAAGAAAATGACGAAGATTTATTTGCAAATTGCAGAAATGCAGCAGCAGGATCACTTAGACAATTAGATAGTAACATAACAAAAACAAGACCACTTGATATGTATGTATTTAATGTTCAAAAAATAGAAGGAAAAGAATTCAACTCGCATTATGAAGAATTATTGTATTTAGAAGAAATAGGATTTAATGTTAATCCAGTTAAAATTTACTGTAATACAAGTGAAGAAGTGAAAAAGGCAATAAATGAAATAGGACAAAAAAGAGAAGAACTTTCTTTTGAGATAGATGGAGCTGTTGTTAAAATTGACGATTTGAAATTTAGAGAAATATTAGGAACTACATCTAAATTTCCTAGATGGGCTATTGCATATAAATATCCGCCAGAGAAAAAAGAAACACTTTTGAAAGATATTATGTGCCAAGTTGGAAGAACAGGAGTTATAACACCTATGGCGATTTTAGAACCAGTTAAAGTAGCAGGATCTACAATATCTAAAACAACACTTCATAACCAAGACTTCATAATTCAAAAAGACTTAAAAATAGGAGATACGGTAATTATACAAAAAGCGGGAGATGTAATACCAGAGATAGTAGAAGTTAATAAGAATAAAAGAACAGGAAAAGAAAAAGAATTTGAAATGCCAAAAGTTTGTCCGATTTGCAATGCTGAAGCAGTACGAGAAGAAGGGCAAGCGGCAGTGAAATGCACAGGAATAGAATGTCCAGCGAAATTATCGAGAAATCTGGTACATTTCGTTTCAAGAGAAGCAATGAATATTGATGGTTTAGGAGAAAATATAATTAAACAATTATTAGATAGTAATTTGATTAAAAATATGGCTGACATATATACATTATCATTTGAAGAAATATCATCACTTAAAAAAAACGGCAAAAAATTCGCAGAAAATTTAATTAATAGTATAGATAATAGTAAGAATAATGATTTATCAAAACTATTAACAGCACTTGGAATTAAAAATGTAGGTGTTAAAGCTGCTAAAGTCTTATCAAGGAAATATAAGAATATTGATAATCTAATGAATGCTGAAATTGAAGAATTAACAAATATAAATGATATTGGTGAAATAATGGCTAAAAGTATATATGACTTTTTTAAACAAGAACAAACAATTGACTTAATTGAAAGATTAAAAAAATCAGGAGTTAATATGAATTCATTAGAAGAAGAGAGTACAGATAATAGGTTTGAAGGAAAAACATTTGTCTTAACAGGAACGTTAGAAAAATATACACGTGGTGAAGCTGGGAATATTATTGAAAGATTAGGTGGAAAAGTTTCAGGAAGTGTATCTAAAAAGACATCATTTCTTTTAGCAGGAGAAGATTCAGGAAGTAAACTTACTAAAGCAGAAAGTTTAGGTGTTAAAGTAATAAGTGAATTAGAATTTGAAGAAATGATAAAACAATAAGGAACAAAATGAAAGGAAAGAAATGGAAAATTATACTTTTGAAAAAATGTGGGAAGATTTGAAAGATGGATATCAGATATATTACACATATAATAAGAATAAATATGTACTATTTAAAACAGCGGAAAACTGTTATACTCAAAAGTTATTATCAGATGAAAAGAAAAATCCACAACCTAGAATGTTGATGTTAACTTTAAAAAGAGTAAAAGAAATGTTTCCAGATATGGAAGAAGTTGAATATAGAATAATTTAATGATACAATGTATTAAAAATAAGAGGAGTAGAAAAATGGCGATAATAATTGATGGAAAAGAAGTTGCAAATAAAGTGAAAAATGAATTAAAGATAGAATGTGATGAATTAAAAAAACAAGGTATTAATCCAAGATTAGCAGTAATAATGGTAGGAGATAATCCAGCATCTAAAGTATACGTGAAAAACAAAAGTAAAGCTTGTGATATGGTGGGAATTGAATATGAAGAACATTTGTTAGATGATGATATTTCTCAAGATAAGTTGACTAGATTAATTAAAGAATTAAATAATAATAGGCGAATACATGGTATATTATTGCAAAGTCCAATTCCAAAACATTTGGATATAAACCAAGCTTTTAAATTAATATCAGATGATAAAGATGTAGATGGTTTTAATCCAACAAGTGTAGGGAAGTTAGTAATAGGAGAAGACACATTTATATCATGCACACCATATGGTATTATGAGAATATTCAAAGATTATGATATTGATTTAGAAGGAAAAGATGTTGTTATAATTGGTAGAAGTAATATAGTTGGAAAACCACTATTGCAATGTTGTTTAAATAAAAATGCAACAGTAACAATATGCCATTCTAAAACTAAAAATTTGAAAGAATTTACAAAGAAAGCAGATATAGTAATTGCAGCAATAGGAAGAGCCAAATTTGTAACTGCAGATATGATTAAAGAAGGAGCAATAGTAATTGATGTTGGTATAAATAGGACAGAAGATGGAAAGTTGGTAGGAGATGTTGATTTTGAAAATGTTGAAAAAATAGCAAGTCATATTACTCCAGTACCAGGTGGTGTTGGACCTATGACAATTGCTATGCTTATGAAAAATGTAATAAAAGCAGCAAAATCATTAAAAAATAATTCATTAAAAAAACATAAGTTATTCACAGAAAAACCATAAAAAATGTATAAAATATATGTAAGAAAAGGGGGGAGTTCTCTTTTCTTTTTTGTATAAAGGAGAGAATGGATTGATAGAAAATAGTGATAAAATTTATTGGGTATGGTTTTCTTTAATAAATAACTTAGGTGTTAAAAGAAAGAAAATGTTATTAAAAAGGTATAAGACACCTAAAAGAATATATGAATTAAATAGAAGTGAGTTAAGCAAGAATAAAGGTATTGGTGATAAAATTGTAGATGATATTTTGAATAAGGAAATAAGAGAAAAAGCAAAAGAACATTATATTTATATGGAAAAAAATAATATTGATATAATTAATATTATAGATAAAGAATATCCTAATATTTTAAAGGAAATATACGATCCACCAATTAGTATATATATTAAGGGGGATAAAGAAGTTTTAAATAATCAGGGAATAGGGATAGTAGGGTGTAGAAATGCAAGTGAATATGGCAAAAAGGCTGCAAAATATTTTGCATATAATTTAACTAAAGAAGGATATAATATTATAAGTGGCCTAGCTAAAGGAATTGATAGCTTTTCACATATTGGGAATATTTATGCTATAAATGAGAATAATAGAAATAATATTAAAAATATAGGAAAAACAATAGCTGTCATAGGATCTGGTTTAGATGAAATATATCCTAAAGAAAATATTAAGTTGTCTGAAGAAATAATTAAATCAGGTGGAATAATTATATCAGAATATCCATTAGGAACAAAACCATTTAAAATGAATTTTCCAGCAAGGAATCGAATTATTAGTGGATTGTCAAAAGGTATTATTGTAGTAGAAGCTAAAGAAAAAAGTGGTACATTAATTACAGTAGATTTTGCTTTAGAGCAAGGAAGAGATGTGTATGTAGTACCGGGGAATATAAATGAAGTTAATTCTATAGGAACTAACAATTTAATTAAACAAGGTGCTATTACAGTAACAAATTATATTGATATTTTAAATAATTTGAATAATTAAAGTTATAGAAATTAAAGTAAAATAGGATGAAAAATTGAGTTGTAAAAAATAAAAAAATATAAAAAAAGTATTGACTTTTTTATTCAAATAGTTTATACTTCTATTTGTGTCAAACAAGACATGCTCTCTTAGCTCAGTTGGTTAGAGCAACCGGCTCATAACCGGTAGGTCCAAGGTTCGAATCCTTGAGGGAGCACCACTTTTTTTATTTGGGTAGATGGCCGAGTGGCTAAAGGCGGCAGACTGTAAATCTGTTCTCATTCGAGTACGAAGGTTCGAATCCTTCTCTGCCCACCATAAAAACCGTAACAGTAGTAATACTTATACGGTTTTTATTTTATTTGAAATTAAAAGTTAATTATAAATTTCTTTTCTGTGTCCTATTTCAAGAACTAATA
>CAYJGL010000031.1:0-13237 GCA_964369695.1 uncultured Clostridium sp.
GGTCGCAGGATTTTAAGTCCTGTGCGTCTACCAATTCCGCCACATCTGCATATATCTAAGAATTGTTTTTTTGAGACAATACGTATTATAATATGATGTTTAAATTTTGTCAATACAAATTTCACTTTTTTATATAATTTATTGTTTTTTTCAATATATTTAACTTATTTTAATAAAAATAGTGTTATATAATAATCAATTTTTACTATATAACACCAATCTTATTCTAATTAATTTGATGTACCTGTACTATCAAAAGGTATAAACTTTTTAACAATACTTTCTGGTTGTACTTCTTCTTCTTTAAACATCTTAAACGAATTATTAATTTTATTATCAACAATTTGTTCAACTTCATCTTGTTCAGCATAATCAGCTAAAACTAATTCACTAACAAGAATTTGTTTTGCATTATTAAGCATCTTTTTCTCCCCAGTTGACAAACTCTTTCCTTTTTGTTTAAAACTTAAATTTCTAACTACATCTGCAACTTCATATATGTCTCCACTTTTCATCTTATCCATATTATCTCTGTATCTTTTATTCCAATTTTTATCCATTAGTGTTTCATCTTTTTCCAAAATACCTATTACATCATCTGTTGATGCTTTACCTATAACATCTCTTACTCCTAGAGAATCTGCTTTCTCAGTTGGAATCATAACTTTAACTTGTCCTGGCATTTTTAGGATGTAATAAGATTGTTTCTCACCTAAAATATCTTTTTCTTCTATCGAATCTATAACCCCTGCACCGTGCATTGGATATACTACTTTATCTCCTACATTAAACATGTAAGTCACTCCTTTCAGTCCTTAAAATATATTCAGCAAAAAAAAGATAATAAAGTTATGTCAATAATTAGAGTAAAATAACTTTATTGGATTTTTTAACCATATTTATTATACTACAAAAAATAGCAAAAGTCAAAGCCTTTGCTACTTTTTTATGTATATTTTATTGTAACTCTTACAGTCTCTAAGAAAATATTTTTCATACTAATTTGTTGAACCAAAACCACCTTTTCTTTCACCCATTGTAACATCTGAATCAGTAACAAAATACTTTTGAAAAACAGCTTGTCCTATAGCTTCACCTTTTTTTATTAAAATATCTTCTTCTTTTATGTTATAGAATGCAAACATTATATGTCCATCATTATCAATATTGCCATAATAATCTTTATCTACAACACCCACACTATTAGAAAGAATTAACCCTTTTTTCTTTGGATTAGAACTTCTATTATACAACATTAAAACTTCATCATCTTGCATATATGATTTTATACCTGTCTTAACAAGTGTCGGATTTATTCCATTTTTAAAACTTGGAACAACTATATCTTCTGCTGCTTCAACATCATATCCTGCTGAATATTTAGTTTTTCTAATTGGTAAATTAATTCCTTTATCTTCAAATCCTTTTGCAACTTCAAATCCTCTTATTTTTTCCATATTATTACTCCTTTATTTTTTTATCATTTTTTCATATAAAAAGCAAAAAGTCAATATTTTAATAACTTTTATTTTCTTCTTATTATTTATTAATTTTATATTCTTTTATTATATTATCTTTTTCTTTATATTTATTTGTATATATACTTAATTGCTCTTTTAAATTTTCTATCTCTCTTTCAACATTAACTCTAGCCTGAATTTTAAAAACTTGTTTCATTTTACCAGTTATTTTATCCATTTTGCCAATTGGTTTTATTCCAGTTTCATTAGTTTCTTTATATTTAACTTGAACTAGGTCTTCGATTACATCTGATGATTTTTTTAATATTTTAGTAACATCTAAAAGTTCATTAATCATATCATCTATAACATCTGAATTTACTTTAGATATTTCAAAATATTTTTTACTATATACTCCATATTTTTCATATTCTTTCATATTTAATTCTTGTCGATTTTCAGCTAGCTGACATTCCAACTCTTTTAATTTATTTTCAAAAGTTATTCCTACGTTTGGAATAGTAATATCATCTATTCCTATATTTTCTAAATTATCTCTCATTGTATTTACAACATCTGTTTGTTTCAAACAAATTCCATACATTTCATTAAAAATATTTATTTCTTGTTTCTTATTTCTCAATTCTACCTCCAATAGTTTTAATGTATTTTAATTAAATCTACCATTATTTAAATCATAAATAAATTTTTCTTTAATCTCTAGTGGCAATAAAAATATGTCTTCAATTTCTTCTTTTGAAAGTATTTTTGGAATAAATTTACCACTATCTGCATATTTAGGATCATTGTTAAACTCTGGCCCTGTACCACTCCCGAATTCTCCACCCTTATATTTACAAAAAAAGAAATATTCTTTTTGGTCAAATCGTTCCATATATATTTCATATGTTTTTTCAACTATTTCAACATCTATACCAAACTCTTCTTTAATTTCTCTTAAAACGCCTTCTTCTAGTGTTTCACCTTCTTCTAGTCCTCCACCTGCAAATGAATAATACTCCTTGTGTCCACCTGCATTAACTCCCGTTCTATACATAAACGCATAACCAGATGGCATTTTAACAATTCCTGCTACTCTTATTCTTCCCATATTATATATCTCCTCAAACTCACATTTTTTTAATTTTAAAATTTATATGATTATACTACAATTTTAATTTTTTATCTACAATTTAGACTTTTTTTTTAATACTTGGTTATACTAATACAAATATTAATCAAACTATACAAAATTAATTTATTTAGGAGTGATTTTATGAATAATATTTCAAAGGAAGATGTAAATATTTCAGATTTATATGGATTAGATTGCACTCTTCCTAAGGAAGACTTTATAAAAAAATATAATGTTGATTTAAAAAATGGTATCACAGATACTGTAGCAGCTGAAAAAATTCATAATTTAGGTTTAAACGAAATAAGTCAAAATAAACCTAAAAAATGGTATCACTATTTTCTTCATAGCTTATTTAGTCCTTTTAATTCCATATTAATAGGGATTACATGTGTACTAATATTTACAGATGTATATTTACCACCTTCACCAAATTTTGCAAATATTATAGTTATTACTATTCTAGTTTTAGCGAGTACTTTTCTAGACTTTTTTGAAGAATATCGTTCTAATAAAGCTGCTGATAAATTAAAAGATTTAGTAGCAACTACAACTTCTGTAATTAGAAATGGAAAAACAATTAAAGTACCAATGAAACAAATAACTATAGGAGATGTCGTATTATTATCAGCAGGTAGTATGATACCAGCTGATTTAAGGATTATAGAATCAAATGACTTATTTGTACGCCAATCTACATTAACAGGTGAATCAGATAGTATAAAAAAAGAAATTAAGTCTAATTTAAAATTAAATGAAATAAATAGTTTATCTGACTTAGATACAATATGTTTTATGGGTACAAATGTAGTTAGTGGTACTGCAAAAGGTATTGTTATAAAAATTGCTGATAACACATATTTCGGAAAAATAGCTCATAATATATCTCACAAACCTAAAACTGCATTTCAATCTGGTGTCGAAGGAATAAGTAAACTGTTAATTCGTTTTATGTTAGTAATGATTCCCCTTGTTTTTCTATTAAATTTTTGGAAACATGATATGATTTTAGCTTTTACATTTGCTGTAGCAATAGCAATAGGTATAACCCCTTTATTGCTTCCTGTAATACTTTCTTCAAGCCTATCAAAAGGTGCTGTTAGAATGTCAAAAAAGAAAACTATTGTAAAATCTCTTGATTCAATCCAAAGCTTTGGAGCTATGAATATTTTATGTACTGATAAAACAGGAACATTAACAGATGATAAAATCGTACTAGAAAAATATTTAGATATTTATGGTAATGAAGATATTAGAATTTTAAAACATGCCTTTCTAAATTCATATTTCCAAACAGGTTTACCTAGCAATATAGATGATGCAGTAATTAGTCGTGGATTACAAAATAATATGGAAGAACTTAAATCTAAATATTCTAAAACAGATGAAATACCGTTTGATTTTACTCGTAGAAGATTATCAGTTGTTGTGAGTGATGGTAATAAAAAACAATTAATCACAAAAGGTGCTATTGAAGAAATTTTAAATATATGTTCTTTAGTTGATTATCAAGGAAATGTAAGTAATCTTACAAGCGAAATAAAAAATAATATTTTAAATATTAGTAAGAAGTTAAATGAAGAAGGTCTAAGGGTTGTGGCAGTTTGCCAAAAAAATGAATTACCTAATATAGAAAAACTAAGTGTTTCTGATGAATCAAACATGGTTTTACTTGGATTTATAGGTTTCCTAGATCCACCAAAAGAAAGCAGTAAAATTTCTGTTGAAAGATTAAATAATGCAGGAATTAGAGTTATTGTTTTGACAGGTGATAATATGGAAGTAACTAGAGCAGTCTGTAAAAAAGTTAATATTAATTCTGATAATATAATTTTAGGAAGTGATATTGATAAATTAGATGATAACTCTGTTCTTAGTATTTTGCACACAACAAATATTTTTGCTAAATTATCTCCAATTCAAAAAGCAAGATTAGTCAGACTTTTAAAACAAGATGGTAATGTTGTTGGATATATGGGTGATGGTATAAATGACAGTCCTTCACTTATAAACTCTGACATTGGTGTTTCTGTTGACACTGCTGTTGATATAGCTAAAGAAACTGCTGACATAATACTTCTAGAAAAAGACTTGAATGTATTATTAGATGGTGTTAAAGAAGGAAGAAGAACTTTTTCAAATATTATGAAATATATAAAAATGGCTGTAAGTTTCAACTTTGGCGAAGTGTCTTCTGTTTTAATAGCAAGCATTTTTCTTCCTTTTTTACCCATTACACCAATACAATTACTTGTGCAAAGTCTACTATATGACTTTGGCCAATTAACACTACCATTTGATAATGTTGATAATGAATACCTAGAAAAACCTAAAAAGTGGAATACAAAAAGTTTAAAAAACTTCATGCTCTTCATGGGTCCACTTAGTTCTTCATTTGACATGATGGTGTTTTTATCACTTTGGTTTATATTTGGAATCAGTGAAGCTGCAATATTTCAAACAGTATGGTTTTCTTATGGTGTAGTATCAAATTTAGTAGGAATGCATATTATAAGAACTGCAAAAATCCCATTTATCCAAAGCAATGCAAGTAAAATGGTATATTTTTCATCAATACTCCTAAGCATAATAGCCATAATATTCCCATTTACTTTCTTAGGAAATCTAATAGGATTAGTACCAATACCCTTAACATTTTTATCAATAATATTAGGATTACCACTATTATATTGTTTTGTAGCAATGATAGCAAAAAAAATATATATCAAAAAATATGGAGAATGGATTTAGTGTCGCATTGGGGACAGACCCCAACGCGACATTTATGTCGTTTTTGGGACAGGCCTCTATTTACTTCCACTCTATTTCACTCTATTTCACACACTTTCACTCACTTTTACTTACTTTCACTTACTTCTATTTATCTATTTTTCTTTTTTTATTCTGTTTATTTTATTTATTATTCTAAATTGTATTGATTGTTTTATTTTTCATCTTCGTTTTATTGCATTTAAGCATATAAAAAGATGTATAACATTATATTAAAAATATATTTGTTATACACACATTTTCTCATATTTATTATACATCGTCTTTTTTTATATTTATTTGATTTCTATCACTTTTATTTCCTTGTCATCTATTAACTATTCATTTTTTTATCATCTATTATATTTTTCTGTTTAGCTGTTTTTCTTGCATTTTTTCTTCTGTCTTTTAAATCATATTCTATTATTGTTGCTCCACATTTTGGACAAATAATTCCTTTTTCTACTTCTTCTTTACATCTTTTACATTTCATAGTTTTTCTCCTTTTATTTTTATATTTCTATATATTCATTAATACTATACTCGTCATATACACACAATATATACTTACAAATATGCTTCCATTTATTCTTGTCATTGTGTTTTTTTTACCAATAAATGGATATAATCCTAGCATAATTGTACCTATAATCAGTAATATCATCTCTAAATTATAGCCTGTAGAATAACTTATAGGATGTATGAATGATGATAAACCTATTATTAATACAATATTAAATATTTGTGAGCCTAATATATTTCCTATAGCCATATCAGTATCACCTTTTCTAGTTGCTGTTACTGATGTTATAAGTTCTGGTAAACTAGTACTAAATGCTACAATTGTTAGACTTATTATTTGTTCACTAATACCTAATGTACCTGCAATTAAAACAGCATTATTTACAACAAAATCTCCACCAAATTTCAATCCAGCAATCCCTAAAGCAATAAATATTACTGCTTTTAACATTTTTCTCTTTCTTCCTTTTAATTTTGGCTCTGGAGTTGGCTCCATACCTTCTTCTTTGTCAAAGTCTTCCCCTTCTTTTGCCATTATTATATTATATATTATAAATCCAATACATAATACAAGAAGTATTAATCCTTCTGTTTGAGTTATTTCATGATATCCTAATCCAAATAAACAAACTATAAAAAATATAACTGTAACTGCTAATGTCATTGGATTTTCTATTAATCTAGTTTCTTTCTTAAAAGCAAGTGGCTTTATAATTGCACATAACCCTAATATTAAAAACATATTAGTTATATTACTACCTATTACATTACCTAGTGCTATATCTGAATGTCCGTCTAATGCTGAAGTTAAACTAACAACTAATTCTGGCATTGATGTACCTATTGATACAATTGTAAGTCCTATTACAATTTCTGGAATATGAAATTTTTTAGCAATATAACTTGCTCCATCTACTAATAAGTCTGCACCTTTTATTAAAAGCAAAAAACCTACTATTATAAGTATAATATTTATAATCATTTTAACCTCTTTATTTTTCTATTCTTTTCTATATTCTATTTATTATATAAACACTTTAATCATAATATACCAAATTCAAAACTTTTCACACATTATATAATAATCTAATATGCAAAAAGTCTTAATTATCCATCTTATTTTTTAGTTTTACTTGATTTACTTTTAGTATTTTTCTTTTTAGTCGTTTTAGTATTTCTTCCTTTTTTAGAAGTTGTTGACTTTTTCTTTTCTGTTGCTTTTTTCACATCATTAGCTTCTTCTGGATTCCATACTTCCCCTATTTTAGGTTTATTCCAAGAAATATAATTACATTTTTCAGGATTATTTTCACAAACATAAAAGTTTCTTTTTCTTTTTGTTTTTTTAACTTGAACTACTCCACTACAATTCGGGCAAGGAATTTCAATTGTTTCAATAATCGGTTTTGCATTACTACATTCTGGAAAACCTGGACAAGCTAAAAATTTTCCATATCTTCCAAATTTATATACCATCATTCTTCCACATTTTTCACATGGTACATCTGAAACTTCATCAACTAATACTACATGTTCTAATTCTTTTTCTACTTTTTCAATTACTTTTTCAAAAGGCCCATAGAATTCCCTAATCATTTTTTTCCAATGTTCATTACCTTCTGCTATTTCATCAAATTCGCTTTCTATCTTTGCTGTAAATTCTACATTCACTACATCTGTAAAATTTTCTGTAAGAAGTTTATTTACTATTTTGCCTAATTCTGTAGGAACTAATTGTTTTTGTTCTTTTTCTATATATCTTCTATCTAAAATTGTACTTATAGTAGGTGAATATGTACTTGGTCTACCTATCCCTTTTTCTTCTAATGCTTTTACTAAACTAGCTTCTGTATATCTAGCAGGTGGTTCTGTAAAACTCTGTTTCGGCGTTATTTCTTTTTTTATAACTTCTTGTTTTTCTTTTAATTCTGGAAGCATACCTTCTTGGTCTTTTTCTTTACTATCTGTACTTTCAACATAAATTGCCATATATCCTTTAAATTTAAGCGTTTGTCCATTTGCTTTAAATGTATAATTATTAACATCTATCTGAACTGCTACTGTATCGTATATTGCTGCAGCCATTTGACTTGCAATAAATCTATTATGTATTAATTTATATAGTTTATATTGATCTTTTGAAAGTGAATCTTTTATATCATCTGGATTTATTTCAGGATATGTAGGTCTAATAGCTTCATGTGCATCTTGTGCATCTTTTTTCCCTTTGTAATATCTATTCTCATAATATCTTTCACCATAATTTTGAGTTATATATTGTTTTGCAAGTGTTCTTGCTTCATCTGAAATTCTAGTTGAATCAGTTCTCATATATGTAATTAAACCAACTGTCCCTTTTTCTGGAATTTTAACACCTTCATATAGTCCTTGTGCAACAGACATTGTTTTCTTTAATGTAAATCCTAATTTTCTTGATGAATCTTGTTGCATAGTACTTGTAGTAAAAGGTGGAGCCGGATTTTTCTTTCTCTCACTTTTTTTAATTTCATCAACAATATATTTAGCTTTTTCAATATTTTTTAATATTTCTACAACTTCTTCTTTTGATTTTATCTCTTGTTTTTTATTGTCCTTACCAAAGAAATGTGCTTCAAATTGTTTTTTAGCATTTGGTTCTTCTAACTTAGCATATATATTCCAATATTCTTGTGGAATAAAGCTTTCTATTTCTATTTCTCTATCCACAATTAATTTAACTGCAACTGATTGTACTCTACCTGCAGATAGTCCTCTTTTAACTTTTTTCCATAAAACAGGACTCATTTTATATCCAACTATTCTATCTAATACTCTTCTTGCTTGTTGAGCATCAACCAAATTATAGTCTATAGTTCTTGCATTTTTTATAGCGTTTTGTACTGCTGATTTTGTTATTTCATTAAATGTTACTCTTGTTATTTTTGATGTATGTTCTTCTAAGATTTTGACTAAATGCCATGCTATTGCTTCTCCTTCACGGTCAGGGTCAGTTGCAATATATATTTTTTTAGCTATTTTAGCTTCTTTTTTTAGTTCTTTAATTAAGTCGCCTTTCCCTCTTATGTTTATATATTCTGGCTCAAAATCTTTTTCTACATTTATACCTAATTTCGATTTAGGCAAATCTCTAATATGTCCCATAGATGCTGTAACTTTTGTACTTCCACCTAAAAATTTTTTTATAGTATTTGCTTTTGCTGGAGATTCTACTATTACTAATTTATCTGCCATATTTCCTCCTTGTATTATAAATATGTATCCTTAAATTACTTATATATACTATTTACTAATTCTACAAGTATTCTAAATCACTTTTATTTATTTTGCAAGCTTTATATATAAATTTATTGTATAAGAACTAATTTATTTAATAAATCACCTAATATATCTTTAACTGCATTTGGTGTTACTTCATTTTCTTTAAATCTATCTAATATATATTCTACTCTTTTTTCATTGTCTGATAAGTATTTTATGACTTTATTCTCGACCTTAACTTTTTCTCCAATATACTCTGTTTTAACAACATTAATACCATATCTAGCATTTCCTTCTTTCATTATCTCATCATTAATGATTTTATAGTACTCGAGTTTTATAGGATAATTTATCCCCACTTCTTTCAACTTATCCCTATTCATAAAAATGCCTCCAAAAAATATTTTCATTAGTAACTCCTCCTTATATTTTAACGAAGATTATATTACTATGATTTATATTTGTTTGCAAGCACTTTTCATCGCATTTTATTGCATTTTTCGACATATTTCACAATTAAATTTATATCTATATATTATTAATTAAAATAAATTTTTCTCTATTTTTCTTTTAATTGCTTTCTATATATTTTATACTCTCTCATATTTTGTTCTACTAAGTTCCAGAATTTTTCTGAATGATCCATATATTTCAAATGGCATAATTCATGTAACACAACATATTCAGCTAATTTATCATCAAGTATAGCTAATCGTGAATTTATAGATATATTCCTATTAGTAGTACAACTTCCCCATGCTGATTTCATATTTTTAATTGTTACTTTATTAGGATATATATTTAATATTTTGGAATACTTATTAACATATTTCGACACATTATACTTTAATTCTTCTATATTATTTTCTGAAATTTTTTCATACTTAATATTATTTTTTTCTTTTTCTATACTTTTTTGTATATTTTTATATATCCAATCTGATTTTTGATAAATAAATTTTTGAATTTCACTATCTTTCATTTTCATTGGTGCTTTTACAATTAATTCCCCATTTTTGATTTGTAGATATAAGTGTTTTATATTACTTTTAATTATATTTACATTTATTATTTTTTCTTTAATTTGTATATTATTACTACTTTTCATTAATTACCTTCTTATATGTCGCTACATTTTAACAACTAACTTATCAAATTTAGAACTAATATATGTATCTAATTTTTCCATAAATTGTTTTGAATTTATCTCTTTTTTAGCAACCATTTCCAATCCTTTTTCCCAACTTGCTGTAAGTTTAGGATTTAATATATCTGGCATACTCTTATTTACTATATCATAAATAATTTCACCTTTATCACTTGGAGTTATTATTTGTGTTTTATTATTAATTTGAATATACTTTATTTTTTCTAGTTTTTTAATAATTTCTGCTCTAGTTGCACTTGTACCTATTCCAGCTCCTTTTATTTGCTCTCTTAACTCTTCATCTTCAATTAATTTACCTGCATTTTCCATGGCGAGAATTATCGAACCTGAGTTATATCTTGAAGGTGGAGATGTTTCCGCTTCTTTTATTTCAAAATTTGAAATAGATATTTCTTGTCCTTTTTTTAAACTCTTCAGTATTTCCAAATTAGAATTAGCTTTAGAGTCTTCGTTAACATTTTTCTCACTTATATCATTATTCTCTTTTTGTTTTTTATCACTAGGTTTTAATATTTCTAGAAAACCTTTATTAATACATATTTTATCACTTGCATAAAAAGTTTCTGTGCTTACTTGTACAGTTGCATTAATTTTACTATATTCAGCTGGTGGATAGAATATTGCTAAAAATCTTTTTACAATCATTAAGTATATCTGTTTTTGTAAATCTGTTAGATTGTTATAATTTTCTAGACCTTGTCCTGTAGGAACAATAGCATAATGGTCTGTTATTTTACTATCATTTACATATTTAGTTTTAATAATATTTGTAGAATATTTTTCATTTATCATTTTAGTAATATATCCTTGAATCTCTTCATTTTTCAAATTTTTAGCAAGTCCATTTAAATTCTTATTTATTTCTTTAGCAACAGCAGTTGATAACACTCTTGCATCAGTTCTAGGATATGTTACTAATTTTTTTTCATATAAATTTTGAACAACTTCTAATGTCTCATCTGGTTTGATTTTAAACCTTTTTGTACATTCATTTTGTATTTCTGCTAAGTTAAATAGTAACGGGGCATTTTCTTTTTGTTTTGATTTTTTTAATTCTGTAACAATACCTTTTTTGTCTTTTAATTTATTTATTAATAATTTAACATCATCTTCTTGTTTGAATCCAGATTCATTATATAATTTAATAGACTCAAAATATTCAGATTTATCATTTACTTTCCATTCAGCATTAAATGTAGATGTTTCTCCAAATTCACCAACTAATTTATAGTATTTTGTTTTTATAAAATTCCTAATTTCTCTTTCTCTTGAAACCACCATTCCTAAAACACATGTCATAACTCTACCAACTGAAATAGATGCTCTTTCTTCATTTATTTCTTTTGCAAGAGTTCTTCCATATATAATTGATAATAATCTCGAAAAATTAATCCCTATTAAATAGTCTTCTTTAGCTCTTAAATATGCACTATCTGATAAACTATCATATTCAGATAAATCTTTAGCTTCTTTTATCCCTCTTAAAATTTCTTCTTCAGTCTGAGAATCTATCCATACTCTTTTTTTTATTTTACCTTTTGCAGCTATCATTTGATCTACTAATCTATATATATACTCCCCTTCTCTTCCAGAGTCAGTACATACATATACTGTTGAAACTTCTTCTTTATTCATTAATTCTTTTATTGTATTAAATTGATTTTGCACATTTGGTATTATTTCGTATTTCCATTCTTGTGGAATAAATGGAAGTGTATCCAATCTCCAAAATTTTAATTTTTCATCATATTTATCTGGATAACTCATTGTTACTAGATGACCTACACACCACGTTATATACCAATCATCTGACTCTAAATACCCATTTTTTCTAGTTGTCTTTATTTTTAATGCTTTACTAAATTCCATTGCTACTGAAGGTTTTTCAGTTATTAATAAGTTCTTTCCCAATTTTATCTTCCTTTATTATTATTTAAATTTATGTATTCTAACACATTATTATATATAGTTTCGTACCTTTTCTTTGTTTCTTCATCTTCAATTTCTATATTACCAAATATTTTATTAAAATAATCTTTTTCTAATATATATGTATATGTGTTTTCAAAATTAATATCATACATATACATCATATGTGCTATCACTCCATCTAAGGATGTTTCAATATTGCTATATGTAACCTTTTTCAAACTGATTGCTTCTTCGTATATTTTATCCGTTATTTTTTGTTTATATAGTATTTCCTTGTCATGTCCAGCATTCTTACTATCAATTAAAAAAGTATAGTATATATCTGTTTTATCTGAATCTCTAATTATTTTAGCATGTAATAACTCTTGTTTATTTAAATCTTTATCTATTTTATCTGGTGGCCTATTATGATTTAATATTGCTTTTCTAATTATTTCATCATATTTTCTATCTTCTAAAAAGTCATATATTAACCCATCTTCAAATAGGACTTTAACACCAAACTCTCCATGATTAATACTTTTACTATCATTAAATGTATTATATATTTTAACTTGTTCAAATCTACCTATATCATGAAGTAACCCTATTAACTCTGCCAATTTAATATCTTCTTCATTAAGCATTAACTCTTCTGCTAATTCTTTTGTTCTTTTTGATACTCTTTCTATATGTGCAACTTTTAATGCTATTTTCCCATTTTTTTTATCATATTTTTTAATATATTCTTTAAATACTTTTTTTGCTTTTTCTATATCTATCATTTTATCTCCTGTTTTAGTATTTTATTTAATTCAATCAAATTTTAACATATACAACTTTAAAATACAACGACTTTAATAACAAAAAAGTTACAACCCTATAAAGTTATAACTCCATTCCTTCGATTTCTACTTGTTTTTCTTCTCCATCATTTTTAATTGTTCCATTATTCTCTTCATCTGAATAATCATCTAATAATCCATCATCAAAAGCTTTATAAACCCAATATTT
>CAYJGL010000031.1:13337-18089 GCA_964369695.1 uncultured Clostridium sp.
TTGATTTTATTGATATTTAAGTAATTTTAATATATAATGCTTTAAAATATTTAATTAAAAGAGGTGTAAATATGGAATATAATTTTACTGAAATAGAAAAAAGGTGGCAAAAATATTGGGAAGAAAACAAAACTTTTTTTACAGATGTTTGGGATTTTTCAAAACCTAAATTTTATGCTCTAGATATGTTCCCTTATCCATCTGGACAAGGGCTTCATGTAGGTCATCCAGAAGGATATACTGCAACAGATATTGTATCTAGAATGAAAAGAATGCAAGGATATAATGTTCTTCACCCAATGGGTTGGGACGCTTTTGGTCTTCCTGCAGAACAACATGCAATAAATACAGGTAATCATCCTGATTCATTTACTAAACAAAACATCAAAACTTTTACTAGGCAATTAAAAATGTTAGGATTTTCATATGATTGGGACAAGGAACTTTCAACTTGTGACCCTAGTTTCTATAAATGGACACAATGGATTTTTAAACAATTATATAATGATGGATTAGCTAAATTAGTTGAAATGCCTGTTAACTGGTGTGATGGATTGGGTTGTGTACTTTCAAATGATGAAGTCATTAATGGAAAAAGCGAAAGAGGTGGATTTCCAGTAATAAGGAAAAATATGAAGCAATGGGTATTAGATATCCCTAAATATGCTGACATATTACTAGAAGGATTAAATGATGTTGATTGGCCTGACTCAACTAAAGAAATTCAAAAAAACTGGATTGGTAAATCTGAAGGTGCAGAAATTAATTTTGATATAGCTAGTACTGACAATTTAAAATTCACAGTTTTTACTACTAGACCTGATACATTATTCGGTTCTACTTATTGTGTACTATCACCTGAACATGAATTAGTTTCAGAAATAACTACAGATGAACAAAAAACACTTATCGAAGAATATATAAAAACAGCTTCAACGAAGTCAGAATTAGAAAGAACAGAATTAAATAAAGATAAAACTGGTGTATTTACAGGAAGTTATGCAATTAATCCTGTAAATGGCAGACAAATACCTATTTGGATTTCTGATTATGTACTAACTTCTTATGGAACAGGTGCTATAATGGCTGTTCCTGCACATGACCAAAGAGATTATGAATTCGCTAAAAAGTTCAATATGGAAATAATACCTGTAATTCAGGGTGGAGATATTTCAAAAGAGGCATACACTGGAGACGGAATTCATATTAACTCTAATTTTATTGATGGATTAAACAAAGAAGAAAGTATCTCAAAAATAATTACATGGTTAGAAGAAAATAATTTAGGTACTAAAAAAGTAAATTACAAACTTCGTGAATGGATATTTGCAAGACAACGTTATTGGGGTGAACCAATTCCAATTGTTTTTGTAGATGATGAGATGAAAGCTTTAGCTGATAGCGATTTACCTTTAGTTCTACCTGAACTTGAAGACTATAGTCCTTCAAAAACAGGAGCATCACCACTTGATAAAGCTGTTGATTGGGTGAATACTACATTTGAAGGAAAACCTGCTATTAGAGAAACAAGTACAATGCCAGGTTCTGCTGGTTCTAGTTGGTATTTTCTAAGATATATAGACCCAAAAAACAATAAAGAATTTGCAAATAAAGAATTACTAGATTATTGGATGCCTGTTGACCTTTATATTGGTGGACCTGAACATGCTGTGGGACATCTTCTTTATTCAAGATTTTGGAATAATTACCTACATAATAAAGGACTTGTTTCTGTTAAAGAACCATTTGCTAAACTATGCCATCAAGGTATGATTTTAGGTACAAATGGAGAAAAAATGAGTAAATCAAAAGGTAATGTTGTAAATCCTGATGACATGATAAGACTTTATGGTGCTGATAGTTTAAGAATATATGAAATGTTTATGGGACCTTTAGAAGCTTCTAAACCTTGGGATCCAAATGGAATTGAAGGAAGCAAAAGATTTTTAGATAGAGTTTGGAGACTTTATACTGAATCCAATAAAATTTCTGAAAAAGAAAATCCAAACCTTGAAAAGGTTTATCATTTTACAGTTAAAAAAGTTACAAATGATTATGAAACATTAGGATTTAATACTGCTATTTCTCAAATGATGATATTTATTAATAATGTATATAAGGAAGAAAGTTTTCCTGAAGAATATGCAGAAGGATTTTTAAAACTTTTAAATCCTATTGCTCCACATATTACCGAGGAATTGTGGAAAACTTGTTTAAAAAATACAAATACAATTTCTTATGAAAAGTGGCCAACATTTATTGAAGAAAAAACTATTTTTGATGAAATAACTTTACCTATTCAGTTTAATGGTAAATTAAAATCAACTATTACTATTTCATTAGATGAAGACGAAAATTCAGTTAAAGAAAAAGTTCATAACGAAATTTCTGGTAAATTAGATGGTAAAACTATAATAAAAGAAATTTATGTTAAAAATAGAGTTTATAATATTGTAGTTAAATAGATATTTAAAGATAAGATATAACTAACTTTTTGTTGTTGTATATCTTATCTTTATTATTATCTATTATACTTAAATCTAATTTTTTTACATACCTGTTTTAGGTAATTTTCTTATTTCTTCTGTTTTAACTTCTTCAATAATTTCCTGTTTTACTTGTTTAGATACAACTTCTAATTCGACATCTTCTTTTTCAATATTAACTACTGGAATATCTTCTTTACTATTATTTACTGTAATAGTATATTGATTATTAAATTCAATATTAAATTCTATTAACTCTTGATACTCTAAATATCCATCTATTGATTTTGTTTCTCTTAAAAAATATTTTCCTGGTATTACATTATCAACAATTATTTTACCTTCATTATTTGTTCTTAAATTTGAATATACTACATTTTTATTTTCATCTAATAATTCAAACTCAACATTCTCTAATCTTTCTTTAGTTTCTTCATCTTGCTTTATAATAATTATTTTTGTTTCATTTTTAGGATAATTATCTGTAATCTTCCCACTTCCATCTTCATACATAGCAGTAGTTATTGCATGGTCTTGAAGACCTTGTGGTGCAACTCCGTAAAATACTGGTTTTGTATTAACTTCTGATTTAGCGCTTAATTCAAAATTACCAATATTAGTCATATTTGAGATAGGTATTAATACTTTAAACTGTTCATTAGGCTCAAATACATTTTTCTCTATATTATTCAAATCCGTAACTTTCATTCCACCTATATCAGTATAATTTTCTCTAGTCAAATTAATTTCATATTTCCCTATTGGCGCATCTGCTGTTACAGAAAAAACTTTTGACATATATTCTTTATCTACATTATCTTGTTTCCATTCACTAATATTTTTATTTATATTTAAAGCACTTGAAACTTTAGTCTGATTAGAATTATTTGCATCATTTAATATTTTATGAAGTGCATTTACAGTTCTAATTCCAGCTTCACCTGCAGCAGATAATGCTGAATAATCATTTGGATTGTTACCATGTATATAGCAATATATCGCTTGCTTTGTTGCTGTAAAAGCTTCTTCTTTTGTTGCAACTCCTAATTCATTTAATGTTTTGTATGGATAACCATTTGTTATAACTTTCCATAATCCTACATCATTTATTTGTTCATTTATTGAAACATTGTATGCACCTGTTTCTACTCCAGGCATTGTTTTATCTAAACAATATGCTGGATTAGAAACTCCATCTAACATATATTCTACATATATTACTCTTACTGGAATTCCTTTATATGAAATTAGACTAGGACAATCTCCTACACCATATATATTAGCTGAATTTATTTCTGCTGCATAACTGGAGTTTATATATATTATAATATCTAGTAAGATTATAAGTAATATAAGGAGTATTTTACTTGTTTTTTTGTTAATTTTATTATTTTGCTTTTTTTCTTTGATATTTACCATTTAAATTTTTGATTCCCTTTCTTTTTTATTAATTTGTTATTTCTATACCTTGTATACATCTTCTATACTCTGGCTCATTTTCTACACATGTGATTAATGTTATCCTATTATCTTCAGTGCTTTCAAGATACGACCAATCTGTATCTTTTATAATTTCATGTTCTTCCACTTTATATTTTTTAACTTGTCCATTATATCCATAATAGATTATATCTTCTACTTCTAATTTTTTTAAATTTTCAAAGTAATTGTTTGTATATCCCCTATTATGTGCAGCTAATCCTACATTTCCATACATTTTGGATGTATCTATAAAATGTCCAACGTAGTATTCTAATATATTCTCTTCTGTACCTTCAGCAATTTCTGCCTTTAAATTTATTTCTGGTATTTCAATATACCACTCATTTCTTTGTGTTTCATCTATACTATTTTCTTCTGTTTCTAATATATTTTCTTTAACTAAATTTTCTCTTGGAATATTTTCTGATATATCATTCGAATTAAAACCTGCTCTTAAAACCGTTTTTTGATTAAATATGTTTGGAGTAAAAATTAAATAGTTTATTATTAAAAATATAACTATTGAAATAATTATACTAATTAGATTTATAAATAAAGTTGTATACCTAAATCTTACACTACCATCCCCTTTTTATTTTTTAAATTTTTTTAATATTTTTGATTTTTACGATTTAATAAATTCAGATTTAAAATCTTTGATTAAAATTTTTTTGAAAGTTAACTTCTAAAATTATGATACAATATATTTAGCAAAATGTAAAGAACTTTTCATCGCAATTTATGACACTTTTCGACTTTTTAAATTTTTTAATTGATTTTTCTT
>CAYJGL010000032.1:0-17899 GCA_964369695.1 uncultured Clostridium sp.
TTAAATTAATTTGAATTATATCTAATTTCTAAGATGTTTGGATTATACACTATTTGTTTTTCTTTGTCTATCTTTTTATAAAATTGAAACAAAAAAAGCACTTTAGTGCCTTTTTATTTATACTATTCAGCTGTAGCTTCTGTTTCAGCTTCAGGAGCATTATACGCTTCTAAAATAGCTTTTTGGATTTTTTCCCTAGTTTCTGTGTTAATAGGGTGAGCTATATCTTTGAATTCTCCGTTTGGAGTTTTTCTTCTTGGCATAGCTATGAAAAGTTCGTCTTGACTTTCAATAACTTTGATATCATGAACTACAAATTCATTATCAAAAGTTACAGAAGCAACCGCTTTCATTCTGTTTTCTGAATTAATTTTTCTTAAACGTAAATCTGTTATTTGCATTGTTAGTGCACCTGCCTTCCTATGATTTTAAAATTTCGTACACATTGCTTAAAAGTATGTACAATTATACAATTCTCTCTTTTTTTATTTTTTCCTTCTTTTTTTTACATTTTTTTATATTTATTTTATTTTTCTATTTAACTATAGCTTAAAATATTTTTCATCTCAGTCACATATACTCTAATAAACATATATTATATACATATATAATATGAATTAAAATATTTTAAATATTGCATTTTAATATATATTTTTCAAAAAAAGATTAAAAAACCTTGAATTTTGCTTCATATAATTATATAATTTCTTTTGTTAAAGGAGTGAACAAAATGCCTAATATTAGTAGGATACATAAATATAAGAAAATACACATGATTGGAATTGGTGGAGTTAGTATGAGTGGTATAGCTGCAATTCTAACTAATTTTGGTTTTGAAGTAACAGGTTCTGATTTACATGAATCTAAAAATATTTCATCACTAATTTCAAAAGGAATAAAAGTAACAATAGGACACAACTTAGAAGATGTAAAAAGATCTGATGTAGTTGTTTATTCAGCTGCAATTAAAAGTGATTTTATAGAATTAATTGAAGCTAGAAAACTTAATATACCAACAATAGAAAGAGCCGATTTTTTAGGTGAACTTACTAAATGTTATGAAAATACTATTTGTGTTTCAGGAACACATGGAAAAACAACTACAACTTCAATGCTATCTCTTTGTTTTATAGAAGGATTAAAACAACCAACTATTCAAGTAGGTGCATATCTAAAACAAATAGATGGTAATTACTTAGTAGGAAATAGTGAAAACTTTATAATAGAAGCTTGCGAATATGTTGAAAGTTTTTTAAAATTCAAACCTAAAACAGAAATAATTTTAAATATCGATAATGACCATTTAGACTATTTTAAAGACTTTGATCATATAAAAAGTTCTTTTAGAAAATATATTGAACTTCTACCAACTGACGGTTTGTTAGTTCTAAACTATGATGATAAAGCTTGTGTAGAATTATCTGAATTTTCTAGTGCCAAAATACTTTCTTATGGTATTAATAATACGAATTGTGATTTCTATTCTAAAAATATCATATTTGATAATGATGGTTTCCCAAGTTTTGATGTATATTATAGGAATGAGTTTTTAGATAATTTTTCTCTTTCAGTACCAGGAATCCATAACATATATAATGCTCTTGCTTGTATATGTGTATCAAAAGAACATTTAATTGATAATATTTCAATTAAATCAGCTTTATTAAAATTTACAGGTGCTCATAGAAGATTTGAATTTAAAGGGAAAATCAATAATAATATAAGTATATATGATGACTATGCACACCACCCTACTGAAATTGTAGCTACATATAATGCTCTTTCAAATAAAAAATATAATGAAAATTGGATAATATTCCAACCACATACTTACAGCAGAACAAGTAACTTACTAGATGATTTTGTATCATCACTTTCAAATTTTGATAATATCATCTTATTAGATATTTATGCAGCAAGAGAGATAAATACATACAATATATCTACAGAAGATTTATATAAAAAGTTAAAACAAAAAAATCCTAATGTTTCATACATACCTGATTTTAATGAATGTATTTCATTTGTTAAATCTAATGTAAAAGAGAATGATATAATATTAACTGTAGGTGCTGGAACAGTTACAACAATTGGAGATATGATAATTAATTCTTAATATATAGAAAAAGAAAACTTACTAGCTTATATAGTAAATTTTCTTTTTTCATTTTATTAATCTATTCTACAGCTTTCATCTCTTTTAACATTATATCTCCAAATACAGCAAAACCTTCTTTTGGATTATTTACTAATACATTTGTAACAGCACCAATAAATTTTCCATTTTGAATAATAGGAGCACCAGACATTCCTTGAATTATTCCACCTGTTAAATTTAATAATTCTTCATCAGTTATTTTAATCTTCATACTCTTATTATCATAATCATTTTGTAAATATATTCTTTCAATTTCAATATCATATTCTTTTACTTGAGTATTATCCAAATTACAAAGAATAGTTGCTTTCCCTTGTTGAATTTCTTCTCTTAATGCTAATTCCATTTCTTTAGATGTATCTAAATCCAAATTAGATATTTCATCTACTTTTCCAAATATTCCAAATTCCGTATTCTTATATATTTCTCCAATATTTTCTTGATTATCTATTGTTCCTTGTATCTTACCAGGATTTCCTTCTTCGCCTTTTACAATATTTACAATCCTTGTGGTAATAAACTCCCCTGATGATATATTTAATAATTCATTTGTATCTATATCTGATATACCATGGCCTAATGCTGCAAAAGACTGAGTTGTTGGATCATAAAAAGTAACTGTTCCTACTCCTGCTGCACTATCTCTTACCCATAACCCCAACTTATATTCATCATCATCTGTTTCGACTGGCATAATACTGCATTCTTTTATTTCTTCATCTTTAATATATGTTATATTTATTTCGTTTCCATTTGAACTATTTACTTTTTGCATTAAATCTTCAGTTGAGAAAATTTCTGCATTATTAACTTTAATTATTGTATCTCCTTCTTCTATTCCAGTATCAATATATGGCTTATATTTCAAATTATCCATTCCCTGTATTTCTGACATTCCTACAACTAATACTCCTGATGTATATAATTTTAATCCAGCTATATTTCCTACTGGTATCACTGTTTGTTTTGGCAATACATCTACATCAATTTCTTTTAATAAAAAGTTATCAAATAGGCTAACTGAATATTTTTCTTTTGTCTGAATTTGTTCGTCATCTGATATCTTTTCATTATTTGATGATGATGTTTCTACTATATCAACTTTATCTATATCTAAACCAAATATTGTTTTGAAATTAACTTCTTCACCTTCAAATATAACTAAACTTTCTGGTATTGAACTTATTGCTAATACATATATAAAAATTAGCAAAATAAAAAATACTAATAATATTTTTAAAAGATTTTTTTTCATAAAAACTCCTTTTTAATTTTCTATTATTAGTATTTACTTATTTTTTTTTCATATTCAATTTTATTTTTTATTTTTAAATATCAATTTTAATTAACTATATTATTTACTCTATACATTCCCATTCTTTCTCTACCTAGTGCTGTATAATATATTTGAGCTATTTGAGCTAATTCTGGTTTATCTGCTAAATATTCATCTATTGATTGTTCTGCTCCTTCATCTGTGTTAGGATTTATTATTGATGTATATGCTCCTGTGTCCCATCTTGGATAATAGTATAAAGTTTTAGAATATTTATAGTCATCTGCAGTAGTTGGTGTGTCTTTCCCTACTTCATATACCGCATCAACCATTCTTCTTTGAAAATCCGCATTAAATACTCCTACCGCATTTGTTAAATTTAACGTATCTAATAATACTGAATCTGTTACCCTATAATATGTTCCGTTTTGTGAATCTGTTGCTGGTACTAAAATATATATAGAATCTTCTGATACAAATTCTTCATTACTATTATTTGTTACTACAGAATGTCCATTATATATCTTTCCACCTATATTAAATCCTTGCATAAATGATATCATTGTTACATTATTAGCAACTTGATTCCATTCATATTCTGATAATCTTGGCATAGAAAATTGTGTTGTTGTTGTTGACACATCACTATAATTTGATATAGCTGGTATTAATGCTGTTTCTATTGTATTTTGAATAACTTGTGTTCTATGTGCATTAAAGTTTGAATTTTCATCTTGAATATATACATCATTTGATGAATCAAATATTTTGTAGTCATAATATACTTCACTCGAATACGCATTTCCTGCTTGGTCAACTGCAGATGATGCCATTAAATCTTTTAGTCCATATTCATTTAATACTTTATCTGTAAATTCAAATGCTTCATTATAGTATTGATAACCTAAATCATTAATATAATCTGTCATAATATCTTTATCTTTAATTTCTTGAACATATTTTTCTTCATTTAAAATAGAAAATATTTCCGTTTTATTACCACCATATGTCGTGTTATAATAATATTTCACTCCATTTTCCTTTACACAAGGATATTCTTCTATACTTCCAACTTTAACTTCATCATCTCCAATTCCATCATTGTCTGTATCAAAATTAACTGTAATAGAGTCATTCTGATTATCCTTATCATAAACATTTTGACCTATAGAATTTTCGTATCTAGGTATTCCTACTCCCCTATATTCTATAGTACCACTTGCATCTTTTTCTATTCCATTAAGCAAATATCCTGAATCATTAACTACATTTCCATCTATTATACCTTGAATAGTTATATATGAATCTAAAGAATATGTTATTACAAAATCATTATTATTATCTATCTTATATCTACAACTATAATAAACATATGGTTTCATTCCATATAAATCATCACCCGGTATATATTCTGTATCATCATCAAAATATCTATCTTCAATTATATCATCACTTGGATTACTTGGTGTTCCATTATCATTTACGACTTTATCTTCTTCATCAAATCCAGTTAATGTATTTTCATAATTTGAATAAATATAAAAACCATCATACAATGTGTATACTAATGCTGGCACATAATTTTGTAAAACATCTTCTCCATAACCAGACATATTCATAGCATTTGCTAAAGAATTATAAAATACATTTGTTGCTGCTGTTAAATCTCTAATTTTAGAATTAGCTATATCTGATGTGGAACTATTTGACATATTTAATTGAAACGCTTTAATTGCATCATAAGTTGCACCGGTAAGTCTATTATCATATGATGTTTGTAATTGAATTGTTTTGATTTGATTGGACGTATATTCTTCTAACAATATTGACATTGGTAATATTATTAAAATAGCAATTACTGCTAAACTTTGTAGTTTCATATTTATTCCTCTTTTTCTTATGAATTTCAAAATAGCTCATAATTTAACATTATAAGCTACATATATTTTTAATTAGTTTCCATTCGCTGTAACTATTCCACCTGCTGAAGCTGCTATTGTATAAGCATCATTACCAGTTATTGTGTAGAAAAAGTTTTGTAATTGTTGAGCTATTGTTTGATTAGTATTATGAACATTTACTGAAAACATATCTCCTTCTTTACAATAATATATTCCATTAGTATCTAATTCATTCTCTATCTGTGCTGTATATATAGAATAGTATACATTTTCTCCAATTTTATCTGATTGAGCTTGTGAAACTTTTTTACCTAAATTTTCATCTTTAACTTGAACTTCCATTTCAACATCATATAAGTTACCTGTTGATGTTATCGTCTGAACAAATTCGCTATAATTTGATTCTGTTATTTTACCTGTAGTTCTAACTTCACTTGCAAATTCATCTGTAGCTGTCTGTACTGATAATTGCGATATATCATCTGACCTATCTGCCATAGTTATAAGTGGAAATATAAATAATAGTACTGCTGCTATTCCTATTGCTATTATTGTTACTACTGTATCATTCATACTAATACCTCCTAAATTATTAATTACATTATTCTTTTATTTTAACACTCTACATATATTATACCATATTTTATCATATTATGTCTATAAAAATACAATAATACTTTGCTTTTTATAAAAAAGATATACATGTTTTAGCATTAATATATCTTTTTATAATTCTATTTAATTAATTTTCGGTAATATTAATAGTTTCTATTCTACCCGTACTATCATATTCAAGTTCTACATCATAAGTAGCTGTTCTATCAATTTCTGTTAAAATTTTTAAACTATTGTTATTTAAAAAAATATCTACTTTTTCATTACTACTTGTATTATTTGCTAATACTTTATTAAAAAGTGCTACAACTGTATTTCCGTCAACATTACTTCCTTCATGCGCTAAAAAGTTACTATTAAATATTTCTATTTCTGCTGCTGTAAAATTTGACCCAACATCTGATTGTTGTATTTCTTCATTTGCTGTATTGTATACCATAGCACCTAATGATAGCATTAAACTTCCTATTATACTTGCTACAATTATTAGTACAACTATTATTATTGATACTATTATTATTATTTTTTTATTCATTGTTTCCCCCTATATTTATCTCTTTTTAATTCAATGTATATGTTATTACTCTTTTTTTTGTCTTATTTACATCTTCAACATTCTCGTTTGTTCCGCCTACATCTTCCATGTAATATGTTCCGAAATTTTCTGTAATTGAACCACCATAATATACTAAGTACTTATATAACCCATTAAAAAAATCTAATGAAACATTATATTTTTTCCTGAAATCTATATGATTACTTAAACTCATTTTATCACTATATAATATCCCATTAATAAACTCTATACTGTCAGCTTCACTAGCTATGTTTTGTTCTTCCAAGTCTATTTTATTTATTGAATTAGTATCTTTGTCTTTAAATAGAAAACGATTTGAATCTGCAAATTCAAACACTACTCTATAATTTTCTTTATAAGCTCTATATAAAGTAGGAACAATTGTGTCTATTCCTACTGTCCTATTTGTATCTCCTGAATTATAGAAAAACCTATCATCACCTTGGATTGTGTATGTTTCTCTATCTGAATATCTAACTATTGAATCTACTCCTTGTCTTGCATTAGAAAAAGAAAGGACAGCAATTGAAAGTGCCATCACGAACAATAAAACTGACCCTGCCATTTTTAATCCTTCTGCTGCATTTTCCATTACTATCTCTCCTTATATTTTATGTTTTTACTATGTTATGGTGTTGGTACAGTTAATGAAATTCCAGTTATAACTCCTTGTGTATATGTATAATCTACTTTATAATTTTGATTTTTATCTATTGGCCCTACACTAGTTATCTCATTACCACCCAACGTCACTGTTACGGCCACCCCTTCTTCTCCTGCTGCTGATGAAAAGGCTTTATTTGCTAATGTTACCGCTTGATCTCCTGTTATAGTCCCAGAATACTCTGTAAATTGACCATTAAAAATTTCTGCTGATTGTTTATCCATTCCATTTAAATATTCTTCCAAATTGACACTGTCAAATACAAATATCCCCAATGATATTAATAATATCGCTAATAATATAGCTCCAGCGATTATAAGAGCTTTTGATGCGTTTTCCATAAAAATTCCTCCTTTGTTTTTTGTTTATATTTTTCACTATATATTTATCACATCTTTGTAAATATATAAATGCTAAAAACTTTTTTATTGTGTTATTTGTTCAAATAACATATATTGTATATTTCCTGTTTGTTCATGATAAGTTATTTCTGTACATTTAAAAATAATATCTCTATAATTTGATATAAATCGTTCTGTTCCATTGTTTGTTAGTATTTTAAAGTTATATGTAACATCTTCATCTATAAACTTAATATCAATATTAATAGAATTTGTACTATTATCTATGTATCTTCCTTGCTCATCTTTTTCAACCATATTATCTTCATTAGACTGAATAGCTTTATTAAATACTGTAACTAATTCTGTTCCAGTTATTTCTTTTTGGTAATAATATTCAAAAATTTCATTTTCTTTTTTCGCATTATTACTCATAGCTACATTGTTAATATATATATAATAAATTGTTGATACAATCAGTATTGTAAGTGTTAGCAATAATACTAATGGTATTATTATTTTGCTCATTCGCCTACCTTTTTATTATACCATAATTACATTTTTTATTCAACATTTTATGACATTATTTTAGTGTTTTTTTTGCTTTTTTTCTTATATTTTTTATTGTCTTTTTTCTTGTATATTTATTATACTTTTTTTCTATATAATTCACTTGTCATATATGCTGTATAACCTTCATAATAGTAACTGTGGTCTATACCTTTCATATATATTTCTCTATCTGATATTTTATCTGTTAGAGCTTTTTTTAATAAATATTTTATTTCTATATCTTTTATCGGGCTTCTTTCTATAGCAAGTAAATATTCTTCTTTACTAATCTTACTCCAATCTACTACATATCCAATTCTATTTTTTAAAATTACATCTAACCATATTCTTGTACTTCTACCATTTCCTTCTCTAAAAGGATGTGCTATATTCATTTCTATATATTTTTCAATTATTTCATCAAATGTATTGTCTGGCATATTATCTATACTTTTTAATGTTTGTTCAAGATATATTACTGGTACAAATCTAAGATTGTTTTTTTATATATTGACATTTCTTATTTTACCTGCAAATTCATATATTTCACTAAATAGAAATTCATGAATTTTTGATAAACTTACATATTTACCAACTTTTAAAGTATTTAAAATATTTTAATCAAAAAGGTTTAGTACTTTCTTTTTAGACTTTTTTCTTCTATTTTATTTAATTCAAAAAAATCTGTTATTCCTAATTTATTTTCTAGCACTATATTCTCCTTCTAATTATTTTCTACTCTTTTAAATTTAATATAGTTTACTCTTCCATTTGCATTATATTGTACACTACTTGATTCATATAGATATTGTAATTCTCCATCATCTTTTACCACATTATTTATTGATATTAATTTTTCATAAACCCATAATGGTTGTTTTTCTAAATTTATATATTGCCCATCCAATTCCACTTGAATATAGTTTTCATTTCCTTCTGGATATTCTAAATTATTTTGAGCTGCTAAATTAGCTACAGATATTACATCATAAATAGTCAAATCTTCTCTATCGGCATATATTGTAAATTGTGCATTAAATTGTTGTAACTGATTAGAACTTATTGTGTCTTGTATTTCTCTAGAAGTGCCACTGAAATCTGCAAATAAAAACACTGCTATTGATAATATCATTATTCCAATTAGTACACCTGCTGCCATAAGTAGCGCATTACTTGCATTTTCCATATTTATTCCCCTTCTTCATTTTCACGAATCTTAATATAATTAATATATCCATCATCTCCATATATCATAGTAGTTGTATAACTTTTATTCATTTTATATTCTTCAGGTATATCTGAAAAATCCCAATCCATATAATATTCTATATCTATAGATGAATCAAAAGTTATTTGTTTATCTGGATTTTCTGCGTTGTTACTTTCAACTTTATTATATAATGTTTTTAATTCTGGTAATGATAAATTATTTTTTTCATACGGTAAATATTCACTATTAAATTCTGCAACTTGTTCAGTTAATTTCATATCATCTTGCGAATTTTGATAATCACTAATACTTGTAAACCCAAATATTAGAAGCCCTACAATCATCATGGCAAGTAATATTCCACCTGCCATAAGTAAAGCGTTTGATGCATTTTCCATATATTCCTCCTAAATTCCTCCCATTGACGAGAAAGATGATGACATACTTGTTAGTCCTATAAATACAAGTGGAACAATTAAGTAACCTACAAACATTACAACCATTGGTGCAAAACCTATAACTCTTCCTACCATTGATTTTCTTGAAATTAATCTTTCATTTGATTCTTTTCTTTTTTCTCTATAATAATCTCTTTCTGAATCAAGTTCATCAAAAGCGTCTTGAATAGGAATTTTTTCAACAGCTGCTTGTAGACTTTCTATTATTCTAATTAAAGGATAGTACGAAACATCGTTTTTCATTTCTTCTAAAGCTTCCCATGAACCAGCTTCATAGTTGTTCACACATTTTGATATTGGTGCTCTAAATATATTAGAATATCTTTCAAGCCATTCTAATATTATCTCAACATTAACCCTTTCAATTCTCATAAGCATAAGTATAATTGTTTGGAATTGCATTACTTCGTCTTCCATTTCAATTTGTCTTATTTTAACTTGGAATACTAAAATCCAAATTGGTGTCATATATGCAATTATTGCAAATACAAATGCTAATAGTATTTCAAACCATTTTAAATATTCTGTATTTATTATTTGTAATTTTCCTAATATTCTTTCTGATACTGTTTTTATCTCTTCATCTGGTGCGTCTTCGTAGTATTCTAATTTAACTACTTCTTTACTTATATCTTCTACAGTAGTATCTAAATTCCCCCTAAAAATGTTTAATATCTTATTATCCATTTCAGTTACTTCCATTGCTGCTAATTCTTCTTTTTCTGATAATTGTCCTAATAAATCATAGTCTGTTGTTGGTTCATTGTATATGTATGAGACTGTGATATAGTGCAATTGTATAAATAGAAATATTGATAATATAAATGCTACAATTGCATATGTTACTCTGTTTACATATACCCACTCTATTTTAAGTGGTGATGCAGCATCACGCAGTAATTCTTTTACTTTTCTTCTTTCTTTTGTACCTTCTTTAGGAATAAATAAGTCTACTATTTTTTTTCCTATTTTTGTTTTATATATTTTATTTTGCCATGGATTTTCTTTGTTTTTTGTATCTGTATTAACTGATCCGTTATCTTTTATTGTTCTAACTAATATGTATGATATTACAGTTAATATAATTATTAGTATTTGTACTATCATCCCTGGACTACCTTCATACCAACTCGCAGTAAAAGCAAAGTTAGATACTGACCAATTTTTTAATGCTTCTAATGCTAATATTGGTGCTATTGATATAAATGATAAACTTTGAAAAACATAATTTAGTTTGTCTCTTTTTAATATTTCTAATTGCATTTCTTGTGATATATTATTAACATTTTTCAGAAATAGTGATGCACCATTTACTTTTCTATCTCCAAATTCTTTTGTTAAATATGATACACCTGCAAATTCTTTTAAATAACTATTTGGTGCTATATCGTAATATTTTTCTAATTCTAATTCTGGATCATCTGAAATTAGTATATCATATATTTTATCTCCTTGAAGAGATATTTGTTTTTCATCATCTTGTGATACTTGATATATAGCTTCTTCTACCATGTTGAACTCATGGTATGCATGTCGTATTTCCGAGAAAAATTCCATTTGTTCTTTTAATAATTTATTATCAATTGAGTCAACTGCTCCATCTAGTATTACATCTATCATAAATATTTCAAATATTAAAATTATACTCATTAGTAGATAATTTGTTGATGTAAAAATTATTGTAAAAAGCATAAGCGGAATAACGATAGCTAATGTTCTAGTTATTATTATTGCTGAGTTTTTTCTTGTATTATATTCATCATCAATATTTAGTATCTCAAGTCTTCTTCTTAATTTTAATATATATCTTTTTAAAAGTGGTATTCTTGAATACGATAAGTATAGTTTTTGCCATAATACTTCAAATGAAAATCCTGTCTTTTTAGTTCCTTGTCTTAATTCTTGTAATTTTCTATATTCTGAACTTTTTAGTCTTCTATTTATTTGTAAGTACGCTATAACTATTATTACAAATATAACTGCAACTGCACCCATTAAATATATAAGTATGTTATTGTCCACAAGCTATCCTCCTATTCTTTAAGTTTAGGTTTTCTTCCTCTTTTTGCTTTTGTTTTTTCTTCTTTGTTGTCTTCTTCAAAATATTCATTTTCTATTTTTTTCTTCCAATGTCTTTCTACAAATCTATCAAATTCTTCTATATCTACTTCTTCCATATTATTTCTCATTTCTTTAATGTTATAATCTGAAATTGGATTAGTTATAACGAATTCTCCGTCAACATATTCTAATATATTTCTATATTCATATAATTGTCTATCTGTAGATTTTGTAAAGTAGTGTGCCGCATTATCAAAAAATTTATCAAATTTTCCTTCTAATGTTTTTTGATTTCTATGTTCAAATGTATATTCATTTTTTTCTTCAACTGGTATACATTCAGTAATTCTTTCTATATATCTTCTTCCTTTAAAGTCTTTTACTTGATGTATATTAAAGTTTAATACTTGTACAACTTGCTCTTCTGCTGTTTTTTCGTTTTTAAATACACCTGTTCTTAACATTGAGTTTCTAAGTGCTGTTACTAAGTTTGGAAAAGTTTTAGCATGGTGAGTGAATAGTGTAAATTTAGATGCAACTTGTGCTGCTTGAATCATCCATGATGCAACTGGGTCAGTTGCAACCTCTCCTATGATATTAACAGAACCATCTGTTTTTTTCTGAACATCAAGACCTTGTTGTCCTGATATTGTATCTGTTTCTCTGAATGATAAAATATTTCTTGTTGGATATATTTTTCTTAAATGTAACTCAAATGCAGTTTCCTGTACCCTTATATTCATTGTTTCATATATATTTTCAATCATACCCATTAATAGTGTTGTTTTACCAGAACCTTGTTCCCCTGTTATAGCTAAAATTCTTGCACCTTTAACTAAAAATTTCAATAGTGCTATTGCATCATCTGCTCCTTCTGCTCTAACTAATTGTTCTAGTGTAGCTCTTTTTACGTCGAATTTTCTCACGAAAAATGCCCATGTTTCTGAAAAGCTTGGTCTAACAACAACAACACGTGATCCGTCTTTCATTTCATTTATTTTATATCCATTTGTATCTGATAATTGCCCTGGATTATTGTATTTATATATATTTTGACATACTCTTTTTAATTCTGACTCTCTTCCAAATGATAAAAATGCTAAACGTATTGATTTACCTTGAAAGAATATCCATATACTATCACATGCTCTAGGTACTTTATTTTCTGTTATTTGTTTTAAATAATCTCCATCTGTTTGAGCAACTTGACTTAAAAAACTTTCTGGAAGTCCAGATACACCACCTGAAACTCCATCTATATTCATATCTCTTACTTCATCAATAGAACTATATCCTTTATAGTGTTGATATATTCTTTGTACTACTATTGATAATTTATCTTGAAATGTAAGTACTATATTTTCTTTTTCATATATATCTTCTATTTCTTGGTTTGTTATAACGTAAGAAGGTTTTGTTTCTCCTTCTAAGTATTTCAATGATGCTAAATCATATTTTTTTATTAATTCTGTTAAAGCTTCATACGCAAACTCTTTTTTATACATATATATAAGTATATCGAATTTATCATGCGAAGTTAATAATGATGGTACATCAAATGATATTGATTTTGATATATTTGATTCTGTAACACCATATTCTTTATATAAAATATCAAAAATTAATTCTTTTACATATTTTTTATCATTAACATCTCCATAAGTACATCCTTTAAGAGCCTTTTTTAATTCATATTTTTTGTTTTTTCTTCTTTTTAATTCTTCTTCTGATAAACCAATATCATATAGATTTATTTTAGTTATTTCATCTAGTCTTTTCTTGATAAAATCTATCATTTTTTCAATCGTATATGTTTTATCATCTTGACTGATTTCTACTTCTACTTCAGCAGTTCTTTTTTTCTTTATTGTATTAAAAATAAAGTACGCTATAACTAAAAATACGATTACTATCAATAGAATATTAATAATTGGCATTTTTTTTCCTCCTTACATTTTCATTTGCAAATCTTGTAATCTATATAACATGTTTTCAGACATTCTTTTTATTTCTTGCATAAAAAATCCATTTTTATCATCACTACCAGAATATCTTTTCATCTTTAAAAACAAATCTACTACTTTTGCTTCTTGAGAAGCTTCAAAAAAAAGTGTATTATATGGAATAGTACTAACTTTATTTTTTTCTCCCATGTATCTAGATATGTTTTTTATATTATATTTTGATTTTCTATCATATCTACCTATTAAAACTAAGTTTTTCTTACTTTTTAATAGTTGCACTTCTTCTTTTTGTTTCATGTATTTGTTTATCTGAGATAATCCTTGATTTAATGTTGATATTACTAGATTAGAGTTTTCTAATATTTCTTCTTTTATATGTTCTTTTAAATCAGAACTTATATCTACAAATATCAAATCATAATATTGCCTTCCTAAATCTAAAATATCTATATACATTTTTGCTATTTCTTGATACTCGTTTTCATTCCCTTTATAGCTTTTTAGTATTTCTAATCTATCTTTGAATATTGTTTTTGTATAATTAGTTATTAATTCTGGCATTGATTTATTACTTCTAAGTATTCTTGCTAATCCTTCTACATTTTCTTCTAATGCATCATTGTTATTTGGACCAAACAATCCTAAATTCCTTGTTTTTTTATTTTCTTCCCAAAAACAATTATTTAAAGTTTCTTCCCTGTAACCTGTTGATATTATTAATACTTTATAATTATGTTCTATTGATATATTTGTAGCAAGTGCAACTAATGATAATGTATTGCCTGTTTCTTTTCCTGAGTTGTTCCAAAAACTTATTACTGACATATTAAAACTCCTTTATAGATCTTTTATAATTTTTCTTATAGCACTGTTACTTATATTGTTCACTATTTCAGCTACAATGTACTCTAATCCATCCTTATACTGTATACTTAACTTTTTAAAACTTATTTTTGCTAATCTATGATTTTCATGTATAGCTGTTAAGTCTCCATTTTCAATGGGAAAATATACTCTAAATTCATTCCATAATACTTTTTTACCTAAAGCTAAAAAATTCAAATAATCATCTTCTTCTTTTAGAACATCTTCTGAATATAGTATTTTTGTCATACTCATTACTTCTCTTAGTCCTGATAAGATTTCTATTCCTTTTTTTAGTGAATAATTATCAAATGATGTAACAAAGTAGTTTTTAAATGCCACTTGAAGTTCAAAGCCTTTTATACCTTCTTCGTTGTCTGTATTTATAAGGATATATTCATAATCTAATTCATCACTACCTAAATACTGTAAAATATGTTCATAATCATTAAACCCTACTGCAATATCTATATCTTCAAATTCGGTTATATATGTATTAGTAGGATTGATTGCAGGTACTACATATTTTGATTTTTGATTAATTGTTGCATCAATTATCAGTACTTTTTTGTCTAATACTGTTAGTATTTTAGCAATGTATATTATTAAATCAGTTTTGTCATACGCTCCAATAAATCCTACTTTTTTCATATTCACTCCTTATTCTTACTCAACTACCATTGAATCTAAATATTCTTGTCTTGTTTCTTGTGAGTTTACAATACTTTCTTCTACTTTCCCAGGTATTTGGTCTTGTTCTATAAATGGGTTTATATTATTATTTCTAAATTGAACAAATTCATCTGTATATCTACCTAATAGTCCATCTTTAGCATCTTGCAATACATTTGGGTCATTTTCTAAAAGTTTTACAGTTTCTACACTTGGCGGATATGTTACTATTCCTTCTTCTTGCAATCCAGGATCTGTATATTTAGTTGCATATAATTTTGAACCTTGTATTGCAAAGTTATCTATTATTGCACAATTAATATATAATGTTTCTTCTTCAGTTAAATTCATTCTTATTGTTTCTAAAGATTCCACTCCATCAATATATGGTATATCAACTTCTTTTTTAGATACAACTAAGTAATCTTGTCCTGTAGGAAGAACTAATCTTATATCCACATAATCTCCTGTTGTTATATCAACTGGTAAAGATATTGTGTTAAATTCTTGTGTTCTAACATCATTTTGAACTAAACTATCAGCTTTACTCAATAAATCTGTAGTTACAACTGTTTTTGAATTCATATTTACTTTTGCTACAAGTGGAACATTATTTAAATTTAAATATATTTTTTCATTTTCATTATTATTATCTTTATAATAATAATAATCATTTTCGTTTTCGTTATATACCTCATATTCCGAAGTTCTATTTCCTTCTTTTATATTAATATATAATTGTGGAATTTGTACTCCGTCATCATCAGTATATTTTGTATATACATCATTTCCGTCTCCATCTCTTAATGAATAATTTTGTATTATAGACATATCATTTATACCATTAGTTGGTACAGTATCTTTATTTACACTTTTAAGTTCTAACATATCTGTAGTTATAACTTGCCCTGATTTAACATTTGATTTTAATGTATAAACTTGCACTGTTAGGGCTTCTTTCGCTTTAAGTTCTTCCTGTAAATTCATCATAGAAATCACTAAAAATGCTATTACAGCCCCCGATATTAATAACATTACTAGCATTCCTAATATAAAGTTTGTTCTTGCTTTTCTTTGCATTGGATTTATTGCCATTACAAATTCCTCCTCTATTTTTTTCATATATATTTCTATATTTTATTTTACAATAATGCCTACTTAAAATCAATGTTTTTAACTTTTTTCTCTAAAAGTTAATATTTTTGTAATATATTTGTAATATATTTGTAATATATCAAAATTACTAAAAAAAGAAACTCTAATATAAGCTTCTTATTTACAAAATTTTTCTAATGCTTTTGCAACTCCATCATTATTATTTGTGTCTGTAATATAATCTGCAACTCCTACAACAACTGGTGTACTTCCTTCCATAACAATTCCTAATCCTGAATTTTCTATCATTATCTTGTCATTAATATTATCTCCTATTGTAATCACTTCTTCTTTTTTTATATTTTCTTTTTGAATTAAAAATTTCAAAGCTTCCCATTTATCTACATTTTCCATTGATATTTCCGTATAGAAGTAATCTACATTTACTTCTTCTGTTCCTTGATTTATTACTTTTTTCGACATATGTAAAACATCTAAAACTTCAATTTCTTTAATAGTTCGTAATTTTCTAATTATTGAATTAAATATAATTTTGTTTTCGTCGCATACTGTTACTTTTAGAAATTTCACTTCATCTAATTTTTTTATATAATCATACATATCTTGTACTATATTTATATTTGTCTTTTTCTCTTCTGGTTTTTTAAAATTTTCTTTATGATAAAATAGTACATTATGTTTTAATGATTTTGTTATTATTGTTTTATCTGTATATACATTATATGATATACTGTTTTCTTCACATATTTTTATTATTTCTAAAATTTTTTCTTTTTTTAAATATCTTTCATATATAATTTCATCTTTTTGGATATCATATATAACAGATCCATTCCCTGCAATAAAATATTTTTCACTTCCTATTTCTTTTGCAATTGATTTTATTGAATCCATTGGTCTCCCTGAAGCTATTATAACTTCTATTCCTTTTTCTATTGTTTTTTTAATTGTTTCTTTTGTTTTTTCTGTTACAACTCCATAACTGTTTAGCATTGTTCCATCTAAATCTATAGCTACTAATTTATACATTTTTCTCCTTTTCATCTTTCTGTGTTTATTTTTATTTTTTAATATTTTTATTATATCATAAGATATATAAATTACAATATTTAAATTGGAAAAAATTTCTTGTTTATTTTTTCTAACTTCTGCGCATTATATTATTAGAAAAAGCAATAAAGTTTTTTCAGAAATCTAATTTTTCAGGAGGTGAATGAAAATGGCATATTCAAATAAAAAATTAGTTCCAGAAGCTATGAACGCTTTAGACAAATTCAAATATGAAGTAGCTAGCGAAGTTGGTGTTACTTTAAAAGATGGATATAACGGTGATATATCTGCAAGAGACGCTGGTAAAATAGGTGGACAAATGGTTAAAAAAATGATTGAATCTTATGAACAAAACATGAAATAGTTTTTAGATAAGATAAAACTGAATTTTATTGATTAAATATTCTTATTTAGTTAATA
>CAYJGL010000033.1:0-6868 GCA_964369695.1 uncultured Clostridium sp.
TTCTATACTTAAAAAACATAAAAAATCAGAGTTAGCGTTATTTAAAATGTACACTTTACTCTGATTTTTATAACATTTTTCTTTATATTTAAACAAACTTATATGGTTCTCTTTCATACATAATAATTTCTAATTTAGGAAAATGTTCCTGTATTTTTTTTGATAAAATATCTACAAATATATTTTCTGTATTGTAATGTCCTGCATCTACTAAAATAATATCTTCATTCATATTGTCAATATAGTGATTGTGCTTTAAATCTGCGGTTACATATATATCAGCATTTTTTTCTATAGCACTTTTAATAAAATCACTACCTGCTCCACCACATATTGCAACTTTTTTAATTTCTTTATTATTAAAATTATTACTTACTTTTATGTTTGTATTTTTTAATTTTTGTTTAATTACTTCAAAAAAGTCTTGACTACCCATTTTATTTTCTAAATCACCAATAACACCATAACTCTCATCTTCAACATACATATTTCTAAGAAATAGTGGTGATATGTTTTTTAATTCAAACAAATTTCCCAACTCATAATTTATTCCAGATTTTGCTAAATCCATATTTGTATGTGCTGATATAACAGCAATGTTATTTTCGATTAATTTGTATACTAGAGTATCTGAATCAATAACTTTTAAAGGGTTAAATATTATCGGATGATGTGTTATTATTAATCCTACATTTTCTTTAATAGCTCGATTTAAAGCATTGATATCTAAATCAAGACATATTAGTATCTTATTTACTTCTTTTTCATTATCTCCTATTAGTAATCCTGAGTTGTCCCAATTATCTTGTATTGAAAAATTTGCCATCTCATCTATTTTATTATATATCTCTTTAATTTTCATTATCTACGCTCTCCTATTATTTCATTTTTTCTTTAATTTTAAGAAGTGTGTTTAAAGCATCAATTGGAGTTAATTCATTTAAATTAATTTTATCAATTTCTTGTGCAATCTCTGCTAACTTATAATTGAACATATCAAATTGACCTTCAACTTGATTTTTAGATTTTTTTTCTATTTTTCTATCAGACATAATACTTTTCTTCTCTAATGTTTTTAGTATTTCATTAGCTTTAGTTGTGACAATTTTAGGAACACCTGCTAATCTTGCAACATGTATTCCGTAGCTATCATCTGTTCCACCTTTTATAATTTTCCTTAAAAAAATTATATCTTCTCCTTTTTCTTTTACAGCTACAGAGTAATTTTTAATTCCATCATGTTTTTCTTCAAGTTCAATTAATTCATGATAATGTGTAGCGAAAAGTGTTTTTGCACCACATTTTTCTTTATCTGCGATAAACTCAGCAACAGCCCATGCTATTGATAAGCCGTCATAAGTAGATGTCCCCCTACCTATCTCATCAAGTATTACTAAACTATTTTTTGTTGCTTCTTTTAGTATAGTTGCAACTTCCATCATTTCAACCATAAATGTACTTTGCCCCTGACTTAGGTCATCTGATGCTCCAACTCTAGTAAATATTTTATCAACAACACCAATATCAGCTTCTGTTGCTGGTACGAAACTCCCTATTTGAGCCATTAATGTAATTAATGCAACTTGTCTCATATATGTTGATTTACCCGCCATGTTCGGCCCTGTTATTATAAGTAATCTATTATCATCTTTATCTAAATATGTATCATTATCTACAAAAGGTTCAGTTCCCAACATTTTTTCGATTACAGGATGTCTTCCACCTTCTATATTCAATACTCCTGTTTCATTAACTTTTGGCATACAATAATTCATATTTTCTGCTACAATTGCAAATGAGACTAAAACATCAAGTTTAGCAACTATTTCGGCGGTTTTTTGAAGTCGTATCGTATTTCGTGCTATTTCATCTCTAATTTCAACAAATGCGTTATATTCTAATGTAGTAACTTTCTCTTCTGCACCTAGTATTGTACTTTCTAAATTCTTAAGTTCTTCTGTTATATATCTTTCACAATTCGCTAAAGTTTGCTTTCTAATAAATCTATCTGGAACTTCTGATAAAAAAGATTTAGTAACTTCTAGATAATATCCAAATATCTTATTAAATCCAACTTTCAGATTTTTTATTCCTGTCTTTTCTTTTTCTTCTGCTTCTAATTGTATAAGCCAATTTTTACCTTCAGTTTGAGCAGTCTTAAGTTTATCTATTTCTTCATCAAAACCTAATTTTATTATACCACCATCTTTAATTGTCATTGGCGGTTCTTCAATTATTGAGATGTCTATCATTTTAAATATATCTTGTAGCTCATCTAATTCTCTATATAGTTCTTTTAATAAGCATGTATTACAATTAGAAAGTAGTTGTTTAAGTTCTGGAAGTCTAGTTAAAGAATTTTTTAATGTTATCATATCTCGTGCATTTGCATTTCCATAAGCCATTTTTCCTGCTAATCTTTCAATATCATATACTTTTTTAAGACTATCTAATATATCCCCTTTAAGCATAAGATTATCTTTTAGCTCTTTTACTGCTTCTAGTCTCTTATTTATTTCTATGCTATCAATTAAAGGATCATTTATCCATCTTCTAAGTTGTCTTCCACCCATTGAAGTAGAAGTTTTATCAAGAACCCATAAAAGAGTTCCTTTTTTAGATTTATCTTTCATTCTTTCGGTTAATTCTAAATTTCTTCTAGCATTAATATCTAAAGACATATATTTTGAAATTTGATATATAGCTATTTTATTAATATGTTCTAAACTTGTTTTTTGAGTTTGATTTATATATTCAAGTAAAGCATTAGTTGATTGAATATATATATGTTCTCCTACATTTACATTATTCTTTTCTAACTCTTTACCATTAGAATTTATAACGGTATATGAATTATATATATTTTCAATACTTTCTTCAAAATATTTATCATTAAATTTAGTTATATATGACTCAAATCTTTCTTTTATTTTTGATATTTCTTCTTTTGACTCCCACATCATATTATTAATAACTAATTCTGATGGATTAAACCTTGCTATTTCATCTAATAATAAAGGGAAGTTTTGGGTATCTTTAATTTCGGCTGTATAAAATTCTCCTGTTGAAATATCTGAAATACTTATACCATAATATATTCCTGTTTTATATATTGACATTATATAATTATTTTTACGTTCTTCTAATAGATTGCTCTCAACAATAGTTCCAGGTGTTACTACTCTTACAACACCTCTTTCTACTATTCCTTTTGATTCCTTAGGGTCTGTTAATTGCTCACATATAGCTACTTTATATCCTTTTGATATTAATTTTGCTATATAACTTTCTGCTGAATGATGTGGAACTCCTGCCATAGGCGCTTTTTCTTCTACCCCACATACTTTCCCAGTTAATGTCAATTCTAATTCTCTTGATACAGTTATTGCATCTTCAAAAAACATTTCATAAAAGTCACCTAATCTATAGAATATTATACAATCCTTATATTCCTGCTTTACTTCTAAATACTTCTGCATCATTGGTGAATATTCTGATATATCTCGCATTTACTATTCTCCTATTATTTCTAATATTTTTTCTTTATATATATTAATATCTTCTAATTTATATTTTGGTAACATATATTTTTCTTTTAATTCATTATCATTAATTTCTTTTCCATTATATTTAAATTTATATTTTTCTAAAATTTCCAATTCAGCTATATCTATTAATTTAGAATTTTTTTCATTTTTGATATACATTAATCTATGAAAAACATTTTGTACTTCTAAATTTAATATTTCACTTTTTTGTTTAATAATATATTCAAATAAATTCAAAATTTCTCCATCAATTTTTATTCCAAATACTGATAATATTGTTGAGTAAATTTCTAAATCTATTTTATTTATATTAAGAATTTTTGGATTCAATTTTATTAATTTATTTGTATAATTTGGTGTCATGAAATAGTATGAATCTAATTTATCACAAACAAATTTAATTTTTTTATCTAAATCTAAACAAACTATTTTTTTGTTTTTTTGAATCATATCTAAAACATCTTCTTTTAAGATTATTTCTCCATTTTCTTCTAATCCTGTATTTCTTGTTTGAAAAAATTTAAACATATTTGTTAAATTATTTATATATTCTCCTTTTGATATATCATGTCCTTTTTCTGTCACACTAACATATATACTTGCTATATCCTTTACATCTATTCCAAGTTTAACTAATGTTTTTACATTTTCTTCGTTTATTTCATTTGTATTTATCATTATTTTTCTTCTCCTTGTTTTTCTTTTTCATATATTTCTCTGTTCTTATTATAAAATATTTGTGTTGAAATCCCAGAATACTCTTTCCCATATTCAGTAATATCCCTTAACGTTATACCTGGATGTTCTTCTTGCATCAATTTTATAGCTTCTTTTTCCGAATTAGTTTTTAATATATATTTTTCAAAAGTTCTGATTACATTTTCTAACTTTTTTATTTTTTTGCCTTCTCTAGTAGAAGATTCTAAATTACTTTTAATTTGAATTTTATCTATTATTTTCTGTTCTCCATATATTTGTGTATTTGTTTTATATCTATCATATAATTCCATTAGTTCACTATAACTTAAACCTGTTTCTTCATCTATAGTTTCATTACTTCTGAGTTTTGCTATATTTCTCCTATAAGTTCTTTCTGGTATTTCTAATTTTTCTATAATACTTGTAACTAAACAATTTGTTTTAATTATATGTTTTATGACGGCTATATAATCTACATCAGTTGTTTTACTTTTATACGGCTCTATTTTTAGCCAATCTTTCAATAACTTTTCGTTTCCTTTTTGTTGTAAATATGTTAATAATTCAAATTTAATTGTTCTAGAGTCAATACTATATTTTTTACAAATGTATTCTAATGTTTCCGTATGACTTATTAAATTTTCTGCTATGTGTCTTAAATTTTCAGAATCTAGTTTTTTTTTCATTATATCTCACCTTTCAAATACCATTTATGTTCTGATACTATTTTTAATTCTACTATTTTTCCTATTAATTCTTTTGTTCCTTCAATCATAACACTTTTATTTGCATCAGTTCTTCCAGTTAACATTTTATCATTGTTTTTACTAAAACCTTCAATTAATACTTTTTGAATTGTATCAACATACTTTTTATTATTCTCACATACTTGTGAATCAACTAGTTTTTTTAATTTATCAAATCTTTCGTGTTTTATATCTTCTTTAACTTGATTTTCCATTTCATCTGCTGGTGTACCTTTCCTTCTTGAGTATATAAACATATATACTTGTTCATATTTGACTTTATCTACTACATCTAAAGTATCCTCAAATTCTACATCAGTTTCCCCAGGAAATCCCACAATTATATCTGTTGATAATGCTAAATTAGGTATTCTACTTTTCATTTTATCTACTAATTCTAAATATTGTTCTTTTGTGTATTTTCTATTCATTTCTTTTAATACTCTTGTGTTTCCTGATTGTATTGGTAAATGTATAGCCTTACATATTTTTTCTGATGTAGCTATAGCTTCTATAACATCATCTGTAAAGTCTTTAGGGTGTGGCGATATAAATCTTATTCTTTCTATATCTTCTATTTTAGATATTTCTTTTAATAGTGTTGCAAATGAGTTTATTCCCATATATTCTTCAAATTCAATATTATTTTCTCTTTCTACTCTTAAATATGAATTTACATTCTGTCCAACTAACATCACTTCTTTGTATCCTTGTTTAGCGATATCTTGAATTTCTAATATAATATCTTTTGGAAGTCTACTTCTTTCTCTTCCCCTTACATATGGTACAATACAATAACTACAAAAGTTGTTACATCCATTCATTATTGCTACTGTTGCTTGTACATTATTATCTCTTTTAATTGGTAATCCTTCATATATTTTCCCATCAATATCTATTATATCTTTTATTTTCTTTTTCTTTTCAAATATCTTGTATATATTCTCTGGTAATTTATGTATTGTATGCGTTCCAAACATTATATCAACAAAAGGATAACTCGTTTTTACTTTTGTAGTTATATGTTCTTGTTGCATCATACAACCACCAATTGCTATTATCATTCCATTTTTTTGTTTTATATTTTTAAGCTCTCCTATTTTACCAAAAAGTTTTTCTTCTGCATTTTCTCTTATACAACAAGTATTAAAAACTGTTATATTTGCTTCTTCTTGATTTTTTGTTTCTATATATCCCATTTCTTCTAACATTCCACATAGTTTTTCTGAATCATTTTCATTTAATTTACATCCCATTGTTAGAATATAGTATTTATATTTTTTATTTATATCTTGATTTATTTTTTCTCTTATTTTCATAGTATATTGTTTTTGTATTTCAATTTCGTTCATTCTTTTCCCTTTCTTATCTAACATACTTATTTTCTCCTTATATTTTAATATATTTCGACGTTTTTTGCAAGTATTTTACATAAAAAGAACCCCCACATATATAAGCACATATATGTGGGGGAGAATCAATTATCCTACAGGAATTTCTTCCTGTTCAGATAAAATGTTTTCTTTTAGGATCATAAGCTGAGATTCAAGCTCAGCAAATAATCCTTTTTCTATCCAAACGACATAATCATCGTTTGGATCTGTCGGAAAGTAGCCAAGACCGTAGTCTTGACTTATCCAATTCATATTATCTATGAATTGGGTTATGTCTTCCCCTGTTGCTCCTTGACCCAAGAGAATATCTTCTCTCAGGTCAGAGAACATCGCTTCCAACATGACGACCTTGTCAAGGTCAGTCATCCTCGGATGGGTATTATAATCATCCGGTGGAGCTTCTGTTGGAACTTCTGTTGGAACTTCTGTTGGAGCTTCTGTTGGAGCTTCTGTTGGAGCTTCTGTTGGAGCTTCTGTTGGA
>CAYJGL010000033.1:6968-14970 GCA_964369695.1 uncultured Clostridium sp.
TGTTGGAGCTTCTGTTGGAGCTTCTGTTGGAGCTTCTGTTGGAGCTTCTGTTGGAGCTTCTGTTGGAACTTCTGTTGGCTCTTCAGTTGGAGCCTTTGTTGGCTCTTCAGTTGGAGCCTTTATTGGCTCCTCTGTTAGAGACATTTCTGTCTCTAACTTTTGGTGAGCTGTGCTTAGCTCACCATCTAATTCACAGCCCGTGAAAACTGTGAATACTAATATTACTATTGACATTAATATTAGTATTATTTGGTGCTTCTTCATGGAAGCACCTCCTTTCAAGTTTTGACTTGCATTTATAATTATAAATGCAATAAATACAAGCCATTACTTATAATTATATAGTCTAAGGTTAATAATGTCAACTTTTTTATGTAAATCACTTTTATATGTACATTTAAAATGAGTAGCTAATGCTACCCATTTAATATATTTTAACTATTTTCTAATTTTTCAATTAAACCTTTTGTATCTTCCATCTTCATTGTAATTAACATTTGATTCCTAATAATGTTTTTAATAGTTTGATTAGCACTAGTATTAACTTCCAGCAATTTCTCCATTTCGATTCTGGGTTTCTTTATCAATCCCCCATTTACCTGTATTATTCTATTATCTTCATTTATTGATATAACTGCTGTCTTATTATTCTTTGAATTAACTTTACTTCCTTGTTCTTCATCTAATCTTTGTTTAGTAAATATAAATTTAGGATCTTTGAAAAATGTTAATACATAATTTCCATAGTCTAAATTATTAAAACTATAATATCCATTTTCATTGTCAAAATTCGGATTTGTAAAAGTAAAATCTTTAATTATGCCGTTTTCATCTTCTAATACTATTCCTACATCATTCATTCCTTCTTCACCTATGTCAGGTAAGCCGTTCTTGTTATCATCAAACCATACATATCCATTTATAACACCTTTATCAACAGGTGTATCTTGAATTTGTACTCCTACTTTTTCTGGTTCTATTGCAAGTAAATGAGTATCATCTCCTTCTAAATTCTTATATACTACATCTGCCGCAAATGAATTCCAAGCTATACTATCAACTGGTGTACTAACTGGAGCTACTGCAATAACATTAATTTCTAACATATCATTTGGATTTAATACAGATTCATTTGTAATTACTTTAAATGACTTAACATCTGCTATATTTTCAGGAAGAGTCAAAATCCAATCATCATCTACTCCTATTTCATTAAATACTGGTCCAAATCTTACTGGATTATAGCTGTTTGAATAGAATATTTCAAAACCTGTTTTTTCTTCTGTCCCATTTTCTCTAATAATTTTAGCTGTAACTTCTGTTATTGTATATACTGGATATCCACTATTTCGTGGTACAGTGTTTAATATTACTCCTGTATCACCAATATGTGGTAATATATCTACTATTTCTACTTGTTCAAGTCCTACATTTCCAATATTTGTAACAGATATCTTATATTCTATACTTCCACCTGACGTTGCATTTGCAACTTGTGGTTCTTCTAAAAATTCAGTGTCTAAATTCCCCTTTATTTTCTTATTACTTTTCGTACTAACAAAAAATAGTATTCTATTTTCATTTACATTACTTTTTGCATAAATAGGAGAAACAAGTGGATTTTCAGCAATATCATTTGTATCCCTATAAATATCTGATGAATCTGGTATTACTTCTGTTGCTGTTATTGTATTTAAAATCATAAAAGTTTCAAATTCACCTGTTGCTGCTGTTTTTACTCTTGTATCAAATGAAATATTGAAGTTTGATTTTTGTCTAAAATTAAATGATTTATCATTTTCAAATGCAAATTTAATAATTGTATCTCCATTTTCATTTATATCAGGAATTATCTCTACATCTGGCAATTCTGGAGTTTCTGAATTAGGAAAATAGTCTGTATAACTTATTTCATCATTTCCAATATATTCGAGTTCTTTTGGTAGCATGAATGCTATTATTGGATCAAGTAATCGTGATTCTCTACAAGTAGCTCCAATAGAATATCTTATTACTGTATTTGGATTTATTGGTCTATCTGTCAATGTTTGTGAAAAACTTGTATTTAATACACAAGTATTTTGCACAATTGTACTTTTAGTATTTGGTATTATTTCAATATCTTCATCTAAAACATAGCTTAATTCAAATTCATTTATTATTGTAGTATTATCTAAAATATCTGATTTTACAATACCATCTATTTTAGGTGATATTTTATTACCCATTCCAACACTTAATTGTACTAAATCCCATCTTAGTGTTGCTAAATTATCTCCTTCATCTAATATGAATTGTAGATCAACTGTAGAATTTGTATTTGTATTAAATGGTCCAAATTCACCAACATTACCTTGAACTGTTGTATATTGTATAACATACTCTGCATTTACGTCTACTTTAATTTCTGCAAAATGAAATGTTCCTGTTTTAAATTCATAATATTCTATCTCTTGTGGTAAAATTTCTTCTATACTAACTGTTTGAAGTGGCTGGTTACCAGTATTTTTAATATTAAATTCATAACCTATATATTCGTTTTGAAGTGTATAATTGGGTCCATATGCAGGAATTACAGCAGTATACACTGGATCACCTAAAGTTATTGTATGAACATCTTGTTCCTGTTCTTCTGTATCTATACTCCAGTTTGCTAATGTTACTATTTCAGTTCCAATTTCTAAATCTGCTCCTATTATTCCTTTATATATGAATTCATATTTTTGTCCTTTATATGCTTCTAAATTAAACTCCACTGTATTTCCAACAAAACTACCTAAGACATTATCATATCTTGTATCTGCAAATTTTGATGATACATCACTTCCTACTACAGGAAATGTTGAATCAATTTGAATATTAGCTGTTCCTTGACATATTATTTGAATATTTTGGATCTCTCCACCTAAATCTTCAAAGTTTTGAAGTGTTAATTTATAGAACACTTCACCACCTGGAGCTGGATCTATAGATGGTAACACTACTTCTCTTGATATTTCAAATCTTGTAATTATTTCAAGCTCAATTTGTTCATTTATATATTCAACTTCTTTTATACCATTAATATACATTTCTGTTTTTAATTCAAATAATGTTCCTGATGGTGTGTCTGGTATAAAAGACATACCAAAACCTAACCTTACTGCAACTCCTAAATCTTCTATACTTCCAAAATCAAATATTATATTTCTTCCGCCTTCTACTTCTTCTGTTCGTATTTCTTCAACATGATCTTCAATATCTCCATAAAATATATTTAAATATTCTGGTATAAACATTCTAATTTCTACATTTTCTATATTTCCTGATATTCCACTGAATCCTGCATTTAGTGTATAAATAAATGCACTTTCGTAATTACCTTTTGTTCTATCAACTTGAGTTATTAATGTGAACATTTAATTCACTTTCCTTTCTTTTTTAATTTTCTAATATATTTCTAAGCTCTGTTAAAATATTAATTTCATATTTAATATTTTCCAAACTGTCAGAAGTATTTTTTTCTTTTGTAAATGTACTTATTTTAGTTTGTATTTCATCTGTTCTTTCATCTAAAAATATAAGTATATATTCTAATATTTCTTTAAATTCTATTAATATATGTGGTATTTTTTGAGTTATATCTAATACATCTTTATTTAATTTTTCTTCTTTTTCTTTATATACTTTTTCCTTATTTATTAAAACTTCTCTTCCTCTTTGTAATTTGTCATATTGATTCTTTAATTCTATTTTCCCTTTAGCACTAATTTTATTTAAATATATTGTAAAGTTCTTAACTTCGTTTGCAAATTCTTCTATTTCTTTTGTTGTTGTACTTATATTTTTTTCTAAACTATTAATTTCTTTAAATAGACTTATTGCTTTTATTTCATAGTTTTTATACATATCCCCTAATTCATTATATAACCCTTTTTCTAGTTTATTTTCTACTATTTTATTAATTATATTTTGAATTTTCATTGTATAGATATAATTTTCAGAGTTAAGGAATTCTTCATATTTCAAATCAATATTTATTTGTTCTATATCTATAATTCCATTAAAGTCATTTAAAAGACTAATTAATTCTTTTATTCCATTATTTAACTTTTCAGAAGATTGAATTTTAATTTCTATTTCCTTTTTGTTTTTCAACTTTTCTCTTTTAATTATATTATCAATATCTTGATTTAATTCTAATATTTCATTTTCTCCAAGTTCTTTATTGTCTGAATTTATTAGGCTTTCTATTTTTAAAATTAATTTTTTTATATATATTTCTTCTATATTATTTTTTATAATACTTTCTTCCCATATTTTCAATTTGTTTAATAGTATATTATCTCTTTTCATTATTTTATTTTCTTCTATATTATTTACTTGTATATTCTCAGTTGTATCATTATTACTCTGATCTCCTATTATTTCTATATTACTATCTATTAAATTAGTATTATCAGTTTTATTATCATCTTCTTTATCATTAGATTTTTTATTAGATTTATTAAAATTAAATATTTTTTTTAATATATCCACTTCCACTTTCCTCCTTTTTTCCGAAGATATGTCGTATATATTTTTTAGTATAATATTTGCTTGTCTTTTTGCATATATTTTAATAAGTATATTTAAGGAGGACAAATTATGGGCATGCCACAAATACCAGATGGAGCTAATAGACCTAATACTGAAGAAGTTTTTATTGATTTATTAGAATCAATTGCACTTGAAGAAATGGCAATTAGCCATATACTAAATGCAGAAGGTGAAAAACTTCAAGCTGTAATTACAAGTTTTAAAAATAATCAAACTGATGTATGTGGGTTAAATAAAATTTCTGCTAATATAAATCAAACTATTGGAGATTTAATTGTTAAAGAATGGCTTTTACTTAGAAAATTTAATAGTATAAAAGACTTTTCTTCACATATCTTTAAACCAACAAAAAAGTCTTGTAATTGTAATAACTGCAATCACAATAATCCATATAAAACAGATTAAATTTAATTTATTTCCTTAATATTATTAATATATCTTCTTTTATATTATATTACGATTTTTATTTAATTTTGTTACTCTATTTGATGTACATATAAATATTTTTTCACTATAAATATTTATTGTTTAAATTGTAACATTTAAATGTTTTTATCATAATATACATTAAGAGTTTTAACTCTATAATATTTTTAGGGGGAATAAAATTATGTCAATGCCAAGTATTCCGGATTTAAATCCACAAGTATCTATCGATAGAGATGATGCTTTAAATGTAATCCTTTCATCAATAGGTATGGAAGAATTAAGTATGGCTCACATCGTTAACGCTGAAGCTGAAAAAATTCAATTTGCTTTAGGTACTTTAGAAACTGCAAATGGTGAAGCTGCAAGTTTGGAAGAAATAATGGAAGTAAATAAATCTTCAAATAAAATGCTAAGAGACGTTATAAAAAATCAAATGTTAATTGGTATGAAAATGGAAGATGTTGTTTCATTAGCTGTTCAAGTAACAGCTACTCCAGAACCAGAGCCAGAACCAGAACCAACAACTTAATTACGTAATAATAAGTAATTAAAACTCTAAATATAAATGTCGCATTGGGGACAGTCCCCGATGCGACATTTGTGTCGCTTTTGGGACAGGCCTTTAATTTATGAGAAGTATTTAAAAAGGATTTAACGTCAAGTCTTTTGTCTTGAGATTATATCCTTCTTTAATTTTTCCTTTTATTTTTCATTTTCATTTTGTCCTTTATTGTCTTGTTTTTCTTTTCTTTTTGGACGTATTTTTTCAACTATAAATTCATCTTCTTTGCTGATTCTATAATTAAATCCTAACCTTTGTAACTCTAGTGGTATGTATTCTTTAAATATTTTATTTTTAAATCTTTCATTGATTTTTGTGGTTTTATAATATTCTTTTAGTACTTCAGGAATTTTATAATCTAAATCGTATTTATCTAATATTCCTATTAAATTATTCAAGTCATAAACATTTTTTTCTATACTATTTTTATCCATATAACTATTTTCTGTTTTTACTGTTTGCATTTCTATTTCTTTTTTTAATTTTAATAAATCATTAATTATTTCTGTTCCTAGTTTTGATATTATTACTCTTATAGTATTATCTCTATTTACTAATCTTTGATTATCCAAATTTAATCCTTTTTCAGAAAAATAGTTTTCTATTTCTTGTATTTTTATTTTAAACGTATCACTGTAGTTTGTTATTTTACTCCCTAATTTTTCATTACTGTTTATTCTATTTATTATATCTTGATATTTATTTAAATTTGAAAATATTTTGTTATTTCTCCTTGTTTGTGCCTCATCATCTATAGTCTTTTTTATAGTCTCTTTTTCTATATATTTATTTTTAAAACTATTATCTGTGGGTTCTTCTACATTCTCTCGTGTATTGCTTTCTTCTCCTTTAGGCAAATATTTATTATTATTTCGCCATTTTTTTATATTATTTATTAATTCTTTTATTCCATCTTTTATGCCCATTTTTATCCCCTTCCATATATGTTTTTTAATTCTTTATTTATAACTTCTAATTCATTATACATCATCTTACATACTTTTGTTCTAAAAAAACCAAATTTTAAAAGTTCTTTTTCAGTATAATCTTTGTTATATTCTTCATATCCGAATACACTTCCTGTGCTTTGTACTAAATACATAGTTGCTGCATATTTTAAATCGTATTTATTTAATTTTATGTATTTATTAAATTCTTTAAAATATTCAATTAATAACTGTATGTCAATTTCTCCATCTTCTATTTCTTTATTAATATATAGATATGATCTCATAATTTCCCACACAACAGGCATTTTTTTTGCTCTTTCAAAATCAATTACTGTTGTTTCTTTTTTATCATTATATATTAATTGTTGTGAACTATAGTCTCCATGACAGTTTATTATTGTCACTTTTCCCAAAATCTCATCATTATATATTTTTATCAATTCTTTTAATATGTATTTTTTACAATTTAAATCTTCTATAACTTTTTCTTTATATTTATTATCTTCCTTTATTTCTGTTATGAATTTTTCAATTTTTCCAATAGATTCTATAAGACTTTTTTCAGAAAATTTTTTCTCTAATATTCCTTCATCACTTAACTCTTTATATCCCAACAAAGCCTTAGTTACTTCTCCTAATATATTACTACATTCTATAACTTTATCATAATCACCTGTATTATTTTCTATTGTATAACCTTCTATAAATTCTTGTAATATGATTATTCTATTTTGGTTTATAGTATAATATTTCCCTGATAATGTTTTAATATATTTAGGTACATTAATGTTTTTATTGTACAGAAATTCTAATATATCAATTTCTTTTTCAACATTTTCTAAAGGCTTATTATCATTAAATTCTTTTAAAATATATTTTTTGTCTTTACTATATATTTTAAATATATTCGAACTTCCCCTATCTATTTTTTCTATTTTCTCCAAATTTATATTATATTTTTCTTTTAATATTTCTTTTATCTTTTTATTATTTAATAAAGTTTTTTGTAATCCCATATTTCTCCTTTATTATTTTATATCCATTCCGAATTTAATACTTGATAATCTTTTCATACCAACACTTTCATATAATTTATGTGCAGCATGTGCTGTTTCTAAACAATTCAAATGTATAGAATTATAGTTATTATCCTTTGCAAATTGTTTAATATGTTCTAATATTTCTTTTGCAATGTTTTGTTTCCTATATTCTTTTAATACACATACATTAAAAAGTTCTAATGATGGTTGAAATGAATAAGTAAATAATTCTAATCTATATACAGTTATACTTCCTACAATTTTATTATCCATCTTTTTTACAAAAATAGTGTAGTTTGAATTTTGTTCATATTTTTCGTATTTCTCTAAACTATTACTGTTTTCAAAACAGTTATCTATTAGCTCTTTATATTTTTTAATGTCTTGCTTTTTTAATACTTCTATCATATATACTCTCCTAATTATATATTTTTATATTTACT
>CAYJGL010000033.1:15070-17502 GCA_964369695.1 uncultured Clostridium sp.
TAATTATATATTTTTATATTTACTATTTCATCTGCAATTAGTTCTACTTTTCCCCCTATTGGAAATGTAAAGATTGGTGTTGTATGACCCAAATCAGCATTTATTATAACTGGTATATTTTCCAACTGTTTTTTTGTTTTAATAATACTTTCCCACTTTTCAATATTCATTTCTGAAACTTTTTCACATCTTCCAATTACTACACCTTTAAGTTTTTTACCTATTCCAGTATGTAATAATGATTGTAAATCTCTATCGAATTCTCGCAAAAACTCTTTACCTACTAATCCATCATCTTCTATAAATAGAATAATATCATCTTCTACTTCTGGCATATATTCTGTTCCTTGTAATAAATTTAATGTACATAAATTACAACCTATTATTGTTCCTAGTGCTTTACCTTTATTTATTATATACATACCTTCATTTTTTATAAATTCTCTATTTTCTTGGTCTTTAAACCATCTATCATTACTCCAAAATTCAGAATTTTCAATGTTAATATTATTTGTTTCTACCAGAGCTTTTTTGAAATACTTTTCACTATATTCAAATCCTTTTTTCATTCCAAAACTACTAAAATGTACTCCACTATATGTTATTAATCCTGTTTTTGCATAAATAGCATTTGATAAAGCGGTTATATCTGAGAAACCGCATATTATTTTAGGGTTTTGTCTTATTGCATCATAATCTATATATTCTAATATTTGATTAACATTAAATCCACCAATAACTGTTAATATAGCTTTTACATTTTTATCTAAAAAAGCTTCGTGTAAATCTTCTACTCTATCTTCTATACTAGCACATGAAAAATCATCATCAATTTTCTTCATTACATTCTTTCCATAACTAATTTTAAATCCCATTTTCTTTAATCTTTTTTGTGCCGTTTCAACAATTTCATCAGATAATATGTCCATACTCCTTGATGGTGCAATAATTCGTATTTCATCTCCAATTTTTAGTTTATTTGGTAACATATCATTACTCCTTTTATATTATTTCCAATATATTATCATAGTTTAAGATTATTTTTCAATAGTTTTTTTGTATTACTTCATTACATCTTACAACTGTAGTATTATCTGGTATATCTGAAAGTACTGTTGCATTTGCTCCTATTTTCACATTATTTCCTATCTTAATAGGCCCTAAAATTTTGCTGCCAGCTCCAACCATTACATTATCTCCAATATCAGGATGTCTTTTATCTTTATCTTTACCTGTTCCACCTAATGTCACATTATGATATATTATACAATTATTTCCAATTGTAGCTGTTTCTCCTATTACTATTCCCATTCCATGATCTATAAATAGATTTTTACCTATTTTAGCTCCTGGATGTATTTCAATTCCTGTTAAAAATCTTCCTATCTGAGATATTAATCTTGATAAAGATTTCATCTTTTTATTATATAGAAAGTGTGCTATTTTATGAAATACTAATATATGAAAACCTGGATATAATATTATTACTTCTAACACATTTCTACAAGCCGGATCTTTTTTCTTTATATTTTCCGCTGCTTTATATAATTCTTTTAAACAATACATAAAAATCACCCAATATATATTATGAAATATACTGGGTTTAGTTCTTTTTTATCCATATCTTATGCAAGAAAATACTATGTCAATTATGAATAATATTAGAATTAAATTTATTGTTATTTGAACTCTATCTGTTCTAATTTTTCTTCTTATTTGTTTTATTAATTTTAATATTGGTTTTTTTATTAATTTAGTAAATACTATTCCAATTATACCAAATGCTATTGAATATACTAATGATACTCTTCCTTGTATATTTAAAAACAAATCACTATAATCCCACCATCTTTGATTAAATAATAATTCCAAAATCAATGATGATAAATATTCCAATACTGTAAATGACAATGCAAAAGCTATGAATTTTATAAAATCATTTTTTACTTTTTTCCTTTTTAATATATTATCAACATATACCAATAATATTGCACCAAAACCATATATAGGGCATATTGGTGAATATAGAAAACCTCTTTTTTCGTTATTTCCTACCATTATTGCAAATAGTGTTTCTAATACCCATCCTAAAAATGCTGATATAAAAAAATACATTAACATATTTTGAATAGCTATAATTTTTTGATTTCTCTTTATATTTGTAGATACTTTAGTTAAGTTGATTTTTGTTTCAATATCTTCTACTTTTTCAATTACTTCGTTCATTTTTTCCCCTTATTTTGTATTTACAATATACATTTTACCACTTTATATTAATTTTTGCAATTCTTTTATTTTATCTCGTAATTTAGCTGCTTCTTCAAATTCCATATTAGCTGCATGTTTAAGCATATCATCAGTTAAAGTGTTAATCATTTCTTGTAAATTTTCTTCTTTTTCTAATTTATATTCAACTTTAATATCTTCTAGTA
>CAYJGL010000034.1:0-16176 GCA_964369695.1 uncultured Clostridium sp.
TGATTTCTCGCTGGATTTTGAATCCAGTGCGTCTACCATTCCGCCACATCGGCATATTTATGTGATATGCATATACTATCACATAAAATATAATCTGTCTAGTTTTCTATTAATTTATTTGTCTTTAATTTTTGATGTGCATCTACTTCAATTACATTAACTGTAACTGTTTCAATATCTGAAAATTCATCTGTTAAGTCTGTAAACCTTAATATATTATATCTATTCTTTAAATGTTTCTCAGTTTGTAACTTATTCATATCAACTAGAATTTTTGTAGATATATCTTGTCCAATTGGAAGTGTTTTATTTTCATTATCGTAAAATACTGAGTTAGTTAAACTAATAGCATTTATTCCTTTGTCAAGATTTACTTTAAAGAAGTTAATTTCTTTAATTTCTTCATTTTCTAACATATCACCCATTTCATTCTCTGGATTCATGTCAAACATATACATTTCCATATCATCAATTTCATCTTCTAACATAGCTTTATATACAACAATATCTTCTGATATTTGTATTTTTTCAAGTGCTTGCTTTATATCTAATACTATCTTTTCTAGTCTTAATTTATACCCAAGTGTTTTAGATGTTTTAGTTACATTTACTATACTAAATAAATCTTTTGGAAGTTCTCTATGTTTTTTATTTTTTATGACTGAAACTTTAGTACTATCTTCAGACATTCCACTAAATATATCAAACTCTTCGTTTTCAATCAATATATTAGATTCTAAAATTTTTGTTTTAACATCTTTTAAACTATTTTGAATATCTTTTGGTGATATTGTATTATTTTTAATTTTATTTAAAATTTCTATTAAATCTGTTGTTGCAACATATATAGAATCAAATTGATTTTGAGATAATATAGCTCTTTGAATTTCGTCCATTTGGTTTCCAAAATTTTCTATGTCATTTTCATAATCAAATGTTTTCTTAATTTTTTTAATTTCTTTAACTTCTTCTTTTTCACCTTCTGGAAGAACTGCTATCTCATCTTTATTCGTATATCTCCAAAATTCAAAAATACTTTTTTTATGATTATCTATTTCTTCTATAAATTTCGTTGCATTTTCAATTTTTTTATCAAAATTCTTATTTTTTAACTTTATTGCATTTATATCCATTGCTAAGTTTTTTAATTCATTTTCTCTTTTATCTAAAATTTTATATAACTTGATTATATCTTCTAAAGTTACATTTTTTTTATGTTTTATCTTAGTTTTATCAATAAATCCTTCACCTTGAATTTTTTCATTTTCATCTAAAGCTTTCTTACTCTCTGAAATTATATCTTTCTTATTGTTATTTTTTTTACTTTTTTTGCTATATTTAAAATAGTATTTAAATTTACCAAAAAAAGATTTTTTACATTCTAAAAATGTTGATATTTGTTTTTCTTTAGTTAAATATTCTATTTCTTTTAAAACACTATCACTTTTTAGTTTTTCTATTCTAGCATGATTTTTTTCTAATAAATCTTCTGTTTCTTCTATAAAATCTATACCTAAATTATATTCACTATCTAACCATTTTGGTATTTTAGCATATTCTATCTTTGTGTCTTCTACATATATATCTATACCACCTAGTTCATTTATGTTTGTTTTCATAATAAAAAACTTAGGAACTTCAGTTTGCAAAATATACATTGCTTTTAGTAGTTTATAGAATTTAGTTGCTTCTTGCTTATTATCTAATTTTATTTTATAATCTGACTTTATATTATTATATACATCAGTTCTTCCTACAAAATTTATACTTAAATTGTTTTCTTTATCATATACTTCATATACAAAAGGCCAATCACGTGTAAATAACCACATATAGTTTTCTATATCTTTAATTTGTTGCTTTGTATATATTTTACCTGTACATGCCATATTTTTTATCGGTACAAATATTTTAGAATCCGTATTGTTTTCTAATTGTTTTTTTACTAGGTAGAAAAAAGCAGTATTATTTAAATCTTCTGTAGAAACTAACATAAAATATTTATTTGTGTTTTCAGAATAATATATTTGCCATAAATGACTATTTTCATATTTTATTTTAAATGGTGTATTCTTTTCTAGTTTCTCTTGGTCTGACTCCATTTTTTTAATTTCAGATAAATCTAACTTCTTAACCATTTGCAAGAATTTTGTATGTTTAATTATATATTCTTCATCTTGATTATTTAAATATTCCATTAGTGGTCTTGACTTTTTATATCTTTCTTCTAAACTTTCAGATTTATTTGTTTGAGATACTAATATTTGTATTTCATTTACATTTATATATCTATATTGTCTATACATATCATCTTCATATGTTTTAGAAATTCTAAAATCTAATGGCTCAATTTTCTTAAATTTATCAGGAATTTTTCCAATTTCTAGTCCAATATATTCTAGTTTTTTTTGTATATCTTTTTTATCTAATCTCACCAAAATTCCCCTTCCATATTTACTATATAATTACTATTTATTCATTTCATTTTTTAAAAACTCAATTTCTTCTTCTGCATTTAATCTCATGAATATAGGCTCTGGTTTTTGAATAGTTTTAATTTCTTTTATTTCTCTATATTCTTTAACACTATCATATTTTTTTAATTTTTCATCTTTAATACCAATTTGATTAAATATATTTTCTGATGTATTTGGCATTATATGATTTATTAAAATAGCTATTTTTCTTAAATTTTCTATTAAGTGATACATTGTAGATTGTAGTGGTTTTTTATCTTCTTCTTTAGCTTGTGCCCATGGCATAGTTTCATCAATATATTTATTACTTCTAGAAACTATTTGCCAAATCTCAATAATTGAATTTTGTATTTCGAAATTATTCCATTTTTCTTCAAATTTATTTATTTGAACATTTGTAAATTCTTCAAAATCATTATCAACATCATTTATGCAACCAACATATCCATGTATTTCTCCATCAAAATATTTATTAACCATTGATACAGTTCTATTTACTAAGTTACTTAAATCATTACATAATTCAAAATTATATTTTTCAATAAAGCTTTCTGGTGAAAAAATAGCATCTTGTGACACAGGCATTTCACGAAGTAGGAAATATCTAAAAGCATCTAATCCATATCTTTCAACAAGTGTTTCAGGATATATTACATTACCTTTTGATTTAGACATCTTACCATCTTTCATCATAACATAATTATGAACTAAAATGGTTTTTGAAATAGGTAAATCAAGCGCCATTAAAAATATAGGCCAATATATTAAATGAAATCTCGCAATATCTTTTCCTACAATGTGTAAATCTGCAGGCCAATATTTATTAAATAAAGTTTCATCATTTGACATATATCCAAGTGCAGTAATATAGTTGGTAAGAGCATCTAACCACACATATATTACATGTTTTGGATTTTTTAAAACTTTAATACCCCAATCAAACGTAGTTCTTGACACACATAAATCTTCTAGACCAGGTTTTAAAAAATTATTTAACATTTCTTGTTTCCTATAATCTGGTTTTATAAAATTAGGATTTTCTTCATAATATTTAATTAATCTATCCGCATATTTTTTCATATTAAAGAAATATGATTCTTCTTTCATTAACCTAACATCTCTACCACAATCTGGACATTTTCCATCTACTAACTGGCTTTCAGTAAAAAAGCTTTCACATGGCACACAATACTTACCTTCATACTCGCTTAAATAAATATCACCTTGTTTCATAAATTTATCAAATATCTTTTGAGCAACAATCTTATGTCTTTCTTCAGTAGTCTGTATAAAATCATCATATTTAATATCTAATAACTTCCACAATTTTTTAGCTTCTTCAGCAATTTCATCAACATACACCTTAGGAGATTTACCAACTTCTTCAGCTTTTTCTTGTATCTTTTGCCCATGTTCATCAGAACCAGTCAACATAAATACATCTTTACCTTTACCTAATTCAAAACGTTTAATACTATCAGCAAGAACTGTAGTATACGCTGTTCCTATATGATACCTTCCACTTGGGTAATATATAGGTGTTGTTACATAAAACTTATCATTAACACTCATTAACACACTCTCCTTTATGTCGCATTGGGGACTGTCCCCAACGCGACATTTGTGTCGTTTTTGGGACAGGCCTCTTATTTTTTTATATAATTTCTTTTATTAATTTTGTATTTTTTGAATATAACTTTAGATTATTATTTTCAAAAGTATCTATTCCTAACTCTTTACACATTAACTCACCTGGTAATATATCCCATAATCTTTTTACTGAAGATACTAATAAGTCTGATCTTCCAGATATCAAATTTGAAAATGCAAAACAACAAGAATTAATATGTAAATATCCCATTATTTGTATGTTCTTTTCTTTTATGTTTAATAGTATATTTTCTTTTTCTTTTGTAAACTTATTTATCGAACCTGTAAACTCAATTATTGACATTTCTGTATGATTTTCTCTAATATTATCTACTTTTATGTTATTCAGGTATACACCTGTATCTTTTATCGCATAATATAGTTCATGAATTTTTGGTAGATATATTATTGAAAATTGTGTTTTTCCTTTGTCTATAAAAGCAAGTTGTATTCCCCAAAATAGAGATTGTTTCATATAATGTGCTGTTCCATCTATTGGATCTATTATCCATGTTCTATCTTTTATAGTATTATTACTATACGTTTCTTCAGTCACAAAATTATCTTTATTAAATTTATCCTTTATTCCATTTATTAATATTTTTTCAATATATATGTCCGATGATGTTACAAAACTTTTATCATTTTTAATATCTACTGTAATTTGCAAATCTGTATTAATTAAATTATATGCCTTTAAAATTAATTTATATGCTGTAATCAATTCTTCTTTATAATTATTGCTTTCATTATTATATTCTAAAATATACTCATCCAATTCATCTTTAGTAGGCATTCCAGCTTGTGCTGTTTTTTTCTGTAACTTCATAGCCGATGCATATTGTGCTCTAATTATTGCATTCTTCAAAGTATACTTGTTAATTATGCTTACTGCTAAATTACCATTAAATGTATCTCCTGCACCTGTCGTATCTTCTATATTCTCTACTTTACATGCTGGTATTTTAACTATTTCTATTCCATTATGATATACCACACCTTCGTTTCCTAATGTTACAATTAATTTATTAGGATACATTTCAACACATTTTTTAATATCAGATGTGTTAAATATTTTTTCACATTCAGATCTATTAGCAGTAATTATAGATATTTTTTTAATTGATTCTAAATTCCCTTCTTCGCCTATTACTAGCTTCTCCGGTCTACAAGGTGTTATAATTAATTTTTTGTTGTTTTTGTAACAAAAATTTATCAATTCTTCACATACTTCTTTAGGAGCTTTCATTTGAGCTATTATTATCTTTGAATCTAATATAATAGAACTATATTTTTCTATCATGTCTTTTGTAAAACTCTTAATAGCACCATCATGTCTAACTATTTCATTGTCTTTATTTTGGTTGTTTATATATATTTTACTGCAATCATTATTTAAACCATCAACCATCTCAACACACGATGTATCAATATTATATTTTCTTAAATTTTCTATTATATAATTCCCTATGAAATCATTTCCTAGTTTACTAATAATTGCAACTTTCGCTCCTGCTTTAGCTGCTGCAACTGCTTGATTGGAAGCTTTCCCCCCAGGTATTGATTCATTTGGCATCTCAGGATATTTTCCCGAATCATCTTGATAAAACATTTGATCTAATGAACAACCACCAAATACGCAAATATCATACTTCATATACATCTCTCCTCTAAATTTATTTTATATTCTTCCCTACATCTTTTCTGGCATTTCCATACCTAGTAATTCGGCTCCTGTTTTTAGTACTTTACCTACTGCGAAAGTAAGATAAACTCTAGCATTTCTTTCGTCTATGTTTTCGCATATAATCTTATTCTCATTGTAAAATACACTAAATACTTTTGATAAATCAATTAAGTATCTAGCAAGTATTGATTGTTCGTCTTTTAATGTTACTGAATTTAATACTTCGCTAAAGTTATATATTAATTTTAATATTTCTTGAGAATATTCATCTTCCAAATATTTAACATTAACATCTTCAAATACAGGTGTTTTTTCTGCTTTTTCTAACACACTTTTTGTTCTAACATATGTATATTGAATATATGGCCCTGTTTCCCCTTGGAAGTTAAGTGCTGTTTCCCAATCAAATACTTGGTCTTTTATGTTTGACACTGATAATGTATTAAACATTAGTGATCCAATCCCTACTTTTCTTGCAACTTCTTTTTTGTCTTCTAAATTTGGATTTTTTTCTTCTATTATCTCTTCTGCTTTACCTATAGTCTCTGTTAATAGTTTTTCGATTGTTACAACATTACCTAGTCTTGTTGACATTCTTCCTGTAGGTAAGCTTATCATTCCATAAGAAATGTGTTTTAATCCTTTGACATATTTTTCTTCAACTAAGTTTTTAGCAACTGCAAATATTTGTTTAAAATGTAAATTTTGTTCAGAACCTACAATATATAGGCATTTATCAAAATCATATGTTCTAGCCCTATATAATATAGCTGCTAAATCTCTAGTTGCATATATAGTAGACCCATTAGCTTTTTGTATCAAACAAGGTGTTGATATTCCTTCATCTTCTAAATCAATAATTTTAGCACCTTCTGATAATTGTAATTTCCCAGACTCTTCTAATAAATCTATAATCTCATCCATTTTTTCTACATAAAATGCTTCACCATTTAATGAATCGAATTTAACTCCTAATATATCATATATTCTATTAAATTCAACCATACTTAAATCTTTAAATCTATTCCATAAATCTACTGAGTATTTATCTCCATTTTCCAGTAATCTAAAATTTTCTCTACATTGATTTAATACATTTTCATCTTTTTTACATAAATCATTTATCCTAACATACATATCCATCATTTTATTTATTGGGTCTTCAGTTAAATCATATTCATTTCCCCACAATTTATATCCTTCTATCATTTTACCAAATTGTGTTCCATAATCACCTAGGTGATTAATTCCTGTTACATTATATCCTAAATATTTATATATTTTGTATAAACTGTTTCCTATTAAAGTTGTTCTTAAATGACCTATATGAAATGGTTTAGCTATATTAGGAGATGAATATTCTACAATTATATTTTTACCTTTACCAATATCTGATTTCCCATATTCATTATTCGTGTCTATTTCTTTTAAAACTTCTTTTGCGAGTAATTCTTTACTTATGTATATGTTTAAATATCCACCTATTACTTCTATTTTCTCTATTACATTTTTGTCTATTTCTATTTTGTCTTTTATATCACTTGCTATCATCTGTGGCGATTTTTTTAAACTTTTTGCTAAATTAAAGCATGGAAATGAATAATCTCCATTTTTAGTATCTTTTGGGCTTTCAATATATCTTAATATTTCACCTTCTTCAATTTCTACTATTTTTGAAATTTCTTTTGCTAAATATTTTTTAAATTCAAACATTATATTCATCTCCTTTTATATTAAATTCATTTTTCCTTTATCCTATACTAGCTGTTTTCTATATATCTCCATGAATCCATACACATGTCTTCTAAAGTTTTTTCTGCTATCCACTCTAATTCTTCTTTAGCTTTTTTAGGATCTGCATAACACACTGCTATATCTCCTGCTCTTCTTTCTGCTATTTTATATTTCACTTCTTTACCTGTAACTTTTTCAAATGCTTTAACCATATCTAAAACACTATATCCTGTTCCTGTTCCTAAATTATATATGTATAATCCTGATTTTTCTTTGTTTAATTTATCTAATGCTTTTAAATGTCCTTTTGCTAAATCTACAACATGTATATAGTCTCTTACTCCTGTACCATCGTGTGTGTCATAGTCATTTCCAAATACTGATAATTCAGCAAGTGTACCTTTTGCCACTCTTACTACATAAGGCATTAAATTATTTGGTATTCCTTGTGGTTCTTCTCCTATTTCTCCACTTTCATGAGCACCTACTGGATTAAAATATCTTAATATACATATATCCCATGTATTATCTGATTTATATAAATCCATTAATATTTGTTCTATAAATAATTTTGTTGTTCCATAAGGATTTGTTGTACCACCTGTTTTAGTGTTTTCAGTTATTGGTATTATCTCTGGATCTCCATACACTGTTGCTGAAGAACTAAATACAAATTTTTTACAATTATATTTTTTCATTGTATCTAATAGCACTAAACAACCTGATATATTATTCATATAGTATTGTATTGGTTTTTCAACTGATTCTCCTACTGCTTTAAATCCCGCAAAATTCAATACTGAGTCAATTTGATTTTCTTCAAATACTTTTTCAAGCATTTCTTTATTTGCATAATCCATCTCATAAAATCTAAAATCTCTTCCTGATATTTTTTTAATTTTATCTAACATATCTTTATTGCTATTAGAGAAGTCATCAATTATAACTATTTCTTCTCCTTGATTTAATAATTCTATTGCTGTATGACTCCCTATATATCCTGCTCCACCTGGTAATAATATTGCCATAAATACCTCCTATATTTTTCGTGGTAGTGTGAATTAACTACCTATTTTTTATTCTTTTCAATTCTCACATATTATATTATAATTATGTTCATTTTGCAAGGTTTTAATCTATTAAATTCAAGATAAAAAGCCTTTTTATATACACCTCACCTTATTCTTTATTCATTTATAACAAAAGAGATTGTCTTAGTTTTTAAAACAATCCCTATATATTTATTTACTGTATTTCATTTATTGAACTTTATACAATTAATTTTCTTGTGAATCACTTATTAAGTCTTTCATACTTAAATTAATTTTACCCATTTCATCTATTTCAGTTACCTTAACAGTTACTTTTTGTCCAATTTTTAGTACATCTTCTACTTTATTTACTCTTTCATTTGAGATTTTAGAAATATGAACTAATCCTTCTTTTCCAGCTATTCCAATATCTACAAAAGCTCCAAAATTCATTATTCTAGTAACTTCTCCTAAATATACTCCACCTAATTCTACTTCTCTTACTATATCTTCGATTATTTCTAAAGCTTGATATGCTTTTTCACTATCTGCTGAGTATATAAATACTGTTCCATCTTCTTGAATATCAATTTTAACACCAGTTTCTTCGATAATTTTATTAATCATTTTTCCACCTGGTCCAATTACATCTTTAATTTTATCTACTTTAATTGTTGTACTTACTATTTTAGGTGCATATTTAGATATCCCAGCTTTTGGTTCTGATATAACTGGGTTCATAACTTCGTTTAATATGTGTAATCTTGCATTTTTAGTTTTTTCAAATGCTTCTTCAATTATTTCATAAGTTAAACCATCATTTTTAATATCTACTTGAATTGCTGTTATACCTTTTTCAGTTCCACCAACTTTAAAGTCCATATCTCCAAAGAAATCTTCTAATCCTTGAATATCTAATAACATTACATATTCATCTTCATTGTCTGGATTTGTAACTAAACCTGTTGAAATACCTGCAACTGGTCTTTTAATTGGAACACCTGCATCCATTAATGATAATGTACTACCACAGATACTTGCTTGTGATGTAGATCCATTTGATGATAATATTTCAGATACAACTCTTATTGCATATGGGAATTCTTCTTTTGAAGGAAGTACTGGTACTATAGCTTTTTCAGCTAATGCTCCGTGTCCTACTTCTCTTCTTCCTGGACCTCTTGAAGGTCTTGCTTCACCTACTGAATAACTTGGGAAGTTATAGTGATGCATATATCTTTTAGATTCTTCAGTATCTATTCCATCTAATACTTGTTCTTCACTAATCATACCTAGTGTAGCAATTGACATTACTTGAGTTTGTCCCCTTGTAAATATAGCACTACCATGAGTTCTAGGTAATAGTCCAATTTCACATGATAATTCTCTTAGTTCATTTAAACCTCTTCCGTCAACTCTTTTATGTTCAGCAAATATCATTTCTCTAACACATTTTTTTTCTAATTTATATATTGCTTCTGATATTTTTTTCTTATTTTCTTCTAATGCTTCTTCTCCAAATTTTTCTGAATATTGTGATTGAATTTTTTCTGTTAATATATCTAAGTTTTCATCTCTTTTTTCTTTATCTACTTCTTGAACTTTTTCTTTCATTTCTGATTTAAAGTTTTCTTCTATAAAAGAAAATACATCTTTATCTACTTCAAATGCTTGATATTCAAATTTAGGTTTACCTATTTCTTTTTGAATTCCATCTATAAATGTACATACTTTTTTAATTTCTTCATGTGCTACTTTAATAGCTTCTAACATCATTTCTTCTGATATCTCATTACCACCAGCTTCTATCATTGTTATCTTTTCTAAAGTTCCTGCTACTGTTAATGTTAAGTCAGTAACTTCTCTTTGAGCTTCTGTAGGGTTTACTACTATTTTACCATCAACGATTCCTACATTAACTCCTGCTGTAGGTCCATTAAAAGGTATATCAGATATTGCAAGTGCTGCTGCAGATCCTATCATTGCTGCAACTTCTGGCGAATTATCTTGCTCTACACATAAAACTGTATTTACTAATACAACATCATTTCTAAAATCTTTTGGAAATAGTGGTCTAAGTGGTCTATCTATTGCTCTTGATGTAAGTATAGCTTTGTCTCCTGGTCTTCCTTCTCTTTTTAAGAAACCACCTGGTATTTTTCCTACTGAATATAGTTTTTCTTCAAAATCTACTGCCAATGGAAAGAAATCAATTCCTTCTCTTGGTTTTTTAGAAGCTGTAACATTTACCATTACAACTGTTTCTCCATATCTTACTAATACACTCCCATTACTTAATCCTGCCATTTTACCTGTTTCTATTATTAGCTTTCTTCCTGCTAATTCTGTTTCAAATGTTTTAAACATAATTTTCTCCTTTAAATTTATTTTACACCTATTATAAATTACTTTATTTAATTTTTAGATTGTAACCTCTATGATATATTATTAATTATATAATAGTACATTATACAAGCTACTTAATCTATTTTATATTTAAATTCAGTAATTTATTAGAAAAAAAGTCCAATAAAAATTTGGACTTTTAATTTATTTTCTTATTCCTAATTTTTCAACAACAGCTCTATATCTTTCCACATCTTTTTTTGCTAGGTAGTTTAATAAACCTCTTCTTTTACCTACCATTTTTAATAATCCTCTTCTTGAATGATTATCTTTTTTGTGGATTTTTAAGTGTTCTGTTAATTCATTAATTCTTTCTGTTAAAAGAGCTATTTGAACTTCTGATGATCCAGTGTCCTTTTCGTCTTTTTTGTAAGTATTAATTACTTCTAACTTTCTTTCCTTTGTCATAATTACACCTCCTATTTGTTTTTTTCCTTAAACCGAACTTATAGCTTTAGGTGTTTACTATTAAGCTAAGTAAAAGGTATGTCTTTTCAACATACCTATTTTACTATATTTATAACTTTTTTTCAAGTGTTTTGTTGTAATATCTAAAATTTCCTATTTTTTTCTAGTTTAAATTGCTTTCTATTAACTTTTTAGCATCTTCCACTTTGATAACTTTACCATAAGATACTACTTTACTGTTAATTACAAGTGCTGGTGTTTGCATAACTCCAAATTTAGCAATTTCTACATTATCTCCAATATTTAATACTTCATCTGTATATCCTAATTCTTTTACAGCTGTTTTTACGTTTTCAAATGTTTCTGTACTTTTACCACAACAAGCTCCAAGTACAATAAATCTTGCATTTTTTATATCACTGATTCCACATTCTCCACCACAACTACATTTCCCTTTAACTTCAATATTTTCTTTTTTTCCAAATCCAAATAATCCCATAATAATCTCCTTTTTATATTTTAATATTCTAATTCTTTTGTATCTATTTATAGGTTATTAAAAACCTAAATATAACATATATAAACCTATAATAAGTATTAATATCCCCATTATAACCTTAATAACTTTACTCCATACTCCAAATTTTTCATTTGATGTTATTTTCTTAACAAATCCCACTGATGTTCCTGCAACTATTGCTAATGCTCCATGACCTATTGAATATATTAAAAGAAGTAACATTCCCCATAATATATTCCCACTTCCAGCAACTATCGCTAAAATTACTATTAAAACTGGTGTAGCACATGGTGATGAAAATATTCCAGATAATATTCCTGCAATTAATGCTCCAACATATCCTTTTTTCTTGTTTTTCGAAACCAAATATGTTGATGGTATTATCTCTATTAATCCCCATGTTTGTAATGCCATCAGCAACATAAGTACTCCTAATATTATGTACCATATACTTGAAGCTGTTCCTATCAAATTCCCTGCTAATGATGCTATAACTCCCAGAATTGTAAATGTTATTGCTGCTCCTATTGCAAATACCATTGATAATCTAAAAGCTTTTTTCGTATCATTTGATGTCCCACCTACATATCCAATTATTAAAGGAATTGAGGATAATGAACATGGTGTGAGCGATGTTAGTATTCCTGCTAATAATACCAGTAACGGTGCTATCCAAAAATTTTGATTAATTTGTACACTTAATACATTTAGCATTTCATCTATCATATCTATACTCCCATCTCAGCTAGTATTTTAACCATTTGTTCTTCTGTAAGTCCACCTTGATGTGTTGTGTATACATATTCATTTGTATCTTCTGTTACATATATTTGAAATCCTGGAATTGTATTTAATACTTCTTCATTAGGTTGATATGGTGTACCATCTGCATTTATAAATAACTGAGTTGGAATAACTTGAATCGGTAAATCTTGTGCTAGATTTGGATATTTCCATACATCTATAAAGTGAATTATTGCTTTTCCTTGATAATCTAAATTGACTTTTTCTAGTACAGGTGCCATCTCAACACATGGTACACAAGAATCAGAACCAAAATCTAATATTATTGGCATGTTTTTAATTTTCAATTCTTCTATATTCAAACTTGTTATTTCAAGTGGTGTTTCAAGTGCCACTTGTTGTTCAGTATTCGACTTTTCTTCTCCCTGCCTTATATACCATATCCCTACAACTAATATTAATATAATAACTACCATTATACCTAATGTAATATTTTTCTTCTTTTTCTCTTCCATTTTCTACTCCTTCGTTTTAAATATTTCTATTTTAATTTACACCAAATATGGTTGTAAAAAATTAAATATATAACCAACAACAATTATTCCAATTGCACATATACCAATAAATAATGCTAATAACTTTGGCTTAACTGCTTTTCTTAACATTATAAGTGATGGTAAAGATAATGTTGTTACAGCCATCATAAATGATAATACTGTTCCTAAGTTTGCGCCTTTTGAAAGTAATGCTTCTGCAATAGGTATTGTTCCAAATATATCTGCATAAACAGGAATACCAATTATAGTAGCTAAAATAACACTAAATGGATTGTTTCCACCTAAGACTTTTTCAATTATTTCTTGTGGTATCCAATTATGAATAAATGCTCCTATACCTACACCAATCAAAATGTATGGAAATACTTTTTTAAATGTAGTCAACATTTGTTCTTTTGCATATATTAATCTATCTTTTTTAGTCAATGTTGGTGATTCAAGATCTACACTCGCTGATTGTAATACATATTCTTCTACATGTTTTTCCATTCCTAATTTTTCAATTAATCTTCCACCTAATACAGCAATTATTAATCCAAATACTACGTATATTACTGCAACTTCTGTTCCGAAAATACTTGTCAAAAGTACCAAACTACCTATATCAACCATAGGTGATGATATTAAAAACGAAAATGTTACTCCTACTGGTAATTTTGCACTTGTAAAGCCTATGAATAACGGAATTGATGAACATGAACAAAATGGTGTTACAGTACCCAATAATGCTGCTACAATATTTGCAGATATACCTTTAAACTTTCCTAATATTTTCTTGCTTCTTTCTGGCGGAAAGTAACTTTGTATATATGATATCACAAATATTAAAACACATAATAATACTAGAATTTTAATTACATCATATATAAAAAACTGTAAACTCCCACCTATAGGACTTGTTATATCAAGACCTAAATTAGTTAAAAGAACTCCTATTAAATCATTTAGCCATTTCATTCCCAATATTTGGTTCTGAAAAAATGACCAACTCGAACTTAAAACTTCCATCTATACCCCCTTATTAATTATATATCAACTTTTTTTGATGTATTCCAAAAAATTTAATAAAATATTTCATGATTATTGTCTATAATAATATGCCTATATTTTATTTCTATATCCCCTTACTATTTAATATTTGTTATTTCTAGTAATAACTCACTTGCGTTTTTTGCATTTTCTTTATTGATACTATAATGAGTCCATTTACCTTCTTGCTTACTTCTTACTATTCCAGAATCACATAAAATTTTCATATGATACGAAAGTGCTGATTGTGCTATACCTGTTTCTTCCATTAAAACACATGCACATCTTTCTCCTTGAGTTAATAATTGTATTATTTCTAATCTTTTATTATCACAAAATGCTTTAAATATTTTGCAATATATATCATTTCTATTATTTTTTTCTTCTTTCATTATATTTTCCTTACATCAATTTTTTTTGATATGTTTATTATATATTATATTATTAAAATGTCAATAGTGTTTGCAAAAATTTCATATTTATGCTATAATTTTCATATTATGTAAAATAGAAAGGATAAAATTATGATTACATTTGTACCGTTGATGTATAACAGAAAAAAATTTCTTTTATGTCATTTAAATTCAGATATAGATGGAGATACTACAAAAACTGCTTATATAATAAATTATAATGACGAAATGAGTGATAATGATATAAATTCTGCATTGTTATATTCTAGACCTTTAAGTTCTCTTAGATATATTGTAGATAATAAAGTAGTTGTACATAGTTTTTATACTCAAAAATTAACATTACAATTAGATTCTATACCTGATGAAATAAAAATGATATATAATGACCCAGGTTCATTATTCAAAAAAAGAATTATTGATATAAACAAACCTAATGAAACAGACACTATTAAATTTACAATTAATACTTCTCACGATCATTTCTTTTTAGATTACTCTTTCAACCCTGAGCACAACAAAGACTTATCACCTCTTTATGCTCCTAAACTTCAGGATATATATAGAAAATTACTACTTATGCGTGATTTAAATTTGGTTTCTGAACAACAATTTTTAGAAACTAAATCAAAAATGTTATCTCGTTTAGAAGTTTCAAACGATAATAACTCTCCTAATTTTGAAATACTAAAATAGGACTAAAATTAGCGTCCTATTTTATTTTTATATAATTACCGAAAAATATATAATTACTATTATTCCTAATACAATCCTATACCAACCAAAAACTTTAAAATCTTTATTTTTTATATACTTCATTAAAAATTTAATTGCTAATATTGATGTTATAAAAGCAACTACCATTCCTAAAATCAATATTGATATCTCTGTACTAGTAAAATCTAATCCAAATCTAAGAAGTTTAAATGCACTTGCTGCAATCATTGTTGGTACTGCTAATAAAAATGTAAACTCTGCTGCTGCTAAACGTGATACACCTATTACTAATGCTCCTATTATTGTAGCACCTGAACGTGATGTACCTGGTATCATTGCTAATACTTGAAATAACCCAATAATAAATGCTGTTTTATATCCTATTTCGGCCAAAGAATTAACTTTTGGTGTTCTTTTTTTATTCCAATTTTCTATTACTATAAATAGTATTCCATATAATATAAGCATTATGGCTATAACTATCGGAGTTCCAAAATTTTCTTCTAAAAAGTCATCTAAAAATATCCCTACTGCTGATGGTAAACATGCAACTATTATTTTAAGCCATAGTATAAAAACTTCTTTTTTTACTACAAACTTACCTTTTACTTTTTCTTCTTTTTCATTCCCAACATTCTCTTCTTTTTTTATAATACCTATAGGGCATATTTTATTCCAAAACGTTCCTACTACCGCAAGTATTGCACCTAATTGTATTACTACAAAAAACATTTCTTTAAACTCTTCTCTCACATTTAATGGCATTATTGAATCTAGTAATAACAAATGACCTGTACTACTAA
>CAYJGL010000034.1:16276-17332 GCA_964369695.1 uncultured Clostridium sp.
CTCACATTTAATGGCATTATTGAATCTAGTAATAACAAATGACCTGTACTACTAATTGGTAGCCATTCTGTTATCCCTTCTACAATACCTATTATTATAACTTTTAATATCTCGATAAAATCCATTTTTCTTCCTTCCAATTATTAATTAAGCTAATTTTCAAATAACTACAATATTATATACTATCATTAATTATATTTCAAGGTTTAAGTGAATATAACTTTATACTGTCAATTTTAATTATATTTTTCTTTAATTTTTCTATCAAAAAACTCTTTCCGTGTGCCGGATATATTACTATTGGATTAATTTTAATAATTTTTTCCCAAGATTCTTTATATTCTTTTTTATTTTCAATCCATATAATTATATTGTTTTTACTAGGAAATCCATTCATAGCAACATCACCACATAATAATTCGTTGTTTTTTGTTAATAACGATATTGAATCATTTGTATGACCTGGTGTTTCTAATATTTTTGCTTCTATTTCTTTTTCTAAAGTTTCAATATCACTTTTAGAAATTAACACTAAATTACTTTCATATTTTTCTTTTATTGGCGGAAAAGTATGTTTTCCTTTCCCTATTAATTTCATTATCATACAAAATATATAGCTTTTTCTACCAGAGCATCCACCTTGAAATGAGTTTTGACCTTTTTTCAATACATCTAATCCTTTTTCACTCATAATTACTTTGATGTTATTATTTTGTTCTAACATTTCATTTAAAAATCCCGCATGATCATCATGTGCATGAGTTAAAACTATATATTTAATTTCTTTAATCGAAATATTAATTTTATTTAATTTTTTAATTACTTTTTTATAACCACTATTATATCCTGTGTCTATCATTACATATCCATCATTTATCTTATATAAATATGTATTCACTATACTATTACCTACATTTATCATTAATTGGATCTCCTTTTGTTTTTTATTCCGTTAGCATCTTGTTTATTCATCAAAAAATATATAATTCAATATTATATTCATTTGGTTAATTCTTATAATTTATATATTCTTTCTAAAACACAAACTGTTTCCAC
>CAYJGL010000035.1:0-16282 GCA_964369695.1 uncultured Clostridium sp.
ATTTAAAAAACTATTTAATTAAATATATTTTTTTCAAAATTTTATGATATAATTAAAAATATTAAAATGAACCAAATATAGATAAAAAATGTCTAATATGTAAGGAGGCAATATGTCTTTAATAAATAAAGCAAAAAAAGGGAACTTGGATGCATTATCAGAATTAATAGAACAAAATGAATTAATGCTCTATAAAATTGCTAAAACTATATTATATAATGAAGAAGATATAAAAGATGCTATACAAGAAACACTACTTAATATTTATAAAGGAATTAAAAATCTTGAAAAAGACAAATATTTTAAAACATGGATAACTAGAATATTAATGAATAATTGCTATACAATTATCAAAAAAAATACTATAAAAGATGAAAAACAACAAAAGGCAGAAAAAGAATTTAATGTTGAAAGTAACAATGAAGAAAAACTATTAGAAAAAATACAAATGCAAAAAGCTTTAGAGATACTAGATGATGATTTAAAATTAATTACTATTATGCACTATTATAGTGATTTGTCTGTTAAAGAAATTTCTAAAACTTTAGATATACCAACAGGAACAGTTAAATCAAGATTATCTAGAGCTAGAACTAAATTATATGAAATATTAACAACAGGAGGTGGTACTTATGAATAAGAAAAAACAAGATTTATATATTAAATCTCAATTAAAAAAAGATAATGAAATACCACAGGAAATTCAAGATGTTTTTAATAGCTTTAAAAATGACTTAAAAGTAGAAGAACAAATTAAGAATACAACATTTGTATCAAATAAGAAATCACATATAAAGTATTTTCAAATTTTTGCACTTTCTGGACTATGTTTACTCCTTTTAGCAACAACAGGATTTTATACAAATTACACTACAAACGGAAGCTTAGTTAGAGCGTTTAATACATTCTTTAATATTACACCCGAATTATCAGCTGATAATATTTCAAATGAAGAAATAGAAAATATTTTCACACAGAGTATTAATAAAATCATTGAACTTTATTCTTCAAGCTTACCACAATACCCTATAGATTCTAATATAAAGATAGAATCTATAGATAATAAAGATTATATCAAAACAACAACAAGTTATTCAGATATGCTCAATGAATATAATACTATTTTCACTGGTACTGCTTTACAATCAATTGTAGATTTAAGATTCCAAAATATTGATGATAATTTATATAAATTAAATATTTTTACTAATGACTCTTGGACAATTGAGAATTTAAAAATAGATTTCATAAATGAAAATAATGGTGAGTTGACATATAGAGCTACTTTTTCTAATATAGTATTAGATGAAAATAAACAAAAAATCATATCTGAAAACTCACAAACTATAAACTTTTCAGTAATTTTGGAAGATCAAGTATTAAAAATAAATAAAATCGATACTATAGAAAATATATTAGACTATAATAACTCTAATATCTCTTCAGATGAAAATTCAAAAATACTTAAAAATACATATTATAGCATATATGTTAATGTTAAAGAATATACAAATGGAGAAGTATTTATTGTTTTAAATGATGATATAAATAATATGGAGAAATATAAAGATATTTCAACTTCACCTACTACAGAATATAAAATTACAAATATATCTCAAAATATTAAACAAATATATTTATATGAAAATATTAATATTGCACATCAATTACCTTACCTAATTATATTAGAAGAAAATGGTGATTTAAAATATGTTAATTTTGTTCAAAATATCTCATCGTATAACTTTGAAGCAGTTCTACTTTCGACTGGTATTAACAATATAGATGGTTCAACTTATGAAAATAAATTTTTACCACATGGGTATAAGTTAAATGAAACAGCAGAAGTTTATGAACAAAATATAGATACTGGATCTATAAATATCATAGATTATATTAAAACAAATAAAAATACTGAATCAACTTCTACTCCTAATATACCTGTATATTCTACTATATATGGAGATGTTAATTTAGATGGTTCTGTTAATATGAAAGATATTAATTATTTTAATAATTATTTAAACAAATTAATAATTTTTAATGAACAATCTAAATCAAATGCAGATGTGAATTTAGATAATGTTTTAGATTATAAAGATGTTGATCTTATTAATAAATATATTGTTGGTGGTTATAACATAACTTTACCTACACATTCTTCTACAACTGATGAAACAATAGATATACCTATTACTACTCAAACACTTTATGGTGATGTGAATTTAGATAACAAAATAACTACTTCTGATCAAGTATTAATATTGCGACATATAGAAAATATCCCTCAATATATTCTATCTGGCCAATCATATACAAATGCAGATGTAAATTTAGATGGATTAGTTGATATTAAAGATAGTAATTTACTTTCTAAATTTATTGTAGGTGGTTGGATAACACATTTACCTTATACTAATTTACTATTTGGAGACATAAATTTAGATGATGATATAAATATGAAAGATGTTACTATTTTAAATAGATACATTAATAATACTTATGAATTAAATGAAGAATCTAAATTGAATGCTGATATTAATTTAGATAATATTTTAGATAATAAAGATGTTGAAATATTACAAAAGTTTATTATGGGTGGAACATATACCAGTCTACCTGTTACAGAGTAATATACTAAATTACAATAATGTTATTTGGATATATAATTTAATATAAATTATATATCTTTTTTATATTTTGTGAACCAATATTACAAAACATCAGTCTAATAAGTATAAAGGTTAAAAATATAAATATTTAAGGAGGTTTTTTTATGAAAGAAAATACAAATACTATATTAAAAAATTTATTAAAAGGAGTGATTGTTTTTAGCTTGGGGTTGTTACTATTTGGTTTAAATTCTAAAGTTAATGCAAATACAAATGAAAATGATGATATTACTATTGAAGTTCACACAGTACTTTATGGAGATGTAAATTTAGATTCAAAGGTAAATATAAAAGATGTTACTTATTTACAAAGATATTTATCTCCTGATTTTGAAGAATATGGATTAAATTTTGAAGCAAAGGCAAATGCTGATGTTAATTTGGACAATATTATTAATCAATCTGATATTGATATTTTACAAAAATATATAGCTGGTGGATGGTATGATAGTTTACCAGTACAAAATATTAATGGAAATAATATTTCTATTATTCACGGTGATGTATCTTTAGATGGAAATGTAAATATTTTAGATCTTCTATATCTAAAAAGATTTTCACATAACTTACAGTATTTATCTGACGAAGCAAAATCAAATTCAGATGTTAATTTAGATGGAAATATTACTCAAGAAGATGTATATATCTTATCTGACTTTTTAATAAAAAAAGTCTCTAGTTTACCAATTAAAGAATCTCATACATGGTTAACTAATTATATTCCTGGGTTTGAAATCAAATACCCTAGCAATTGGTCTGTAAAACCAATTGAACATAATAATATATTTGGAGAAAAATCATTAATTATTACTTCTGATACTGGAATCAAAATAACTTACTATATACCGATTCATTCTGAATATAGTAATTATACAGATTTATTTAAATCAGAGTCTCAAAAAGAAGGTGTAACTTATTTTAATGAAATGGGAGAAATGGGATATAATTCCGAATCAGAATATGTATCTTTTAAAGGTATGGTTTTTAATACTCATTCAAAAAACTCAAAAATTAATTACTATAATTTAAATAATGGTTGGGTTACAAAAGTATGCGTTGAACATGACGACTCAGTTTCGTTTGATGATTTTGATACTATTGATACAATTATGACTCATATTTCTTTAGACTCTCTATAATTAAATTCTTCTAAATTTGACTTTATGTACTATCTATATTATAATCTTCAATGAATTTATTATGTCAAAATAGATTGGAGATTTTATGAAGTATATATATGAAAGAAAAATTAATTATTATGAAACTGATAAAATGGGGATTGTTCATCATTCTAACTATATTCGTTTTTTAGAAGAAGCTAGGTGCTATTTTTTAGAATATTATGGGTTTTGCTATTCAAATTTTGAAGAACTAGGAATTGGAATTCCTGTTACTCATGTTGATATAAGTTATAAAACTCCCGTTACATATAACGATACATTATGTATTGATGTTTATATAAAAAAATATACTGGGGTCAGACTTGTTGTTGGATATGATGTTACAAATAAAGAAACAGGTGATATTGTAGTTCAAGGTGAAACTAAGCATTGTTTTACTTCTACAGATTTAAAACCTATTAATCTAAAAAAATTTTCAGAAGATTTTCATACTAAATATGAAAAGTTTGAACAAGACTATAGAAACTCTATTAAAAATAATACCTAATATTAGCCAATAAAGAACATTTAAGTAATTTAATTACCTAAATGTTCTTTATTTATATATGATTTTTTTAGTTAAATTGCTTTTAATTAAAGTATCTTTTCAATAAACCTTCAAAACCTTTACCATGTCTCGCTTCATCTTTAGCCATTTCATGAACTGTATCGTGTATAGCATCATAGTTTAATTGTTTAGCTTTAGTCGCAAGTTCTTTTTTCCCCATACAAGCTCCATGCTCTGCACTAGCTCTTAATTCTATATTTTTCTTTGTATCAGCATGAACAACTTCTCCTAATAATTCTGCGAATTTAGCAGCATGTTCCGCTTCTTCAAATGCGTATCTTTTAAATGCTTCTGCAATTTCAGGGTATCCATCTCTATCTGCTTGTCTGCTCATAGCAAGGTACATTCCTACTTCAGTACATTCCCCCATAAAATTATCTCTTAATCCTTTTACTACTTCTTCATCTAATCCTTTTGCAACACCAATTACATGCTCATCTGCATATTTAACTTCTTCAGATGTTTCTACTTTTTCTTCAAACATTTCTGGACCTACTCCACATAATGGACATTTTTCTGGAGCCGCATCACCTTCGTGTACATATCCACATATTTTACATACAAATTTTTTCATTATTATTTCCTCCTTGTTTTTTTTAATTATATACCTTTTATTTCTATTGTCAATAACTATTTTATTTAAATTTATTATTTGTATACATATTTTATATTATTTTTAATAATTTTATATTTTTAAACTCTTTATATTCTTTTTTTCCTTTAGTTATGATATAATGTAGAAAATTTAAATAACAAATATTTTTAGGAGGTTTTTATGGAATTAAAAAAATGTAATAGATGTGGTAATTTTTATACATCAGAAGGACAAGTTTGTTCAAATTGTGCACCAAAAGAAAATTGTGAGTATACTGCTTTTAAATCTTATATAGAAGAAAATGGTACAACTAATCCTATACACACTATGGCTGGACAAACAGGAATATCAGCAAAACATTTAAATAGATTTATTGAATCTGATGGATTGGAATTACCAACAACAAATATTGGTAAAAAAGCTACTGGACTAAATGGTGTAACTTTTAATTAATATCAGACGGAAAGGACTTTTATGAATAATATTATAGATATATTAAACGAACGAAATTATATAGCTCAATTAACACACCCAAATGAAATAAAGGATTTATTAGAAAAAGAATCTATATCTTTCTATATTGGTATTGATCCAACCGCAGATAGTTTGCATGTTGGTCATTTCATTTCTTTAATGGTCGCAGCACACATGCAAAAATGTGGTCATAGACCAATAATATTAGTTGGTGGTGGAACTGCTAAAATAGGTGACCCATCTGGTAAAACTGATATGAGAAAAATGCTTACAGATGAAGAATTAAATAAGAATATAGAAAGTATAAAAAAACAAATAGAAAGGTTTGTTGACTTTAGTGGAGACAATGCTGCAATTATAGTTAATAATGGGGATTGGTTATTAGATTTAAATTTCATAGAATTTATGAGAGATATTGGTAGTTTATTCTCAGTAAATAAGATGCTTGCTGCAGAATGTTATAAGCAAAGATTAGAAACCGGTCTTACTTTCTTTGAAATGAGTTATATGATGATGCAATCTTATGACTTCTTACACCTATATAATAAATATAATTGTAAAATGCAATTAGGTGGTGATGACCAATGGTCTAATATTATTGGTGGTGTTAACTTAATTAGAAAAATAGGTAAAGAAGACTCTTATGGTTTTACATTCAAACTTCTTACAACAAAAGAAGGTAAAAAAATGGGAAAAACTGAAAAAGGAGCATTATGGCTATCTGCAGAAAAAACTTCTCCTTATGATTTCTATCAATACTGGAGAAATATTGATGATGCTAGTGTTAAAATAGTCTTAAATATGCTTACATTTATACCTGTAGAAAAAATAGAAGAATTAACATCATATACAGATGAAAGAATAAATGAAGCGAAAAAAATAGCAGCATTTGAAATAACAAAATTAATTCATGGTGAAGATGAAGCTAAAAAAGCTGAAGAAGCTTCTAATGCTTTATTTAATGGTACAGGTAATTTAGATAATATGCCTACAGTTAAAATAGATGATTATAATCTTTCTATATTAGATGCAATTATTTTAACTAATATAGCTCCATCTAAAGGACAAGCCAGAACCCTTGTTAATCAAGGTGGTATTACTTTAAATGATGAAAAAGTAACTGATGTAAATCTTGTTCTTTCTGAAAAGGATTTTACAGATGGTTATGCGATAATTAAAAAAGGTAAAAAAGTTTTCTATAAGTTAGAAAAATAAACAAAAAAAGTAGGTATTTTATTATATCTACTTTTTAATTTATCTATTTCTTTAATTCTTCTAAAAGCATTTCATTAAGCATTTTTGGATTAGCTTTACCTTTAGTTTCCTTCATAGCTTGACCAACCAAGAAACCTAGTGCTTTATCTTTACCAGCTTTATAATCTAAAACAGATTGTTCATTTGCTTCTAATATTTTAAGAACAACTTCTTTGATTGCTCCTTCATCAGAAATTTGAACCCAACCTTTTTCTTTAATAATTATTTCCGGGTCTTGTGGAGCTTCAAATAACTCTTGTAATACTTTTTTACCAATACTTGAACTAATTGTATTGTTATCAATTAAAACAACTAATTTACCTAAATGAGATGCATTAAATGGTATTGCACTTGCTTCCATTTCTTTTTCATTTAATATTCTTGATATATCTGAAATAATCCAGTTATTTACTGCTTTAGCATTATTGCAAATTTTAATAGACTCTTCAAATAAATCTGAAAGATGTTTTGATGAAGTTATTAATTTAGCATCTTTTTCAGATAACATATATTCTTGTAAATATCTTTGTTTTCTAATTTTTGGTAATTCTGGTAAAGTATTTTTAATATTTTCAATATACTCTTCTGATAATTTAATCGCTACTAAATCTGGATCTGGGAAATATCTATAATCTTGAGCATCTTCTTTGTCTCTCATTGGGAAAGTTTTTCCTGATACATCATCCCATCTTAAAGTTTCTTGAATAACTTGTCCACCATCTTCAATTAAATCTATTTGTCTATCTACTTCATAGTCAATTGCTCTTACTATACTTCTAAATGAATTCATATTTTTCATTTCAGTTCTAGTACCTAATTTTGTTTCACCTTTTTTTCTAACAGATACATTGACATCTGCTCTAAATGACCCTTCTTGCATCTTACAATCTGAAACTTCTATATATTCTAATATAGCTTTTAAATTTCTTAAATATTGTTCTACTTCTTCTTTAGATCTTAAATCTGGTTCTGATACTATTTCTATTAATGGAACACCAGCTCTGTTTAAATCAACTAATGTACCGCCACCAAATTCATCATGATTGAGTTTTCCTGCATCTTCTTCAATATGAATTCTTGTTAATCCTATTTTCTTTTTACCTTCTTCTGTTTCTATTTCAACATATCCATTTTCACATAATGGTTTATCAAATTGAGAAATTTGATATGCTTTTGGAAGATCTGGATAAAAATAGTTTTTTCTATCATTTTTACTATCTCTTGATATTTCACAATTAGTAGCAAGTCCTGCCTTTACTGCATATTCTACTACTTTTTCGTTAAGTACTGGTAATGTCCCTGGCATTGCCATACATATTGGACATGTGTGAGTATTTGGATTTCCACCAAATTCTGTTTTACAACTACAAAATATTTTTGTTTTTGTAGATAATTCACTATGTACTTCTATTCCCATTACAATTTCATAATCTTGTCTTGACATTTTTTCCTCCTTATTTGATAAACTGTGGTTTATATTTTTCTCTAAATTTAGTTTCTTGTTCATATTTATATGCTGCATTTAAAATTACTTCTTCTTTAAACTTGTCTCCTATTAATTGCATACCAATTGGCATACCCTCGCTATCTACACCACATGGAATTGATATTGCTGGAACTCCTGCTATATTTATAGATACTGTACAAATATCTGCTAAATACATTTCAAGTGGATTTTCAGATTTAGAACCAATATCAAATGCTACTGTTGGTGATGTTGGAGTAAGTATTACATCGTATTTTTCAAATGCTTTATTAAATTCATTCATAACTAATGTTCTTACTTGTTGAGCTTTTTTATAGTATGCATCATAATATCCTGATGATAGTACATAAGTTCCAAGTATTATTCTTCTTTTTACTTCTTTTCCGAAAGCTTCTGTTCTAGATTTTTTATAAATATCTTTTAAATTTTTATATTCATCTGTCCTATATGTATATCTAATACCATCAAATCTTCCTAAGTTTGAACTTGCTTCAGCACAAGCTATGATGTAATATGTAGCTAATGAGTATTTAGCAATATCAAGTGATATCTCTTCAACTACAGCTCCCATTTCTTTATACTTTTCAATAGCTTCTTCTACAGATTTTTTAACTTCTTCATTTATACCTTCAGCAAAAAATTCTTTTGGAACTCCAATTTTCAATCCTTTAATATCTTTGTCTATATTTTTAGTATAATCTATTTTTCCTATTTCCACTGATGTTGTATCTTTTTCATCATGTCCTGCTATTATATTTAGTAACATAGCTGAGTCATATACATCTTTTGTTATCGGACCTATTTGATCAAGAGATGAAGCAAATGCAACTAATCCATATCTTGAAACTAAACCATAAGTTGGTTTTAATCCAACAACACCACAAAAACTAGCTGGTTGCCTAATTGACCCCCCCGTATCTGAACCTAATGCCCATGGAACAAGATTACTTGCTACTGCTGCTGCTGATCCACCTGATGAACCACCTGGAACTTTATTTAAATTCCATGGATTTGAAGTTTTTTTGAAATATGAATATTCTGTAGATCCCCCCATTGCAAATTCATCCATATTCAGTTTTCCTAAGTTTATCATGTTTTCATTATTTATTTTATTTATAACTGTTGCATCATAAGGTGATACAAAGTTTTCTAGCATTTTAGAACTACATGTTGTCTTTATACCTTTTGTACATATATTATCTTTGATACCTATAGGAATTCCTGCTAACTTACCTTTTATATTTCCTTCTTCTATTCCTTTTTGTATTTCATTTGCTTTTATTGTGCTAGTTTCTTCTAATGTTGTTACAAATGCTTTTACATCTTTTTCTTTTTCAGATATATTATCTATATATGCTTTTGTTATATCAACAATTGTTAATTCTTTTTTCTCTATCTTATCTTGTAATTCTTTTACTGTTAAATCTAATATATTCATAAATAATCCTTTCATTTATCAAATTCATTAATTAATTACTTTTGGTAATTTAAACATATTTTGTTCTTTTGATATCGCGTTTTGTAATAATGCTTCATTGTCTTTAAATTCTACTATCTCGTCTTTTCTAAATTTATTCTTAGCTTCATTTGCTCCTACTGTAATATCTAAACCTTCAATAGGTGCATTATTTACAATATTAGCAAAATTTAATATTTCTTCTAAATTTTCTATATATGAATCTATTTCGTTTTCTTCTATATTTAAATGAGCTAATTTTGCAATATGCAATATTTCTTCTTTACTAACTTTCATTCTTCCACTCCCTACTTAATTTGTTTATTATTATATACTGTTTTACATCAAAAAACAAGTAAAAACCATTACTTTTTTGGATATATACTTTGTAATTTTTAATCAATTATTTTGTTATAACATAAAAGTTATTCTATATTAAACAGAATAACTTTATTTGTAGATCTTAACTATTTGCTATTTCAATATCACATTTTCTTCCTTTAATTTCTTTCCCTTTCATATTTTGAATTACTTCTTCTACAAATTGTGCAGGGACTTCAACAAATGAATAACTATCTAATATTTTAATTTTACCAATATCCCTACCAGATACTATTGTATTTGCTGCAAAACTTCCAACTATATCTTTATTCATGATTTTATCTTTTTTACCTACTGTAATAAATAGTTTTACCTTTTCATCTCCTGAAAAAGTTTGTTTTATCTTATCTTCTTTTTTAGCTTTATGTAATAATTCTAATAAAGCTGCTGATAAATTTTCAATTGAATTTGTTTCTAGTAATCTTTCTAATATTTCTTTATTTGTCTTATTTTCTTCATATTTCTTACTGTCAATCATATTTTGAACTTTTTCTATAAATTTTTCATTTCTTACTTTATTTATTTCTTCCATTGAAGGTAGTTTACCTTTTTGTATTTTAGTATTAGCATATTTTTCTATTTCTCTTATCCTATTTTTTTCTTTACCAACTACAAAAGTATATGCTTTACCGTTATTACCTTTTCTTCCTGTTCTTCCTATTCTATGAACGTAATACTCAGCTTCTTGTGGTACATCATAATTTATAACTAGCTCTAACTCGTCAACATCAATTCCTCTTGCAACAACATCTGTTGCAACTAATATTTTAAATTCACCTTTTTTTAATCTATTCATTATTCTTTGACGTTGTTCTTGTTTTATATCACCATGTAAAGCTTCTGCTTTATATCCTTTTTTCTTTAATAATTCAATTAAATTATCAACTTTCTTTTTAGTGTTACAAAATACAACTGCTTTTTTAGGATTATCTAAATCTATTAATCTTGTTGTTATTTCATCTTTTAACGCTGACTTAACTTCAAACATGACTTGCTCAATTCTATCTACTGTTAATTCTTTAGATTTTATTTTAACTGTTGCTGGATTTTTAATATATTTTTCTGATATTGCAAGTATTCTTTTATTCATTGTTGCTGAAAAAAGAATAGTTTGTCTTTCTTCTGGGACTTGTGATAATATTTCATTTATATCTTCTTCAAATCCCATATTTAACATTTCGTCTGCTTCATCTAATACAACCATATTAATATTGTCTGTTTTTAAAGTTTTTCTTCTTAAATGATCCATTATTCTTCCTGGTGTTCCAACTACAATCTTCGCTCCTGATTTTAAAGCTTTAATTTGTTTTTCAATATGCTCTCCACCATATACAGCTACACATTTCACATTTTCTTCATATTTAGTGAACTTTCTTAGTTCTTCTGTTATTTGAATTGCAAGTTCTCTTGTAGGGCAAAGTATAAGTGCCTGTACCTTTGATTTGTCTTTATCAATTTTTTCTATTATAGGTAAACCAAATGATGCAGTTTTTCCTGTTCCTGTTTGTGATTGTCCTATTAAATCTCTCCCTTTTAATATCTCAGGTATCGATTGACTTTGGATTGGTGTTGTTGTTTCATACCCTATATCTCCTAGTGCTCTTTTAATATTATTAGACAAGTCTAATTCTTCAAATTTTAAATTCTCTTCTTTCATTAATTACTCCTTCTTCTCTCAAAAAATATATCTAGCTACAAAAATTTATTAACTCGTAACTAGATATAAATTTAATAATATAGCTATTATATCATACTTTTATTTAATTAACAATAGTATTTAAAATATTATGTAACTTTTAGCAAATCTAGTAGCCAATTATCTTTTTAATACAAGAATAAATATAAACTATCAATATGTTAGTTAATAGATTGTATAAGGTTACTGCTATTAAAATCGTATATTCTATTTCTGTCTTTCAAAATTTAGAGTTGCTCCTGTATCCATGTTTGTAATATCTAAATTCATGTCATCATGGACTATAAAACCATAGTAATATGTATTATAGTCATCGTGATTATTTACTTCATTGTCTAATACTGTTTCTTGATTATCTAATACGATACAAACTAAATTTTCTCTATTATAATCTTCATCTCCAGCATTTCTTTTAAAGTAATCATCCATTTCACTTTTAGTTATTCCATATTGTTCTAAATCTTCTGCTAAATATTCTAATGCTTTTTCTTCTCTATAAAATTTATACTCGCCCGAATAAAAATTATCTGTTAAATCATTATAAGTTTGATACCATTTAAATTCTTTGTTGTTTTCAAAAATAATATTTGAATCCTGTTGACTTATCCAAGAAGATCCATTAAGTTGTGAATTTCCACTGTTTATTTGTTCATTTTCTTCTTCAGTTTCTTCACTACTAATATCAACTCTATCATCTTCAGTTTCTTCACTACTAATATCAACTCTATCATCTTCAATTACTCTTTCTACTTTCAAACTATTATATATTAGTAATATAATACTTATTAAAGTAATAATTACTATTATCACTATTATTCCCTTTAATGTTACTTTCATTTTTCTTTTTTGTTGGTTTTTTTCTTTACTTCCAACTACTTCATTCGAATTTTCTTGTTCCATATCTTTCTCCTTTTATTATTAATAACACTATTGTATATTAGTATTTTTAAGTACATGAAAATAAAATAAAAAGATACATAAATCACGTATCTTTTATATATTATAATTATTTTAATTCGATTGTAGCTCCTACTTCTGAGAATTTAGCTTTTAATTCTTCAGCTTCTTCTTTAGAAACTCCTTCTTTAACTGTTTTAGGTGCTCCATCAACTAATTCTTTAGCTTCTTTTAAACCTAAACCTGTAGCATCTCTTACTACTTTAATTACTTTAATTTTTTGATCTCCAGCTGCTGATAATACAACATCAAAAGATGTTTTTTCTTCTGCTGCTACTGCTGCTCCACCAGCTGCTGGTGCAGCTGCTGCTACTGCAGACACTCCATATTTTTCTTCAATAGCTTTTACTAACTCAGCTAATTCAACAACTGTTAAGCTGTCTATTTGTTCAATTAATTTTTCAATTTTTTCCATTTTATAATCCTCCTAAATTTTATGTGATATAAGTTCACAACTCTTATTTTTATTTACTTTATCAAGAACTTACGCTCCTGCTTCTTCTTTTTGAATTCTAACTTGATCGATTGCAACAGCAACTTTTGATATATTTCCAAGTAAAGCTCCTGCAAGCATAGATAATAATGTTTCTCTTGATGGTAATTTTGCTAATGTTATAACTTCTTCAGCTGTCATAACTTTACCTTCAATAACTCCACCTTTAATTTTATAGTATTCATTATTTTTACAAAAATCATATATAACTTTTGCTGGTTCTAAATAATCTTCATTACTTAATATTACTGCTGTTGGTCCTAATAATTTTTCTTCTAAACCATTATAACCACATTCTGCCATTGCTCTTCTCGTAATATTATTTTTAATAATTTTATATTTAGCATTTACATTTCTTACATCTTTTCTAAGAACTGTATCATCAACAACTGTTATACCTCTATATTCAGTAAATAATACTAATTTTGCTTCTTTCATTTCTTCAGCTAATTTTGTTACTTGCTCTTTCTTTTGATTAAGTATTTTTTCACTTGCCATTTAAAAATCCACCTCCCATCGACTTCTATTTTTATATTTATATAAAATAAATAACACTTTTTCATACCAAGGTACAAAAAGAGTGTTATATCTCTTAATTTACCTCGGTAGGACTTATTTTGCCTACTGTCTTTGGCGTATATTTAATTTTCGTTAATATACATTCCAGGTCCCATAGTAGTAGAAACTGATACGCTTCTAATGTATTGACCTTTTGATGCAGATGGTTTAGCTTTGATTATAGCGTCCATAACAACTCTATAGTTTTCAGCTAATTTTTCAGTTCCAAAAGAAACTTTACCAAATCCTAAATGTATAATATTTGTTTTATCTAAACGATATTCAACTTTACCTGATTTAATTTCATTAATAGCTTTTGTTACATCCATAGTAACTGTTCCTGATTTTGGATTTGGCATTAAACCTTTTGGTCCTAATACTTTACCTAATCTACCAACAACACCCATCATATCTGGTGTAGCTACTATTACATCATAATCAAACCAATTATCATTTTGAATTTTTGGTATTAATTCTTCTGCTCCTACAAAATCAGCTCCAGCTTTTTCTGCTTCTTCTGCTTTTGGTCCTTTAGCGAACACTAATACTTTTTGTGTTTTACCTGTTCCATTTGGAAGTACTACTGTACCTCTAACTTGTTGATCAGCATGTTTTGAATCCACTCCTAATTTTACATGTAATTCAACTGTTTGATCAAATTTTGTTTTAGGCATTTTTTCTACTATTTCTAATGCCTCTTTTACATCATATACTTTAGTTTTATCAACTAATTTTGCACTTTCTGCATATCTTTTTGCCATTTTATTTCCTCCTTTGGTTTTAACGAGCTATGCTCTCCCACTTAATTTTAAATTTTATTAATCTACAACAACAACACCCATTGCTCTTGCTGTTCCTTCTACCATACTCATTGCTGTTTCTATTGTTGCAGCTGTTAAGTCTGGCATTTTAGTTTCAGCTATTTCTTTTACTTGAGCTTTAGTTATTGTTCCAACTTTATCTCTATTTGGTACAGCTGATCCTGATTTTAATTTTATTGTTTTTTTAATTAAAACAGCTACTGGTGGTACTTTAGTGATAAAATCGAATGATTTATCTTTGTACACTGTTATTACAACTGGTATTATCATACCTGGTTGACTTGCTGTTCTATCATTAAAATCTTTAACAAATTGCATGATATTTACACCACTTGATCCTAATGCCGGCCCTACTGGTGGAGCTGGTGTAGCTTTACCTGCTTCTATTTGTAATTTTATAATATTTGAAATTTCTTTTTCTGCCATTATGACACCTCCTTATACTATTTTCGTAACTTGTGAAAAATCTAATTCTACTGGAGTTTCTCTCCCAAACATAGAAACTAAAACTTTTACTTTACTTTTTTCCACATTAATTTCTTTAACTGCCCCTATATTTCCTTCTAGTGGACCACTAAGTATTTGAACTTGTTCATCAATTTGATAATCAACATTTATTTGAACATCTTCAAATCCCATATGTCTAATTTCTTCGTCAGATAATGGAGTTGGTTCTGTTCCTGATCCTACAAATCCTGTAGCACCACGTGTATTTCTTACAACATACCATGATTCTTCAGTAACAATCATTTTAATTAAAACATAACCTGGAAAAACTTTCTTTAAGTTAGTTTTTCTTTGACCATTTTTAATTTCAATTTGTTCTTCCATAGGAACTATTATATCAAAAAACAAATCTTCCATTTCTCTACTTTTAATTGTCTTTTCTAAATCAGTCTTTACCTTATTTTCGTAACCAGAATATGTATGGACTACATACCATCTAGGTTCATTATCATATTTACTTTGAGACATTTCTAGCCTCCTATTCCGTAACATTTTCTGTTACTGTATTTTCTGTTACAACAGTAGTGTTGTCTTGAACTATGTTTGTATCTTCTACAACAATTTCTTGATTTTCATTGTCTATAGTTAGATTTTGTTCTGTACTTTCTATAGAAGTATTTGATATTAAAGATTCTTTAATTCTATCTAATACTTCAATATTTAGTAAATTAAAAACAAAATCTAATGCAAAAACAATTACAGCTGTTATTAAAACAATTACTAAAACTGCTGTTGTACTGTTAACTAATTGTTTAGGTGTTGGCCAAATTACTTTTTTTAATTCAGCTTTTAAACCTTTAAAGAAACTTTTTTTATTTTTGCTTTCTTTTTTGTTATTTTTTTTAATTTCTTTTTTTTCTTCTTTTTTAGCCACTTTAACGCCTCCTAAAAATAGGTTTTTTTATTTAGTTTCTTTATGTGTTGTACGTGTTTTACAAAATTTGCAATACTTAGTTATTTCTAGTCTGTCAGTATTGTTTCTTTTATTTTTAGAAGTCATATAATTTCTTCTTTTACATTCTGTACATTCTAAAGTTATATTTTCTCTTGGACCTTTTGCTGCCATTTAATACACCTCCGTGTTATTTTACTTTTTTTGAAACGATGTGATCATATGTCCGTAATTACATATGCTCAAATATTTTAACATCTTTTAATTGTTCTGTCAATCATTTTTACGTAAATTTGTTTAAAAATCAGACAT
>CAYJGL010000036.1:0-15908 GCA_964369695.1 uncultured Clostridium sp.
TCTACTTACTCTCTCTAAACCCATCTTTTTCATTACCACAAACAGGACAAGTCCAATTATCTGGTAAATCATAAAACTCTGTGCCTTTTTTTATACCTACTTTTTCATTACCTACTTTAGGATTATATATATACTTACATTCTAAACATTCAAATCTTTGATTATCTTGCTTCTCATTTCTAAAACTTCTATATCCTATAGCAAAAGCAATTAAAGCCATAAGTAAAAATGATAATGCCTTCCATATTCCACTGTCTAGCCATATAACTGCAAAGAATCCAAATGTTGCACTAATTACATATAAAATTACAACTGTTTGTTTTTGTGTGAACCCTTTTGCTACTACTCTATGATGAACATGTCCCCTATCTGCTTGAAAAACAGCTTTTAATGATTTCCCTTTTATTAACCTTCTAATAATTGCCCATACTGTATCAAGTATTGGTAAACCTAATACTATAAGTGGTAATACAATTACTGCTGCTGTATATGTTTTTGCAATTCCTAAAATTGAAATTAATGCTATTGCATAACCTATAAAATTTGAACCCGTATCTCCAATAAATGTTTTTGCAGGAGAAAAATTAAATGGCAAAAATCCAAGTATTGCTCCTGATAATGCTGTAATTAATATTATAGCAATAATAGGTGAACCGTTTAATACAAATATTATTAATAGCGATATAGATGATATTGCTGATATACCAGATGATAAACCATCTAGTCCATCACTTAGATTTATAGCATTTGTAATCCCAACAATCCATCCTATTGTTAATAGAATATTAAATATATTTTGAACAGTTTCTGTTGTTTCAAATGGTAAAATTACGTCTGTAATCACAATTCCAAAATATACTGCTATTGCTGCAGCTAAAAGCTGCCCGGTTAATTTAAATATTGGTTTTATTGGTTTTATATCATCAAAAATACATGTTATTGCAATTACAATAATTCCTAAAAACATTCCAAGTAATTTCCTACCATATTCATCTTCACCAAATAAATTAATAGTGTTTTCTATATTCATTACTATTATTAAATATATTACTGAAACTAAAAATCCAAATATTACAGCAGGTCCACCAAATTTTGGCATTGCATTCTTATGCATTCTTCTATCATCCTTTGGTACATCTACCGCTCCTATTTTTTTAGCTATTTTGATTGTATAAGGTGTTGTCATAAAAGACATGATAAGTGCTAGTAAAAAAGCAATAGCTATATCTCCCCACATATTTTAGCCTCCTATTTCATATTTTCTTTTTCAATTTGTTCAATTAAATCTAATCTATATTGATGTCTTTCCCCTTCATATTCACTAGCAAGCCATATCCTAACCATTGCAATTGCTTCATTTTTTGTATATTGATCTGCTCCTAATGCTAATATATTACTATTATTATGTACCTTAGAATTTTTTGCTGTTTCTTCATTATAGCATAATGCACATCTAATACCTTTATATTTATTTGCTACAATTGCCATCCCTATTCCAGATCTACATACTAATATTCCTTTTTCGCTTTCTTTTGATTGTATTGATTTAGCTACTTTACTTGCTATGTCTGGATAATCTACTCTTTCTTCACTTTCTGAACCAAAATCTTCACATTCTATATTTTGCTCTTCTAAATATCTTTTTATCTCTTCCTTTAAACTATACCCACCATGATCTGAACCTATTGCTATCATACCAATACCTCCTATGATTTTTAATATTTTTATTTAAATATACCATAAATATTTTATCATTACAATAAATATTTTATATTTTGCTTGCTTTTTTTATTTTTGTGTGTTAAAATATTTTATGTTATAATGTAATTCACTAAGAGGAGGTGCAATAAAATGCCAAATATTAAATCAGCTAAAAAGAGAGTTAAAGTAATTGAGAAAAAAACATTAAGAAATAATATGATAAAATCTGAATATAAATCAGCTGTTAAAAAATTTGAAGAAGCTGTTAATTCTGGAAATAAAACAGAAGCAGAAACTTTATTTTCATTAGCAACTAAAAAAATTGATCAAGCATGTACAAAAGGTGTTATTGTTAAAAACACTGCAGCTAGAAAAAAATCTAATTTATCAAAAAAATTAAAAGCTATTTCTGTGTAAGTAGCTTTTTTATTTAAGTACTAATAATGAAGGACGCAATAGAATTTATTCTAAATGCGTCTTTTTCTATCCAACCAATATTTATATGTTTAATATTAATTAATCTATCTACTATTTTCAACAATCTCTACAATATCTGCAATATATTCTCCTATTATAGGAATATTTAATGTTACTATATTTTGCAATATAATAATTATTATGGCGGTAATTAGAGTAAACCCTATCCCTATTCCTATTCCTCTTCCAATTCCAGCTGTTATATTTCTTATAAATATTTCTTTTTTATTGTTTAAAATATATAACCATTCTATATAATTTGATTTATTTAAATTTTCTAATAACTCTTGAATAGACTTATTTAAAATCTCCATATTCTTCTTTTTTTCAAACATAAAAATCCACCTTTATATTATGGTGGACTTTTTATATTATTTTATTCAATATTGTTTTCAATTTGTACATTATTATCAATATTATTATTTTGCTCATTCACATTATTTTGACCATCAGTTTCTTTTTCAAGTTCTTGTTCTTCTTTTAATTGTTCATTTTGCAAAACTTCAAGTGAATCTATAAGTTCTTGTAATTTATCTATATCTTTTCCTATCATTTCCCAATCATTATTATTATTAGATTCTTCAAGATTATTATTTGCTTTTATAATTTCTTCAATCAATCCATCTATATCATCAGTATTTTCTACTTCAATATTTTCTTTTTCAACTGCTAATAAATTTACTAATGCTTCTTCTATATTATCCCCAATTGCAACTTTATTACCTGATGATACTATTATTTTTTTTAATACTGGTACAGGATTTGATGATTCATTTAAATTAGTTTGATAAATTGGTTCTATATATAATAGTGTGTTATTTATAGGAACTATTATTGTTGATTTAGTTAATTTAGACCCTGTTACATTAAGCAACTCTAATTCTTTTAATATTTCTTCATCTTCTTGTGCTTGTTTATCTAACTGAATAGGACCTACTATATTACTATCTTCTGAAAATTTATATAATTTCAACTTATTTATCTCACTTCCAGATGTACCTACTAAATATGATATTATATTTTGTTTTTCTTTTGGTGTATATATCTGAACTAATCCTAATTGTTCTTTATCATTTTCTTTTACCATTGTATAATATCCCTGCATATCAGTTCCTGATGAAGTATTTAACACTGTAGTATTATTTCTTGCAATATCCCATATATCATCTTCTCTATATAAGACATCTGGTTTAACATTATGATATACTTCTAAAAATTCACTTTGCACACTATATAGAAATTCTGGATATACAAAATGCTTTGAAATATCTTGTGGTATTTCTTCATCTAAGTCCATAAACAATTCACTATATATATTCCTGTATGCCATTGCTATAGGATCTGTTTTATCTGTTATGTAATATGACATTGTACCATCATAAGCATCAATAATTACTTTTACTGAATTTCTTATATAATTGATATTATGTGTAATGTTTTCATGTTCTATTTTAGAATATTGCGAATATGGATATTTACTAGATACAGTATATGCATCTATAACCCACACAATTTGTCCATCGTCTGTAATTACTGTATATGGTTCTTCATCGTACATTAAATATGGTAGCGCTTTTTTAGCTCTTTCTAATACTTGTGTATTTAATAATATCTTACTTGTATTATTAATATCACTTGAAAAAGCTAAATCAAAATTTCCTTTTGATATTCCTAATATAAGTCTATCTAGCAAGTTTAATTCAAGTCCTGATTCTCCATTATATGATGACATATGATCAACACCTTTTTCATCTGTATAATCATATTCTTGATTTTTTTCAGTATTAGTTATAACTATTTCATTTGTTTCTACTCCATAATATATTCTAGGTTCTGAAATATCTATTTTCTCATCCACTTCTGATATATCTTTTTGTATATATTGTATATTCCCCATATCATCAACTTGTGAAGGTGATACTATAACTTCTCCCATTCCATGTGTATATTCGTATGTTTTATTATTATATGTTCTGTCTGTATTTGCTATCTCTCTTGGTGCAACATATACAAGCTGTTTTTCTCCATTAACATCATATTCTGCTAAATTTGGTTCATTATATGTAAATTGTCCTGTAACGGTTTGTGTATTTTCTAATGTTTTCAAAATCATTTCTTCTGATATCACAGGTGTATTATCAATTATATTTTGGTTTTCTATAATGTCTTCATTATTTACTGTTCCAGAATAATCAACATTAGTTTCTTCAATATTTATATTATATGCACTTTTAGTATTGTCTATATTTTCTTGAATATACTGTTTTTGTTTATCTAATTCATTTGAATTAACATATATTAAATCAAATGCAATCATAACCCCTACTAAACATACTAAATATCCAGGAATTATTGCTAGATTTTTTATAACTGATGCTGTTTTTTTGTTTTTAAATGCTTTTATTGCTCTTATTGTAAATATTACTATTACTGCTGAGAAGATTACATATCCCCATAATTGAACTGTTGCTTCTGTCAGTCCTGCTCCAACTAATTCTAAATCGTCACCTACATCTATTATTTTACCAAATAACATATTTTGTGTATTCAATAATGTCATTATTGCTATTCCAATTACTACAAATATTATATTTCTTAATACCTTTTTTATAAGCAAACTTTCTCTTATCATTGCAGAATCTACACCATCTAAATATTTATTAAATACTATTATATGATATATTACCATATATATGCTTATACCTGCTACCAGGAAAATATAGTACATTACAAAAGCTTCTATTATAGGTTTTTGAAAAATATAATATGATATATCTAATCCAAATATAGGATCTTCTATCCCAAAACTAGCACTATTTAAAGCAAGCATAATTTGTTCTAATAATAAATTTGAAACTACTATACTTACTATTGTAGCTATAACTAATGCTATAGACTTATTAAGTATTCTTGGCATTTCTTTTTTGTCTTTTTCAAAAAATGGTTTTAAACTTTTTTTTATTGTTCTATTTGTCATATACACTATAAAATATATTACAATAAAGTTTATACATATCAAAATTACTTGATAAATTAAATTAGTTTTAAACACATTTAAGTATTTTTCGCCTAATTCAAGATATTCTAAATAGCTAGCTCTTAATAATATTGATACTATTAATGATAATAATATTATAAATAAGACTACTATATTTCTTCTCATTTTATATTTTTTCTTTTTAACCTTATTTTCTTTTTGTTCGATTACTTCTATATTTCCTTGATTTTCTATATTATTTTTTTCCATTTTCACTCTTCCTTTTACTAAATAATCGCTTTTGTAAAATCATCTGAATTAAAGATTTCCATATCGTCAATTTTTTCCCCCACACCTATAAATTTAACAGGTATATTATTTTCTTCTACAATTCCAATTACAACTCCACCTTTTGCAGTTCCGTCTAGTTTAGTTAATACTAGACCTGTTATATCCGCTTCTTTTTTAAAAGCATTTACTTGTGATATTGCATTTTGACCAGTTGTACCATCAATTACCAATAATACTTCTCTATCGCAATCTTCCATTTCTCTATTAATTACTTTTTGAATTTTATTCAATTCATCCATTAAATATTTCTTATTATGAAGTCTACCTGCTGTGTCTACAATTAATATATCTGCATTTTTTTCTTTAGTAATCTTAATTGCATCATACACAACTGATGCTGGATCAACACCTTCTTCTCTTTTTACAATATCTGCACCAGCCCTTTTCGCCCATATCTCTAATTGTTCTACTGCTGCTGCTCTAAAAGTATCAGCTGCTGCTACTACTACTTTTTTACCATCTACTGCTAGCCTATTTGCAATCTTTCCAATCGATGTTGTTTTACCTACACCATTTACTCCAACAACTAATATTACTGATGGTTTTGTATTTAATTTTAAACTAATATCAACTTTAGCTAATATTTCTTTCATCTCTTCTCTTAATGCTGTTTTTACTTGTTCTTCATCTTCTATTTTTTCTTTTTTTATACGAATTCTAAGATTGTTAATTATTTTAACTGATGTTTCCATTCCTATATCTGACATTATTAATATTTCTTCAAGTTCTTCTAAAAATTCTTCATCAACTTTTCTAAAATTAGAAAATACATTATTTATTCTTTCACTAAATGATTCTTTAGTTTTATTCATACCTTTTTTTAATTTATCAAAAAACCCCATTTACTTTTCTCCTGTTTATTTATTTTATTTTATGATTGCCTAATTATACTATGTAGTAGCTCTTTTTTCAACCTAAAAACCTGTTTTTCTTTAATATTATATATTTAAAATAAAAACAAACTATATAAATATATAATTTGTTTGATTTAATCATTAACTATTTAGTTTTTATTTTGTTCCGAATATTCTATCTCCTGCATCTCCTAAACCTGGTACAATATATTTTTTTTCATTTAAGTACTTATCAAGTTTAGCACAATATATTTGTACATCTGGATGGTTTTTTTCTAACACTTTTACACCTTCTGGTGCTGCTAAAATTGATAATAATGTTATTTTTTTAACTCCTTTTTCTTTTAACATACTTACAGCATCACTTGCTGATCCACCAGTTGCTAGCATAGGGTCTAATAATATTACTTCTCTATCTTCTATTCCAGAAGGTACTTTAAAGAAGTATGTTATAGGTTTAAATGTTTCTTCATCACGATACATTCCAATATGGCCTATCTTAGCGTTTGGTATAACTTTTATCATACCCTCAACCATACCTATTCCAGCTCTTAAAATTGGAATAAATACATATTTGTCTTCATTTAAAACACCTGTTACTATTTTTTCTATTGGTGTTTCTATTTCTTTTTTTTCTAACTTTATATCTTTCATTGCTTCATAGCATAAAAATATAGAGATTTCTTCAATTATTTCTCTAAATTCTTTTGTTCCTGTTTCTTTGTTTCTTAAAATTCCCAACTTATGTTCTATTAACGGATGTTTTAGTTCAATCATTTTTTATCCCCTTCTACTTTTTTCTATATTATATATTATTTTTTTCTTTTTTCAACAATTTCAGACTTTTCAATAAAAAAACCAAGATACAAATTATTGCATCTTAATTTTTAAATTTATTCTACTTAATACATACCTTCCATTCCTGCATCACCCATGTTGTTTCCGCAATTACAAGACTTAGGTTCTGGAGCATCTGCAACTAAGCTTTCTGTTGTAAGTACCATTGAAGCTATTGATGCTGCATTTTGTAATGCACTTCTAGTTACTTTAGTAGGATCTACTATTCCACTTTCTTTCATATCTACATACTCTTCTTTAGCTGCATCAAAACCAATTCCTTTTTCAGATGTTTTTACTTTTTCAACTACAACAGCTGGTTCTAATCCTGCATTTCTAGTTATTTGTTTTAGTGGTTCTTCTAATGCTTTTAATACTATTTCACCACCTATTTTCTCTCCATTTTCTAAATTATTAGTGAAATTTTCAACTTCTGATATAACATTTATTAATGCTATTCCACCACCAGAAACAATTCCTTCTTCTACAGCTGCTTTTGTAGCAGATAAAGCATCTTCAATTCTTAATTTTTTTTCTTTCATTTCTATCTCTGTTGCTGCTCCTACTGCAATCACTGCAACTCCACCAGATATTTTAGCTAATCTATCTTGAAGACCTTCTTTGTCATATTCGCTTTGTGTTTCTGTTATTTGAGATTTTATTTGGCTGATCCTATTCTTAATTAACTCTTTATTTCCCAGTCCATCAACAATTATTGTATTTTCTTTTTGTACTTTTACTTGTTTAGCTCTTCCTAGCTGTTCTATTACAGTATCTTTTAAATCCAAACCTAAATCATCTGTGATTACTTCTCCACCTGTTAATATTGCTATATCTTCTAATGTCGATTTTCTTTTATCTCCAAAACTAGGTGCTTTTACTGCAACAACATTTAACACACCTCTTAGTTTATTTAATACAAGTGATGACAATGGTTCACTTTCTACATCATCTGCAATTATTACTAGTTTAGCTGATTGTTGCATTAACATTTCTAATAGTGGTAATATTTCTTGCATATTACTAATTTTTTTGTCTGTAATTAATATGTATGGATTATCAAAAACTGTTTCCATTTTTTCTGTATCTGTAACCATGTAAGGAGATAAATATCCTTTTTCAAATTGCATACCTTCTACTATGTTTAACTCTGTATTTGATGTTTTAGATTCTTCTATTGTGATAACTCCATCTTTTGATATTTTTTCCATTGCATCAGCAATTAAATTTCCAACTTCATCACTATTTGCCGAAATACTAGCAACTCTTGCAATATCTTCTTTTCCTTTAACTTCTGAACTAATTTTTTTCAATTCTTCTACTGCTACTTTTACTGCTTTATCAATTCCTCTTTTTATTGACATGGGATCAGCTCCTGCAGCTACATTTTTAACCCCTTCTTTTACCATACTTTGAGCAAGTACTGTGGCTGTTGTTGTTCCGTCACCTGCAACATCATTTGTCTTTGTCGACACTTCTTTTACTAATCTTGCTCCCATATTTTCAAATTTATCTTCTAACTCTATTTCCTTTGCTATTGTAACACCATCATTTGTAATTAAAGGTGCTCCATAAGTTTTGTCTAATACCACATTTCTACCTTTTGGACCTAATGTTACTTTAACTGTATCTGCCAATTTATTTACACCATCCACTAAAGATTTTCTAGCATCTTCTCCAAACTTTATAATTTTTGCCATTCTATTTTACTCCCTTCACAATTTATATTATTTAATATTTTTTATTAATCAATAATAGCTAATATATCGTCTTCTTTAACTATTATATATTCTTCGCCTTCATATTTAACTTCTGTACCTGAATACTTATTTATTATTACATTATCTCCTTTTTTTACTTCTAACTCTTGCAATTTACCATCGATTTTTTCTCCTTGGCCTACTTCTATTACAATTGCTACTTGTGGTTTTTCCTGAGCTCCATTTGCCAGTATTATACCACTTTTTGTAGTTTCTTCTTTTTCTTTCATTTTAATTATTACTCTACTTCCTAATGGTTTTATCATTATATACCTCCCTATTATATATTCTTATATGTTTTTGTTAATATATAATTTACAATGTTTCTTTTTTATTGTCAATGTTTTTCACATATATATTACTTTTTCACATAAATTCTACATCTATATTTTATTAGATTCTTTTTTAAATATGACTAATTATATTACATTTATATTACATTTATTGTTTTTATTTACTTTTAAATTTAAATAATATAAAATAATTTTAATTGATTATATATTTCATAGTATTATGGATATAATAAAAGTGGAGGAAACTAATGAAAAATAAAAATGAACTAAGTTATAAAGATTTAAAAATGACTTGTAATACATCACAATTCAAATTTGAAACAACAAAAGAATTAGAACCTATCGAAGGTGGAATTGGACAAGAACGTGGTATTAAAGCATTGGAATTTGGATTAGAAGTTAATGTTAAAGGATATAACCTATTTTTAGAAGGTCCTAGTGGTGTTGGTAAAACAATGTATACTAAAAATTATCTTAAAAAAATTGCTGCTAAGAAAAAAGCTCCTTCTGATTGGTGCTATATTAATAATTTTGAAAATCCTAATTCACCAATAGCTGTTGAACTTCCAGCTGGAGTTGGTAAAGAGTTTCAAAATTCTATGGATGGATTTATTAAAGAAATACGAAAAGATATTAAAAAAACTTTTAATACAGATGATTTTGAAAAAGAAAAAGCCTTAATTAAACACGAATTTGAAACTAAGCGTTCTGAATTATTAGATGTTTTAAATGAAAAAGCATCTAAATATAATTTTCATGTAAAAACTGCTCAAAATGGTATTTTTATGATGCCTGTAGTTGATGGAAAAACTATTGAAGAAGATGAATTTGAAAAATTAGATGATGAATTAAAAGCTAAATATGAAGAAAATTCTAGTATTGTTCAAGAACATATAATGGAAGTTATAGGTAAGATTAAAGAAATAGAAAGAGATTCAGACAAAAAAATATCTGAATGGCAATCTAATATTGCTCTTGTTACAGTAAATGTTCATATAAACTTTTTAAAATCTAAATATAAAAAGAATAAAAAAATAAATAAATTTTTAAATGATGTTAAAGAAGATGTTTTAAAAAACATACCTACTTTTCTTGAAGATGAAACATCTAAACAACCGCCTCAACAACCACAACATCCTAGTCTTAAAAAAACTGATCCTTGTTTAAATTATAGAGTTAACTTGTTTATTGATAATTCTCACTCAGAAGGTGCACCTATAATAATGGATTCTAATTATTCGTATCATAATATTTTTGGTAGTTTAGAATATGAAAACCAATACGGAGCTTTAAAAACTGATTATACTATGTTGAAACCTGGTCTACTACATCAAGCTAATGGTGGATATATTTTATTCCAAGCAAAAGATTTATTACAAAACAATGTATGTTATGAAGCACTAAAAAAGGCATTAAGAACTAAAGAATTGGGTATTGAAAATACATCTGATCATCGTTCTTCAATGGTTATGATTTCTCTACGACCTGAACCTATACCACTTGATCTAAAAGTTATTTTAGTTGGAAATAGTAATATTTATCAAACCCTTCTTTCTCTTGATAGCGATTTCAGAAAATTATTTAAAATAAAAGTTGAATTTGAAGATGATGCAGTAATAAATTCAAGTAATTTAAATAAGTTATCTCAAGTAATTCATAGTTTTTGTGAACATGAAAATTTACCACATTTAGATAAAGAAGCAATGGGAAAATTAGTTGAATATGCTTCTAGATTAGCTGGAAATAGAAATAAAGTCTCTACTAGATTTAATGAACTCACACAAATTGCTGCTGAGTCTGCTGTTTGGGCTAAACTTTCAAGAGAAAAAGTAGTTACTGCAAAATATATTGAAAAAGCTCTTACTCAAAGAATAGAACGAGTAAAAAAATATGACACTAAATATTTAGAAATGATAAAAAATAATTCACTTTTAATTACAACTTCAGGACATCAAGTGGGAGAATTAAATGGTCTTACTGTAATGTCTATTGGAGATTATACTTTTGGGAAACCTTCAAAAATAACTGTTAATACTTATACTGGTAAATCTGGAATTATTAATATAGAAAAAGAAGTTGAAATATCAGGTCCTTCACATTCAAAAGGTGTTTTAATCTTAAATGGTTATTTAGGACAGATGTTTGCACAAGATATTCCACTATGTTTAACAGCTAGTATTTGTTTTGAACAATTATATAGTGGTGTAGATGGAGATAGTGCTTCTAGTACTGAATTATATGGATTATTATCTAGCTTATCTGAAATACCACTTTCACAATCAATTGCAGTTACTGGTTCTGTAAATCAAAAAGGTGAAATACAACCAATTGGTGGAGTTAATGAGAAAATAGAAGGATTCTTCCAAATCTGTAAAATGCGTGGCCTAGATGGTTCTCATGGTGTAATGATTCCAATTCAAAATGTTGAAAATCTACAATTAATTGATGAAATAATTGAAGCCGTTAAAGATAAAAAATTCCATATTTATGCTATTTCTTCAATTGATGAAGGAATTGAAATATTAACAGGTGTTCCTGCTGGTAAAAAAGATAAAAATGGTAAGTTTCCTTCTGGAACAGTAAATCATTTAGTTTATGAAAAGCTAAAACATTATGCAAAAATAAGTAAAGATAATTAATTAAGACTAAAAATAGCATTTGAAATATATTATATATCTCAATGCTATTTCTTATTTTAGTTTTAAAAAATATTCAAAACTGAAAATGTATATTTTTCCTTAATATGTTTTAATGTATATTTAGCTTTTTCTAATTCTGCTATTGCATTACCATATTCTTCTAAATTCAACAAACCATCTAAAGCAACTATATTTGTATATACTTTTTCTAATTCTTCGTGTTCTATATAACATGCAAGTATATTATATCTTTCATCCCAATTTGATTTTATTTCTTCAACTTTTTCTTCCATATATTGAATATCTATATCATCTTCATTTTTATCAAACTTTTCTTCTAATTCTTCTAATTGCCCTGATATTACTTCAACAGTCTCATTTGTATATGCTTGAGAAATTGCATTTAAAATTAATATGAATACCAAAATTGCACTAATAATTATTATTTCTTTTTTCATTAATTAGTTTCTCCTTTTTTACCTTTTTCATATTTTTGTAGCTTTTGATAGAATATCTCACCTTTTCCATCTAAAGTTACTACCAATGCTTCTTCTGGCTGCAGTTTAAATTCTTTCAATTTATTTTTTAACCAATTATAGTCTTTACCTAAAGTTTCTAAATTCTTATACATGACCTTTCCATCTACAACTAAATCATATTGTATACCATCATATTCGGGGTGTATATCTAAATCTTCTACTCTTATTTCTCTTTTCTCTGGTTTATATACAATTGTTATTTCTCCATTTGTTTCAAGTATTGCATATTCTACATCCATAATACTATTTACATCTTTTCCCCTTAATCTCTCCTGCAGTTCATTTATTGTAAATCTTTCTTTCCTTAATGCTTTCTCATCTATTTTTCCCCTATATATTAAAATTCTAGGTTTCCCGCAAATTATTTCTCTCGCTTTCATACTTTTTAAATTAACAGTAGAAATTAATAGTTCCATTACCAATAATCCTAATATTGGTATTATTCCATTTGATATTGGTATCCCTATCTCTGACATTGGTATTGTTGCTAAATCTGCTATCATTATAGATATAGCAAATTCAAATGGTTGTAGTTCTCCTATTTGTCTTTTCCCCATCAATCTCATTACAATTAATATTACTATATATAGAAGTATTGATCTAAAAAATATTATTAACATTTCTCTCCTATCTTGTAAATAATATATATTTCATATATTTTTATCTACTTAATTTCTTATTTATTATATATTTTTGGTATTTTATTATTTTTTATACATTTTTACTGCATTTAACTTGTATATTAATTATATTTTTGTTCATAATACGTTATATATTAAATTTTCGGAGGATATTTATGGACGGAATTACTAAAACAAATGAAATTTCTGCATTATCAATTATATGGCAACTTTTTTTAAGATTAATTACATCTTCAATTATATTAGCAATAACAGCTTTTTTTACTATAGGTTTTTCAATTGCTAGTATTTGGTCTTTATTATTTGCAACAGTTACACTTACTTTTATAGACTATTTATTAGTACGATTCACTGGTTTCCAAGCTATTCCTTTTGGAAGAGGAGTTATAGGTTTTTTATTAGCTGCTGCAACTCTTTATTTACTGCAATTTGTAATTAATGGATATTATATCTCGTTGCTTGCTGCTTTTTTTGGCGCATTGATTTATGGGGTAGTAGATTATTTTATTCCAAGCACTTTAAAAGGATAGACTATTACATCTATCCTTTATTTTATTATTTATCTTAATTCTTTACCTATTACTTCACCTTGTTTTTTATATATACTATTAGCCTTAATCACACCTCTTACTGATGATAAAGGATATATACTAGATGATTTTCCAATAATCGTTCCTGGGTTTAATACACTATTACATCCTATTTCTACTTCATCACCAATCATTGCTCCGAATTTCTTTAATCCTGTATCCATTTTAACTTCATCGTTTTTAACTATAACTGGCGTCTTATCTGATTTTACATTTGAAGTAATCGCTCCTGCTCCCATATGAGCTTTATATCCTAATATAGAATCACCTACATAATTGTAGTGTGGTACTTGCACATTATTAAATAATATTACATTTTTTAATTCAGTAGAATTACCTACTACTGTATTTTCCCCTATTATACTATTTCCCCTAATAAAAGCTGAATGTCTTATTTCTGCATTTTCACATATTATAGTAGGACCTAATATATATGCAGTTTTTGCAACTTTCGCAGTTTTTGCAATCCATATATTATCTTCTATTTTTTCATATATATTAGAATCTAATGTTTTTCCTAGTTCTAATATATATTCTTTAATTTGTGGTAGTACTTCCCACGGATATGTATTTTTTTCTAATAATGATTTTGCTATTGTTGTATCTATATCATATAGATTTTTAATTTTACAATCTTCCATCTATTATCTTCCTTTACTTTCCAAATTCATTTTCCCAATATTTTTCATATAATCCTTTTGCAGTTTTTGGACTATCAACACCTTCTGCATTTTTTACCGGTGCAAAATTTTCTTCTCTTTTAACTCTAAGTAACGCCATATCATCAAATAATTCAAATGCATCGAATATAAAGGATTCAAATTTATATGAATTAGGTTCAGTTGGTATAACTTCTTTACCATTATTATCTACATAAGCATTTTTTTTCTTTGCATAATGATACATTAATGTTTCTTTACTTATTCTTTCAATCGCTTCTATAGTATATAAATGGCACATAATATTAGATTCTCCATACTTCAACTCACCATCTTTGTTTAACTGTTTTGCCATTTTTTCTGGAAGTTCACCATATTCTATAATTTTCGGAACTCCATTTGATTTACAAAATACACCAACTTTTTCTTCCGGATTTGCTTTTATAACACTTTTTGATGCAATTTCTACTTTTTTATCTATAGCTAATCCAAGTAGCATAACATCTGCCATTTTTAATAAAACATTGTCTACACCACCAATGAAGATCCATTTAATTCCATCTTCTTTCATTTTAGCTAATGCTCCACTTGCTCTTAAAGATGAATATGTTCCGCCATTGCCATCTGATCCTTCTTTTATTTTATTCTTTTTAGTTAATAATAATTTTCCATTAAAATCTATTATTGGTAATTGACTTTGCATAAATATAGTAACTTTATCTCTAGGATATCCAAAATATCTATGTTTTTCCATAAAAGCTACTGTTTCATCATTATTTTCTTTACTAGTCATTATATACCACGGAATTGTTACATTATACATTTCATTTGCTTCTTTTAAATTATCTGACAATATTTCAAATAAATATTTACCTTTTCCATATATGTCTAATTTAAATGTTCCTTTTGGGCCTGTATGTCCTAATCTTGTACCTTGCCCACCTGCCATTGTAACTACAGCGTATTGACCACTTCTTATTATTTCTTCCCCAATTTCTGTAAGTTTTTCTTTTTCATTTAATGTTATTTTATCTTTATCTAAACATTTTATAGGTGAAAGTATATTTTCTTTAATTTCAATCTCTTCTTGTGTTTGAGCATATAATGCCATTAATTGTTCAAAATCTATTCTAGTAATTTGATCCATTAAATCTTCTTTTTCTTTACCCTCTATATTTTCTAAAAATTTCACAATATGTTCTTGATTATACATATTTAATAAATCAACTATATTTTGTAATTTATCCACTGTGTCCATCCCCTTTTAAATACTTTTATATTATTTCTTTTTCTATTACTTATCTTATTATTTCTTTAGCATTAATATATTATATGATAAACACATAACATTGCTAATTATAGCACATTTATTTAAATTAATCAATATTTATTATATTTTTGGAATAATCTTAATTTAATGTCAATATATATTACTAAAGTAATTTGGTACAAACAATTAAGTGGACTTTTCAAATATTTTTATGTAAGTCCTGTTGTTCAAGATTAAAAGGAGGTATATTGATGGAAAATACAAAATTGTATCAAGACATCGCAAAAAGAACTGATGGTGATATTTATGTAGGAGTAGTT
>CAYJGL010000037.1:0-15006 GCA_964369695.1 uncultured Clostridium sp.
CGCGACCTTCGCGTTGGCAACGCGACGCTCTATCAACTGAGCTATTCCCGCATATCAATTTATATTATCTTTTGCAGAAATAATCTTCTTTATCTATTTCATAATATGCAAAATTAAATCAAATATGACTAAATGCTTTAATATAATAACAAAAAAAATAATCGTTGTCAAGCACTTCGTCTCTTTTTTATATTATATCACATTTAATAAAGCTTGATATATCAACACTTTTCATGTTCTAATTTCTATTTTTATATTTTTATTGTAATTAAATTGTAAAATAAACTTAATATTTCTGAAATGTACTTTTATAATTTATAGTATATAATATATGTATATATAAATTTTCAAGGAGAACTTAATGAATATTGAATTAGAATTAAAAAAAGAAGGAATTGAAGTAATTGAAAAAATAGATACATTAAAAGTTAATTCATTAGCTAAAAGTATATCTATAAAACTTTGTGAAACATTTCCTGAATATAACTTAAACCAAAATGAACTTTTTATAAAATTATGCAGATTAAATATGTATAAAGCAAAAATGCCTACTAGTGTATCTGAAGCAAGCTATTTTTATAAAAATACTTCAGTATATATAAATAAAGACATTGATAATAATGATATTGAAGAGTTCATAGTACATGAATGTATACATTACCTTCAAGAAATACGTGATAATAAGAATAATTTACTACGTATGGGATTTTATAACTTTAATAATAAAGAAACTGGGCTAGGATTGAATGAAGCTTCAGTACAATTAATTGCTTCTAAAATAAATGGTATTCCAAATGAATTTGTAAAGTATTATGGAATTTCTTTTGAGACGATTAGCCCTTCATACTATCCATTGCAATGCTGTCTAGTTAATCAACTTTCGTATTTAGTTGGAGAAGATATTTTATTTAAAAGCACATTATTTTCTAATAATACTTTTGAAGAAACTTTATCAAATATAGTTTCACCTAAAATATATAATACAATTTCAAGCTCTTTAACAGAACTCTTAAATTTAGAGCAAGAAATCGCCTTATTAAATAGTAAAATACTCGAATATGATAACAGAGATAAAAAAGTTGATAGTATGTTTAAAAAAATAGACGAATTAAAAAATGAAATATCTCTAACTTTCTTCAAAACACAAAATTTAATTATAACTAGCTACTTCAATAATAGTTTTATGAAAATTTTAAATTTAGAAGAATTAGAAAACTACAGAAGAAAATTATATAACTTCAAAAAATTATTAGGAACACAAGAAGGATATTCATATTTTGATACATACTATACTCAAAAAATGAACGAATTAGAAGATAAACATATTCTACTAGAAAATGGTTATGATTTATCAAAATCTTCACTGTATTTATCACCTATTAAAAATAATATATTTTCTAAAATATTAAAAGCAATAAAATCAATATTAGGAATTAAAAAAAACAAATCAAATCAAGCTAAATATCAATCCGATACTAGATTGTAATTATATCTAACTCTATCTTTACTTTTTTATATTTATTAATTGCATTATATACTTATTGGTTACATTAAACACTTACAAGTTATACAAGGTGTGTCCCTTTTCCGACACAAATGTCGCATTGGGGTCTGTCCCCAATGCGACATTTCTTATATTTCTAAATCTTCTATTATACTTTTCGCCGCTTCTCTTCCTGTATATGCTGCCCATGCTACAGTTCCTTTTGCTCCTGCTAAATCTCCACCTGAATATATACAGTCATCTGAAGTTTTATATCTATTGTCTGTTATTATATTTCCCCATTTATTTTTTTCTACATTAACTTTTGAAACAATAGTTTCTTCAACACTTGAACCTAATGCCATGATTATATAATCAATATCTATTATATAATTGCTTCCTTTTATATCGACAGGTGATAATCTACTATCTCCTTCTTTTTGTACTAATTCTGTTTTAACAAGTTCTACTTTATTCACTTTATTAACAATGTTTTTTTCATTTGTAGTTTGGTTTATATTTTGGTTTATATTTTGATTTATATTTTCTTCTCCAATAATTCTAACAATATTATTTTGAAATAGAAATTCAACTCCTTCGTTCATTGCTTCTTCTACTTCTAATTCTTCTGCTGGCATTTGATTCCTAGCTCTTCTGTAAATGACACTTACACTTTCTGCACCCATTTTTTTTATTGTTCTAGCACAATCCATAGCTACATTTCCACCACCTACTACGGCTACTTTTTTACCAGAATATTCCGGATGTCTTTTATATTCCAATAACTCATTCCCACCAAATACTCCTGCTAATTTTTCTCCTTCTACATTCATTTTTGATGAACAATTTGCTCCAAATCCCAAGAATATCTTATCATAATTATCTTTTAACTCTTGAATGCTTATGTTTTTACCTAACTCTTTTTGATATTCTACCTTTATACCTAGAGCTAGTATTTTTCTAACTGTTGATTCTACTATTTCTTTTTTTAGTCTAAACTCTGGTATTCCATGAACTAATATCCCACCTAAGTAATCATATTTTTCATATATTGTAACTTGAATTCCTTTTCTTGCTAAAAAAGCTGCACAGGTTAATCCTGCTGGCCCACCACCTACTATTGCTACTTTTGTTTTTCTATATTTCTCTTCTATTTCTTTTTCATATATTTTAACTAATATATTGTCATCATCAGAAACTTTATCAAAGACTAATGCTTCTAATTCTCCAATTTCAACTGGTTTTGATTTTATTCCCCTTATACATGTACTTTTACATTGTTTGAAATGTGGACATATTCTACCACAAATCCCAGCAAGTACTGTAGTTTTTGATAATATTTCGTATGCTTTTATATAGTCTTCTTTTTCTATTTCTGAAATAAAAGCAGGTATATCATTTCCTAACGGACAGCCTTTTATAGCACAAGGTTTTACTTTACATTTTAAACAATATTTTGCTTTTTCTATTATATTTTCTTTTTCCATTTTATTTAACATCCTTTTCTTCATCCTAATAGATATTGTGGATATTTCTATCTATATATTTCTTTCACTATATCTATCTCTATATAACTATTTTATATTTTATACTATACCCTTAATTAATTCCAGCTTTTTTATAAATCCTATTTTTTTATTTTCATCTCTAATTAATTCTACTGGATTTTCTATACACAAATATTTTATTCCTTTTTTTTCTACTATATTACTTTCTACTATATTACCTTCTACCATATTATCAATCTTCTGTATTTCCTTTGCTACGTCATTACCAAGTATCATTTTTGCTACATTTTCACCTATCAATATTATTACCTTAGGTTTTACTAACATTACTTGATTTCTTAAATATTGTATACAGGTTAAATATTCGTCTTTTTCTGGACTTCTATTAGCTGGTGTTCTGCATTTTACTATATTGGTTATGTACAGTTTTTCTTTTTTTATCCCAACAACTTGAAGAGCATTTTCTAGTAATTTTCCTGTTTTACCTACTAATATTTCGCTTTTACTTTCTTGTTCTGCAGTTATCATTTCACCAATTAACATTATTTCCGCTTCTTTATTTCCTTCTGAAAAAACTATATTTTTTCTTACTTTACTTAATTTACATTTTGTACATTCTTTAATCTCGTTTTCTAGTTCTTCCCAATTTTCACACATATTATCACCTTTATTTTGTTTATATTCTATTGTAATGATACAAGTACAGTACTTAATCCATAACCTTGTTTTTCTACTCTATATGAGTGAATTAAGTCTGATTCACATACACTACAAATATTACTATCAATTATATTTTCTTTTTTCAATCCTTTTTTCATTAATATTACTTTATTTATTTCAACTGTGTCTATATTCCATTTTTTTGTTTCTTCTTTTTCTTTAATATTTTCTTCAATAATTTTTTTGTTTTCAATTTCTTTTATATCACTAAATTCTTTTATAAATATATCTTTTACATCTGAATCTACTTCAAAATGACATTTTCTAATACTTGGACATATACAACAAATTATATCTTCTACATTAGAGTCATATTCTTTGACCATTTTTTCTACAGTCTTTATCGAAATACGTTTTACTGTACCTTTCCAACCTGAGTGAATATTTGCAATTACATTTTTTACTGGATCATAGAATATCATTAAAATACAATCAGCATTTGTTGTTGATAAAATGTACCCTTTTTTGTTTGTAATCAATCCATCTGTTTTACTGTACTCGTCTAAGTTAAAATCCGGTTCTTCTTTATTTATCTTTTTATCAACAATTCTTATATTATCTGTATGTTCTTGGTTGGATTTTACTATATTGATATAATTAATATCTAATTCTTCACAAAGTGCTTTATAGTCATTTATAGCTTTTTGATATTCTTTATTATTTAGTGATTTTTTATCTATTGTTGATGTTCTATAATTTTTATCTGTTCCCAAACTATATGCATGTATAATTTGTGGATATTCTAATAGTCTTTTAAATTGTAAATATTCTATCCCTTCTTTTTTTATATGTAGAATATTTTCATTTGACAAGTCTTTCATAAATAATTCACTCTTTTCTGTTTTATTTATATAAATCTATATTTATTATTCTTTTGTTTTGTATCAAATCTGCAAATAGATTTATATGCACAATATGTACAAGGTGTTTCTCCTTTTTTATAGTATGGCATTATATCTATTTTACCTTCAAATATTTGATTAGAAATTTGTTTTATAATTTTATATATTTCATCTTGTAATGCAATAAATTCTTTACTTGTTATTCCATTTGTATTTTTAGCATTGATTCCACCTGCTTTTGTGATTGCTGCTGGTACTAATTTAGATGTTCCTGATATTAAATTATTGTCATTCATTTGTATGATTTTAACTTCTGCTACAATTAGTCCTTTCATTTTAAATTGATTTCGTATTTGTTCTTCTATTTCTTCTTCTGACAGTCTTTTATTACTTGATATTATTTGTTCTAAAAGAGAGAAGTAAAATACACCTGCTGGCATTATGTCTTTTTGTTTACAAATTGCACTAGAATATGTTAGTAATTGTATTTGTAATCCTGCATATACTTTATCTAGATCTATATTTTTTACAGATGATTTATAGTCTATTATTCTAACATATTTACCATCTTCTGTTTCTGCCATATCTACTCTATCAATTTTACCAGTAATCTCAATATTCTTTCCATTATCTAATTGCAGTTTTATTTGTTCATATTCACCTTTATTTCCAAATTCAACTTCTGTACCATTTATTTCAAAATCACTACATGATATTGTTGCTATTATATATTTTATTGCTTTTACAATTAATCTTTTTAATCTTTTTACTAATACTTTTGATTTAGCTGTTGCTGAGAATATATAGTTTTTAGGTAAAACTAATTGTTCTTCAACTATTTTATCTATTATATCACTTATTTCTTTTTCTTCAATATCTTTATTTTTAATACCTTCATTTTTTGTATATTCAAAGAACTCATCTATTACATTGTGCATAAATGACCCTGTATCAAAATTATGTACTTTATGTTCATCTTTTTCTTTTATTTTTAAACCATATTGAAGATGATATGAGTATGGACAACTACTATATTTTTCCAACTTAGATACACTTGTATTTAGTGTGTTTCCATATAGTTTTTGTATATTTTCTTTTTTAATATCATCTGGTAAATTAGTATATTCTAATCCTTGTAAATCTTGATTTAATTTATCTTTCCATTTAGAATTTGTTTTAAAATAGTGATAAACTTGATACCATATATTATCTATTTTTTCGTCTTTTTTTGCTTTAGCTATATTTTCTAATAAATCTTCATAAGTTTTTTTCTCGTTTACTATTTCATAGTCTTTTGATATAACATCACTTTTTTCAATCAATTTTGGAAATATTTTTTTAATCTTGTTCAGTACACTTGATATTCTTAAAGATTTACCTTCATTGTCTGATGATGGATATGATAAAAATATCTTTTCTTCTGCTGTAGTAAATGCTTTATATATGTTAAAATTTTCTTCATAAAGATTTTCTAAACTATCTTTTGCAATTTCCATTCCTTGTTTTTTTAATATTTCTCTATCAGAATCATTTAAAAATCCTTCGTCTTTTCTCACACTAGGATATACTCCGTCATTTAATCCTATTATAAATATGGCTCGTGTTTTATGACTTCGTGATCTTTCTACATCTCCTAATATAACTGTATCTGATGTTGCTGGTATTTTTCCTAGTCCTGTATTTTTTAATCCGATTTTAAATATTTTTTGATATCTATCTATTGTAATTTTGTCATTTTTAAATGCTATTACTATTTCATCTAAAATATCTATAATTGACTTATAGCTTTCCTTATATTCTTGTGCTAATTCGTTTAAACCTTTCTCTTCTAACTCTAGTATTTTAATTTGTATTTTTTCTTGCATTTTTTGTTCTTCAATATATTCAAATATTAATTTAGAAATATTACTACATTCTTTGTCTTTATTTATATTCTCTCTTAATCTCAAAATAGGAGTTATTATCTCTTCTCTTATTTCATTTAATCTAATTACATCTGCTTTAAATTTTTCATTTTCTAAATCAAATTTAAACTCTGTTTTCCATTTGTTATATTTTATTCCCCATTTTGTCACATAGTTTTCAAGTTTAAATATTTCATCATTTTCTATGTTAGTAAAACCTAATTTTAAGAAACTGAAAATAGATTCATTTGAAAAATTTTTAGTTAATATTTCTAATAATGATAATATGTATTGTACTATAGGGTTATATTCTAAACTTCTTTTTTCATCTATAAAAACTGGAATATTATATTGTCTAAAAATTGTTTTTACTAAAGATGAATAACTTTCAATATTTTTAGTTATTATTCCTATTTCTCTGTACCTGTATTTCTCAATATTAACTAATTTTTGTATATCTTTAGCTATTTTTTCTATTTCTGAATATCCGTTTTTAGCTAAAAACAAATTAATGTTTTCCACATTTTCTTCATATTTTGTGTATTTATTATTATTTATATTTTCGCTTAAATGTGCTAATTCTTTATTTTTAAATCTATATACTTTTTCTAAACAACAACTTTTTTCAATTTGCAAATTATTCAAATTTGCTATTTCATTAATTTTTGATACTACTTTTTTATTTGAATAAAATATATCTGTAATAGGACTTGTATTTAATTCCAAGTCATCTGTACATACTGTAATATTTAATTGTTTTGCTTGTTTTGCTATTTGTTTAATTATTTCATATTCTTGTTTTGTGAAACCAGAAAATTCATCAATATATACATAGCTATCTTTTATTATATTAGTGTCTTCTATTTTCTTGGCAAGTATTGATAAACTATCTGATTCATCAATATATTTTTCTTGTATATTTTTTTCAAAATTTTCATAAATTACTAAAACATCTAATAATTTTGTTTTTAAATATTCATTTTTAATATTTTCCTTGTTTTCATCATTATATCTATTTATCTCATTTTTAATATCTTCTATTAATATTCCATGTTTTTTAAATTCTGTAATGATATTCATACATAATTCAATATTATCATCTGATTTATTTAAAAACTTAAATTTCTTTTTGTTTTTATCTAATATGTCATATATTAACATAGCTTTTCCACATTTTGTAAGACTTTCTAGTTTCCCAGATGTTTCATTTACAACTCTAGTTGCTAATCTTGATAAAGTTATTACTTCTGCATTTAAAACAGCTTTTGTTCCTGCTATTTTTTCTAAATTTTCCATAAGTTTTTTTTCTGCTGTAAATGAAAATTGTTCTGGTGTTATCATATAGAACATGTCTTTTTTATTTTCTTTAATTAAATTACTTATTTCAGAAAAACAGTATTGACTCTTACCAGTGCCTGGTTTCCCATATATAATTCTTATACTCATATCCTTTATATCTCTTTATATATTTTATTACTAAATATATCCTTTCTACTCTACATTTTCTCTACTTTATAAATTTTTATGCTTCTCTTCTCCAATAAAATAAATATTGCTGTGCTATTCCTGATAAGTTTCCAAATTTATTTATTGCTAATTTTTCTAATTCTTTTTTACTTACTTTTGTTTCATCTTCTTTTTTTATATATAAGTCATTCATTACTCTTCTAACCCATACGTCTATAGGGAATACATCTAACCTTTTTAGTGTTGAAAATAGCAAGATACAGTCTGCTACTTTTGGCCCTACTCCTGATAATTTCAACAATTCTTCTCTCATCAAACTTGTATCATCTAATTTATGTAATTGTGCCAAATCAATTTCTCCACTGTTTATTTTTTTTGTTGTTTCGTATATTCGTATATCTCTAAAGCCTGTTCCTAACATTCTAAACTCTTCTACAGTAACATTCTCTAATTGCTTAGCTGTTGGAAAAGTATAATATTTTTTATTATTCCATATAATCTCTGTTCCATATTTTTCTGATATTCTTTCAATTATACCTTTTATTCTTGGGATATTATTATTTGCAGATATTATATATGATATTATCATTTCCCATAAATCTTGATTTAATAGTCGAATACCATTACCATATTTTATACTTGTTTTTAAATTTTCATCTACTTTAGATAATTCTTGTTTTATTTTTTCATAATCTCTATCTAAATCAAAATATTTTGTTACTATTTCTTTAATATTTCCTTCACATATTCCTGTAAAAATTATATCATATTTATATAATTCGCTGCCAGTTTTTATATTTGATTTACTTATTTCACTTTTAACATTTATTACATTGTTATTAAATACACCTATATAGCTTCCATCTTCTTGCATATTCCATCTAAAACATTGACCACATTCACATATATCTTTTAATTTAAATGATGATTGATTTTTTATTATATATTTCTGTTCCATAATTTTACCTACTTTTTATTTTACTTAATTCATATTATACAATATTTCGAAGTAAAAATATATAATTTTATCGCTATATTTGCATTTATTTATTTTTATGTAATTTAGCCTTCTTTATTTTGTTTTTATACCTATTATTACATTGTTAGAAATTTCTGGAATATTGATATTTTTGATCAGAATTTGTAGACACTTATACGTTCTTATTGTATAATATATTTATAATATTTAATTATGAAAGTGAGTCAAAAATGAATAATTATAATGGACAAGATAATAGAAGTCTATATGATGTTTTTTCAGAATTACAGGATATTCAAAATACACAAATAAAGTCTGATCCTAAATATATAAAAAAGATGCAAAAACAAAATAAAGCTACTAATAAGAATGTCAAAATTAATAGCAACATTAACCAATCAACTACTGAGTCTTTTAAGAATAATACTGATTTTAGAAAGAGTCTAGTATATACAGAACAGATAAATTCTGTTCCAAATACTAGTGTTTCTCGTAGTACTGTTTTATCTTATCCTTCTGATTTAAAGTTACCACATATTGTATTAGGATTTATATTATTACTATTAGCTATCTTATTGTTTTTTCCTACAAATAATATATTTATTCCAAGTTATGCAATGGAAGATTCGGATATCGAAGATACTTCTTATGAACTTAATAGACATAGCATTAATATTCAAGATACACTTTCATCCAATACAACTTCAACAATTGTTAAACAACAATTAGTAGAAGAAAGAGATGTTAATTATATAACTACATATACTAATATTCCTACTCTTCCCAAAGGAGAAGAAATCGTTACTCAAGAAGGTATAATTGGAAGAGATAAATTTAGTATTGTTCAGACATTCGAAGATGATATATTGGTAGAAGAAATAATTTTTGATAGAGAAGTTGTTTCTGCTCCAACTGAAAAATTAATTAATTTAGGAACATCGGAATTCTTAGCTAAACATAGTGTCCATTTAAATGACACTATGTATCTGACACAAACTTCTTTACTAAAAAAAGAACCTGATTCTAATTCTGAAAATGTTGCAGAAATTAAAGAATTTTTAGATGTAGCATTATTAGACTTACCAAGCGAAGAGTGGTGTAAAGTAAGTTTTGATGGAATTGAAGGTTTTTTAGAAACTTCTGATTTAACTTCTGCAATATCAACACCTTCTATTGTTGAACAAAATAGAATTCAAGAAATATTATTAAAAGTTAATATAGATATGCAGATTAATAAACCTAGTGGACTTACATTAAATGATTACAAAAAAATATTTACAGATTTACCAGAAGATGAATATAATGTTTTTGAGAATAATTATCAAGCTTTTTATAATGCTGAAAAAAAATATAATATAAACGGAATAGTTCTTGCTGCAATCGGTATACATGAGAGTAATTGGGGAACTTCTCAAATCTCATTAGAAAAACATAATCTTTTTGGATATGGTTCATATGATAGTAACCCTTATGAAGCTTCATTTGATTTTGATACTTATGCAGATGGAATTGATACTGTTGCACGTTCTCTAGTTAAATACTATATAAACCCACCTGGAACTATTATTTATGACGGCGAAATAGCTGTAGCTACATATTATAATGGACCAACTTTAATGGGTGTTAATGAAAGATATGCTACTGATGAAAACTGGTACATAAAAGTATATAATCATGTAGAAGAATTATATGGATTATTAAAATAATAACACAAGGAGTACTTATGAAAAAAATCAAATTTAAAAAACCTAAAGTAGTTTTTATAATATTGCTTTTATCCTTATTTATACTATTTCTATTATACAACTTTTTAATATTTTCAGGGATAATATCTAAGAATACGTTTTTAAACCAAATACTGGCAATAACTGATGAAAATGAAGAATCAATTTTTAATATACAAAAAATCACAACTTATAGTGATGCTGGAATTATTGGAGATACTCCAGATAAACCCTTAGAAAATATATCTATTAATCAGTTCTCTGATATATCAATCAAAATAGATAATTTAAGTACAATCAGCGATTTAACTGCTGAAAATACTGTAAAGTCATTGTATATTGATAATATTAATACCACTACCAATATCGGTACTAATATTTTTAATTATAAAAATTATTCTAATTTTGGTAAATTTGAATTACTTGAAAACTATTCAAATAATAAGATAGAATTTAATATTATTAATACAAATGATGAGAATTCTAATACTGATTACTCAAAACCTACTTTCTTTACAGATTGTTCTAATCCACTTACTCTTGGTTTTATAAATTCAGATATAATAACTGATTATTCAGTTTCTGGAGATATAAATTCTGTTACATATAATGGTAAAATATTGCAAGAAGCAAATATTCCTTTAGAAGATTTATATACTACTCTTCAATTCAGAATAAATTTAGTAAATAATAATAATGAAAAATTTGCATATAATATGAAATTAGACATTAATTTAAACGATGAAAGCGGAAGTATATATTCTGGTTCAAAATCAACATCTCAAGACTTATCCGGAGAAGAATATAATTTTTTTAAACAAGCTTTTTAAAATATACAAAAAAGAACTACTTAATATATAATTACTAAGTAGTTTTTATTTTGTATATTTTACTTATTTTCTAATAATTTATTTTTTATAGTATATTTCTCCTGTGCCATGTACTACTTTATAATACTGACCTATGAAATTTGGTGTCTGCTTACTTGGAAATTCATATTGTATTTCGGCTACTATATCACCACTTTGATTTATAGCCCCCCACTTTCCGTCTTTTTTTACTGATGCAAAACCACTTGTGTTAAATTCAGAAACATTATCATATATATAATCTATTACAACTTCACCATTTTTATTTACAAATCCCCACTTACCTTCTTGCACACTACTAAACAATTGATTATTAGAATATATTTCTGTATTTTTCATCTCCATTCCTGTTTTTGAAAAATACTTAAATTCATATTGATTGTATATCTTAACATATTCTGCATGGTTTTCTACAATTGCATCTTCCATACTTAATATTAGTTCTAAGTTTTTATTGTATAGTTCTGTTACTCCATTATTTATCATTATTTGTAGTAAATCTGTCTCATCTACTTTTTGAATTGAATCATATTTTATTTCAATTATTATATTATCTTTACTATCTATTATTCCTAATTTTCTTTGCTCATTGCTTACTATAAAATAATCATCATATAAGTATTCTATATAGCTATATTTAGGCACAACCAATTGGTTGGATTGACTTCCAATTATTCCGTATTTAACTTCAGAATCCGTTTTTTGTGATTCTATTTTATATTCTGGATTAGTTGTGTTAATTATTTCTATATTAGGATCAATTTCTATCTGATTACCTTTTTCATCATACACAACTATACCTTGTGATGTATGACAATAAATATATATACCATTTACTTCTATTTCGTTATATTCAATTGGTATTATTATCTCTCCATTTGAATTAGAAACTCCATATACTCTACTTTTTTCTACAGTAAAAATATCATGTACAAAGTTATATTTTACTGACTGATATTCATTATTTAATATAATTTCATCATTTTTAAGTATTCCATATTGTCCATTTAAAGCAGCTATAAAATATAAATCTTCTTCACTTTCTTTCTCAACAACTCTTGATAATTCATTATATTTCATATCAACAATTTTTTTACCTTTATAATCAAGATATCCATATCTATATCCTTCATCTGTTCTAACACTAACTATATATCCAGAGTATCTATACCCATCTTGTTCTGAATATTTTCCATCTGGCTCAATTTCTTGGTATTTACATTCAATTATTTCATTTCCTTTTATATTTATAACTCCAAATACGCCATCTTTAGCGACTAATAATTCTCCTTCTTTATATGGCAGCCCTTTTATATCATCATATATAGCATTTGTTAATTTTTTGCCACTAAAGTCAATTATTCCAAACTTACCGTCTTGCTGATATTTTAATACACTTTTTTCATACATAAATTCACTTGCTATATTTTGAAGTTGTATTGCTTCTACTTTTTCATACTCTGTATATAATTCTCCGTTTTTTTCATTTAAAACTACTGTATATCCACCATCATAACAAACAAATATTGGTTTTTCTGGATTAGGTATTTTTATATCTTCATATTTAACTTCAACCACTACATTTCCTTTAGTGTCTATTACTCCGTATTTTTCATTTTCATTTACTTTATAATAATTTACTATTTCTACTTTATCAATTTCATAATTCAAACCTTCTTCTTTTATATTACTATATATAAAGTATCCAGCTATAGCAATAACTACTATAATAACTCCTACTAGAATAACCGTTTTTTTATTCATTCTTTATCTCCTTCTACAATATTAATCTTCTTTTATTTGTACTTCTTCATTATTATTTTTACATGCTTTTACTTTAATAATTCTCTTGTCTTCGTATTCTTCAATTTTAAAAGTTATTTCTTCTGTTTCGATAATAGGTGTTTCTTCATCTTCTGGTATTCTTCCTAATCTTTCTTGAATAAATCCTGATAATGTATCATAATCTCCTTCTGGTATATTAGTTTGTAATACTTTGTTGATATCATATATTGTCATACTTCCATTTAATATATATGTGCTTTCATCTATTTTTTCAAATTCAATTTCTTCTTTGTCATATTCATCATATATATCTCCAACTAACTCTTCTAATATATCTTCCATTGTAATTAATCCTGCTGTTCCACCATATTCGTCTATTATTATTGCTAGTTGCTTTTTATTTGTCTGTAATTCTCTAAATACTTCATTTATTAACCTATTTTGTGAAATAAAGTACACATCTTTAACTATATTTTTTACTTTAAAGGTTTTTTTATTAATATTTTTCAATACGTCTTTTAAGTATAATATCCCTTTTATATCATCTATAGTTTCATCATATACTGGTATTCTACTATGTGTATATTGTTCTTTTGCCAGTTCTTGCATTAATTCTTCGTTGCTTATATTGATATCTACTGCGAAAATTTCTTTTCTATGTCTCATTATCTCTGAAACAGTTATATCGTTAAATTCAAATACATTATTAATTAATTCTTTTTCGTCTTGTTTTATAGCTCCTTTTTCCTGCCCCTGATCAATCATCATTCGTATTTCTTCTTCTGTTACTAATTCTTCTTCATTTTCATTTACACCAAATATTTTAGATATTATATTTGTAACAAATGTCAACAATTTAACAAATGGTGCTGTTAATATTGATATAGCTCTTACTATTCCTATTGTTGAAAATGCTATTTTTTCGTGATTTTTCATTGCAATTCTTTTTGGAACTAATTCACCAAAAACAAGTGTTATAAATGATAATATTATTGTTATTACTACTATTGATATACTTTCCCATACTTCTGGCGATAGAAATGGCATTAAATCATATAAAAATGGTGCTAATTTTTGTGAAAATGTATCTGCAGCAAATGCACTTGATAAAAATCCTGCTAGTGTTATTCCTATTTGAATAGTTGCCAAAAACTTACTTGGAGTTTCTAACATTTTTTGAATATTTCTTGCTTTTTTATCTCCTTCTTTTGCTTTTTTGTCTATTTTAGCATCATTTAATGATATAAAAGCTATTTCTGTTGCTGCAAAAAGTGCATTTACCCCTACTAGTATTATAAGTATTATTATTTGAATTGCCATTTATGTCTCCTTTTCTTTTAGTATATACATTTTTGTTATTTATATTATATTGTAAGATATTTTCTTATGAAAAGTATACTATTTTATTTGTGAAAAATCAAGAATTAAAAAGGACATTTTTAATATTGTCCCTTTTTAATATTAAATTTATATTTTTAATAATAGGTAACTTCTAGTTATATTTGCTTTTTTTATGTAAATTTGATATAATATTGGTAATACTTCGTATTTCAAAACACCTGTAATAGGTGTTTTGGTTAATCTCCCCAAATAAACTTAAAGGATGATATAAGTGAATAGAATATACCTATCGACAATTTTATTACCTGATTATCTAGAATTTGCAGATGAAGATCTTATATGGATGATAATGAATTCCAACAGAAAATTTTTATTATCATCAGA
>CAYJGL010000038.1:0-13605 GCA_964369695.1 uncultured Clostridium sp.
TTTAATTATTTATTTATTAATTTAATTAATATTTATTTAATTAATTATTTATTTATTTATTTATTTTATTATTTAATTCATTTAATTATTTATTATTTATTATTTAATTATTATTTAATTTATTTAATATTTATTATAATAATATGTTATTTTTCTATTTCTTTTTATTTTGCTTTTTAAAGCGTTTTATTTTTTTATTACTAATACTATTTCTTTTTTTTAAAATCGTCTTATTTTCGATTTTAAGCTTTCTTTATTTTTATAATTACATTTTTTTTTTATATTTTACCATATTAATTTTTTTCAAGTTATATTTCCTTAAATAGTTATACTTTTCTTGATTTTTCTTTTGTTTTCTTTTTTTTACTATTTTATTATTTTTTTTTCTTTTAAAATATTATGTTTCTTATACATAATATTCTTTATACATAATATTAAATTATTACATTTTTTATTTTATATTTTTCTATAATAATTTTTTATACATTATATATGCTTAAATAGTCTATTTTAATATATATTTACTCCTAATATCTTTATTTTTCTCCCTATATATTTTTTTTTCTATATTTTTTATACTTTAATTATATAGTAATTACTCTTTTTTAATCTATTATGTTCTTTTATAATTTATATTTTTTATTCTATATTCTTTTATTTATAACTAAAATAATTTTTTTTTGCTTATATTTTATACTTTGTATATATTTATCTCCTGTTTTCTTTATTTTTCTTTTTTTTGCTATTTTTTTTATTTTTTTTTATATGTTTATTTTATGTTTATTAATATCATTTTCCACATATTTTTAACAAAATGTGGAAAGAGTGTGGATAATTTCATCACACACTCTTTCTATTTTATTCATCTTCTTTCATTCTAATTGGTAATATCATATATGTATAATCTTTGTTTTCTACTGATTTTATAATACATGGTGATATACTTGTTCCAAATTCAATAAATATTTCTTCTTCTTCAATTACTTTCAATGTATCAAGAAAATATTTCGGATTGAATCCAGTCTCTATATTTTTACCTTCTGTTGATACAAATAATTCTTCTTTTGCATCTCCTGTTTGGTTTATACATGAAATTACTACTTTTCCAATATCAACTTCTACCTTTACTGGGTATTTTTTTTCTTTTTCTGTTACAGATGATGCTATTAAGCTTATTCTTTCAAAACTATCTTGTATATTATTTTTATTTACTTTTATTCTTGTCTCCCAATTGTTTGGTATTACTGATTTATAGTTTAAAAATTCTCCATCTAATATTCTTGTTACAATCTTACAATTATCCATTTCAAATAAAGCTTGATTTTTAGAAACCCCTATTTTAATAATCTCATACGAATCAGATATTATCTTATTAACTTCATTTAATGTTCTTCCTGGTATTATAGCTTTAAAATTTTGAGTTTGATTATTTAAAAATATAGATCTAAAAGCCATTCTAAAACCATCAATTGCAACTAAATTTAATTTACTCTTTTCAATTTCAAATAAACAACCAGTAAATATAGGTCTTGTATCATCCGAACTAACTGCGAATATTGTTTTTCTTATCATATTTCTTAATATTATTTGATCTATTTCTATAGAATTTTCAATTTCAATTTTAGGTAATTCAGGAAACTCTTGTGGATTCATCGTTGCTAATTTATATAATGCCCCTTCACATTCAATTTGCAATAAATTATTTGAATTTAATATAATACTAATTTCTGTATCTGGTAGTTTTCTTATAATTTCACTAAACATTATAGCATTAACAACTGTGTTTCCTTGTTCTGTTACATCACATTCCATTACATATTCTATACCCATTTCTGTATCTGATGTTGTTAATTTTATTTCATTATCATTAGTTTGTATTAAAATTCCTTCAAGTATAGGGTTTGTTGTCTTATTAGCTACAGCTTTAACTACGGAATTAAGTGCTTTTATTAAATTTTCTTTATGACAAATAATTTTCATGATTAATCTCCTTTATTTTTATTTATTATATATAATATTTATAGTAGTAGTAGTAGTAGGTGCTGTGGAAACTGTGGATAACTATGTTGATAAGTTGTGTCCCTAAGAAAAAATGATGTGTATAACTCAGTGGATAACTTGGATAATTTTCCACTGTTTATTTTTAAATTTGTGGAAAACTAAGATATCCACACTTTATCAACAGGATATCCACAACCCTATGTGGATATCTCATCTCCTTTATCCGTAAGAACGGAAGAGATATTGTTTGTCCAAAAATATGTTTTAAAAACAAATATTTCAAAAAAGTAATTTAAAATATTGGTACTATTATTATTTTCCATCCACAATTATGTTTTTCACACTTTCCACAATTAGCTTAGTATTATTTTTAAGTTTAATTTCTTTTTCTATTTTTTTACATCCATGCATAACTGTTGAATGATCTCTTCCACCAAAATCAATTCCTATTTGGGGATATGACATATTAGCTATTTCTCTACATAGATACATTGCTATTTGTCTTGGAAAAGCAATATCGTTAGATCGTTTTGATCCTGATAGATCATCTTTGTTTATACTAAAATATTTTGCTACAGTTTCTTTTATGAAGTCTGCAGAAATTACTTTTTCATTTTCATATTTAAATTCATTTATAATATTTTCAGCAAGTTCTATTGTTATCTTAGTATGAGTAAGTGATGCTCTAGCAACTATTTTATTAAAAACACCTTCTAATTCTCTAATGTTAGAATCTACTTTTGTTGCTATGTTAGAAAGTATAATATCGTCAATAATTATATTTTCTTGTTGTGTTTTTTTTCTTAAAATAGCTAAACGTGTTTCATAATCAGGACATGAGATATCTGCTAATAGCCCCCATTCAAATCTTGACTTTAATCTATCTTCTAGTAAATGAATTTCTCTTGGTAACTTATCACTTGATAGAATTATTTGTTTGCCATTTTCTCTTAAAGCATTAAATGTATGGAAAAATTCTTCTTGTACACTATTTTTTCCAGCTATAAATTGGATATCATCAATTAGTAAAACATCAATACTTCTGTATTTATTTCTAAAAATTTCAGGTTTACCTTTTTGAATAGAGTTAATTAATTGATTTGTAAACTTTTCAGATGTTACGTAAAGTACATTTGCATTTATGTTATTTTCTAGTACTCTATGTCCTATTGCATGCATTAAATGTGTTTTACCAAGTCCTACATCTCCGTATATAAATAAGGGATTATATGATGCACCTGGTTCATTTCCTACTGCTAGTGCTGCTGCATGAGCAAGTCTATTATTATTTCCAACTACAAAACTATCAAAAGTATATTTTTTATTTAATGTTAATTTATTTACTTGTACTTCTGCTAGATTAACTTTTTCAATATTATCTTCAGATTCATTATTAGCACTGCCTTCTTCAGATGATAAATCTATAACTTCAAAAGTTAAATCTCTATTTGTAATACTTCTAAGAGCATTTATAATTAAATCTTTAAACTTATTATCAATAAAGTCTTTTTGAAAGTCAGATGTAGCAGTAAAAATAACAGTGTCTTTATTAATACTACGTATACCTAAAGGTATAATCCATGTATCATAAGATATTTTTGTTAATTCTGGTTTTAGAGCTTCTTTTAAATTTTTTATTAGTTCGTTTTTTTCTAAAGACATTATATACATCCTTTCTTTATAAAGTTATCCACAAAATTATCCACAGATGTAGATAAAAATTGAGTTAAAATTAATATATGTAAAAAACAATACGAACAAAAATTCTTTGTTTGAGTGAGCTTTTAAGTATTATTTCTACTTTTCACATAATACAAAAAAAAATACAAGAAGTCAATATATTGTGGAAAAAAACTTTTTATATGTGGATAACTTGTTGAAAAAATGTGGATAACTACTTAAAAATATCAAAGAAAAATTTAAAAGTGCTGAATATTTAAATAAGTTAGATACAATACTATTTAAAATTAAAAAAATATATGCTAGTAAAAAAATAAAAATAAAAAAATAGTTATTAGATATTGACAAATAAGGTATAAATAGAGTATAATCGTAATACTTGTTAAAAAATTAAATTCCAAATACAATAATTATTTGGATTTATATAAAAATAATCAATAGGAGGTGCTACAATATGAAAATGACATTTCAACCAAAAAATAGACAAAGAAAAAAAGAACATGGTTTTAGAAAAAGAATGAAAACTAAATCTGGACAAAATATAATTAAAGCTAGAAGAGCAAAAGGTAGAAAAAAATTAACAGCTTAATTAGTAAAGTTATGTTTTAATAATTTAAAAATTAAAAGGCCGCTTAATACAGTGAGCCTTTTAGTAGCATTATGACTGTTTATTTTATCACCTTTTACATAAGAAGGGGTAAATTTAAATGAAAAACACGCAGATGTTAAAAAAAAATTATGAATTTAGAAATGTATTATCACGTGGGAAATATTTTTCAGGAAAAAATATTGAAATGTTTTTAAGAAATAATAATTGTCAAAATAAAAATCTTCTAGGCATAGCAATAAGTGTTAAAATAGCTAAAGCCGTAAGGAGAAATCATATTAAAAGATTGACAAGAGAAGCATATAGAAACATTGAAAATAAATTAGAAACAGGTTATAGTTTTGTGTTTCTATGGAAAAAGAAAGTAGATATTAAAAATGCAACTTATGATAATATACTAGAAGATATGGAACATATTTTTAAAAAAGCTAAGATTTATATAGAATCGAGAAATTAGTTTATGAAAAAAATAATTATATTTTTAATAGATTTTTATAAAAAACATATATCTCAATGGTTTGAAAGTAAAAATATAAGATGTAGATTTTATCCTACATGTTCAGATTATACAAAACAAGCAATTGAAAAATATGGAGTTATAAAAGGTGGTTTTTTAGGAGTATATAGAATAATTAGGTGTAATCCATTTTCAAAAGGTGGATATGATCCTTTAAAATAAAACTGGAGGTACAAAATGTTTGACTTTTTTGCAAATTTATTCGGGTATGTTTTACAATATTTATATGATTTTGTAAATAATTATGGAATAGCTATTATATTATTTACACTTCTTATAAAAATTGTTTTATTACCATTATCTATAAAACAACATAGAACAATGAAAATGAGTGCTAAAATTAGAGATAAAATGGATGTTTTAAAGGTAAAATATAAAAATGATCAAGAAAAAATGAACAAAGAAATTATGGAATTATATAAAAGTGAAAAAATGAATCCTTTTAGTGGTTGTTTAACAGCAATTGTCCAAATGATTTTATTACTATCAATATTTTATATGGTTAGAAGTCCAATTACCTATGTTGAAAAAATACCAACTGAAAATATAGAAACGTATAAAGTTCAATTACAAGAAAATGGAAAAGAATACAATTCAACATATCCAGAAATGTCTTTAATTAAAGAATACGAATTTTTAAAAGAGCAAAATCCAGATGATCCTTATGTTGATCAGTTAAATATGAATATGAATTTCTTAGGATTAGATTTGAATAAAGTACCACAACAAAATATGACAGATTTCACAGTATATATAATACCTGCACTTTATATAGTTTCATCTTTTATATCAATAAGAATGGCTACATCAATGCAGCAACAATCAAAAAAGAAAAAAGATTCACCTGTTATAGATGGAACTACAGGTAAAGAATTAACTGTAAAAGAAGATAACGAAATTGACACAATGGCTCAAACAAATAAAATGATGTCATGGATGATGCCTATAATGTCTATATCTATAGCATTTATAGCACCATTAGGATTAGCTTTATATTGGCTTATGAATAATATACTTATGATTATAGAAAAATTATTATTAAATAAATTTATTAAATCTGAGGAGGAAGCATAATGAGCAAAACAATTATAGCAGAAGGAAAAACTACTAAAGAAGCTACAGAAAAAGGTTTAAGAGAATTAAATGTATCAAGAAATCAAGTTGAATTAAAAGTACTTGATAGTGATGATAAAAGAAGCTTTTTTAGTATATTAGCTCCAAGAGTAGTTAAAGTTGAGTTAACATTAAAAGAAAATGTCAATACAGAAGTAAGTGTAAAAAAAGAAGAAAAAAAATTAGAAAAAAGGCCAGAGAAAAGAATTAAAAGAGAATATAATATTTCTGAAAAAGATATAGAGACAGCATACAATAGTATAGAAAAGTTCTTAAAAGAGTTTGTTTTAAGTTTATCTACTGAAGTTAAATATGAATTAACTAAAGGTGAAAAGAATATATTTGTCAATATACAAGGTGGAGATTTAGGGTTTTTAATAGGTTATAGGGGAGAGACATTATACTCTTTACAAACTTTATTAAGCTCTATAGCTAGTAAAAATATTGAAAATAGAGTAAGTGTAATATTAAATATTGGTGATTACAAGGAAAAAAGAGAAAAAACATTAGAAGATTTAGCAGAGAAAGTAGCTAAAACAGTTATAAAAACAGGAAAACAAGTAAAATTAGAACCAATGCAAGCATATGAAAGAAAAGTAATTCATAGTAAATTACAAGAAAATGATAAGATAGAAACATTCAGTATAGGTGAAGAGCCACATAGAAGAATCGTAGTGTCTTTAAAAAAATAAAGAAACATATAAAAAACGAGGTCAAAGATCGAATTTATATTAATTTGTCTTTCCTTGTTTTTTTGTATGTTTTTTTATAAAAGTATTTTAAAAAGTTACATAATATGCTAAAATATATAAGTAATATAAAAAGAAAGAAGGAAAATATATGAGTACAATAGCATCTATATCTACGGCACCACGGAATTGGTGGTATTGGTATTGTTAGAATGAGTGGAGATGATTGTTTTGAAGTTTTGAATAAAATATTTAAACCTAAGAATGATGTAGATATTAGTAATATAAAAGGATATACCATTAAATATGGAAATGTATATGATGAAAATAAGCTTGTTGATGAAGTTCTAGTATCATATTTTAAAGCTCCTAAAAGTTATACTACAGAGAATATGTGTGAGATAAATTCTCATGGAAATATAGTTCTATTAAGAAAAATACTAGAATTATGTTTAGAAAATGGGGCAGAGCTTGCAGAAGCAGGTGAATTTACAAAAAGAGCTTTTTTAAATGGTAGAATAGATTTATTACAAGCAGAATCAGTTATAGATATAATAAATTCTAAATCAGAAAGAGAGTCAAAAACAGGTGTAAAACAGTTAGAAGGGTATTTGTCTACAGAAATTAATAAAATAAAAGAAGAAATATTAGAAGTAATGACAAATATTGAAGTTTCTATTGATTATCCTGAATATGATGTTGAAGATGTTACTATTAGTCAAGTAAATACAATGCTTGATAAAGTTGAAACGAAGTTAGTTAAACTTGAAAAAAGTTTTGAAAATGGGAAATTTATAAGAGATGGCATTAAAACAGCCATAATCGGAAAACCTAATGCAGGTAAGTCATCATTACTAAATGCTATTTTAAAAGAAGATAGGGCGATTGTGACGAACATAGAAGGCACTACAAGAGATACTATTGAAGAATTTGTTAATATAAATGGTATTACTCTTAAATTAATAGATACAGCAGGTATAAGAAAAACTAAAGATGAAGTTGAAATTATAGGGATAAACAAGTCAAGAGAGATAGCTAATGAATCTGATTTAATTATAGCAATATTTGATTCTAGTAAGGAATTAAGTAGTGAAGATATGGAAATATTGGAGATTATTAAGAATAAAAAATCAATTATCATATTAAATAAAATGGATTTAGATATGAAAATAGATGAAAATAATACTGAAATATTAGAAGCAAGTAGTAATATTATAAAAATATCAGCACTAAATAGAAGTGGAATAGACGAATTATGTGAAAAAATTACAGATTTGTTTAAATTAAATGAAATTAATTTAGATAATGAAGTAGTTATTACTAATGTGAGACATAAAAATTTAATTTCTAATGCAATTAAAAACGTAAAAAAATCTAAAAAAACAATTTTAGATGAAATGCCGATTGATATAATTGCAATTAATATAAAAGATATTTTAGAAGACCTTGGAAATATAACTGGAGAGATTGTTGATGAAAATATTATAAATGAAATTTTTGCTAGGTTTTGTCTTGGAAAATAAAATAGATTTTAAAGCTTTCAAAATCTGAAATAAGACGTTTTTAATACAAAAACAATAAAAGTTATATTGAAAAATAAAAACTTCTTAAAAGCTAATTTTACGACAAATAAAAGTATATATGTTTTTGAGAAATGAAAAATGTCGAAAAATGTCGTTCTAAATATTCCAAACGAACAAAAAACAGAACATTTGGACACAAAAACATTCTAATAGCTAGAGACAGTATAGATATAGCTTTTAAAAAAACAGAACAAAAACAATAGTTACATAAAATCGTCTAAAAAAGTATACTTTTAGTGATGGAAGATTTAATATATATTTATATAAAGTTTATCTTAGAGAGACAAACGAAAAACTAAATTATATATCTAAAATTACAAATACATATAAGTTTAATTTTATGGATAGTGTGAAAAAACGATTTTTTCTGTTCCATAATAAACCACTAAAATTCTGTGGAACATTTTAAATAAGTTAACGTAAGAAAGGAAAAATATGAAATATTTAGCAGGAAAATATGATGTTATAATAATTGGAGCTGGTCATGCAGGATGTGAAGCTGCGCTTGCTTCAGCTAGAATGGGGATGAAAACGGTAATGTTTTCTATTAGTTTAGAAGCTGTTGCAAATATGCCATGTAATCCACATATTGGTGGTAGTTCAAAAGGCCACCTTGTAAGAGAAATAGATGCTCTTGGTGGAGAAATGGGAAAAAATATTGATAAAACTATGATACAAATTAAAATGCTCAATACATCAAAAGGCCCAGCAGTGCATTCTTTAAGAGCTCAGGCTGATAGAAAATGGTATCAAGCAGAAATGAAGCATGTTTTAGAAAAACAAGAAAATTTAGAAATCAAACAAGCAGAAGTTGTAGATATCCAGTTGGAAAATAATAAGATTAAGTCAGTAACAACTGATATAGGCGCAATTTACGAAACTCAAACATTAATAGTTGCAACAGGAACTTATTTAAAAGGAAAGATATTTATAGGAGATTTTTCTAAAGAAAGTGGGCCTGATGGGGTAGCAGCTTCTAATGAATTATCAAATGTATTAAAAAAAATGGGAGTGGAACTTGTTAGATTTAAAACAGGGACACCAGCTAGAATAAATAGAAGAAGTGTTGATTTATCTAAGATGGAATTACAAGCTGGAGACACTGGAATAGAAGCCTTTTCGTTTGAAAATGAACCGAGAGATTTTAAACAAGTTGATTGTTATTTAACATATACAAATGAAAAAACTCATAAAATTATAATGGATAATTTACATAGATCACCATTATATGGTGGAGTTATTGAAGGGACAGGTCCTAGATATTGTCCTTCTATAGAAGATAAAGTTGTAAGATTTAAAGATAAACCTAGACATCAAGCTTTTGTTGAGCCTGTAGGACTAGATACAGAAGAACTATATATACAAGGAATGAGTTCATCACTTCCAGAAGATGTTCAAATAGCTGTATATAGGTCTATGGCAGGTTTAGAGAATGCTGAATTTACAAGGCCTGCATATGCAATAGAATATGATTGTATTGATCCTTCTAATTTATTACCTTCTTTAGAATACAAAGGTATAGATGGATTATTTATGGCAGGTCAAATTAATGGTACATCAGGTTATGAAGAAGCAGCTTGTCAGGGATTAATTGCAGGAATTAACGCTGTTCAGAAGATTAAAGGCAAAGAACCTTTAGTATTAGATAGAACACAAGGATATATAGGGGTTTTGATAGATGATATTGTTACAAAAGGTACTAATGAACCATATAGAATGATGACATCAAGAGCAGAATACAGGCTGCTTTTAAGGCAAGATAATGCTGATTTAAGATTAACTAAAATAGGATATGATATAGGACTTATATCTCAAGAAAGATATGAGAAATTTGAATGTAAAAAGCAAACGATAGAAAAAGAAATAGAAAGACTTAAAAACACTGTAGTTAAGCCAACAGAAGAAGTTAATATGATATTAAAAAAATGTGGAACATCTGAATTAACAACAGGAACAAAAATGGCTGAATTATTAAAAAGAACAGAGATTTCTTATGATGATTTAGTAGAAGTGGATATAAACAGACCTATTTTAGATAAAAAAGAAAAAGAACAAGTGGAAATTCAGTTAAAATATGAAGGATATATAAAACTACAAGAAGCACAAGTTCAGAAATTTAAAAAATTAGAAGAAAAGATATTGCCACAAGATATAAATTATTCTTTAATTAATGGGATTAGTTTAGAAGGAAGACAAAAATTAGAAAAGACAATGCCACGTTCAGTAGGGCAAGCATCAAGAATATCAGGTGTTTCACCTGCAGATATATCAGTTTTATTAGTATATCTACAACAAAAAAAGTAAAGGATAGGTAAGTGTATGGAATATGAAGTATTTAAAGAAAGATTTGAATATTATTTAAAAGAAATTGAAATTATTTTAAATGAAAAACAATTAAAACAGTTTTATGATTATATGAATATATTAATAGAATGGAATAAAAAAATAAATTTAACAGCAATAGTAGAGCCAGAAGAGATAATTTTAAAACATTTTATAGATTCAATAATTATTTCTAAAGAAATAAAAGAAGGTAGTTCGTTAATTGATGTTGGTACAGGTGCAGGTTTTCCTGGTATACCACTTAAAATATTGAGAGATGATATAACTGTAGTTTTATTAGATTCGCTTAATAAAAGAATTAAGTTTTTGACAGAAGTTATAGATGTATTAGAATTAGAGAATATAAGTACAATTCATGGTAGAGCAGAAGAAGCAGGTAAAAATAAGTTATATAGAGAAAAATTTGATATTGCAATATCAAGAGCAGTAGCTAATTTAAGCACATTATCTGAATATTTAATACCATTTGTAAAGATTGGTGGAATGGATATAAGTATGAAAGGTTCTGAAATAACTGATGAATTGAATCAAGCTAAAACAGCTATAAAACTATTTGGTGGAACAATTATTGGAAGTAAAGAATATATCTTACCAAATAGTGATATAAAAAGAAATTTAATACTTATTAAAAAAGAAAAATCAACACATAGTAGATACCCGAGAAGACCTGGAATACCAGCAAAAGAGCCTATAATATTATAAAATGTTATATGTGAAAAAAATTAAATATTAATATAAAAAAAGTTTATGAAAATTGATAATTTTTATTGACTTTTTTTATTTATTTATATATTATTAGAAAGTAAAAAATAATATACAAAAAAGATAAAAAGTAAAAGAATAAATAAAGTTATGTAAACTTAACTAAAACTATTTACTTTAAATGGAGGCAATAAATTGAGTAAAGTAATATCAGTCGCAAACCAAAAAGGTGGAGTAGGAAAAACTACAACAACAGTAAATTTAGCTACAATATTAGCTAAAAATGGAAAAAAAGTATTATTAATTGATGCGGATCCGCAAGGAAATGCTACAAGTGGATTGGGTGTTGAGAAAGAAGGAGAATTTTCTACATATGATTTACTTGTAAATGACACTGAATTAAAAGATATAGTAAAAAAGACAGTTATAAACAATTTAATTATCTGTCCATCTAATATAAATTTAGCAGGAGCAGAAGTTGAACTTGTATCTATGATGTCAAGAGAGCAAAGATTAAAAGAAAAATTAAAAGAAGTAAAAGAAATCTTTGATTATATATTAATAGACTGTCCGCCTTCTTTAGGGCTTACAACTTTAAATGCTTTTACAGCATCTGACTCTGTTTTAATACCTGTACAATGTGAATATTTCGCATTAGAAGGTTTAGGTCAGTTAATTAATACAATTGAATTAGTAAAAAAACATTTAAATAAGGATATTGTTATTGAAGGAGCACTTCTTACAATGTATGATATTAGGACAAATTTATCTAATCAAGTAGTAAAAGAAGTTAAAAAGTATTTTGAAAATAAAGTATATAAGACAGTGATACCAAGAAATGTAAGGCTTAGTGAAGCACCAAGCTATGGTATGCCTATAACTGAATATGATCCTAAATCTAAAGGAGCTAAAAGTTATATTAAATTTGCAAAAGAATTTATAAAAATAAACAATGCAGAGAAAAAAGAGAAAGAGAAAGAAAAAGAAAATAACTAAGGAAGGTGGAATATATAATGGCAAAGATGACTGGTTTAGGAAAAGGATTGGATGCACTTTTTGCACCTACTCCAAAAGAAGAAGAATTACAAGATGATGATATTTTAAAAAATTTATCAATAAATGAGGTTGAACCAAATAGAGATCAACCAAGAAAAAGATTTGAACAAGAAGCTTTAGAAGAGTTATCAGAATCGATTAAAGAATATGGATTAATACAACCTATTGTTGTTACAAAGAAAGATAACTATTATTCTATAATAGCGGGAGAGAGAAGATGGAGAGCATCTAAATTAGCAGGATTAAAAGAGATACCAGCAATTATTAGGGAAGATGACGAAAAAATAAATTCAGAAATTTCTTTAATAGAAAATATGCAAAGGGAAGATTTAAATCCTTATGAAAAAGCTATAGGGATTAAGACATTAATGCAAAACTATAATATGAGTCAAGAAGAAGTAGCTAAAAAATTAGGAAAAGGAAGAAGTACGATTGCTAACTGGATAAGAACAGTTAATTTAGAACCACGTGTTTTAGAAATGGCAAAAGAGGGTAAACTTTCTGATGGACAGTGTAAAGCATTGTTAACAATTACAGATCCAGAAAAACAATATTTGACAGCTGTTCAAATGATTGAAAGAGGTGGAACTGTTAGAGATATAGAGAAAAAAGCTAAAATTAATAATAAGCAGTCTAAAGAAGAGTTTACTAGAAATCATATATTATATAAAAGTATAGAAAGTAATCTTCAAGGGTATTTTGGTTCTAAAGTTAAAATTGATGCTGGAAAAAAACGTGGTAAAATAATTATTGAATATGCTTCTAATGACGATTTAGAAAGAATCATTGGGCTTATTAATTAAAATTTAAATTAAGGTGAGTGTAAATGGAAGATATATTAGAATTTTTAAAAACAGATGAATTTTTAATATTTGTTGCAATTGGAATGGTAATATTATTTATTATTTTTCTGATTCTATGTTTTAAACTATTTTCGATTAATAGGAAATATACTAAATTTATGAAAAAAATAGGTAATGGAGAAAATATCCAAGAGGATTTACAAACTTTTATGCATGTTGTAGAACGTGTAGAAAAAAAGAATTTAGAAATTTCTTCTAATATTAATAACATAGAAGAAAAAATGAAAAACTCTATTCAAAAAGTTGGATTAGTTAGATATAGTGCGTTTAAAGATACTGGCAGTGATCTTAGTTTTGCGCTTGCTTTATTAGATGATAAGAATAATGGTATTGTTTTAAATGGTATTTATTCTAGAGAAATGTCTAATATTTATTCTAAACCTGTTGTTAATGGTAAGTCTACGTATACGTTATCACAGGAAGAAGAAGATGCTATAAGGAAGGCCAATAG